>NC_017243.1:1321915-1982872 GCF_000223215.1 Brachyspira intermedia PWS/A
TGATGGGAAAATACTTATACCAAATAAAAGAAAACTACAATATATAAGAAATATTCCAAAAGAATTTATTATAAAGAATAATGTTATAGCTGTTAATAGGGTAACAGGTTCTCATAAAAATATAAATATAAAATCAGCAATAGTAAAAGAAAAAGAGTTCGTATGTGAGAATCATGTAAATGTTATATATCCTTTAAGTAATTATAATAAAGATTATAGTTTGGAATATATTTATAATGCCTTAAATGATAAAGATAATATAAAGGTGCTAAGTCTTATAACAGGAAACACTCAGGTATCAAAGACAGAATTAGAAAGGCTTCTTCCTATAAAGAAGATTATTGATAAGGTATAAATTCTAATGAAATACAAGCCTAAATATAAATTCGGATTATTGGATTATATTAAAGATGAAAATATAAATCTTTCTGATATAGATACAAGCGATATAATTGATATGTCATATTTATTTGAAAATAGTAAAAGAAAGAATTTTGACGGCATAGAAAATTGGAATGTATCTAATGTAACTGATATGAAATGCATGTTTAAAAATGCTGAATATTTCAATGCCGATTTAAGTAAATGGAATGTACATAAAGTTATTGATATGAGTGAGATGTTTAGTAATACAAAATATTTTAACTGTGATTTAACTTCTTGGAATATTGATAATCTTAAATATTTTGAAGATATTTTTGAAAATGCTGATTCTTTTAAACATACAAAAACTGTTTTAAAATTTTATAATAAATGTAAAAGCAGAAATTATAAAAAGAAACTTCAGTTAATGTTAGAAACTCTTGATATAAAAGAGCTTTATAGAGAATTAAAAAATGATAAAGTAAATTACAAAAAAATAAAGATTTCATAAAAAAGCTGGAAAATGTTTATTATGATGATATTAAAGATTTTGTTTTATTGTAAAAATATAATAATTAGTATATGATTAAAATAATATTCTTAAAATATTAAGAGGCAGTAATGGAAAATCATTTTGTTAAAAATATATCTTTTGAAAATTTTAAATGCTTTAAAAAATTAGAATTTGATGGTTTTAAAAGAGTCAATTTAATAGGCGGACAGAATAATGTAGGAAAAACTTCTTTTATGGAAGGAGTTAATCTTTCAGTGTATTCAGAAGATGCTTTAAAGCTTCATACTAATATAAGACAAATGATTAAAAGCAGACAAAATGATGATATTGATATAGATTTTTTTTATAATGATGAAAATGTTATCAATATTAAAACTAATAACAAAAATGTAAAAATAATATATATAAAAGATCCTTCAAAAGAAAACAGAATGATTACTACTCCTTATTTTAATTTAATTGTTGGTTATAGTGAATTTGAATTGGATATATACGATTTTTGTAATGATAAAATTATAATTAAAGATGATTATCATTTTATACATTCTTTTAAAGCTGATGAAGAATATATTGCATCCTTGTATGGTCAGTTAACCAATTTAGGCAAAGAAGATTATATTGATAATTCATTAAAAATATTTGATGAAAATATTATTGGTATTAGACAAATTTTTAACAATAATAAAGTAACATTGAAATTAAAATTAAAATACAGAGAAAAGCCTGTTTTATTATCTTCATTCGGTGAGGGTATAAACAGATATATTGCTATAATTTGTGCTATATGGTCTAGTAAGGACGGATATTTATTTATTGATGAAATAGAAAATGGCATACATTATACAAATTATCCTAAATTATGGAAATTAATTTTTGAAATATCTAATGAAGCTAATTGTCAGGTATTTGCTGCTACTCATTCAAAGGAATGTATAGAGGCTTTTAATAAAGAAAATAAAGATAATGATGGTTTATATTTAGAGTTTTATAGAAATCAAAAAACAGGTCTTATTAATATAAAAGATAGGGATAATGAGCAGTTAGAATATGCACTTCTCAATAATGGAGAGTTTAGAGGTGAATAATTTAATAATAGTTGAAAGCAAGAATGATAAATCCTTTATAGAAAGATTGATAGAATACTATAATTGCGTAAATATAAATGTTCAATGTATTTGTGAATTTGAATGTTTAGAAGGCATAAACAACCTTGATAAAAAACTTGAAGAAATAAGATTGGATAAATACGATAGAATAGGGATTATTGTAGATGCTGACAAAGAAGGTATAGATAAAAGAATTGAGTTTATAAATAAAGCTTTAAAAAAGTATGTGATGATGTGGAATTTACATCAATAAATAAATTAGAAAAATCTTCTAAACTTGATGTTGATTTTGCATGTTATATTATGAATGTAAATGGATATGGTGAATTAGAAACAGTATTAAAATCAATAAAAAAATCTGACTCTGTTTTTGCTGACTGTTTAGAGAGTTGGAGAGAATGTTTAAAAGTCCATAATAAAGATATAAGCGATAAAGATTTTGATAAGTTCTATATAAATAATTATATTAGATTTGATACCTGCAATAAATATGAACAGAAACAATCTAGTAAATACTGCAGTTTTGAGTCTGCTATGAAAAAAGATATATGGGATTTAGATAATAATATTTTAAATGATTTAAAAGAATTTTTAAAATTATTAATGTAAAATAATAAAATTAATTTATATATTCAAGTCCTAATAATTTTTTTATTTCTTTATTGTTCATTTTCTTTGCTATATCTATTGCTTTACTGTCTACTGCAGCATTATTTCTTATGAGTTTTCTACACATCTCTAAATTATTATTTTCTACGGCTATAGCTAATGGACTGTATCCTTTACTGTCTTTTATATCAACATCAACACCATTTGATAATAGACTATCAGTTATAGCTATATTATTATTTTTTACTGCTGTATGTATAGGAGCGGATCCATTATACATATTATTTAATTCTGATTTAGCATTTATTAAAATATTAGATATTTCTGTATCATTATTAATTACAGCTATATTTAAAGCTAATTGATTTTTATCATTTAATATATTTAAATTGGCGTTATTTTTTATTAAAGCATTTATAACTTCTATATATTCCTTTTTTGATTTATGAGCATTCATCACAGCTAAATGCAAAGCAGTATTTCCATTTTTATCTTTTATATTAGGATTTGCTTTTTTTGATAATAGTAAATTAACACTTTCAGTTAATCTATTAGAATTATTTTCTATAATATAGTGTAAAGATGTTTTAAAATTGGCATTTGTATTGTCTATATCGGCACCTAATTTTATAAGTTCGTCTGCAGCCTCTATGGAACCATGTCCTACAGCATAATGAAGCATAGTATTAGTATCTTTAGTATCAACATCTATTCCTAAATTTTTTACTAAATAGTTTATGTTTTCTACATTATTTCCAATGCTTGCAGATTTTATTAATGATATAACATCTTCGCTATTCATAAGCAAGTATATATTTTTATTAAGATAAAGTTCTAATATTTGAGGATTAGCATATTCTGAAGCTAGAAACTCACTTCTTGGTTTCTCTTTCATTTGGAAATTAATATTGGCTCCGGAATCTATCAATAATTTCACACTTTCAAAGTTTTTATTTATAGTGGCAATGTCCATAGCTGAATAGTATGAGCCGTCTATATACTGATTGTTATTTGTTATTTTTGTATTATTATCCAAAAGTATATTTAAATCTGTATATGGTGAATTTTTAAGTACATTTATAGCAACTGTCTGATTATTTTCTGCCGCTATATGTATAAGAGAATATCCTCTTTCATCTTTAATATTTGGATTTACATTTTGAGATAATAGAGTTTGTATTGTTCTAATATCTCCTGTTTTTACAGCATTAATCATTTTATTTTCATTTTCTGTCAATGCATATAGACTAATAATATTTATAAATAATGTTATTATTATGAGTTTTTTCATATTATTTCCATTTTATTATTAAGTTAATATTATGTATACTAATACATTATAATCATCGTTTTTATATTAATTTTTATTATAACTTTTTTGTTATTAAAATATTATATAAATATAAGAATAAAATATTGAAAAATAGAAAAATATAGTATATACTTATGATAATATTTGGAGGTTTTTAAATGGCCAGCATAGAAAGAGATAAAGCTGTTGAATTATTCAAAAAATATAATGATGAGCATTCATTATTTAAGCATGCATTATCCGTGGAAGCAGTGATGAGATATTTTGCCAAGAAAAACGGCGAAGATGAAGACGAATGGGGTATGGTAGGACTTTTGCATGATATGGATTATGAAAAATATCCTGATGAGCATTGTATTAAAGTGAAAGAAATACTTGAGGCAGAAGGACTTCCTGACAGTTTTATAAGAGCCATTCAAAGTCATGGTTACGGATTATGTACAGATATTGAACCTTTAAGCAATATGGAAAAAACTCTATATGCGGTTGATGAACTTTCAGGTTTTATTACAGCATGTGCTTTGGTTAGACCTTCAAAGAGTTTAGATGATATGGAAGTAAAATCTGTTAAGAAGAAACTTAAAGATAAAGCATTTGCAGCTAAAGTAGACAGAACAGTTATAAATAAAGGTGCTGAAATGTTGGGAATCAATATAGATGAACTTATAAAAGAAACTATAGAAGCTCTTATTCCTGTACAAGAGAGTATAGGGCTTAAGAAAATTTCCTAAATACGGACTTGGGTTATGAGTAAAATAAAGATACTTACAATAGTAGATATGCAAAATGATTATATGGAAGGCGGCCCTATGGCTGTTAAAGGTGCTACTAAATTAGTACCTGTTATAAATGATCTTATAAAAAATGGTGAGTATGATGCAATAATTGCAACTCAGGATTGGCATCCTTCCAATCATATATCTTTTGCTTCAACTCATGAAAAAGAGCCTTTTTCAAAAATAAAAGTTATAGATCAAGATACAGGCGATGAGGAGATTCTTACTCTATGGCCTCGTCATTGTGTTGCAAGAACTTATGGTTCAGCTATAGTTGATGGACTTAGAAAGAAAAGAGATTATATATATGTTCAAAAGGGAGTTGATCCTGATGATGAGGGAAACTCTGGGTTTTCTTATATGCATAAAGAGTTTATAGATGCTGCTAGAGAAAATAAAGAAACTTTGGTGCTTGATTTTGTAGGTGTTGCTCTTGATTACTGTGTGTTTTTTACAGCAAGAGATACTGCTGAATATGTTGCTTCTATAGATGCTGAATATTTAGTAAGTGTAAATGTGCTTGAGTATGCTTCTGCTGCAGTTAATCCTGAATCTATTGAGGGTTTATATACTTCTTGTCCTCTTATTAATCTTAAAAAGGTTAGATTGTGAAAATTATTAGGCTTGAAAAAAAGAGTAATTTCAATAAAGCCTATATTTATAAAAGCCATATTGGTGATTTAATACTAAAAGCAGATGAAACCTTTCAATATATTACATCATTAGAATTTAACTTAACAAACATTAAAATATCGTTATATGATGAAGAACCTTCTATAATAAAGAAAGCTAAAAAAGAATTAGACGATTATTTTTCAAATAGTTTAAAAAAATTTTCTATTCCTTTAGCTGTATATGGTACAGATTTTCAATATAATGTTTGGATGGAAACTTCAAAAATACCTTTTGGAAAAGTTGTTACCTATTCTGACATAGCAAGAAATATTTCAGATAAAAAAGGGAGCATATCAAGAGCGGTAGGCACAGCTGAGGGAAAAAACAAAATAGCTATTATAATACCTTGCCATAGGGTTGTAGGAGTGAATAAAAAGTTAACAGGTTATGCAGGCGGACTTGATAAAAAAGAGTATTTACTCAAGCATGAAGGTTTTGATATAGTTAATTCTAAAATTATAATGAAGTAGGTTATTTTATATGATTAAAAAACTTATAAAACAAACAGGCTTTTTTTAGTTCAGCCGAATGTCAATATGGCTTCTGAGATAGTTGATTTTTACAGAAGAAATAAAGATTTTTTTAAAGATTTTGATCCCAAAAGGCCAGATGTATTTTATAATGTTAATACTCATAAAGATATTATTAAAAGAGAAATTGAGGAAATAAAATTAGAAAGAATGCTTAAATTTTGGATATACAAAATAGAAGATAAAAGAAAGATCATAGGAATGGTTAATTTCAGCAATATTTATAAAGGTGTTTTTTTATCAACTACAGTTGGTTATAAATTAGATGAATTTGAACAACATAAAGGCTATATGACAGAAGCACTTAAAGCAGCTATAATAATAGTATTTAAAGAACTTAAACTACATAGAGTAGAAGCAAATATAATGCCTCATAATAAACCTTCTTTGGAATTGGCTAAAAGACTTGGCTTTGAATATGAGGGACTTGCCAAAAAATATTTAAAAATTAATGGTAAATGGGAAGATCATGTTCATATGACTATAATAAATGATGAATTATAAAAATAGTTATTCTCATTAAAAAAATCATTTGAAACTGTAGAATTATGTTTATTAGTTTCTATAAATTCGCATAAAAATATATAAAATTATATACTTACAATCTTTACAAATTAAATATTATCTGTATAATATACGGCGAAAAATAAATTATAAGAGGTGTATAAATGTCTGTAAAATGTGTTTGGTGCGGAAAAAATGTAGAAGAAATACAAGGGCAGGCTACTATGGATACATGCGATGAATGCGAGGATTTTTTTGAAGAGCATATTGATGATATAGCAGAATCTTTAAATGAGCTTCTTAAAAAAAATGAATCTTCATCATCTAAACCTACAGAAAAAAAGGCTTGGGTTAGCTATTCTCTTATAACAGCAATTCACATGCTTAGTTCCAAACCTTATATAGAATTTAAAGACTCTAAATATAAAGATTTAATTTCAGGTGATAAAAAATGAGAACATTATATATAATAACTTTAATATTCTTTTGTTTTACTGCAAGCTTAAGACCTAAAGTTCAGGAAAATTTTTATTGTGAATATTGCGGTAATAAATTTAGTTCTGTGAAATTATTAACTTCTCAAAATTGTATGCGTTATCCTGAAGGAAATTATAAAGGTAAGCATAAACTTTATGAAGGCACTGAAAAAGATGAATATACATGTAAATACTGCGGTAATCAATATAAAACTATAAAACAATTAACTTCATCAAAATGTATGCGTCATCCTAATGGTAATTATAAAGGATATCATTCTCCTGCTTTATAATATTAACAGATCAATAGTAAAATGCTTTATTTATTAAAATTAAGTTTTAGGAGAACACATGTCTAATAATGAAAATAATTATAATAATAAAGAAGAAAAGGTATTTGAGCCGGAAATAGTCAATAATGATGAACCTTATAAAAATAAATCTTTAAATTCTATACTTTCTTGGATTCCATTTATACTCGCTTTGATATATACAATTTCCCCTGTTGATTTTATCCCAGATGTTATACCTATTGCCGGTTGGGGTGAAGATGCTATGTTTTTAATAGTATCAGCTTTGCATGGCATTCAAAATACTGTTTTAGATAAAGATACATCTATATATAAGATCATTAAATATATAAAATGGGTTTCATTAATATTAACTATCATATTTATACTGATATTAGTACTTCTTATAGTATTAGTTTTTAAAGTTTCATATAATTAATGATTATATATGCTGTAATTTTCTATGTTAACTAAAAATTATAAATTCCGATTATAAGATAGCTAGAATATATTTTAAAGATAGAAAGATGGAAGAGATAAATAAATATTGGAATGAATTTTTAGATATTATAAGTGAAGATGATGAATTTGCAGGTGTTGCTTTACTCAAAGGCAGCGTTATTGTAGCCGATGATGAAAATAAAGCAGATATAGTATGTTCAGGAGATTTTACTGCAGCACATATAAAAAAAGATTTTTTAGGAAGAATAAAAGATTTTTTTGAAGATAAATTAGGACATGATATAGATTTAGATGTTAAAGTAGATGCTGAACTTGTTGATAAATATTTAAACGTAGAAGAAATTGAAGAATCAGTTGATAATTCTAATAATATTGAAAATACTTCTAATAAAAATGTATTAGATGTTTCCAAAAAAGAAAATGCTTATGGTAAAAGTAATTTAAATGATTATTTCAGATTTGATAATTTTATACAAGGAAATAATAATAGATATGTATTTGAAGCAGCTAAATATGTATCATCTAATCCCGGTAAAGAATATAACCCACTTTATATATATGGAAGTGTAGGTATAGGAAAGACGCATTTACTTCAGGCTATAGGCAATAGTTATATGCAAAGCAATCCTAATGCTAAGGTTCTTTATATAGACGGAAGCGGTTTCAGAGATGAATATGTATCAGGACTTCAGAATAAAAAACCAGAAATTTTCAAGAAAAGATATAAATCTTTAGATATGCTTTTATTAGATGATTTACAGCTTCTTGAAAGTGCTCAGGAAACATCTAAAGAGCTATTTGAAATATTTCAGGCTTTGGATAATGCTTCAAAACAGATGGTATTCGTAAGTGATAAGCCTCCTAAAGAGTTAAGAAACATAGAAGCAAGATTAAAAAATAGATTTGAAAAGAGCCTTATTCTTTCGATAGAACCTCCTCAATATGAAACTAGACTAGCTATAATAGAAAGAAAACTATTTGATTTACATACAAGTATAGATGAAGAAGTTATGAAATATATGGCTGAAAACATTACAACAGATGTTAGAAAGATTGAAGGTGCAATAAGGGCATATTTATCGGTTAGGGATTTAATGAAAATAACTCCTGATATAGAGCAATGCGAAAAACTTGATATATTTAAAGATTATTTCACAAATAAGCCTAAATTAAAGAATGCTACTATAAAAGAGATAAAAAAGATAGTGGCAGATTATTATGGTGTAGAAATATCATCTTTTGAAAGCAAGGATAGAACTAAATTTATATCTAAAGCTAGGCATGTTGCTATATATTTAGCATGCGAATATTCTAAAAAATCTGTTACAGAAATAGGACTTGATTTTAACAGAGATCATGCTTCTGTAATACATGCTAGAGATAAAGTAAAAGATGAATTAAAAACAGGTTCTCATTTATATTCAGAAATCAATGATATAATGGCCGGAATATCATAAAATTATTCAAATAATCTGTAAAAAAACGATTGACTTTTATACGATTTTATATATAATTTAATAGTATTGTTAAATTAATACAATTTTTCATAAACCTCCTTATCACCCTGATGTCTTTTATCCAGGGTGATACTTTTTTAACCTAAATTCTTTTTTAACTGTTCAAAATTATCATCATAATACTTTTATTATATTGATATGTATAAAAATAATACATAATTGAATATTTTTACTGTATAAAAATGATACATTTAATATTATGTATTTGTATATTTGCATATAATTAAAAATTACATATATATTTTAGTATGTTTTTGTATTATACTAGATAATATATCATAATATATTAGTGTATTATTAGCGGTTTTTCAGTATTAATATGTTTGATATGTAGTGTATTAACTTGTTGTTTTTTATTAAATATATTATTTTAATTTTTTATATTTATTAAATAATTAGAAAATAATATAGAAGACTTTAATTATTGGCACGTTTATTGCATATATTAGTAGTGTAAAGTTGAGAATATTAAAAGTCATAAAATAACAGTTAATTAAAAGGAGAATAAATGGAAGAAGAAATAAAAGAAAATAGTGAAGAGAAAGAGGAAGCAAACACAGAAGCAGAGGCTGTTGAAAATAATGAGCAATTAGAAGAGAATGCTGAAAATAATAATGAGGAAGATGAAATAACTGCTTTGAAAAAAAGAATAGAAGAATTAGAAAATGAATCTGCTGATATGAAAAATAAATATATGTATGCTATGGCAGAGGCAGAAAATATAAGAAAAAGAACTGCTAAAGAAAAAACTGACAGCATAAAAAGAGCAAATAAAGGGTTATTATTATCTCTTTTGACTTTTATGGATAATTTTGAAAGAGCATTGAAAGCAGGCGAGCAAGATTCTAATGTTCAGGGCAGTGAATATTATAAAGGCATAGAATTAATACATAAGCAATTTATAGACTTTATGCATGACAATGGAGTTACTGAAATAGAGTCTTTAGGTGAGGAATTTGATCCTAATGTACATGAAGCATTAACTATGATAGAAGTTCCTGATATAGATAAGGAAAAGGTTGTTGAAGTTTATGCTAAAGGTTATAAATTGAATGATGAACTTTTGAGAACAGCTAAAGTAGTGGTTGGAAAGCCGGCTGCTGCTAAAGAATAAATAAATTAATTAGGAGATTTTATGGCACATATTCAACTTTTTAGAGCTTATTACGAGCCAAAAGCAGACAAAAAAGAAAGCATACAGCATATAAACAGAGTTCTTCAGGATTTAAGTGATGCAATAAATAATCATATTAAAGACAAAGAAGTAATCAATGTTGACCTTACTACTTCACATTTAGGTAATGGTCATACTGAATATGTTGTTAGTGTTCTGACGAAGGACTAATAACAAATAATATATAAATAATTTTCATTACATTAAATATTAATTTTAATATTAAAAGATTTAGTAATATTGAATAAAAGGAGAAATTTATTATGAGTAAAATAATTGGAATAGATTTAGGAACAACAAATTCATGTGTATCAGTAATGGAAGGTGGTAAACCTGTAGTAATAACAAATGCTGAAGGAAATAGAACAACTCCTTCTGTAGTAGCATTTACAAATAAAGGCGAAGTATTAGTAGGACAGCCTGCTAAAAACCAAATGGTAACTAACCCTGAAAATACAATCTTCTCTATTAAAAGATTTATGGGTAATACTTATGCTGAAGTAACAGAAGAGCGTTCAAGAATGCCTTATACTGTTATAGAAGACGGCGGAAAAGTAAAAATTAAAACTTTAGAAGGAAACTTCACTCCACAAGAAATAAGTGCAAGAATACTTCAAAAGATGAAACAAACAGCAGAAGAATATTTAGGTGAAACTGTAACAGATGCAATCATTACAGTACCTGCATACTTTAATGACAGCCAAAGACAATCTACTAAAGATGCTGGCCGTATTGCTGGACTTAATGTATTAAGAATAATAAACGAGCCTACTGCTGCAGCTTTAGCTTATGGTATGGAGAAAAAGAAAGATGAAAAAATCGCAGTTTATGACTTGGGAGGCGGTACTTTCGATATATCTATACTTGAATTAGCTGATGGTGTATTTGAAGTAAAAAGTACAAACGGTGATACTCACTTGGGCGGTGATGACTTCGACCAAGCTATTATCGATTGGTTAATAGATGAGTTTAAGAAAGATACAGGCGTTGACTTGAATAATGATAAAATGGCTTTACAGAGATTAAAAGAAGCTGCTGAAAAAGCTAAAAAAGAAGTTTCAAGTTCATTACAAACTGATATTAACTTGCCATACTTGACAGCAGATGCATCAGGTCCTAAACACTTGAATGTATCTTTATCAAGAGCAAAATTTGAGGATTTAGTAAGAGATTTAGTAGAAAAAACTCGCATCCCATGTGAAAAAGCATTGAAAGATGCAGGACTTTCTACTAGCGATATAGATGAAGTTATACTTGTTGGAGGTTCTACAAGAGTACCTTTAGTACAGGAAACAGTAAAAAACATATTTGGAAAAGAACCAAATAAAAGCGTAAACCCAGACGAAGCAGTAGCAATGGGTGCTGCAGTACAGGGCGGTATCATTAAAGGTGATGTTAAAGACGTTCTTCTTCTTGACGTTACTCCGCTTTCACTTGGTATTGAAACAGAAGGTTCAGTAATGACTGTTTTAATCAACAGAAACACTACTATACCTACAAACAAAAAACAAGTATTCTCTACAGCAGCAGACAATCAATCATCTGTAACTATTAGAGTATTACAAGGTGAAAGAAAAATGGCTAATGACAACAGAGAGCTTGGAAGATTTGACTTGGTAGGAATACCACCTGCACCAAGAGGCGTACCACAAATCGAAGTTTCATTTGATATTGACGCTAACGGTATCGTACATGTTACAGCTAAAGATTTAGGTACTGGTAAAGAGCAGAAAATAACAATAGCTTCTTCAAGCGGATTAAGTGAAGATGAAATAAACAAAATGGTTCAGGACGCTGAAAAACATGCTGAAGAAGATAAGAAGAAAAAAGAGGAAGTTGAAGCTAAAAACAATGCTGACCATATGATTTATCAGACAGAAAAATTATTGAAAGAAAACGGCGATAAATTACAGCCATCAGATAAGTCTGAAATTGAATCAAAAATGAGTGCATTGAAATCAGCAGTAGATTCTAATAATACAGACAGCATTAAAAGAGCTACAGACGATTTACAAGCAGCATGGAGCAAAGCTTCAGAGGCACTTTATAAACAAGCAGGAGCACAGCAGCAAGCACAGCCTGATGCTGGACAGCAAGCACAGCAAAATAACAGCCAAGATTCAGGCAGAAAAGATGATGGTGTAGTTGATGCTGATTATGAAGTTGTTGATGATAATGACAAAAAATAATATAGATAAAAAGTAAAAGTTGAATATATAAAGTCTAATGGGCGGTTGGAAGTTAATTTTTAAGGTTTGATTTTCAGCCGCCTATATTTTTTATGAAGTATATAAAATGATTGAATTATTAGAAGCCTCTAAAAATAATGATTTAGAAACATTAAAAGCCTTAATAGAAAAGGTGCTGATATAAATGTTAAAGATAATAATTATGATAGAACAGCTTTGATGTGGGCTTCAGAAAAAGGGCATTTAGAAGTAGCTGAATTTTTGAAAGCTAATGGAGCAGTATGAAAAAAGATGTTGAGTTAATAGAAGTTATTAAAAAGAATGATTTTGAAAGAGTAAAATTATTGGTATCAAAAGGTGCTGATATCAATATAAAAAACAGATATGGTAATACTCCTTTAAATACAGCTTCAGGATTTGGTTATTTTGAAATTGTTAAATATTTGATAGAGCATAATGCTGAAAATACTGATGCTTTGATTATGGCTTCTATGAACGGACATGAAAAAATAGTGAAATATTTAATAGAACAGGGAGCAGATGTTGATATTCAAGATGAAAGAGGCGAAACAGCTTTAATGAATGCATCACAAAATGGGCATTATAATGTAGTTAAATGTTTAATTGATAATGGAGCTAAAATTGATATAAAAGACAATGGATATCAAACTGCTTTAATGTATGCAGCAAATAATGGTTATTTGGAAATTGTTAAGTATTTAATTGATAAAGGTGCAGATATTAATAATGAAAATAGGGACGGAGATACTGCTTTAGTATATGCTTCAGAAAATGGACATTTTGAAGTAGTAAAATATTTAATAGAAAAAGGAAGCGATGTAGTAAAATATAGCAGTGCTTTATGGTATGCCTCAAAAAATTGTCATATAAAAATAGTTAAGTTGTTAATAGATTCTGGGGCAGATATAAATGAAGAATATGGATATGATAAAAGATATACAGTTTTAAGTTATGCTTTAAAGGAAGGAAACACAGAAATTGTAGAATTGTTAAAAGCTAATGGTGCTAAATAAAAATATATTTAAAATTTTTGTTCTTTGAAAAAGTAGTATCATAAAATTTATATATATAAAAAAATTATTAAATTGTAACTTATTTAAAAATATTTTTTGTGTTATAATATTTGGCAATAAAAATAAGGCAGATAAGTGAAAAATAAAATTATAGCTTTTATTAAAAGAAAAAATGAATCCATTCATACAACCGAAACTATATATATAGCTTCTATACTTACTATGGTTGGCGGTTTTGTTGATGCCTATACTTATATTACTAGGGGAGGAGTTTTTGCTTATGCTCAAACTGGTAATATAATATTTTTTGCTATGGGTTTGGTGAGAAAACAATTCAAAGATACTCTGCATTATTTTATATCTATTGTAATTTTTGTTGTTGGAATTTTTTTTGCTTTGTATATAAAGAAAATTTTGAATAAAAGAAAGATAATTGAATTTGAATATGTTATCATTTTAATAAATTCTATATTGATGTTTATAGTTGGAATACTTCCTGAAACATTTTCAGATACGATAATTGTAGGAAGTATATCATTTATGTCAGCAATATTTATGATAACATTTAATAAAGTAGAAGGACTTTCTTATGTTACTAATATGTGTACTGGTAATTTGAGATCTGCTTCTGAGAACTTATTTAAATTTTTATTTGATAAAGATAAAACAGGATTAAAAAAAAGTTTAATGTATATTACGATATTATGTTCTTTTGCTTTAGGAGCTTTTTTAGGAACTTTATTTACTAATATGATTGGAATTAGAGCTATATGGGTTGCTTCAGGTTTATTATTAGTAGTTGAAAGTTTAATGTTTTTTGAAAAATAAATGTATTGATATTTTTTTATATAATTTTAAAGGATATTTATTATGGATAAAGATTATTATAAAATACTTGATGTTAATATATTTGCAAGCAATGAAAAAATAAAAAAATCTTATAGAGAATTGGCTATGAAATATCATCCGGATAGAACCCCCGGTGATGAAAATGCCCATAATATGTTTGTAGATATAAATGAAGCTTATGAAATTTTATCAGATAAAGAAAAGCGTATGGAATATAATATTAGTTATTTAGCCAGCAATAAATATGTTGTTGGCGGTTTAGCAATTGCTGGATTGGGAGTGGGTTTACTTCTTGGAAGAAGAAAGAAATAATTTGTTTTAGAATACTTATTTATCGTTTAATTATGTAATTATAGATAAATTAAATTTAAATAGATAATTTTATTAAGAGGATATGATAAATGGCAGAAAAAAGAGATTATTACGAAGTATTAGGAGTGGCAAAAACTGCTACTAATGATGAAATAAAAAAAGCATATAGAAAATTGGCTATGCAGTATCACCCGGATAGAAATCCCGGAAATAAAGAAGCTGAAGATAAATTTAAAGAGGCTACAGAGGCCTATGAAATATTATCTGATGAGAAAAAAAGAGCACAATACGATCAATTTGGTTTTCAAGGTGTTCATAGTGATTTTGCTGATGCTTATGGCAGAGGCGGTTTTGACTTCTCATCAATGTTCGGTGGCGGCGGCGGATTTGGTGATTTAGATGACATATTCAGTTCATTTTTTGGAGGCGGATTTTCAGGAAGAGGTTCAAGATCTCAAAGACGCGGTAATGATATAAGACATGATGTTACTTTATCTTTAGAAGATGCTGTTTTCGGAAAGAAAATGGAAATCAAATTAGATAAAAATGATACTTGCGATGTTTGTCATGGTACAGGGGCGGAACCCGGCACAAAAACACAAACTTGTCCTACTTGCGGAGGAAGCGGAGAAGTTAGAATGGCTCAGGGATTCTTCAGTGTAAGAAGAACATGCAGCAGATGTAATGGAAGCGGTTCTATAGTAACAACTCCTTGTAAAAACTGTAAAGGAAGCGGCACTGTTAAGAAAACTAAAACTATTTCTGTTAATATTCCTAAAGGTATAGATGATAATACTCAGCTTAGAGTAAGCGGAGAAGGTGAGGCTATAGGCGGAGGAATAGCAGGAGATTTATATTTGTATATACATGTTAGTCCGCATCCTTATTTCGTGAGAGATGGTATAGATTTAATAACAGAAGTTGGCATCAATATTGCACAGGCAGCATTAGGTGCTGATATTTATATACAAACTTTAGATAAAAAGAAAGTTAAAATAAAAATTCCAGCTGGAACTAATAGCGGACAAATATTTAAATTAAAAGGAAGCGGTGCTACTCATATAAACAGATCCGGAAGAGGTGATTTATTTGTTGTAGTTAATATAGATGTTTCATCTAAATTATCTGCTGAAGAAAAAAGATTATTTAATGAGCTTAAAAAGGTTATGCCTTCTAATGATGAACCTACTTTAAGAAAACCTAATAAAACTAATTGGTAAATTAATAATTAAAATAATTACAAAAAGGGGGAAATTATCCTCCTTTTTTATTTTTAATTATGATTAAAATTAGATATTAATTGTAATATTTCATCTGTGTTTTGCATTTCTTCTATTGATGACATAAATAATTCATATGATTTTTTATTTTCGGTCATCTTTTTAATTTTTGATATTATTGATATTGGATTTTTAGAATCGTATATTAATGCATTTTTATCATCAGAAGCTATTTCTGCAGATGAACTTTTAGCATCTATTATAGGCAATGTTTTATAATGCCAAGCAGCTATTAACTGAGTGTAGAAAGAATCTTTTATATTATGTATTATCATGCAATTTGCGGTTTCTATTTCTTTTCCTATTTGAGTATTATCATCTTCATCTATGAATTCTACATATTGTTCTATAGCTAATTTATGAATATTTTCTTTTAATTCTTTGTCATATCCTATTATTTTTAATTTGTATATATCATCGCTTTCTTTCAAATACTGTGCATAAGCTGCTGTACATTTGAAAATACTATCTTCTTTATTATAGAAGATTATTATTGATTTATCTTTTTCTTTTTTAGCATTATTATTAATAAATATATAAGGAGAAAAATAAGGCTGTATTATCTCTATATTTTTTATATCTTTATGTAAATATAATAGTCTATCTTTTGTTTTTTTACTTCCGCATATTATTATATCAATATTATCAGTATGCTCATAATCCAATTTCATAAGTCTTTTATCTATTAATTTTGTTTTACTGTCTTTTTTCTCCTGAAAATATAAATGATTTTGGAAATTTAAAGTATACCATACTATTACAGGCAATTTATTAACTCTTTTTTTTATCAAAATATTTTTAGCCATAGATGCTATTATATTCATAGGGAAATCTATAGCTATGATGGCATCAGCATTTTCAGCGATATTTGCTATATCTTTTGCTGACTTTTTGAAAAATAATAAAGATAAATGTTTCCTTGCAATATAAGCTGGAAAGTTTTTTGGAAATGATTTTGAAAATACTGTTATTCTTATAGATGATTTATAAAAATGTTCTACCATATTAAGCATAAATTGATTAGATTTATCTTTTATATTGCTGGCATTAGATATTAGTACAATAATTTCTTTCATTTTTTATCCGTCATAATTAAAATATACCAAATCCCTTTCCGATATTTGAAATGATAAATAAGGACTTGTTATGAAATTAAATAAAATTTTATTTATAATTTTTCTATATATATTTCGGCATATTCTAGAGATATTTTACAATATCATACTCCAATGAGTGATAGAAATGCTAATATAACTTTAGAGAGTATAAATGCTAATACTAATAAAACTGCTTTATCTGAAAATACTCAATATGATTTAAATAAAGAATTGGATAAAGTAAAAAAACTTATGCAAGATGGCAATTTTTTTGAGGCAATTGATTTATGCAATTCTTTAGAAACTAATTATAATAATTACTATGAAATATATTATCTTAGAGGGCTTTCATATTATAGAAGGGCAGATCTTTATTATGCTTCTTTAGATTTAAAAAAGCTTTTATCCCTTTATATAGAAGAAAAAGATTATGATACAGTTTATAGGTTGACTTATGAGTTTTTTGATGCTATTAACGAATATGAAGAAACTTTAAGATCATGTATCACAGCCTATAAAACAACTAATAATCCTTATTGGCTTTTTTTAGCTGGTAATTCTGCTTTAAAAAACGGGGATGTTAAAAGTGCCGATTATTACTTTAATGCCTGTGTAAAAGAGAATAGTTCTTATGCTAATGAAGGATTTGGAGATATAAGTTATTTAAATAATCAATATGATAATGCTATAGATAATTACAGAAAGGTGAGATATTCTAATAATGAAGATAAAATTAGAATTCAAACAAAAATAAGTAATACTGTAGTAAAAAAAGAAATATATGCTTGGGATAGAAGTTTTTCATCTCAAAATTATACAAATGCTATGAATATATTAAATAATATTTCTTCATATTCTAAAGATTATCCTGAAATAACAGTTGCTTTGGCTAAAACATATTTTGCTTTAGAAGATTATAATAATGCAAAAAGTATATTGTTAAAACTTATTTCATCTGTAAAAGATTTTGATGAGGCTTATGCTATATTAGCTCAAATATATTTATATGAGAAAAATGAAACAGAAGCTATAAAAATAATAGAAAGAGGTTTAGAATATACATATAATAAACCTAGATTATATGAAACATTTGCATCTATGCTTTATGATTTAGGCTATAGTTATTATCCGGATAGAATAATCTCTCAAATTCTAAATTTGTATAATATTTCTGATGAAAATAAGATTGATTATAGTAAGAGTTTAATAAGACAAAAAAGATATGATGAGGCTTCTGAATTATTAAAATCTGTAGAATCTTATAAAGATATTGCAAATAGTTTATTAAATAATATTGAGTATAATAAAATATTAGATAAAGCAGAGTTGCTAAAGCAGAAAAAGTATTATGTTGATATAATGCAGCTTCTTTCAAAATATAAATTTGAAGGAAATGAGGAACAGCTTAGAATAGGGTATATTGCTGATGCTTATAATAATTTAGGTTCTATAGATGAAGCTATAAACATATTGAAAGAAAATTTTAATGCTAATACAATAAGTGTGAATAATGTATTTTTACTTAGAAAGTTATTAGGTATTAGAGCTTCAAACAATGATACATCAGCTTATCAAAAAGAGAGAGATGCTATAGATATAAGAGCTACTGAATATTGGGAAGAGGAATTAAAATTACATTTGAATTTAGTAACTGATAGAGTATTTGAATTTATTAAATTTAATCAATTTGATGAGGCTTTAGCTTATATATCTGATTTAAGAAATAAAAATTATGATGTTGCATATATAAAACAAATTGAGTCAACAACTTATGGTCTCTATGCAGCATATTGGTATAAGAATAAAAGATATGAAGAAGCAACCAAGACTGCCGCTTTAGCAGTTAGGAGAAATAGAAGCAATTATGATGCGGTTGCGGTTCAAAATGAAATGTATATAGATTCTTATTTAAGTTCTATTGGTGATTATGATAATATAAGTGCTTATGTGAGTTTATCTTCTACTATGAAAGAAGTTTTGAGAATTTCTCCTGCATATATAGATAATAGAATAAAACTTGCTGAAGCATATATATATGAATACAATATAGAAGGATTTAATATAATTAATGGAATTACAGATTATATTAATGTTAATGGTGGAAAGGATTTATTATTAGGAAGGGCATATAATAGAGCTTATTTATATGAGTATTCGCTTTTATCTTATAACAGAGCTTTAAAATATCTAAACGTTAATCCTATATATGTATCTGAAAGTGCTGTTAATATAAAAAATTATAATCCTTCTTCTGAAGAACTTAAAAAGTTAATTACTGAAAATGCAAATAATCCTGATAAGCTTTATGCTGCTTCAAAAATTTATACCAAAATTGGAAATTATACTGAAGCTTTGAATATAATTAATAATGCTTTATCATTTGATGCTAATAATATTAATTATCTTTATCAAAGAGCGTATATAAAAGAACTTATGGGCAATACTAAAGATGCATTGTTTGATTATGAGAGTATAATCAAAATGAAGAAAAATTATGCTGCTGCTAATTATAGGGCTGCTTTAGTTTATCTTAATAATTTAAAAAATGATACAAACTCTGAAACATATGCTTTAAATTATTTGGCATTAGTTCCTGATGATTACAGCGGTTATAAACTTTTAGGAGATATTTATAAGTTCAGAGCTGAAAGGTATATAGATGGTAATACAAAAAATTTACTTAAAGAGGCTTTGAATAATTATCAAACTGCATTAAGTAAAGCTGTATGGGGTAGAGATTTAGAAGCTAGAAATATAATATTAAAAGAAATTAATTATATACAGAATAAATTAATAGAATAATTACAATTCATTATAATAAAAACTAACAAAGCATAAAGTGCAATTTTTAAATCCCGCCCTTTATGCTTTTTTATTTGTTACTAAAAATAAAAGTTTTCATTAATTTTTTTACTTAATTTATAAAAGCATGCCCGCCCAAATTTTAATTATATTTTTTGTTATACACTACGCACGTTGAACGAATCATTATTTATAATTTATATTATAATTATTACTTAGTTTATATTTATAATTTTGTTCACCGTGCGGTGATGATATCAATAAATTTAAAAAAACATTGGGTGGGCAGCTAGAATAACAGTGATAGTTAAAAAGAAATATAAAGCAGAAACTGCAGGTATAAATAGAAAGCCTAAAGGGTGGGGTATATTAGTATATTTTTATACTTAAAGTAAATTAAGTCTTTTTTCTATAGCTATTCCGTAAACTCTGTCATCATTATCTTTTATAGATGTTTCAACACAATCGTATATAAACTTTGTAGATTTTTTTAGAGCAGTTTCTATGCTATCACCTTTTAATATATATCCCAACAAAGAAGAACCAAAAGCATCTCCTGTACCAGGTATGCTTATATTAATTTTAGGATAATAGCTTGTTATTATATTGTTATCTTTATAGCACAAGCATCCTATATTTTCATCTTTTGAAACACTTGTAACTATTACTGTTTTAGGTCCCATTTCAGAAAGTTTCCTAGCCATTTCTTTTACTTCTTCTTCATTGTATTTTATTGCAGGATCTTTTCCTAATAGTATAGCTAATTCTGTGATATTAGGAGTTGCTATATTTGCATATTTTATTAATTCTTTCATAGCATTAACATGTTCATCAGACATAGAAGGATATAATTTTCCATTATCTCCAAGTATAGGGTCTATCAAGACTGTACCAATATTAAAGTGCTTTATTATATCTACAACAATAGAAGGCTGTTTACCAGATGCTATCCATCCTACATAAAAAGCATCAAAAGTAGGCTTTCTTATTTTTAGTTCCTCTACAATTTTTTCTAATTGCTCTGTCAAATCGAAAGCACAAAAAGATTCAAAAGCAGTGTGATTTGAAAGTATAACACTAACTAGAGGCGAAACTTTTATACCGAAGTGCGATAATACAGGTATATTAACCGTTAAAGATGCCTTACCATAAGAACATAAATCATTTAGAAGAAGTACATTGAAATTATTATTCATAATCATTTAAATATAATGAGAGCTTTACTATCAGCAAGAACTTTATATCCGGATATTTGTGCAAAGTATGCAAATTGTTCAAGAGTTATATCATATCTATCTTCAATTTCTTCCTTAGTAACTTTCATTTTTTTACCGCCGGATAAAAAAGAATTAAGTTCAAATCCGCTAGTTCCGAATTTTCTTTCAACTTCTTTTTGAAATGGATTCTTTTTACCTCTTCTCATTTATTGCTCCAAATGATATATTTTTATATAATATCATATAATAATTTTTTTTTCAAATAAATTTTACGAAAAAAGCTCGTTCATAAAGTATTGTGAATATATTTAATTATAGTTTTGTAATAAAAATTAATCGTTTTAATGTTACAGTATTATGTTTTTTATGTTATTTATTATAGGTGTTATAATATATTTAATTTAATATTACTAATTTATTTATTTTTATCATAAAAAATCCTATTCATAAATTAATATGAATAGGATTGTATTTCAATATTAACAAATTATTTTATTGTTTAGTTAATTCTACAGTAGTTCCATCTGGTTTAGTATAAGTAACTTTAGTCTTATCATCACTGAATACTATTTTATGCTCTTTTATTTCTATAGGATCTGTATCATTTTCAAATAATATTTCTGATATAACTAAATTATTTCCATTTATTATAGAAGAATGATAATTTCCTGTTGTTGCGGTGTTAATGCTAGCATTGTTTTCATTTACCTGTAAAGTAATATTGTCTGCAGAATATGTTCCAATATAAGGACTGAATAAATCTGATTTCATTAATTCATATGAATATTCGCTTCCATATATGAAATTTATTTGATAAACTATCCTATCTTGTTCTAATTTATAAGACATTATAATTTTATCACCATTGTTATTATGTTCTGATTTTAAAACATTACCTTCTAATGTAAAAGTCATTCCAACATTTGTCATTCCCTTATAACCGTATATATTTCCAGATTTATCTATTAAAATAGTATAATTTTTTGTTTTAATATTACCTTTATCATCAAGAGTTGGTATATAGTAATTACCAGCATATATTCCTAAATCTTTAAATTGTTTTATTACTATATAATCTTCATCTGGTATATTAAAATCTTCTTTATCAAAAATATTTTTACCGCTAAATTTTATATGATCATCAAAAAAATTAACTTCAAGTATTGAATATATTTGATTATATGTATTACTTAATTGAGTATTTCCATTTACATTAAGCTCTAAGGAATTATTTAATAGAGATAAATTAGTTACTGGATCTTCATCTTCTCCTATATACATATTTCCATTTTCTACTCTAAAAACAACATGTGTATAACTTCCATTTGTAAATTCATGTTCATGATAATATCTTCCATTATATTGTTTTAGGAAATTAGAAATTTCAGAAGGATTTGTTATTGCTTGTTCTTTATTAGCACTATTATTTGAACAACTTATAGCAAATATAATGATCGAAGCAATTAAGAAAAATTTTTTAATCATTTTTTCTCCTAAATTATATAAATACAATTTATGTAATAATATTCTAGTAAAATAAAAAAGTCAATATTTTTATTATTTATTGCTGCTTATTTAATTCAACAGTTGTTCCATCTGGTTTAGTATAAGTGGCTTTCATTTTATCATCACTAAACACAAATTTATGTTCTTTTGTACCTTCTTTTGAAGAATATTGATATATAGTTAAAGTATTTCCAGTTACTACAGGGGCATAACTATATCTAACTCCAGTTATTTGAGCATCTGTAGTTGTTACTGTCAAAGTTGTAGTACCATCTGCTGATTTATATACACCATTATATGTACTGAATAAATTGTGTTTAATTAAAGTTTCATACTGTAATTGATTATTAATCCAAGTATTGCCGAATATTAATTTATAGTCTTTATTTCCTTCTTTATCATAAAAATGTAATTCTTCTCTTATTGAAGTACCGCCTGTTTTTGTGTATGATATTATTAATACATTATTGCTTAATTCAGTTTTTGAATAATTTATTTTTAGATTTTCATCTATATATGTTTGTCCGATTTGATCTATAAGTATATAATATTTTTTAGTGTCATCATAATCATAATAATAATAGTTTCCTGAATAAGTTATCAATTCTTGTATAGGTTCTCCAATTTTTGTTTCATATCCAGTAGTTGGTTTTTGATAATTTTCTCTGTGGAATATGGCATTAGCAAAAAGATAAATATTTCCGTCGCTTCCAAAATTGAAAGTATACATTTCATCATTCATCTCATATCCTAAATTAGCACTTGATCCACTTTTTTTTCCTTCTATATATATTTGAAGTTTATTTCCTAATAGAGTCTTCATTGTTGATATAACTTCTGTACCATATCCATTATATATTTTATCCGCATCTATTATATATCTTACCCCAAGGCTATCATCTTCATATCTAGAGTAATAAACTCCATTATGATTTTTTATATATTCTGCTATTTGTGCCTGATCTGTTATTATAACTTCTTCAGGCTTTGGATCAGGTTTTGGTTCTGGATCTGGAGTAGGTGTTGGGTCTATAAAACTTCCGTCTCCAATTTCAGTTTCTTTTTTAGGGCTTGGATTTGTTATTGTGGCTGAGCAGTTTAATATTAATAAAGATATAAACATTGTTAATAAAATTTTTTATACATAATTTTCTCCTAACAAAAATTATTGAAAATATAAAATGAGTTTATATAGTATTTAAATATTATTTTTACGAATCTTTTAAGAAAATAAATATTATTGATGTATAGCAATATTATCATAAATATAATTTACCTTACTATAATCTATGTAAAATGATATAATAAGTATATTAAAAGTCAATATTTAATATTCATTTTTTATGAACTATAATAGGTGTATTGGTAAGTTTATCTATTTTTTAGATTTTGTATATTAAATGTTATAATGTAAAAAATATTATAAAATATATTTTTTCTTTACAATATATTGACATTATTTTTTTATTTGTTATAATACTTTCATACATAATCAAATACTCATGAGGGAGTAATTGGCGTATTTTACGCGGCAAAGTCAACATCGCAGCTCTTAAATAGTAGAGTTTGGCAAGCCTTAATTAATGAGACTCAAGTATAAATAAAGCTTTAAGGATTAGTTTAATATCTTTAATGGTTTATTTATGCATGAGTCTTTTTTTATGCATTTTTTCTTTTTATAACAATAATTAATTAAATGAGAGGTAGTTTTTATGGACAGTTTTTTAGGAAGTAAAGATGATATTCTAAAGACCCTGAATGTTGATCCTAAAGTAGGTTTAACAGAAGACGGCAGAAAGAAAAGTTTAGAAAAATACGGAGCCAACAGTTTCACAAAAGAAAAAGGTGCCACTTTGATTCAGAAAATATTAGAATCATTGAAAGAACCTATGATACTTATGCTTATATTTGCCGGTATTATAGCTATAGGTGTAAATACTGTTGCATACTTTAATGGGGGGCATGCAGACTTTTTAGAATGCCTAGGTATATTTTTAGCTATAAGTTTATCTATTACTATTACTATAGTTATGGAAGGCAAAAGTGCAAAAGCATTTGAGGCTTTAAATAGTATTAATGAAGATATTAGAGTAAAAGTTATAAGAGATGGTAATATAGAAATAATTAATCAAAAAGATTTGTTAGTAGGTGATATAGCTTTTATAGAAACAGGAAATAAACTTCCAGCTGACGGAAGACTTCTTGAGAGTGTATCTTTAAATATTGATGAATCTGCTTTAACAGGAGAAAGTGAACCAGTAGAAAAAGATTCAGAAGCATTATTATCTGATACAAAAACTCCTGTAGCTGAAAGAATAAATATGGCTTATTCAGGTTCATTTGTCACTACAGGTAATGGTAAAATGATTGTTACTTCTGTAGGAGATGCGACTGAGTTTGGTAAAATAGCTAGAGAGTTATCAAAAACTAAAAAGACTTCTACACCTTTACAAGAAAAACTTGCTCAATTAGGTAAAAGAATAGCTATGTTCGGTATAACTGCTGCTGTAATAGTATTTATTATACAGGTTGTTAATTTTATAAGAACAGGTAATGCTAGTTTTGATACTATTTCAGAGGCATTTATTACAAGTATAGTGTTGATTGTGGCTTCAGTTCCAGAGGGACTTCCTACAATAGTTGCTGTTTCTTTGTCTATTAATATTATAAAAATGGCTAGACAAAATGCATTAGTAAAGAAGATGGTCGCTTGTGAAACTATAGGAAGTGTTAATGTTATTTGTTCAGATAAAACAGGTACTCTTACAGAAAACAAGATGACATTAAATAAATTATTTGCTAATGGTGAATACATAGAACCTGAAAATATTAAGAATGAAAAGATTATAAAAAACTTCGCTATAAACTCTACTGCTGATGTTGATTATAAAGACGGTATTGCTAAGTTTTTAGGTAATCCTACAGAATGTGCATTACTTGTTGCGGCTAGTAAATCAGGATTTAATTATAAAGAAATAAGAGAAAAATCAAAAATTATATATGAATATCCTTTCTCATCAGATACTAAAAATATGACTACAGTTGCTAAAGTTGAAAATGAAACTATAGTATTTACTAAAGGAAGCCCAGAAAAAATAATGGCTATGTGCAGTATCAGCGATGATGAGAAAAAAGGAATTGAAAAAGCTATAGAACAATTCCAAAATGAAGCTAAAAGAGTAATAGCATTTGCTCATAAAGTTGTTGATGACAGTGTAGAAAATGTTAGAGAAAAACTTGAAAGCGATATGATATATGACGGTTTTGTTGCTATATCAGACCCAGTAAGAAAAGAAGTTTATGATGCTGTTGATCAATGCAGAAGTGCAGGAATAAACATAAAAATGCTTACAGGCGATAATATTGTAACTGCTACTGCGATTGCAAGAGAGTTAAAAATACTTAATGAAAACAGCATTGTTCTTGAAGCAAAAGACATTGATGCTATGGACGATAACACATTAAAGCAGAATTTAAGTAAGATATCGGTTATAGCAAGAAGTACTCCTACAGTAAAAATGCGTGTTGTTAATGCTATAAAAGAAATGGGTAATGTTGTTGCTGTTACAGGTGACGGTATTAATGATGCTCCTGCTATTAAGAATGCCGATGTTGGTGTTGCTATGGGTATAACAGGTACTGAAGTATCAAAAGAAGCTAGCGATATAGTTCTTCTTGATGACTCATTTGCTACTATAGTAAAAGCTGTTCAATGGGGACGCGGTATATATGACAATTTCCAAAGATTTATACAGTTCCAGCTTACTGTTAATTTGGCTTCTGTTGTCGTTGTTCTTATTTCTACATTAACAGGTTTGAAATCTCCATTTTCTGCAATACAGTTGTTATGGATAAACATTATTATGGACGGACCTCCTGCTATTGCTTTAGGACTTGAACCTATTAGAGACAATTTAATGAAAAGAATGCCTACTAAAAGAAATGCAAGCATTGTAACTAAAAAAATGATATTTAAAATAGTATTTTCTGCTACTGTTATGATAGTATTATTTATGCTTCAAAGTAAATTAAATATACTTAAGGTTGCTGATGCAGAAAAATCTACAGTATTATTTGCTATGTTTGTAATGTTCCAGATATTTAATTCATTTAATAGTAGAGAATTAGGATTTGATAGTGTATTTAAGTACTTTTTGAATAATAAATTAATGCTTTTAAGTATGGGAGTTACTTTTATATTGCAGATATTAGCAACTCAATATGCTGGAGGATTCTTCAATACTGTACCTCTAAGTGCAAATACATGGTTAAAAATTGTAGGGGTTTCATTTATTGTTATTTTAGCTGCTGAAATTTTTAAAATATTTGCTAGAATTGTAAAGAGATAAAATTTTTATAATAAAATTGGAATTATTTTTTAAAATAATATATAATAATTCCGAATTTATATATAGTATAAATTTAAAGTATAGAGTAGATATAAGATATGGATAATATTGCTATTATAGTATTTGTATGTGTATTCATTACACTTTTGCTTATAGTAAAAAAATTTTTGTTTGGTAAATCATTAGATAAAATATCTGATATTGATAAGGTGAATAAACTTATTAGCGAAGGAAAACATGATGTAGCCTTAATAAAACTTAAAGAGATTTTAGCTAAGGATAAACCTGGTACAAAAAGGGCAGAAATACATGCCATGATAGGTGATTGTTATGCTAATTTAGAAGAGTATTCATTTGCAATAGTAGAATATAGACATGCTATAGATGATGGTTATAAGAATCCTGAAACTATTTTGGCATTAGCTAGATCTTTAAATAAAATCGATAAAAAAGCTGAAGCATTAGCACAGTATCTTACACTTTTTAAGATAGATGATTATAAACTTGTGGTGGCATTAGAGATAGGTATAATATACTATGAAAATAGACAATATGAAACAGCTATAAAATATTTCGATGAAGCATTAGATGTACAGCCTAATAATTCAGAGGCTTTAAAATATAAAGCTTTTTGTTTTGTTAACATGGGTAATTTCAATGATGCTATATCTGGTATGAATAATATATATAAAAAGTTTCCAGATGATCCTTTGTTAAATTATAATCTAGGAAGAGCCTATAGAGGAAGAGAAGATTATAAAACAGCTATAAGATATTATGCTAATTCTTATAAAGATAAAGAATATTCTGTTAAGTCTTTATATGAGATGGGACTTTGCTATATAAAATTAGAAAATATTGAATCTGCTATAAAAACATTAGAAAAGGCTATAAGTTATGATAGTTATGATAAGGAATTAAATTTAGCTATACTTTATACTCTTTCAGAATGTTATGATATAGTAGGAAATATCAATAAATCTATGGAAATATTAGAAAGTATAATAGTAATAGATCCTAATTATAAGGATGCTAATGAAAAACTTAACAATTATAAAGATTCTAGATATAGTGAAAATATTAAAAAGTTTTTCAGATTGGAAGGAGATGCTTTTATTGATATGGCTTTAAAAGTTGTTTCAAGTATAGGGCTTATTCCGTATTCTTCTAAGATAACTGATAAAAAATATTTAATAGTTTTTGCTAAAGAAACTAATAGCCCTCATTCTCCTAAAAAGATAGTTTATTTCAGAACTTCTTATAGCCCTATATTTAATGATGAGCTTGTACATTTATATGATTATGCAGTGAATGCTAATATTGCTAATACTATGCTTATAACTTGTGCTATGGTTAGCCCTGATGCTATAAGATATGCTGCTATGTCAAGAATCGATATTGTAGGAATAAAGAGATTAGAAAACTTACTTGATAAAGCACAGCTTACAAATTTACCTGTAGGTGTAACTAGAACAGAAGAAAAACTTAATTGGATATTATAAATACAATATATTTTACTTGGTTATAGATATAAACAGCGATAGATGATATTTATTCTATTGCTGTTTTTATTTTAAATGTTATATTTTAATGGTTGATTTTTATTTAAAATTAATTCAAAATGATATAAAAATTGTTTATGGGATAATTAATAGCTAAATGAAAAAGGTACAGGATTTTTATTTTAAAAAGGCAAAAGAAGAAAATTATAAAGCTAGAAGTGTATTCAAATTAGAAGAAGCTCAAAATAAATTTAAATTTATAAAGGCATCAGATACTGTTCTTGATGTAGGATGTTCTCCTGGATCTTTCAGTCAGTATATGCTTAATAAAATATTGAAAAGCGGTTCAGTTGTAGGAGTTGATATACTTCCTAATTCATTTGCTCATCAAAGATTTACTTTTATATTGGGTGATATAAAGGAGATGGATATTACAACATTCAATAATACTTTATTTGATGTTGTAGTAAGCGATGCTATGCCTAACACTACATCAGACAGAGAAACTAATCATTTTCGTTCTATTGCTTTATGTAGAGCTATATTTAATTTAGCTAAAGATGTATTAAAGGAGAACGGAAATTTTTTATAAAAGTTTTTGATGGTAAAGATTTGCAGGATTTTAAAAAAGAATTATCTGAACACTTTGATTCTGTGAATGTGTTTAAACCTAAAAGTTCAAGAGATGAAAGCAGAGAAATATTTTTATTTTGCAAAAACTTTAAAAAGTTACGATAATATAAAGGGGATAATAATGAAAAGAGAATTTGCTTTAGTATTGGAAACATATGATAATAATGTAGCTAAAGTTGAATTGCAAAGAAGTGCAAGCTGTGATGGCTGTACTATATGTAATTCTGGTAAACCTGTTGTTCTTAGAGCATTCAATAAAATTAATGCTAACAAAGGAGACAGTGTTGTTATAGAAGTTGAAGAACTAAAAAAGGGTACTAACTTTTTTGTTTATGTAATACCTTTGATTTGTCTTATAGCAGGATATTTTATTGGAGAGTACATATCTAAATTATCAAATATAGAGAATAATTTGGGACCTATATTTGCTTTTATTGTATTTTTTATTTATGTTATTTTGGGATTAATAAAATTAAAAAAGGATAATAAAATAATAGCGAACATAATTTGTAAGAATCAAGTTATAGAAAATTTTAATGAAAAATAAGGCTTTGTATGAAAAAAATAATACCAACTATAATAACTATCGTTGTAGCATCTATAATAACATATTTGTTAATTTCTAAAGATAGACCTTATGAGGAATTATATACAATAGGTAATGATGCTGTATCATCTGTTAATAAGGTTACAGGATTGAAAGTACATCCTAAAGTAGATGACATAGAAGAAGGTGATATAAAGATATTGAATTTTTATGATGTTGATGATGTACTTAGCTATAGTGTTAAGTATGCAAATTATCTATGGAAAAATGAAGGATATTATATTACAACAAATTATTATTTTGGAAAACAGCCTGACGGAAAGATAGAGCTAGCAAAAAATTCATCTGAAAATGGAAGAGTTATAAGAATAAATGTAGAGTGTAATACTAACAATTCATTTACAGTGATATTAAGTTTGCTAAATGGTAGTTTAATAATGAGAAACACTAATGAAATGAATACTAATAATATTAATACTAATGAATTAAATGCAGTAAATACAAATAATTAAAAATAATGTATATATAAAAAAGCTGATAACTTAATCAATAAAGTTATCAGCTTTTTTTATAATAAATACTATTATATATTATCCATATTGAAATTGAGCCAATATCCTAATTCTTTGAATGATGCTTTTTCATCATCATTGAATTTGATATCAGTATTTTTATATTTGAGTATTATTTTATAGAAAATATTTTCAAATGTATTTCTGTCTATAGGCATATCATTATTTGATAAAAATTTAACATCTTTAAGTACATCGTATATTGTTTCTGTATTTCCTGTTTCATATAATGTATTTAAAGCATTTTTAATATTATCTCCAATTAAGCTTGATATTCCGCTGTTTGATATAAATATACCTGCATTTCTTGCATCTTTTAAATTTTCAGATACTTCATCGTAAGCATCTCTTCCTCTTTCAGTAATTTTTTCTCTAAGTATAGGTGAAGCCATAGCACCCATTATTCTTCTATAGTCATAATCAGGAGTAATGCTATTCAAATTAAAGTATGTGAAAAGTTTTCTGTACTCAGGATATATTTCATGCATTAAATGATCTAACTTTTTTATATCAGTTTCAAATAAACTATCTGCTAATTTATCTCTTATATCAGAATTTAAATCTTTTAAATACATTGTATACACAGTGCATTTATCTAAATCATCATAATTTTCTGATATTTGTATCTGATTTTTAAATTCATGATTTTCGCTTGATGTATTAACTCTGAAATATATATCTGCAGCTATATTGTCTATTAATATACCTTCTATAATATTTTTTTCTATTTTAGTTGATTTTATTTCATGTTTAAAAATATTTATATTTACATCTCTGTATTCGCTTGCTATAAGATTAAATATAAAATAGTTAATAACATAAAGTTTCGCAAATACATCAACTTTCGCTTCTTTTTCATAGAAATATCTAGCACTATGATGTTCTGGTTTATTACTTATAGATTTTTCTAACGTTTTTAAAAATTCTTCTTGAGCCTTATCAACAAAGTCTACATTTTTATCTTTTACCAATAATCTAGCATAATGGAAAGACTGCTCTGCATACTGCATATTTTTTATAGGCTCTAATCTTGATACATCTTCAAAGAACCAACCACAAGATGTATATGAAAATAATGAATACTTATAAGATTCCATTAAAAATACAAATTCTTTAAATGATATATATTTGCTGCATATTTCATATAAATCTCTAGCATCTAAATCATTATATATAGCACGCACATATTCTTCTCTTAAAGAGTTTCTAGTTTCATCAGTAAAGTCTAAGAAAGTAGCAAATAATTTATCCTGCATCTTTCTTAATATATCAAATGCTTCACGTAAAGGACCTCTCCAAGATAAATCGCATCCGTCCCAGCCTCCGCATCCGCAGTTGCTTCTCCATCTTTCTACACCATGAGAGCAGCTCCAAGAAGTTCCTCTTCCACCTGTACCACTATGAAGTATAACTTCTTCTGTAGGCGGATGAATATTCAAATAATGTTCATAATTAGTTGGTGTAATATTATCATAATGAACATTCTCTTTAAAATATCTTGCCAAACACATATCAGCAAAAGGCTCATGGTGTCCGTAGCTTTCTCCGTCAGTAGCTATGTTTACAAGTTTTCTTTCTCCATAAGCATTTCTTATTTTTTCTGCAAGTTTATCAGATGAAGTAAGCAAATGTTCAAAAGCTATTGCCTGAGATACATAAGCATCATAGAAAAATACTGCAACTCTTTTTCCATTATGTCCGTAAAGCCAATAAGGTTTTGAAGTATCTATTTTTGCACCTGAAACATCTGTAGTTGTAATATTTTTAACATAATGAGCTTGATATGGAGAAAGTATAGTGAATTTTACTCCGCAGTCATATAAAGCATCAACTACATCTAAATTTATTGCTGTTTCAGAAAGCCATATTCCGCTTGATTTTCTTCCAAAATATTTTTCAAAATTGTATAAGCCCCATTTTATTTGCACTCTCATATCTTCTTTTTTTGCAAGAGGAAGTATTATATGATTGTAAACTTGAGCTATTGCATTTCCGTATCCGACTCTTTCTATACTTTTTTTATCTGCTTCTATTATTCTTTTCAATAAATCTTCTCTAGTTCTTGCTATATAATCAAGAAGTGTAGGGCCGAAATTAAAACTCATATATTCATAATTATTAGACATATCATTTATTCTTCCGTATCCGTCTAATATTCTTGAATATGCATTAGGACTATAACATTCATTCGTTATTCTTTCATTCCAGTCATGAGCAGGTGCTGCACTCGCTTCCTTTTGTATTTCACCTAAAAATGGATTTTCTCTTGGGGGCTGATAGAAATGACCATGAAGTATCAAGTATCTCATATTATATCCTAATATTATGAAGTAAGATGTTTTATGATTATAAGTATTTTGTGTATTATTGCAAGATTTTTTTACATGAAATCATATTATTTTTTCTATACAAAATATTGTATGTAAATAAATACTTGACTTTTAATTATAGTCTAATATAATATAAAATATATTCTTTTTTGTAACTCATTTTAAGGAGATAGTTAATGAACAGAGTAGTATCCTTGATCTTATTATTTTTATTGACATTAAGCACTTTTACTTATGCTGTAGATAAAAAATATATACCCAATAATGTAGATAGTGTTTTTTCTATTAATGCTGGAACTATGGCAGAAAAAGGAGAAATTAATTTACAAGATATTTTCAATAGATTTTTCATGCAGCAATATGCTGACAGATATTTAGAGTATAGAGATGATGCTTTTGTTGCTGAAGTTATGACTAATAAATTAAATGATTATATAGATTTTTCTAAAACTTCAAGAATAGTTTTTTTCAATGGCTATCAGCAAATGACACTGATGTTTGATGTTAAGGATATTACTGAATTAGATAAGCTTATGATAAAAATGGCAAGTCAGGAAGATAAATTAGTTTCTGTTGCTGAAAATGCTGCTTATAGATATTTGCCATTAGATGAATATAATTTGATTTCATGGAATAAAGAAATATTTTCTGTTACTTTAAAACTTAAAGATAATTATTGGTATAATGAAGAATTAAATAAAGAAGATATTACTAATATAGCTAATTATGTATTTATTAATAATACTCCTTTAGAAGATGAAAAGTTTTTAGCTTTAGAAAATGAAACTAATGATTCTTATGTTTGGGTTAATTTATCTTTATTAGCTGATGAGAATTCTGATTTTGCAAAATTTTTATTCGGTAGAAGCTATGAAGGAATACCTAAAGAAGCATATAAAGATGCTATCATTACTACAAAAATAAATTTCAATAATGGAGATGCTCAAGTACTTCTTGACAGTTATACTCCTAATTATCCTTATGATAGTTTATTATTAAAAAAGGAATTAGCTGATAATATATATTCATTTGTTAATGGTGAAAATAATTATGGATTCTTATCATTAGCATTTAATAGTAAAGAATTGTCTGGATATCTTAAAAATATTATGGGAGATATGAAAAATCTTCCTTTTAAAGAAGAATTAAAAGCCCTTGAAGAGAATGGAATAGATGCTTCTAAATTTATAGAACTTTTTGGTGGAGACATATTTGTATCTGTTTGGGATGATCCGAATGCTGATACTGATGAATCACCTGCTTTACTAATTTCTGCTTCTATAACTGATACTGATACAGTTAAAGTAATATTGCAGGCATTTGCTGAAGATGTTACTGATGATGTTTATACACTCGGTGGTCATTTATGCTATATAAAAGATTCTATATTGTATATTTCTGATAATTCTAATGTTATAGATTCAATAATTAATGATCAAAAACCAGCTACAGTATTATCTGCTGATAAAGTTGAAATAGCTAAAAATAATACTATGGCTTTATATTTAGAGTTTAATTCTAATTTATCATTATATGGTATAGGTGATGAATATACTGAAACTTTTGAATCAGTTTATCTAACTTCAAATATATTAGAAAGCAATCATACTCAAATGCTTTTGAAAGTGAATACTAGAGATAAAGAAAAGAATTCTCTTTCTATAATAAAATCTTTTCTTGGATTATAATACTTTCATAAATGAGATTAGATGAATATGTGCATGGTGAAGGCTATACAGAGAGCAGAGCTAAAGCACAAGATATAATACTAGCCGGTTGTGTTTTTGTTAATGGAGTAAAGGTAACTTCTAAGGCTTATAAGATAAAAGATACTGACAATATAGAAGTTGTTCAAAATATAAAATATGTATCAAGGGCTGGAGAGAAGTTAGAAAAAGCATTTTTAGAGTTTGGTATATCTGTAGAAAATAAAATATGTTTAGATATTGGAGCTTCTACAGGAGGCTTTACAGATTGTCTGCTTAAATATGGTGCTAAAAAAGTTTATGCTCTTGATGTAGGGCATAATCAGCTAGTTTATAAACTTCGTAATGATGATAGGGTAGTATCTATAGAAGATTTTAATGCCAAAGATATAAAAAGAGAAATGTTTAATGGTGAGATTCCTTCTATAGTTGTAAGTGATGTTTCTTTTATATCAATATCAAAAATAGCTCCTATTATATTCAAAGAATTAAATGATTTGGAATTTTGGGTAACTTTGATAAAACCTCAATTTGAAGCTGAAAGGGGTGATGTATCTAAAGGTGGCATAATAAGAGATGATACACTTAGAGAAAAAATATTAAACAATGCTATTTCAAGAATAGTAGAAATAGGGTTTAAAGAAGTAAATAGAACAGTTTCGCCTATAAAAGGGGCTAAAGGCAATATAGAATATTTAGCTCATTTTGTTATTTAATCAGTTTCTATCTTATGAGTATTTCTCTGCTTATATATTTCATATTCTTTATAGAAACTTTCTACATCATTAACCATTAAATATCCTTCATCTGATATATCTAATGATTTGATTTTTAATATTTCATTGTCTATGCTTTCTTTATATTCAACTCCTATCATAGAACAAATATCGTTTATATTATATTGAAATTTTATTTTGTTTATGCTTTTAAATAATAGTTCTGTTTTTATTAATGCTTCTATTATTATTACAAATTTACTTACTATTTTATTTGCATTAAAAGATCTTATTCTTGAAATTGTGCTGTATACTCTCATACTCATCATTTTTACAAAATATAGTCTAAGAGTTCTGTCAGACTGCACCAAATTCATAGCATCTTCTTTTTTTATTAATTGTACAATAGAATCTTCCAAAACTATAGCAGTAGTTGAAAGATATTTATTATTTTTTGAAATAGGAGCATATCCATTAAGTACATCATCGGTAGCTAATACTCTTCTTGTAACTTGTTTAGAATCAAATATATTATATACACCAACTTTGCCATATTTTATTATATATAGATTATCTTTACTTTGAAGTTCTGTATATAAACAATAGCCTTTTTTATATTTATATATGTTTGCTTCTATATTTTCAGGCTCTTCTATTGGTTTGAGATTTTTGTATAAATTATTAAGCTCTTCTTTTCTTTCCTCATCATTAGGATTAAGCTCTATATACTTTTTATATAATTTATAAGCAGCATCATTAAATCCATTATTAAGATATATTTTGCACATTTCCATAATATCAATATTTTTAGACTTGCCATGTCTGCTATAATATGGATTGTTTTCTTTATGCAAAAAGTAATAGTATCTGTTGAGCCATCTTTCTATATTAATCATAAGATAATCATATATTTTATTTATAAGACTTATAGTATCTATTTTTTCTATTTCATTGATATTCATTTCTATTACTTCTGTATCTTCTAATGCTTTTACTGTAGAAAAGTAAGGTTCATTTAAAACGGCATTGAATAACCCTATAATTTCACCTTCTTTATATTCTACAGCGTAATTATCAGCGAAATAACTATATACTACTACTCTTCCTTTTTTAATAATATAAAATGTGTATTTTGGTTCCTGACCTTCTATAAATATTGTTGCAGATTTATTAAATTTGATAGTGTTGTAATTTAACATAAATAATCCCTATATTGTTTGTAAATATTTTAATACATTTATAAGGGATGTCAATAAGTATTTTTTTGATATTCATGATATTCTTTAAAAAAATCATTGATATTTGTTATTCTTATATATTTATCATTTATTATTTCTAATGATTTTATTTTTTTTAAATTATTAAGAATATCATTTATATCTAATTTTATAGAGTTTTCTATATCATAAATAGTATAATTTAATACAGTTGTGTTTATTTCCTCAAATAAAGTTTCTGTTTTTAGCAATGCAGAGATTATTATAAATAATTTTGAAAGAGTATTTGTTTCTTCTAATGCTTTTATTTTAGATAATATATTTATTACTTTTATTGACATCATTTTTATATGATAACTTCTAAGATGCTTATCTTTTATTATCATTTCTATAAATTCTTCTTTAGTTACTACTTTTATATAAGAAGTTTCTAAAGCAACAGCTGAAGTTAATAAAGGCTTATATTCTAATTTTGGTTCATATCCGTCAAGAACATAATTTTTTTTATATATATCTTTTAGAAGCAGCTTTCCATTTATGACATTGTATATTCCTATTCTTCCAGATAATATTATATATAAATGATTACTTGGTTTGAATTCTGTATATAAACAGCTTCCTTTTTTATACAACAATATATTTGAAGTAAATGTGCTTGGATTATTGGCTGGAGGAAGTTTTAATAATTCTTTTTTAGCATATTCTATATCATTTTTATCTTCTAATGTTTCTATGTAGTTTTCATATAATTTATGAGCTATATCAGGAAAATCATTTTTTAGATATATTTCTGCCATTGTGAAAATATTTTCTTTATAATATAAATCAACTTTATTTTTTACCAAAATAATATAATAGCGAGAGAGCCAAGTTTCTAATGTAGTATTAAGATAATTATATATTGTTTTTATCAAATCGTTATTTGTAATATTGCTTATATCAGATAGTGTCAATTCCAAAACTTCAACATCTTCTGTAGCTTCCATAGTAACAGAATAGGGTTCTGATGCTGCCAGATTAACTAGTCCTATAATATGTCCAACATTATATTCTTTATTGTAGTTATTAGAATTTATTGCATAGCATTTAGCTTTGCCTTTTGTTATTATATAAAATGAATCTTTTGGAAAATTGCCTTCCTCATATATAAAAGATGATTTTGGGAATTTAATAGTGTTGTAATTATTCATGTTATTATAAAACTAATTTTTTATTATATTGTAATAATTATCTTATATAATTTTCGTATTCTTCTAAAAAAGATTCAGTATTATTAACTATAATATTTTTGAAAGTGTCTAATTCTATATGTTTTATATTTTCAAATTCCGCATATATTGCTTTGATATCATTATTCAGATCTATCATATCTATGATATCTTTTATTTTATATGGTAATTTTATTATTTTTTCTTTTTTAAATAAAGTTTCTATTTTTATGATAGAATATAATATGATAATTAATTTATTTTTTAGTTCTTTCTCTTTCACTGCTTTTATTTTTAATGTTACATTATTTACTTTTACAGCAGTTACTAATATTAAACCAATTCTCAGTTCTTCATTTTTATTTGCTGCACTTATAAGTTCTTCTTTTTTTAATATTTCTATTACTGAATCTTCAATAGCTATTGCAGTTGTCTGTAAAGGTTTATATTCTAGAGATGGCGGGTATCCATTTATTATATAGCCTTCCGGATATATTAGTCTTACAGTTTGTTTTTTATTAATAATATTATATATACCAACCCTTCCTGATTTTATTATATATACATGATTGCTGGAAACTATTTCTGTGTATAAACAATATCCTTTTTTCACCTTATATGTATTTTTTTCTATAAGTTCTGGTTCTTTTTTGGGTTTAAGATATTTTAGGAATTGTTCTACTTTTTCTGTGTTGCATTCATTTTTACATAATTCTATATATTGAATACATATTTTATAACTAGCGTCTATGAAATTATTATTTTTGTATATACTAGCCATGATTAATATATCTTCTTTATTATATAAATCTACCTTATTTTTTATAACTAAACTATAATATTTACTGAGCCAAGTTTCAAGTATATAAGATAGATAATTAGATACTCTGCTGACTAATTCTTTGTTTGTAATCTGAACTATATTATTTATATTGATTTTTAATACTTCTATATCATCTAAAGCCTCAGTAGTTACATAGTAAGGCTCTTTTATTATAGCAGATATTAAACCTATTATACTGCCTTCTTTAAGAGATATTTTATAATTTTCATAAAAACTATTATAAGATACAGCTCTGCCTTTAGTAATTATATAGAAGTAATCTTTTGGAGATTCTCCATTATTAAATAATATTGAAGATTTATCAAATCTTTCTGTGATATTATATGACATAAACTAATCTAACACTATTAATGCCTGCATTATACTATATAAGATAATTATGTCAACAAAAAAATAATTATATTATGTAATTTTCATATTCTCTGAAAAAATTCTCATAATTGTTTATTGTAATATTTTCTGATTTATCTATTCTCATATGCTTCAATTGTTCTAAAATTTGAAATATTTCATTATTTGGTGTATCTATATTTAAAATATTCTTTATATCGTCTATAGAATAGTATAATCTTACATTTTTATTTTTTTCAAATAGAGTATCCATTTTGATAAATGAATATATTAGTATTATTAATTTTTCATTTAATTCTTTTGCTGATAATGCTTTAATTTTTAATATTGTATTATTAATTTTTGCTGCTGTGGCTTTTATATAATTATTAATGAATTTATTATCTCTATTTATAATATTTTCCATCAAATCTTTTTCTATAATTTCTATTACCGAATCTTCCAATACTATAGCAGTTGTAAAAAGAGGTTTATAGTCCAAAACAGGTTTATAATAATTTATGATATAATTAGATGAATAAATTGATCTTACTACGGCTTTAGAGTCTATTATACTATAAATACCTACTTTTCCGGATCTTATCATATATATGTAACTGCTGGGTTCTATTTCTGTATATAAACAATATCCTTTTTTTATACTGTAAACATTTTCTTCTATACGTGTTGGTTTTGCTATTGGTCTTGTATTTATTATTAGTTTCTTAGCTTCATTGATATGGATATCATCTTTAAATAATTTTATGCATCCATTACATATTTTATAGCTTGCATCTGTAAAGCCTCTATTTTTATAAATATTTGCCATTGTTACTATATCTTCTTTATTATATAAATTGACTTTATTGTTTGTGATTAATGAATAGTATTTACTGAGCCAAGTTTCAAATATTGAAGACAAATAATTTGATATTTTATCTATAAGTTTATAATTATCTATTTTGGCTAAATCTTGTACATATATTTTTAAGACTTCTGTATCCTCGTTGCTTTCTATTGTAGAGTAATAAGGTTCATTGATTATTGATGATATTAGCCCTATAATATCGCCTTCTTTATAATGTATGTCATAATTTTGATAAAATACATTATATGCTGTAACTTTACCTTTGAGTATTATATAAAAATAATCCTTGGCTGGTTCTTTATATTTAAAAATTATTGTTGATTTTTTTATTGTTATTTTGTTATATTGTTGTTCCATAGTAATATTATTTATCTTAATAGTTTTTTATTTTTTATGTTAAAGTTACTTTGTATAACTTTCATATTCTTTAAAATATTTATATGAATCTGTAACTATAATGTTATTAAAACAGTCAAATTCTAAATATTCTATATTTTTTAAAGCATTTTGCATATCATTAATATCTATATCATCATGCATCATATTTTTTATATCTTCTATTTTATAGTATAGTTTTATATATGTTTTTTCAGAAAATAAAGTTTCTATTTTTAGAATTCCATATATTAATACTATCAATTTATCTCTTAATTCAGTTTTATTTATGGATTTAATCTTTAATATTGTACTTATAACTTTCATAGAAGTCATTTTTATCATTTTAAATCTTAATTCGGCATTATCATGAAGTTTTTTTACTAATTCTTCTTTAGTTAGAATTTCTACAATGGAATCTTCCAAAACTATAGCAGTTGTAAATAGAGTTTTATACTCAAGTGTAGGGGCATAGTCATCAATAACAAAATGTGCAGGATATATAGTTCTAGTAATATAACTTGAGTCTGCTATATTGTATATTCCAATTCTTCCAGACCTTATATAATAAATATGATTAGTGGCTTCTAATTCAGTATATATACAATATCCTTTGTACATTTTATAGGAATTATTATCTATATGTTCCGGTTCTTTTGATTTAATTAAAGTTTTCATAAATTTTTTGACATCATCAATATTATTAACATTATAATCATTCTCAAACATATTAATATATGATAAGCATAATTTATAACTTGCATCTATAAATCCATTATCTTTATAAATTGATGCCATAGTAAGTATATCTTCTTTATTGTATAGATCTATTTTATTTTTTATTATAAGACTATAATATTTACTAAGCCAAATTTCTAGTACAAATGATAAATAATTGGATATTTTGTTTATTAAGTGTTTATTATTAATTTTATTTATATTTTCTATTTTTATTTCCCATAATTCAGTATCTTCTATAGCTTCCACAGTAGAGTAATATGGTTCTTTTGCTATAGATGCTATTAAACCTATGATATTACCCATTTTATATGTATTATTGTAAAAATTATTATAGGATCTTATACTTCCTTTTGTAATTATATAAAAACAGTCTTTAGAAATTTGGGAATCTTTTAATATAATATCACCTTTTTTATATTTAACTAATCTGTATTTTTTCATAAATATATATTCTTTAATATTATTTATTTAAAAATTATAATACTTAGAAAAATTATGTCAACTATAAAAGGTTATATTATATAATTTTTGTATTCTTTACAATAATTTTCTATATTTGTTACTCTAATATTATAATCATTGTCTAATTCTATATATTTAACATTTTTTAATGCTGCACGAACTTTTTTATTATCAATATCTATATTAAGCATATTTTTTATATCTTTTATACTATAAAGTAATGTTAATTTTATAGCATCTTTATGATATAAAGTATGCATTTTTAACATAGAGTATATGATAATTATAAATTTAATATTTAATTCATCTTTCTTTATTGCTTTGAGTTTTAAAACAGCATTATTTACTTTTATTGATATCATTTTTATAAAATTAATTCTTAATGATTTATCATTATATATCATTTCTATTAACTGTTCTTTATTTATTATATCAATGATAGAGTCTTCTAAAACTATAGCGGTCGTTAACAATGGTTTATATTCTAGTGTAGGATTATATCCATTTATTATATATCCCTCTGTATAAATATTTCTAATTATCTGTTTGGAATTAACTATGCTATATATTCCAACTTTACCTGATTTTATTATATATATATGGTCGCTTGAATATATTTCTGTATATATACAATATCCTTTTGGAAATTTGTATGTATTATTTTCTATATGATCTATTTCTTTAGTATATTTTATATTTTCCATATCTTTCATAAAGTTTTTAATTTTAACTACATCATTATCTTCAGGAAAAAGTTCTACATATTTTGAGCATAATTTGTAGCTAGCATCTATATATCCATTCTTCTTATAAATATTTGCCATAGTTACAATATCGTCTTTATTATATAAATCTACTTTATTTACAGCTAATATAGTATAATATTTACTAAGCCAAGTTTCTAAAATAAAGTATAGATAATTATATATTTTTGTAAGCAGATTTTCATCTTTGATATTGATTATACTATCAATTTTTATTTTTAGAAGTTCTGAATCTTCTACAGCCTCTATAGTTGAAAAATATGGTTCTTTTATAATAGCGGATATTAATCCTAATATACTTCCTTTTTTACTTTCATGTTTATACTCTTTATGAAATTCATAATATGATATAGTTTTACCGCTCATTAATATATAAAAATATTCTGATGGCTGTTCTCCTGCTTTAATAATAATATCATTTTTATTAAATTTAATTGTATCATATTTTTCCATAAAGATCCCATTATATTTTTTACTAGAATAAATCAAGACCAAATATTATATTATAAAATGCAGTTATGTCAAATAATTATTATGAAAAAATATAATAGTTTTAGAATTATTAAGATATATTAGGAGTTGAATTTCTTTTTCTGTACATATCATACTCTTTGAAGAAATTTTGTATATTTGGTATTATTATTTTTTCATTGCCTGAGAATAATATTACTTTAATTTTATTCATTTCTGATTTTATATAATCGATATTTTCTATACCAACCATAGTACATATATCATGAAGAGTGTAAGGTAGTTCTATAAAATCAATGTTCTTATCGAATAATAATTCTGTTTTTACAAATGAATATACCATACTATAAAATTTTCCAATAGGGTTCTTTATTGTTATACTATAGCTTTTTATTATTGTATTGTATGTTCTTCTTGCCATTATATTTACAAGATGATATTGAAGTTTTGTATTGTTCGAAGCTAATCTTAAAAAATCTTCTTTGTTTACAACCTGTAATATTGTATCTTCTAATACTATGCATGTTGTGAGTAATAATTTATTTCCAAGTATAGGCTTATAACCTATGATGTTTCCGCTTTTAAATATTATTCTAGTAATAATTTTTCCATCGAATACACTATACACTCCAACTTTTCCATCTCTTATTACATATAGATCTGTATTATTTTCTAATTCTGAAAATATACAAGTACCTTTTTTATATTCCTGCAAATTAGAACTTATTTCCAATGGAGGTTTTATTTTATAGTTGCTTTCTATTTCATTTATTTTTTCGTTTATTACTGTATGATCTTCATTAGGGAACATTTCTATGATTTTTTTGTACATATAAAGCGCAGCTGATTTATATCCATTATCATTATAAATATTTGCTATTTCAAGTGCATCATTTTCTTTATAGCTTCCTATATTTAAAGATTCAGATAATTTATAAAAATATTTACCCAACCATATTTCCATAAATTTTATTAAATATTTATATATTTTTTCTATTATTTTTATATCTTCTATATTATATATGTCTTTGGTATGTATCTCTACTAATTGTACATCTGTTACCGCAATTGCAGTTGAATAATAAGGTTCTAAAAGTATAGCAGGGACAATACCTATTATATCTCCTGAAGTAAATTCAAAATTAGTATTTTCTACAACATAATTTTTATCTATTACAGTACCTTCTTTTATTATGTAAAATACTTCTCTTGCATTTTCACCTGCAACAAATATTGCGGAATCTTTTTTAAATTCAACTACATTAAAGTCAATCATAATTAATACCCTAAATTTTGATAATATATATTATACTATATAATTTGTATATAACAATAATAAAATCTTTTTTATTAAATAATATTAATTGTATTCTACAGCCACTTTTATACAATTATCCTGTTTCTTATCAAATATTTCATAACCTTTTAATATATCATCTAATTTTACTCGATGAGTTATGAGAAAATCAGTGTTTAATTTACCTTCAGATATCAATTTAAGAATTCTATCACTATGAACAGCATCGACTCCGCCTGTTTTGAATATTAAATTTTTTCCGTACATAATATTAAGCGGAAGAATTTGAGGTTTTTCATACATCGCAACTAATGCAACAACAGAATTAGGTCTTGCTATTTTCCAAGCTAATTCAAATGTATTTTCTCCGCCTGCTGCTTCTATAGTGCCGTCAGAAAGTCTGCCTTTATTTATATCTTTTATGTATTCTTCTATATTTTCAACTTTATTAGGATTTATGAAAAAGTCAGCTAATTTATTTTCTTTTGCAATATTTAGTCTATCTTCATTTATATCAATAGCAATTATTTTTTTAGCTCCGAAAACTTTTGCACTCATCATAGCACAAAGCCCCACAGGTCCTGAACCTATAACAGTAACAGTATCATCATTTTTTATTTCGCAAAGCTCAGCACCGAAATATCCACTTGCTAAGATATCACCTACAAATAATGCATTATCATAAGTTACATTTTCCGGAAGTATATTCAATGACATATCTGCATAAGGTACTCTTATATATTCTGCCTGACATCCATTTATATGGCATCCTATTTCCCAACCGCCTTTTTCACAATTATTAATAAATCCGTTTTTACAATAATAACATTCTCCGCAGAAAGTGATGCAGTTTCCTGATACTCTATCGCCTTTTTTTAATTTCTTGACTTCGCTTCCTGTTTCTATAATTTCACCTACAAATTCATGCCCAAGCACAATATTTTCTTTTGCTCTTGGTACTGCTCCGTTTATTATATGAAAATCACTTGTGCATATGCTAGATAATGTAACTTTTACTATTACATCTTTATTATCTATAATTTTTGGATTTTCTATTTCTTTTAATTCTATTTTATTATTTCCTAAATATACTAAGCCTTTCATATTTATTTCCTAATTTATAATAGTTGATATTCAAATAATATAATGATATACTTTTACAAAACTTTTACAAGGATTTTTTATGCAAAATATAATGCCTCCTATATGGTTTGTAAATAGTAGTTCTTATAATAAAGTATTCAGTAATTATTTTAATAGACTTTCAAATGATGATAAAGAAGAGTATAAGAAACTTTTTGAAGAGCCTATAGTATTTAAAGGCTTTTATGATAATAATTTAATGAATGGGGTAGGAGAGCAAAAATATTCTTTAGAAAAACTTAGAAAAGATTTTAATTCCGGAAAGAAAATTGACTTTTTATTTTTCTATGGTCATACTAATGATAAAAAAGAAGTTACTAAATCATCATTGAGTCAATGGTATATTAAAGATTTTAAAGAAAATGATTTAGTATTTAATTGTATGGAAAAATATATGATGTACAATAAGGCATTATTATTTGATGATAAAGATATTGCTAATGAAATTTTGAATAGTAATCAGCCGAAAACTATAAAAGAACTTGGAAGAAAAGTTAAAAATTTCAATGATGAATTGTGGGATAAAATGAAATACAAAATAGTATTTACAGGTAATTATTATAAATTTTCGCAAAACACTGATTTAAGAAATTTTTTATTAAGTACAAAAAACAAAGTATTAGTTGAGGCAAGTCCCTATGATAAAGTATGGGGAATAAAAATGAAATATGATGATGAGAATATAGAAAATCCTTTTTGCTGGAAAGGAGAAAATTTATTAGGCTTTGCTTTAATGGAAGCAAGAGATGAAATAAAAAGAGTATACAAAAATTATGATTTGATAGATTGGAGTAAATTTTTATATAAAGATTAAAATAATCAGTATTATTATTGTGTAAGAAGTTTTATTATTTCTTCATTTTTTCCGTATTCTCTGGCATAATACAATGCATCATAATTACCTCTTTTTATACTTTTATCAGCACCAGCATCTAAAAGCATTTTTGTCATTTCTAAATTTCCTTTACGACAAGCCCACATCAATGCTGTCATACCATACTTATTTTGAACATTAACATCAGCATTATTTTTAATAAGCACTTTTACAGCATTAATATTATTATAATCAGCTGCTTCTATCAATGCAGTTTTTTCATCATAATTTTTATAATTTACATTTGCACCATTATCAATAAGCTTTTGTAAAAAAACTTCATTAGTAGAATAGTGTGCAGCAGTTATTAATGGAACATCATAACTAAGCAAAGTTTCTTTATTAAGATTACAAACTTTCAAACTTTTATCTAAAGAATCAGAACCATTTTGAAGTAAAATAGTCGCTATATCCTCATGTCCATACATATAAGCATAAATCAAAGCATTTGCATTATAAATATTTCTTTTATTTATATCAGCTTTATTTTCAATTAATATTTTTACAGTTTCTTTATAGCCTTTCATAGCAGCATACATTAAAGGTGTTTCTTCATTTCCATAATCTCCATCATAAGCTATATTAACATCCGCTTTATTTTTTATTAAGAGTTTTACCATTTCAATATTTTCTTTATTCTCACCGCCTTTGTTTAAAGAAGAAAATAATGCTGTCCTTCCTCTAAATCCCTGATAATCAATATCAGCACCATAACTTAAAAGTAGTTTAACCATTTCCATATTTTTATTATCAACTGCACCTATTAATAAGCTATCTCCAAGATCTACATTAGCATTAACATCTGCTTTATATTTCAAAAGAAGCTCAGCCATTTCTATATTATTACGTATAACTGCAAGCGATAACAATGTAAATCCCTCATAATTACGATTGTTTACATAATCATTATATTTTTTAAGAATATTTTCAGCTTCTTTAACGTTACCTTCATTAACATAATCTATTAATTTTTCAGAAACTTTGCTTTTATTATTATCATTATTTTGAGCGTATAAGTACAAACTAAATAAAAATAAAATAAATATTAACTTTTTCATAATTCATAAACCTCTTTAAATTATTAAACTTTTATTTATCTTTTAAAAATACCATTACAATAGGAGCTATAAAAGAAAAAATAAATGAGTAAATACCATAAACATAAATGAAGCTATATATTTTATTATTTCCAATTACTGCCTCATTTATATTGATATTGTTTTTTAATATCTTTATTATAGACTTTATATTTTGTATTATAATATATACTAAATTAACAGCTATTATTATATTAAGAACTGCAATAGAAATTTCATTTATTTTATTTTCAGAAATAATTACTCTGTATATGCTTGCTCCTAATACTAATATATTAAATAATAATGCTATTATTGGAAATATTATATACATTGCCTTTGTTATTACTCCAGCTTTATAATCTGCTCTTATAAAGTATAAAGTAATAATAGATAAAATTAATAATACATTATAAATTATAAAAGACTTAGTATTGTCAAAAGGTCTTATAGGTTCATATAGTAAGGCAAAAAATGAAACAAATATTAAAAATGAATATAAAAATAATAATCCTCGAGAAATATATATTGATAAAACAGTTTTGAATCTCTTTTGCACAAAGAAAAATATAAACGGTATTAAAGTAGATAAATATACAATAAAAATCAAAATCAGTTTTGAGGCTAAGGTATTTCCATGTTCTTCAGAAAAAACAGATAACATTAAACCAAAAAATAATAATACCATAATTGCCAAAAATTCTAGCAATTCTACCAATTCTACCAATTTAATAATTAAGAATAATATTATTGCTAATAAAATTTCTGATGCTACAGAAAACAGTATTATATCTCCTAATTTAGTAAAACTATTATATGTATTATTCTTTATATTAAAATTGTTATCAGATAAAACTATTATAATAAAAAGATTATAGAAGATAATATACTTTTATTAATCATTATATTAGATTTAAAAAATTCAAGCATAACAGGTATTTCATCTTTTAATGGTGCTGAAGTAAATATGCCAAGCAAAAATAAAAGTAAAAATGACAAAAATGTTATTAGTATTGTTCTTTTATTAATATTTTCTAAATTACTATCTATAATAAATAAAAATGAATAACAAAAAAAATAAAATACTTGATAATAAAAACTATTAATAATAATTGTTGGATAGAAATTGTCAGCATTATGATCAATATCATATAATAATATTTGTATATTTATAGGAAGAGAAGCTATTATTATTATGGTAAATACTAATATATGATATAATCTTTTTTTACTGCTCAAATTCATAAGCTTATTTTCAGACATTTTTCATAACCCCTTATAGGTATTTTTACAAATACTTGAAAATGGATTATAACTTATAATTAGAAATTGTAAAGTAAATACTTATTTAGGTATATATAATGTTTTTTGTAAACACTATACCTATTTTGTGAGTAATTTTATTATTTCTTCATTTTTTCCGTATTCTCTGGCATAATACAATGCATCATAATTACCTCTTTTTATACTTTTATCAGCACCAGCATCTAAAAGCATTTTTGTCATTTCTAGATTCCCATTATAACAAGCCGACATCAATGCTGTCATACCATCTCTATTTTGAACATTAACATCTGCATTATTTTTAATAAGCACTTTTACAGCATTAATATTATTATAAGAAGCGGCTTCTCTCAATGCAGTATCATAATCATAATCTTTATATGAACCACTATCAATCAGCTTTTGTAAAAAAACTTCATTGGTAGAATAGTGTGCAGCATTTATCAATGGAACATTAAGATTAAGCAAAGTTGATTGATTAAGATCACAAACTTTCAAACTTTTATCCAAAGAATCAGAACCATTTTGAAGTAAAATATTTGCTATATCCTCATGTCCATACATATAAGCATAAATCAAAGCATTTGCATTATTTCTATTTCTCCTGTTTATATCAGCTTTATTTTCAATTAATATTTTTACCGTTTCTTTATAGCCTTTCATAATAGCATACATTAAAGGTGTTTCTTCATTCTCATAATCTCCATCATAAGCTATATTAACATCAGCTTTATTTTTGATTAAGAGTTTTACCATTTCAATATTTTCTTTACCATTATCGCCTTTGTTTAAAGATGAAAATAATGCCGTTCTTCCTCTAAAGCCCTGATAGTCAATATCAGCACCATAACTTAAAAGTAGTTTAACCATTTCCATATTATTATTATCAACTGCAAGTATCAATGCAGTATCGCCATCACTTACTACAGTATTAACATCTGCCTTATATTTCAAAAGAAGCTCAGCCATTTCTATATTATTATCCATAACTGCAATCGATAATAATGTAAAATCTTCATAATCAAGATTATTTATATCTCCATTATATTTCTTAAGAATATTTTCAGCTTCTCTAACATTACCTTCATACACATATTCTCTTAATCTTTCATAAACTTTAGTTTTATTATCAGTTTGACTATATAAGTACATACTAAATAAAAATAAAATAAATATTAGCTTTTTCATAATTCATAAACCTCTTTAAATTATTAAACTTTTATTTATCTTTTAAAAATACCATTATAATAGGAGCTATAAAAGAAAAAATAAATGAGTAGATACTATAAATATAAATAAAACTGTATATTTTATTATTTCCAATCACTGCCTCATTTATATTAATATTATTTTTAAATATCTTTATTATGGACTTTATATTTTGTATTATAATATATACTAGATTAACGGCTATTATTATATTAAGAACTGCAATAGAAATTTCATTTATTTTATTTTCAGAAATAATTACTCTGTATATGCTTGCTCCTAATACCAATATATTAAATAAAAATGCCAGTATTGGAAATATTATATACATTGCTTTTGTTATTACTCCAGCTTTATAGTCAGCTCTTATAAAGTATAAAGTAATAATAGATAAAATTAATAATGCATTATAAATTATAAAAGATTTAGTATTGTCAAAAGGTCTTATAGGTTCATATAGTAAGGCAAAAAATAAAGCGAATATTAAAAATGAATATAAAAATAATAATCCTCTAGAAATATATATTGATAAAACAGTTTTAAATCTCTTTTGCACAAAGAATAATATAAAAGGTATTATAGAAAAAACAAATACAATAGACATAAAAAGAAGTTTTTCAATTAACGATTCAAAATCACCTGCTATATTAGTTCTAAAAATAAATCTATCATAGAAAAAAGCAATAAATACCCAAAATACAAATGCAATAATTGCCGCTATTGTAGAAAATACAATTATATCTCCTAGTTTAGTAAAACTATTATATGTATTATTTTTTATATTAAAATTATTATCAGCTAAAAGTATTATAATAAAAAACATTATAGAAGATAATATACTTTTATTAATCATTATATTAGACATAAAAAAATCAGTCATATTAGGTATTGAATCTTTTAATGGTGCTGAAGTAAATATGCTAAGCAAAAATAAAAGTAAAAATGATAAAAATGTTATTAGTATTGTTCTTTTATTAACATTTTCAAAATTGCTGTTTACACTAAATAAAAATGAATAACAAAAAAAGTAAAAAACTTGAAAATAAAAACTATTAAAAATCATATTGTAAATTAATTTTTCAAGATCATATGTAGTATCAAATAATAATATATATATATTCGTAGGAAGAGAAGAAATTAGCATTAGCACAAATACTAATATAAAATATATTATTTTTTTACTGCTCGAATTAATTAGATTATTTTTAGACATTTTTATAACCCCTTATAGGTATTTTTTATAAATACTTGAAAATGGATTATAACTTGATAATTATAAATTGTAAAGTATTTATATGTTTATGATTGTTTAATATTGAGAATAAAGTTAATAGTCAAAAAATTATTCATATCATTGAAAATTTCTCCCATACTTCCTCTTAAAATTTTGGCATTAGGAAGAGATTGAATAAATTGAGAGCCGTAAGTTTTTGTATAAAGCCTCTTATCAAGAACGAATACAACACCCCTGTCATCTTTGCTTCTTATAAGGCGTCCGAATCCTTGTTTGAACTTTATAACAGCGAAAGGAAGAGCATAATCTAAGAATGCATTTCCTCCATTTTCTTCTATATATCTGTATCTTCCTTCGCTTATAGGATCAGTAGGCACGGCAAAAGGAAGTTTAGGTATTATAACAACTTCCAAATTCTTTCCTGCAACATCAACACCTTCCCAGAATGAATCTACTCCGTAAAGTACATTGTTTGAAGATGATTTGAACATATCGAGTAAAGTATGTCTATGTATTGAAGCTGTTTGGGCTAGGGCATTTATATTTTTACTTTTCAATTTTTCTGATGTGTTTTCATATACATTCATAAGCGATGCAAAAGAAGTGAAAAGTATAAAAGCTCTTCCGCCTGTTATATTGCATACCTGAAGCAATACTTTTGAAGTGAAGTCATTAAATGTATCTGCAGCTACATCAGGCATATCTGTTGCTATATATAATCTTGCATTATCCTCATAATTGAATGGAGATTCCAAATATATTTCTATTTTTTTATTTTTTTCTATATAATCAAAGCCTAATCTATTAGAAAAGAAATTAAAACTCTTTGAAACTGTTAAAGTAGCAGAGTACATTGCCACAGTATCAAATCTTGAGTATAGAAAATCATTTAAATTTTTGGCTACAGTTACAGGAGTTAAATGCCAATTAAGAATGAGATTTCCTTTTTTGGTGAGTCTTGTTTCCACCCATCTTATATATTCATCTTTTTTGTAATCTATTGTAGAATTTAATGAAACTAATTGTCTTTTAAGCCTTTCTAAATAAGCATTTGACATTTGAGCTATTTCTTCATAATCAAAATCTTTTTCAATAGCAATATCAAAAAACTTTTTATATAATTTATCGCATACATTAACAAGAGAGGTCATTGAAAGCACCATCTCTCTTAATGCTTTTAATCCCTCATTCTGCCAATGCTGACTCATAACGAGTTCAGGACTTATTCTAAATTTATAACCTAGTCCTTCTTTAGTCTGAATATTTTTATGACAATATGTTATGAATTCTTTTGATTTATCTTCAACAACATTTCTCACCCTTGAAGTTAAATCATGTGCTTTATTTATTAAATCAAGTATTTCATCATATTCATGCTTTTCGATTAATGATTGTTTTTCATTAAGCATATTATTAATACTTTCTATCACTCCAAGTCTTTTATTTTTCTTTATTCTTGAAAGATAGAAAAGTGCTTTTAATATTCCGTTTTTACTTCCCTCATCTCCGAAATAACTTGAAGCAGAGTTTTCAAAATTATGTGCCTCATCAATTAAGACTTTTGTATATCTAGGGAGAAGGCTGTATCTTCCTGCTGTTTCTGCATAAAGAGATAAATCAGCACAAAGTATATGATGATTAACTATCAATAATTGTGCGGCATTTAATTGCTTACGCATTTTATAAAAATAACAATCTTCTAAATATTCGCATTTTCTATGAGTGCAAGTATCAGTATCGCAGCAAACCATTTCCCATAATTCGCCTTTAGGTTTATATCCTAAATCTGTTATTGAACCGTCTTTGGTTATATTAAGCCAATGGTCTATATCCTCAAAGAAATTTATCTGTTCTTCAAAATCAAATTTATCATGATCATTTAAACCTTCTTTAACTTTTTTGATACATACATAATTATTTCTGCCTTTAACCAAAGCATATTTTACATTCGGAGCAATTCCTCCTATGATAGAAGGTATATCTTTTGAAATAATTTGTTCCTGAAGATTTATAGTATTAGTAGAAATTACTATTCTAGTTTTATTTTCTTTTAACCATAATAAAGCAGGTATTAAATATGCAAAAGATTTTCCTATTCCCGTTCCAGCTTCAGATATTAAATGTTTATTATTGTTAAATGCTTCTATAGTAGCCTCAACAAGTTCAGTTTGTTCCTGTCTGTATTCGTACTTTTTTAATAATTGGCTTAAAGTACCGTTTTCAGTAAACATATATAAAGCTTCAGGAACATCTATAGTTTTTACATTCTCTGATTTTATAGGCTTTACAACTTCATAATAATCATCAACATCATTATTGACTATATAAAAACCTACCCCTGCGTTATTACCGAGTTCACTTGCTATTGCTAAGTCTGCTCTTGAAGGTGTGAGCTGTCCAGAAGGGTGATTATGAATAACGGCATCAAATTCCAATGACAATGATATTATAGCAGGTACAGAGTCTTTATTGCCTCTAGCCATTACCTCTATATAATCCAATATTCCGTAAGCATTAAAATTTATTCCAAAGTATACTTCATTTCCATAAGCATCTACTATTGCCTTTCTCATATAATTAATTGCATCTATGGAAAATACATTGTCTATTTCTTTTGCATAATTATTATTCATATTAGTACAATAATATAGTATATATTGAAATGTTTGTCAATGATTTATTTTTTGTTTATTTAATTATTATTTATATTTAATATACCGCACGCAGACTAAAATTTTTAATATATGTTTATTGAAAATTCAAATTTAAATAATAAATATCAATACGTCCACCGTGCGTTAAAAGAATTCTATATATAATCAACTCTAGGGTGGGGATGCTTTTACAATTTAAGCTTTAAATATAAATCAATTTATAATATGTAAATAAAATAAAAAATATAAAGGGCGGGGTATGTAAATAAATCTTTAAAACTTATTTTCACTGCCCACCCTTTAGACTTGTTAATTTAATTTGTAATTTATGTTTTCTTATTTTTATTATTTATATTAGAATTTAAAAGCACCCACCCAAGTTTTGTTTAGGTTTAAAACTTGTACAACGCACGCAGAACAAAATTTTTTATATATGATTACTTTGAATTATAATCTAATAAGTAAATATAATTTTATTTACCGTGCGTTATCTATGAGCTAAACTATTATTAGATACAATGCTACTGTTAGTTATATTATCAGCAAACATAGTCTTTACACTCTCATTTGTAAGAGGAGAATAAAAATCATGTATAAGTTCATAACCCTTTTTTATAGCATTAGTATCATAGGTGTTGTATACATAATTGCTTGCTAGAGTAGGCATATTAATATTAGGATCTTCTTTTATAGGCTTCATTACCACTTCAAAACCATTCTGTTTAAAGAAAGCATAATAAGTCGGTACATAAGAAAAATTAATCTCTTTGTTTTCATTGATTTCTAATGATACAACTGTACCTATATCAAGATGCGGATATCTTCCTTTATGATTAGCAATGAAATTTCCTAATGAATATATAATGATTCCGCTATGATTAGTTCCTTCATAAATTTCTACTGGCCTTGGTACATGTGGATGATGACCTACTATTATGTCAACTCCATTTTCTATCAAAGCTCTTGCAGTTTCCTTTGTTTTTTCTTCAGGAGCAGTTGTATATTCTAATCCGAAATGAAGAGATATTATTTTTATTTCATTGTTTGTGGCAAGTGCCAAATCAGATTTTACTTTTTCTACTAAATCTTCTTGTTTAGGGAAGAAATTCATAAAATAGAAATGATCATTTTTATTTGTTTTATGACTTAGACCATTATCAAGCATAGTATATGCAGATATAAAAAGAGGCACATTATTAATATTTGTTATTATAGGTGCTATGCTAGGAGAATTAGTTGAACCTCCTAAAGTTAATTTATTATTTCTATGAAGTTCTGCTACAGTTTCAGATTCAGCCTGAGCCCCCTGATCATAAGCATGATTATTGGCTATTGAAAAAGTATTGAAGTAATTAAAGAAGTATTGCAAATAATCTAATGAGCCATTAAATTCAGGATAAGGCATTGGCGGTTTATTTGTATTAACAACAAATTCTAAATTTGCAAATACAATATCTCCTTTAAAATAATCTTTCAAATCTATTAAAACATCATTGCTTTCAAAAGCCTTTACAATAGTTGGATGTGTCATTATATCGCCTGTGAATACTAATTTAAGACTCTGAGGTGGTTGAGGCTTTTTTTCTTGTTCCTGCTTATTATCAGCACATGAATATAGTAATATTAAAGATAAAGCAATGATTTATTTTTTTTATCATAATTATTTTCCTAATTAGTAATTATTTATTTTAATTATCTTATTCATTTAAAATTTCTGAATCATTTTTTTCTGAGTCAGTTGTATCTTGTAAATCAATATTATCACTTTCATTTGTTCTTGAATATTTTAAAGGCGTGAATTCCATTTCAACTATTCTTCTGTCTTCAACTTTCATTATCCTTACTCTGTAGCCTTTAAGTATAAAACGTTCATTTGTTTCAGGTATATGATCAAGCATATCAATTACATATCCTGCTATAGTTTGATATTCTTCATGTTCTAATTCTAATTTTAAAGTTTTATTAACATCTTCTATAGGAGCATTTCCATTTATTATGATTCTTTTTCCTTTGAATCTTATTACATCAGCTTCTTTTTTATCGCTTTCATCTTCTATGTCGCCCATTATCTCTTCTATTATATCTTCCATAGTAACAAGTCCGGCAGTTCCCCCATATTCATCAATAGTAATTACCATCTGAAGTTTTTTCTTCTGCATATCATTAAATAAACTACTTATAGTCTTAGTTTCAGGTACAAAGTATGGCAGCATTATATAATCAATAGCTTTCTTTTTTATTTTGTTCATTTTTCCGCCGCCTTTAACATACTCTTTAAATAAAGCTCTAGTATGAAAAATTCCTATTATATGGTCAACTGTTTCCTCATAAACAGGGAATCTTGAAAGTCCTGATTCTACAGTAAGTTTTATAATTTCATTTACATCTGTTTCAGCTTCTATGCATACCATATCAACACGAGGAGTCATAATTTCTTCTACAGTTTTATTTCTGAAATCTATTACACCTGTTAACATCTCATGAGTATATTCTTTAATTATTCCTTCTTTATGCCCTAGATGTATTATTGTTGTTATATCGTCCATACTAGATAATGCGCTTCTTTTTTCAGCATCTCTTAATCTTTTAGGTACAAAATAATTCATTATAAAAGTAGTTATTTTGTCCATTAAAAAAGTTATAGGCTTAAATATAAAATGACAAAACTTCATAAAGTATAGAAGATAAGGCATCATCTTTTCAGCATTAACTCTCATAAGTACTTTAGGCAGTATCTCTCCAAATATTATAATAAGTATTGTTATTGTAGCAGTTGATATTGTAACCATCACATTTGTTGATACATGGGGTAGAATGTCAGCAAGCCTCACAGCAAATACTGTTATAATGGAACTTGCTGATATATTAACTATGTTATTACCAACTAATAGAGTAGGTATCATAGAACTTGATTTTTCCCAGTACTTTTTATCTTCCTCTTTTATTTTTTTCTCTCTTACTAAACGCATTAAGGTAACATCATCTATAGAAGTATATGCAGTTTCGCTTCCTGAGAATAATGCTGAGAGCATAATAAGAATAATTATTATAAATATTTCAAATAAATAAACTAGTAGTACTTCCATAAATAATGAGCCTTATATTTTTTATTTAAATTCTTTTTCTTAATTCCTGCATGAAATTAGTGCCTGGATCTCTTTTACCAGGATTTATATATTTTGTATTTAGTTCTTTATATAGAGAATAATGAGGCAGAGTTTTATCTTTATATTCATAATGTGCTATTATGTATTTTATGCTTTTATATTTACTTTTTATATATTTTATCAATTTAACATTGGCTTCTAACTGTTCTTTTGTTAATTTATCAGCATATCCTATATTTTCTATACTTATAGATGTATAATTAAATCCTACAGTATGTCTTGCTATATATTCAATAGGAGTATTAGCATATATAGTACCATCGAAATCAACTAAGAAATGAGTTCCAACATTTACTTCCCCGCCTGCTTCTATATCAGGTCTTCCTATTAAAGTGTCGTTTTTAAATATATTTACGGCTATACTAAGATTAGGAGTTTCTGTAGAATGAACAACTATTATTTGAGGATTATCTAAATATATTAATTTGCTTCCATAATGCGTTTGTGTGTATTCAGATAATAATTGTAATCTAAGAGCGTTAGGAGTGATTTTGTATTTATCACTTATATCTGGTTTTATTGCCACATCATTAGTTTGTATAACATTGCTGCTTACAGTATTAGTACATGATAATAATAAAGATATTATAATTGATATATAAATAATGTTTTTTATCATTTAATATTATTATGCATCCATAGCAATATTAACGCTGACAAATCCAAGTGATGATTGGAAAGGAATAATTATAGTTTGTAAATTTTTAGGAATTATTTGTATTTCTTTTCCAAAATAAAGTATAGGAGGAGTGATATCGCAGCTTATACCTTCTTCAGCTAATTTAGTAATTGCAAGACCGCTTATAGTATTTCCCATTTCATTTATAACACTTCTCATCATATCTTCAAAATCATCTTCAGAATCATATTCTCCGCGTTTTTTATCTGTAAGATTTTCAGTAAGAAGCTGAGAGAAATTTTCAGGAAATTCATAAAGCACTTGTCCATTAACATCGCCGACAATTCCTATAGCAACACCATATCCGGAGAAAAGTTTACGGCCTTGTCCTTTAACTAAAGTACCTTTTTCCATTGTAAGACCAGCCATCTCTTTGAATATTGATACTAGAGATACAATAAATGGATTGATGAATCTAACGTCCATAAATTTTATAGGTGTTGTAGCCATGTTTATTTCCTTTTGAGTTTTATTTTTATATTTTAATTATAACATAATTGAGTATTATTTCAATTAAAAAATAAATCTAATTAAAATTATAGTACTAAAAGAGAAATTGTCAAATTTAAAAATAAAAAATTGTTTATATTTTACATAGTCTATATAAATTTTATAAATTAAGTACCGTAAATATTTATAGTGAATAAATAAGAACTATTTATATATTTTTTAAATTTAACTTGCTATTTAACTTAAATAATATAGAATAATAGAATCAAATAGGGGTTTATTATGTCATTTGTTCATTTGCATGTACATACACAATATTCAATACTTGACGGAGCTGCCCGTATTAAGTCATTATATTCTAAGAAGGATAAAACTAAAAGACTTATACCGGGATTAATAGACAGAGCTAAAGAATTAGGAATGCCAGGCATAGCTATGACAGATCATGGTAATATGTTTGGTGCTATGGAATTTTTCTCTGAAGCAAAGGATAAAGGTATTATACCTATTATAGGATGTGAAGTATATGTTGCCCCTAAAACAAGATTCGATAAAAAGATAGAAAACTCTGAAGAAAAAAGTGCTATGCATTTAATTCTTCTTGCTAAAGATAAAGAAGGTTATAATAATCTATGTAAATTAGTTACTTTTGGATATACTGAAGGTTTCTATTATAGACCTAGAGTAGACCATGAATTAATAGAAAAATATAATAAAGGTCTTATTTGTTTATCAGCATGTATGGGCGGAGAGATTCCTATTGCTATAAGAAAAAAAGATTATAAACAAGCATCAAAATTAGCTGAATATTATAAATCTATTTTTGGAAATGATTTTTATATAGAACTTCAGGATCATAATATACCTGAGGAGAAATCTTTAAATAGTGCATTATATAAACTTGCTAATCATCATAATATAGAGTTGGTAGTTACAAATGATGTGCATTATGTATCCAAAGAAGATGCTAAAGCTCATGAAATACTTTTAGCAATACAAACTAAAGCCACTTTAGATTCACCAAGAAGATATAAATTCCCAAGCAATGAATTCCATCTAAAAACAGAAGAAGAGATGATGAAGTCATTTGCTAAACTTCCTAAAGCATTTGAAAATACTGTGAAAATAGCAGAGCAATGCAAAGATTTAAATATAATGACTAAGACTTATTATATGCCTAATTATGAGCTTCCTAATGGTGAAACAGAAACCACAGCATTAAGGAAGATGTGCTTAGATGGTCTTAATAAATACTATAATAATGATATACCAAAAGAAGCTATGGAAAGGCTTGATATGGAATTGGGTGTTATAGGAAAGATGGGATTTGAAGGATACTTCCTTGTAGTTCAGGACTTCATTAACTATGCAAGAAATCATGATGTTGCAGTAGGACCTGGAAGGGGAAGTGCTGCCGGTTCAATAGTTGCATTTGCTACTGGAATTACAAAAGTTAATCCTCTTGATTATGATTTGCTTTTTGAAAGATTTTTAAATCCTGAAAGAAAAAGCATGCCTGATATTGACGTTGACTTCCAAGATGATAAGAGGGAAGTTATAATAGATTATGTAAAAGAAAAATACGGTAAAGATAATGTTTCTCAAATAGCTACTTTCGGAGCTTTGGGAGGACGTTCTGTTATAAGAGATGTTTGCCGTGTTATGGGTATAGATTTAGCTACTGCTGACAGACTTGCTAAAAGCATACCTGATGATGTTAAAAGAGTTGTAGATATATATGATCATCCTGATTGTGCTGCTTTAGTTAAAGAAATAGAAGGCAACAGAGAATTAAAAAATATGTATGAGATATCTACAAGACTTGACGGTTTGGTTAGGAATGTAGGTTTGCATGCTGCTGGTGTTATTATATCATCTCATCCTATAGCTGATTTAGCACCGGTTTATCAGGATTCTAAGACAGGTACTAGAGCTTGTCAGTATGAAATGACTTATGTTGAAAGTGCCGGACTTATAAAAATGGACTTTTTGGGTATTAAGAACTTAAGACTCATAAAAGATGCCATAAAAGATATAAAAGATAGATATGGTGTTGAAATAGATATAGATAAGATTCCGCTAGATGATGAAGCTGTTTATGATATATTTAGGAAGGCTGATACAGGCGGAGTTTTCCAGTTTGAAAGTCCTGGTATGCGTCAGATGCTTATAAATATTCAGCCTACAGGTTTTGATGACTTAGTATCAAGCGTAGCATTGTATCGTCCTGGTCCTTTAAACTCAGGTATGGATAAAGACTATGCAGACAGAAAGAATAAAAGAAAAGAAATAGTATATAAACACCCAGATTTAGAGCCTATACTTAAAGAAAGTCAGGGAGTATTAATATATCAAGAGCAGATTATGGCTATAAGCCGAGTTATAGGCGGATTTACTGCTGCAGAAGCTGATGATTTAAGAAAGGCTATGGGTAAAAAAATCGTAGAGAAAATGAACTCTATGAGAGAGAAATTTATTACTGGCGGACTTGAAAGAGGTTATGATGAAGAATTATTAAATTATCTTTTTGATACAATGAAAGGTTTTGCTGAATATGGTTTCAATAAATCTCACTCTGTTTGCTATGCATTAATAGCCTATCAGGAAGCTTATATTAAAGCTCATTATCATATGGAATATTATGTGGCTTTGCTTAATACTGTTATAGCCGATACTGATAAAATAGCTTTATATCTTAATGAAATTAAACAGAAAAATATAGAGATAGTTACAGCAAGCGTATTTGAAAGTGATGCTTTATTCTCTCAAAAAGATGGTAAAATAGTTTATGCTTTACATGCAGTTAAAGGTGTTGGTCTTCATGCTGCTTTGGCTATTCAGGAAGAGAGAGAAAAAAATGGACAATTCAAGAATTTAGAAGATTTTGTAAAACGTGTTGATGTTCATTTAGTTAATAGAAAAGTTTATGAAACTCTCATAAAATGTGGGGCTTTCTCTGAATTCGGACATACTGAAAGTGCATTGCTTAGTTCACTTGATGCTATACTTGCTCATGCTTCTAATTATCAAAAGGAAACTTTATCCGGTCAAACTATGCTGTTTGATTCTATGTCTGAAGATGACAGCGGAAGTGCTTCTTTGGTAATAGAAAAACAAGTGGAATATGCTTCTAATATTTTAATGGAAAATGAAAGAGAAGTTTTAGGTTTTTCATTAAGATATCATCCTTTTGCAAGATATATTACTAAAATTGATTATAAATATTTCCATAATACTTTGGATATTGATAATCTTAAAGATAAAGATGAGTTTTTACTTCCTTGTGTTGTTATGTCAGCTATTGAAACAACTACAAAGAAAAATACTCCTATGATTACATTAAAAGTTATGGATATATTTACTGAATATGTATTTTATATTACAGCTAATAGTCAGATAGAGAAATACAAAGATATGCTTGAAGAACAAACAGGAATATTAATAAAAGGACGCAGAGATAAAAATAGATTCTCAGATAAAATATATAATAATATTGTTGATATCAAATTATTAGATTCTTTCTTAAAAGATAAGAATCTTAAACTCAAAGAAGTAAAAAGAGATAATATAAAAAGAGAGAATAATTCAGAATCAACACCTGAAAATAGACAGGTGCATGTAAATAAGAATGATGCTCCATTTAAAAATACTTCTAATAAAGAGAATGATATTAAAAGATCTGATAATGTTGTTTCCAATGCACCATTTACAAGCAGGCCTAATAACAGTATAGCTGTAAAACATACTAACAGCGGTAAGAAGCAATTAGCATTATATATGAATAAAAATATATTTGATGATATGGATTTATTATGTCTTCAAAATGCTATATCTTCAAACCCCGGAGATTATACAATATTCTTAAAATTGAAATCTGAAAGCGGCATGGAAATATTTAAAATAGGTGAGGATTATAAAGTTGATCCTAATCCTAGATTCTTAAATGAAGCTAAGAGTGCATTGAGATCATTAATAGAAATTGAATATGCTTAATAAAAATAATTTAATTATTTAAAATAACAAAAGGCTTACTGTTAATTTCAGTAAGCCCTTTATTTTATTGAATTAATTATTGAGTCTATTAAATATTATTTTTCAAATACTAAACCATCTCCTGATTTTTTCACCTTTATAGTATCTCCTTCTAAATATTTGCCTGCTAGCATTTCTTTAGCTAGAGGATTTTCTATAAAGTTTTGTATAGCTCTTTTCAATGGTCTTGCTCCAAACTGAGGATCATAACCAATATCAGCAATATAGTCTATAGCTTCATCGCTTACATCTAAAGTTATTCTTCTGTCTTTAAGTCTGTTAGCAACTCTTGCTATTTGATTTCTTACTATCTCAGCAATGTATTTTTTGTCAAGTCTAGTAAATGTTATTATCTCATCTATTCTGTTTAAGAACTCTGGTCTAAATGACATCTTTAATAGTTCCTGAATCTTTTCTTTGATATCATTAGTATCATTAGCTTCAAGAATAAGATCAGAACCTAAATTACTTGTCATTATGATAATAGCATTTTTGAAATCTACTATTCTTCCTTGTCCGTCAGTAAGTCTTCCATCATCTAATACCTGAAGTAAAACATTAAATACATCAGGGTGAGCTTTTTCTATCTCATCAAATAGTATAACAGAATAAGGTCTCCTTCTAACTGCTTCTGTTAATTGTCCTCCCTCATCATAACCTACATATCCCGGAGGGGCTCCTATAAGTCTAGTAACAGAGAATTTCTCCATGTACTCACTCATATCTATTCTTGTTAAAGCATGCTCATCACTAAATAAGAAATCAGCAAGTGTTTTAGCAAGTTCTGTTTTACCAACTCCAGTAGGTCCTATGAACAAGAAACTTCCAAGAGGTTTATTTTCATCGGAAAGTCCTGCTCTGTTTCTTCTAATAGCATCAGCAACTGAAGTTATAGCCTCATCTTGTCCTACAACTCTCTTATGTAATACTTCTTCAAGCTGTAAGTATTTTTGTTTTTCACTTGCAAGCATTTTGCTCACAGGTATTCCAGTCCATACAGATATTACTCTAGCTATATCATCTTCAGAAATTTCTTCTCTTAAAAGCCTTTTCTTATCAGAGTTTTTAGCCTCTTCCATAGCCTTAGTAGCTTCTTCTAATTTTTTCTGAAGTTCTGGTATTTTACCATATTTTATTTCAGCAGCTTTTGCTAAATTTCCTTCTCTTGTATACTGAGTTTCTTTTATATTTAAAGCCTCAAGTTCTTCTTTTAATTTTCTTGTTTCTTCAATTCTTCCTTTTTCATTATCCCATTGAAGTTTCATAGCATTACGTTCTTCAGAAAGTTCAGATAATTCTTTTTCAAGTTTTTCTAATCTTTCTTTAGAAGCAGCATCATTTTCTTTTGAAAGAGCTTGTTTTTCTATATTAAGCTGTAAAATTTTTCTTTCAATTTTATCAAGTTCAGTAGGCTGACTATCTATCTCTATTTTCAATTGGCTTGCAGCTTCATCTACCAAGTCGATAGCTTTATCAGGTAAGAATCTATTAGTTATGTATCTGTTAGATAAAACAGCAGCAGCAACTAATGCATCATCTTTTATTCTAACACCATGATGAACTTCGTATTTATCTTTCAAACCTCTTAATATTGAAATAGTATCTTCAACACTAGGTTCTTTACAATAAACCTGTTGGAATCTTCTTTCAAGTGCTTTATCTTTTTCAATATATTTTCTATATTCATCTAAAGTAGTTGCACCTATTGCTCTTAATTCACCTCTAGCTAATGCAGGTTTTAATAGGTTAGAAGCATCCATTGCACCTTCAGTAGCACCGGCTCCTACAAGAGTATGAAGCTCATCTATAAATAATATTATGTTACCTTCAGATTTTTCTATCTCTGTAATAACAGCTTTTAATCTTTCTTCAAACTCTCCTCTAAATTTAGCACCAGCAACCAAAGCACCTAAATCCAAAGCTAATAATCTTTTGTTTTTAAGTCCGTCCGGTACATCTTGAGAAACTATTCTTCTAGCAAGTCCTTCAACAATAGCAGTTTTACCAACACCAGGCTCACCTATGAGTACAGGGTTATTTTTTGTTCTTCTTGATAATACCTGCATAACACGTCTTATTTCTTCATCACGTCCTATAACAGGGTCAATTTTTTCAGCCTCTGCTAATGAAGTCAAATCACGGCAATATTTATCAAGTGCCTGCATTTTTGCTTCTGGGTCTTGGCTATTAACACTTTGTCCTTTTCTTAAATCTTTTAATGCACTTAAAACTTCTTTTTTACTTATTCCGCTTTTTCTAAGCATGTCTCCTGCTTTGTTATCAGCTTCAACAAGTGCTAAAAATATATGCTCTGTAGATACATATTGATCTTTCAAAGCATTAGCTTCTTTTTCTGCTTTTGCTAAAACTTTACCAGCATTAGTAGATAGATGTAACTGTACATTTTCACCTGTAACCTTTACGTTTTCATCAACTAATCTTTGAGTTTTATCTATCAATGTATTTATAGGTACGCCTATTCTTTCTACTAAAGGCTGAATAAGTCCGTCCTCTTGTTTCAATAATGCTAAAAGTAAATGTTCGCTTTTTATTTCGTTATGGTCTTCACCATTGGCTATATTAGCAGCTTCATTTACTGCCTCTTGGGCTTTTATTGTATATTTGTTATAATCCATATTCTAATTAATTGACGGTTTAAAACCGCCTAACTCCTTTATAAATTAATTATTTAAGTTTTAATTAAATAATTTGTTTTCAGCATTTAATTGCTGTACACTACCATATATGCAAAAAATATGCCAATTAATAGGTATGAAATGTTTTGTTTTTATACATTTATAATATGCATAATTGTTTTTTAGAATATTGTGAATATAATTAATGTATAAATTTTATATATGAAAAACTATATTATGTATAAAAATAATACTATAAATATATATTGTGTATTAATATAGCATTAAAATTTATTATTTTAGTTTATTTCAAAAGTGTAATGAGTGAAAGCCTTATCAGGTTTGAAATATTCATTGCTTCTATCTTTAATTATTTTAATCATATCTGCCATAGCTTTATAGTATAAAAAGTAATAACAATTCTTTTTATATTCTGATATAGGAGAGTTTATAAGTAAATTATAATATTGTTCAGATAGATTTAATGCTTCCTGATATTGATTATTTAATTTGAACTCTCTGTCATAATCCACCAAACGAACTAATTTTCCATTAAAATTAAATAAATCTGCTCCGCCGCTTTCCCAAGCTGTAGATGAAGTTATTTGATTTTTAGGAACTATTGTAACCCAATCTGTTTCTTTAGCATTATCAGGGTGAACAGATGACATTTGAATTTGATAAATACCTGAATTTTTTATATGTTCTTCTGTAATTGTGAAATTAGTTTCAAATCTTTCAACTGCTTGCATAATTTCTTTTACAGGAGGTATTGGATATGTTGTATTGAAAGTCCTATAATATTTGCCGCTAAGTTCTGTATATTTAGGTTCAAAAGGAGTACCATCATCAGATGCTCTATATGTAATTAAAGGATTTATTTTAAGATAGTTTACAATCTCTCCAGCATATCTAAAAGGATATGGTGTTTTTTCTAGCTCCCAATTAATACCATCTTCAGTAGACCATATTCCATCTTCCATAGTAGGTAGATAGGCTTTTAATATATCAAGATACCAATATCCGTCAGAAGTATTATATTTATATGCGTATGAATTTCCTCCTGCCATATACATTTTTTTACCGTCATAACGATAATTATCAATCCTAGTTCTTCTTCCCCAAGGTGTTTCATTGGTTTGCCAATTTTTGGGGTCAGATGTATCTTTATCAACATCTATACTATAATAATATTTTGAATCCAAATAAAAATATTCACTTGAAGGAGGAATAAATCCATCTGTATAATAATCATATACTGTAGGGTGAGTAAATAATAAAAATTTACCTTTAAAATACATCAATGTAGTATCAGCATGTCCTGAGCCAATTCTTCCTTGGAAATTTGGATTATCAAAATCTAATTTAGGTAAAATATATTCCCTTTTATAAACATCAGGAGAGTCAATCCAATTGATCAAGTCTGAAGTATCCTTGCCTCTCAAATTAAGGAAAACAGATGATATATATTTAAAATTAGTATTATAATATTTTATGTTTTTATATTCATATTTTTTCTCTGTCTTTGTATATATTGATCCATAATCACCAGATGTAGGAATTCTTACTTTGCTTTCTTCTATTAAAACTTTTCTTGAATTAAGGTTAGTCCAATATTCTCTTTTTTCTAAATCATCACCTAATGAAAGGCTATGTATTTTAGTTATAGTTTTTCCATTATTATCTATTTTTAATATAGCTCCTTTACCTGTTGGAGTTAATCTTTTAGTATTAGGGTCATATTCATATTCATTAGTTGCAAGTACATGCCATTCATTTTTAAATTTAAATCTTCTTCCATATCCACCGAATACAGTTCCATCTTTTACAATTTCTGGAGTAACAACGATATTCTTTTCTTCTGTTTTTTTAGGAGGTATAGGCAGTGTTGGACTTGGTATAGGATATTCTGGTATTTGTCCGTCATTTGGAAATTCTGTTGGCGGAGGTATAATTGAAGGACTTAATAAATTTATTTTTTTGCATGAAATAATTAGAATAAAAAGAGATGCTAATAAAAATATAATTATATAAAATTTGTTTCTCATAAAAAGTTTAAAATATTTTGATATTAAAATGCCATTTGAATTTGTATCAAAATATATTTTTAATTATTTTATATTATAATATATCAAATAAATATAGTTTGTCAATTTTTGTACAATTATAATTTTTAAATTAACTCAATTAATTATTATTATTATAAAAATTATTATTATTCATATTTTGTTATATTAATATGTATTATGCTATATCAAAAAAATACTATTTATGATATAATATTACGCGAATAATTTAGAAAATTATTTCAATTATATTTCAATTATATGGAAAGTAATATTCGCAATAATTGCGAACTGTTTATTAAGAATTTTTGTATCAATATAGTATTTTAATAATGATGCAATATATTTTAGTAACTTTTTTACTAATTTTTATAATGACAGAAATATTTTTTTTGTAATATAAAATTAAAAATCATAGGAGTTTATTATGGATACTGTATCATCTATAGTAGCAAAAGTTAACAGTTTTTTATGGGATTATTTATTAATAATTTTACTATGCGGAAGCGGGATTTATTTCACTATAAGATTTAAATTCGTGCAAATTTTTAAGTTTAAAGACGGCTGGGATAGAACATTCGGAAGTATCTCATTAATGGGTAAATCCGCAGGTAAAGAAGGTATGAGTTCTTTTCAGTCTTTGGCAACAGCAATTGCAGCACAGGTTGGTACAGGTAATTTAGCAGGTGCTGCTACAGCTTTAATATCAGGAGGTCCCGGAGCTATATTTTGGATGTGGGTATCTGCCTTTTTAGGAATGGCTACTATATTTGTGGAGGCATCTTTGGGACAAAAATATAAAACTACAACAGAGGACGGCCATATTATAGGAGGTCCTGCTTATTATATTCAGGCTGCTTATAAAGGCTGGTTTGGTAAAGTATTATCTGTTTTATTTGCGATATTTATTATATTAGCTTTAGGTTTTATGGGAAATATGGTACAGTCAAACTCTATAAGCGGTGCTTTTGTTAATGCATTTCCTCAAATCAAGCCTATATATGTTGGTGTAGTATGTGCTTTAATAGCTGCTTTTATATTTATAGGCGGACTTAAAAGAATAGCTTCATTTGCTGAAAAGATAGTTCCTATAATGGCTTTGTTCTATATAATAGGTTCTTTAATAATTATTTTAATGAATATTGAAAATTTAGGCTCTTCTATAGTTTTGATATTTACATCTGCATTTAATCCTCAAGCTGTTATAGGTGGCGGTTTGGGAATAGGTGTTCAGCAGGCTATGCGTTTTGGTGTGGCAAGAGGTTTATTCTCTAATGAAGCTGGTATGGGTTCTACTCCTCATGCTCATGCTTTGGCTAAAGTAAAACATCCATGCGAACAGGGTGTGGTTGCTATGATAGGTGTATTTTTCGATACTTTCATCGTTGTAACTTTAACTGCTTTAGTTATATTGACTTCAAATATATTGCAGACACAAATATATCCTTTAACATCTGCTGCTGATATACCAGAAATTTTAAAAGGTGTTGGTTTACCTCAGGAAGCATTCAGATTAGGATTCGGCTATTTCGGCGTTATATTCGTTGCTATATGTTTATTCTTTTTTGCTTTCACTACAATAATAGGTTGGTATTTCTTTGGTGAACAGAATATAAAATATTTATTTGGAGTTAAAGCTAAAAAGGTTTATGCTGTATTAGTTGTAGGTTTCGTGTTATTAGGTTCAGCATTAAAAGTTGATTTAGTATGGTCATTAGCAGATACTTTTAATGGACTTATGGTTATACCAAACCTTTTAGGACTTTTAGCATTGGGCGGCGTTGTTTCTGTATTATTTAAAGAATACAATGAATTAAATAAAAAATAATATTAAATTAATAAAATATAAAAATAAAAGGGCTTATATAAAAAATATATAAGTCCTTTTTTATTTTTAAGTTGATAATTATTTTTTAGGCTTGAATATTAAAGAAATAGAATTGACGCAATGTCTTGTATTTTTAGCTGTGAGATGTTCTCCTATAAATACATGTCCTAAATGTCCTCCGCAATTATTGCATGTTATTTCTATTCTGTAGCCATCTTCATCTAATGACCTTTTTACTGCACCTGCTATCTCATCATCGAAACTAGGCCAGCCGCAATGTGATTTGAATTTATCTTCAGAGCGGTATAATTCAGCACCGCATTGTTTGCAGCAATAAATACCATCTTCAAAAAAATCATTGTACTCTCCTGTGAAAGGGTATTCTGTGCCTTTAAAAATTATTACATTTCTTTCTTCTTCAGTTAATTCTCTTTTTTCCATAATATGTTGCCTCCATTTTATTTATAATTTTCTATAAAAAATATTATTTTTTCTTTATCTATTTCTTTTATTGGTATTATATCTTTGGGATTATTATAATCAAAAATAAGTTCTTTTTCAAATAATCTAACACTATGCCATTTACCATTTTTATATCCTATATTGTTGTAAGTTCCTATTAGATTAAAACCTAATGAATAATGAAGTTTTTCACTTTTTGTATTAGGTACTGTAATCTTTGAATAAATATTTTTTATTCCCTGATATTTTAGAATATCAATAATAATAGAACATAATTTTTTACCGATTCCCATATTGATATTCTTATTATCTAAATATATAGATAGTTCGCAGCTCCAATTATATGCTTCTCTTTCAAGAAATTTATTAGCATAACAATATCCTATGATTTTATTATTTTCATCTTCGCATACTAAATATGGATATTTTTCTATAATATTTTCTATACGATTTTTGAATGTTTCTAAAGTTGGAAGCTTATATTCAAATGTTATGCTTGTATCAATATACTGAGAATATATAGAAAGAATTTGAGAAGTATCTTCAGTATTTGCTAATCTTATTTTCATATATTAATTGAATAGCTCCTTTAGTATCTATTTATGTATTCATAAATTAGATTTTATTAATTATTAGCAATATTTTGATATAGATGAATATATCTCTTTTTGGATTTTACCATATTAATTTAATATAAAAATAATATTATAAAACAAATTATAAGTCAATTTTGGAATTAATAAAATAAATTAGTATCATTTTTATTAATTGTTTATATAAAAAATATTAGACTTGTTTCAAAAGTACTTAACAAAATTAGTTATGTAATTTTCAAAATAATTTTAGCTACAAAATATGTTTTATATGTTGTGTAATAATTAATTTTAATGTGTAAAATTGCAGTCTTTTTGGTTCTTTGTGCCAACAAAAGAACTGGGGTTTGGGGCAAAGCCCCAATTATAAATTTAAAAATACTAAAAATTAAACAGTGTAAATATTTATTAAATTAGTTTTGAAACAAGTCTATTATTAAATTTATTTTACTTGATATAAAGAAGATTAATATTTATAATTGAAAAAAATTAATTAAAGGAGAATATATATGGCTACACCTCATATAGCTGCCAATAAAGGCGATATTGCTGAAACTATACTTTTACCGGGAGATCCTTTAAGAGCTAAATTTATAGCTGAGAATTTTTTAGAAAATGTTACTCAATATAATTCCATTAGAAATATGTTTGGATTCACAGGTACATATAAAGGAAAGAAAGTTTCCGTTCAAGGTACTGGTATGGGAATGCCTTCTTGTAGTATTTATTCTTATGAGCTTATACATTTCTATGGCTGTAAGAATTTAATTCGTATAGGTACTGCTGGTGCTTTGGTAGATAAACTTCATATTGGTGATTTGGTTATAGGAATGGGAGCTTGTACAGATTCTAATTATGCGGCACAGTATGAACTTCCGGGTACTTATGCACCTATAGCTAGTTATGAATTATTAAGAAAAGCTGTTAATAAAGCTGATGAAATGAAGATAAATTATCATGTAGGTAATATAGTTTCATCTGATGTATTTTATGGTGCTAATAATGCTACTCCTAAATGGGCTAAAATGGGAGTATTGGCTGTTGAAATGGAGGCTGCTGCCTTATATATGAATGCTGCTTATGCTGGTGTTAATGCTCTTTGTATGGTAACTATTTCTGATTCTTTAGTTACAGGAGAGGCTACAACTGCAGAGCAAAGAGAAAAAACTTTTACTAATATGATGGAAGTTGCTTTGTCTTTAGCTTAAAAATATATAATAATAAGCATTTATAAATTTATTTTTATGAATGCTTATTATTTTTTTATAAATTATTGACTTTTTTTATAATTTGTATATAATTAATTACTATGAAAGGTATTATTATTTCAAATAATTTCAAAAGCATCTACGCTTATTACTTTTTCTATTATGGCGTTTAAGACGCCAGTATATCTATTTTTCTAATTTAAACACACACATATATTATTAATTTTTATAACTATAAGATAATTTGACATATTATCATTTATAGGTTCAAAACAAAAATTATTATCTATTTTATGCATAAATTTTAAAATTAAATTATTTTTAAGGAGAATTATATTATGATAGTAGTAATGAAACCAAATGCAAAAGAAGAGCATGTAAACAGTATTATAGAAAGACTTAAAAATGCAGGTCTTGGTATAAATAAAAGTGTTGGGGTAGATTATACTGTAATAGGAATGGTAGGAGATACTTCAAAGATAGACAGAGAGTTAATAGCTTCTTTACCGGGTGTATCTAAAGTATTGAAAGTTCAGGAGCCATTTAAAAGAGCAAATAGAGCATTTAAAAAAGAAGATACCGTAGTAGATGTAAGCGGTGTTAAAATAGGCGAAGGTAAGCCTGTTATAATAGCTGGTCCTTGTTCCGTAGAAAGTGAGGATCAGGTTATAAACATTGCTAAAAGCGTAAAAGCTGCAGGAGCTTCAATACTTAGAGGAGGAGCTTTCAAGCCTAGAACTTCACCTTATGCTTTTCAAGGTTTAGCACTTGACGGACTTAAAATATTAAAACTTGCAAAAGAAGAAGTTGGAATACCTATAGTAAGTGAGATTGTTTCTATAAGACATTTAGAAGATTTTGATAATACAGTTGATATGATTCAAATAGGGGCAAGAAACATGCAGAACTTCGAGCTTTTAAAAGAAGTAGGAAAATTAAAAAAGCCTATACTTTTAAAAAGAGGTTTATCAAGCACCATAGAAGAATGGCTTATGAGTGCGGAATATATACTTAATCAAGGTAATGAGAATGTTGTATTATGTGAAAGAGGTGTAAGAACTTTTGAAACTTATACTAGAAATACTTTCGATGTTTCAGCTATTCCTGCAATAAAGCGTTTAAGCCATTTACCTGTTATTGGAGATCCGTCTCATGCTAGCGGTAAGGCTTGGATGGCACTTCCTCTTACTTTGGCGGCTATTTCTGCAGGTGCTGATGGTATGATTATAGAAGTACATAATGATCCTGAACATGCTTTATGTGATGGGGCACAGTCTATAAAGCCTGATGTCTTTTCTGATATTATGGAATCTGTTAATATGATATCCGATACAGTTGCTAAGATAAAAGAAAAACATGGCGGTAAAATTTATACAAAATAATAAAAAATAATTTTTTATAGTCTATTCATATAAATTATGAATAGACTATTTTTTTAAAATAAACTAATTTGATTTTTACATTTATATATTATATAATTTATGATATATTTTATATTAAATTTTTTAGGAATAAACATGTTAATTACAATATTTGCATTATTTATATTATTTCAAAGTAGTGTATTTGGATATATAGATCCTGGAACAGGAAGTTTGCTTTTCTCTGCATTATTTGGTATAATAGGTACACTTTTCTTTTTGTCAAAAGCATTGTTAATAAAATTAAAAACTATTTCTTTTTCTAAAAGCAAAAATATAGAAACAGAAGCTTCAAAAAAAGCTAGAATAATAATTTATGGTGAAGATAAAAGATATTATAATGTATTCAAACCAATTATAGAAGAATTAATAAAATTAGAAATACCAGTTATATATTATAGTTCTAGTGAAGATGATCAAATATTTGAAATAAAAAATGATTTGCTACATACAGAGTTTATAGGAGTAGGTAATAAGGCTTATGCTAAATTAAATTTTATAGAAGCAGATATTTGTTTAATGACAACTCCAAATTTAGATGTATTTCAGTTAAAACGCTCTAAAGGTGTAAAGAAGTATGTACATATATTCCATGCTCCTAGTGAAGCAGCATTATATTGTTTGTATTCATTAGATTTTTTTGATGCTGTATTGCTTAATGGTGAAAATCAAGTAGCTGATATTAGAGAATTGGAAGGTACAAGAAATACTAAAGTTAAAGATTTAGAAATTATAGGAAGTACATATTTAGATGAACTTAATAAAAAGAAAGAAGAAGCTTTAAAATCTATTACTAAAAGTACTGATAAGAGAACAGTTTTAATAGCACCTTCTTGGGGTATGAATGGACTTCTTACTAGATTTGGCGAAAAATTAATTGATCCTATACTTGATAGCGGTTATCATGTTATTGTACGTCCGCATCCTCAGTCTTTAATAGTAGAAAAAGATATGATAGAAAAATTAAAGAATAAATATAAAGATAATTCTAATTTAGAATGGGATTTTAATAGAGATAATATTTATTCTTTATCAAAAGCTGATGTTATGTTATCTGATTTTTCAGGTGTTATATTTGATTATGCTTTTCTTTTTGATAAACCAACTATAATACCTAGTTTTACTTTTGATAAAAGAGGCTATGATGCAATAGAATTAAAAGGCGAAACTTGGACTTTCAAAACTTTACCAAATATTTCTGTTTCAATAGATGAGAATAACTTTGCTAATATCTCATCTATTGTTGAAGACACTATTAATAATAATTCATTAAAAGATAATATTTTAAAGGCTAAAGATGAGGCTTATATGTATAGAGGTCAAGCAGGTGTAAGAGGTGCTAATATTTTGAAATCATATTTGGAAACTATTTAAGGATTGTAATTATGATAAAAGCAGAAGAGTTTATTGAGATTTTAAATAAAAATAATATTAATTTTTTACTGGTGTTCCTGATTCCAAACTTCAGAGTTTTTGTGATAAGCTTATGGAAAAATACGGAATTTCAGATAATCATATTATAGCTGCCAATGAGGGAAATGCAGTCGCTCTTGCATGCGGATATAATTTAGCTACTGGATATTACCCTTGCGTTTATTTACAAAATAGCGGAATTGGTAATATAATAAATCCTGTTGCTTCTCTTTTAAATGAAAAAATATATGCCATTCCTACTTTATTTATTATTGGATGGAGAGGCGAGCCGGGTGTTAAAGATGAACCTCAGCATTTATTTCAAGGCGAAATAACATTAAAACTTCTTGATGATTTAGATATTGAATATGTGGTTTTGGATAAAAATGTTACATTTGATATTGTAGAAGATTCTTTAAATAAGTTTAAATCAATATTAGATAAAGGTAAACAGGCAGCATTTGTAATAAGAAATGATGTATTTGAAAAAGAAAAATTATTTGATTATAAAAATAATAATAGTTTAATAAGAGAAAAAGCAATAGAAACAATACTTAAATATTCAGAAAATGATATTATTGTATCAACTACAGGAAAAATTTCACGTGAATTATTTGAAATAAGAGAAAATAAAAAACTAGGTCATAATAGAGACTTTTTAACAGTTGGTTCTATGGGACATAGTTCAATGATAGCATTGTCTATAGCATTACAAAAGAAAGATAAAAGAATTTGGTGTTTAGATGGAGATGGTGCTGTACTTATGCATATGGGAGCTTTAGCTATTATTGGAAATAGAAAACCTAATAATTTTGTTCATGTAGTTTTAAATAATTTTGCCCATGAATCTGTTGGGGGAATGCCTACCGTTGCTGATAAAATTAATTTGCCGGAAATAGCTAAAAAATCTGGCTATGAATATGCTGAAACAGTGAATAGTTTAGATGAATTAAATGATGTTCTTTCAAATTTAAAAAATGTTTTATCGTTTATTGAAATAAAAGTGTCTATATTCTCTAGAAAAGACTTAATAAGACCTAATATAACCCCATTAGATAATAAAAATAATTTCATTAAATTTTTAAGACAATAAAAAATTATAATTAAATAATAGGATTTTTTATGAAAGCTTTTATTTTAAAATCTGATTTTTCTTCATATATTGTTTATAATAATGAAGATTTATTAAAAAGGCAATTAAGATTATTAAGTAAATTTGAAATAACAGATATATATTTCTTATATAAAAACAATAATATAGATAAGTATTGTAGAGAATATAATCTTAATTATACTATTATAGATAATATTTCTAATGTATTTGATGGAAGTTTAGAAGATGATATATTAATATTAAATGGGGATTCTATATTTTCAGAATATGTTTTAAGTGATGTACTTGCTTTTAATACTAAAGCAGCTGCAGTAAATAGTTATGTTAATCTTTCTGGTGTTACTATTGATCAAAATAATATAGTAAAAAGTATAGATATTAATACAAGAGATAATTTATTTTATTATTTTCCAATTATAAAAATTAATAAATTATCAAATATAAATGATTATAGCAAGATATTTGACTTTGAAGATATTTCATTAATAGAAAACAATAGCAATGAGATTTGTTTTGTTTTAGATAATTGTACAAGGAAGAAAGAATATATTAATGACTATTTTAATAAAGAAAGAGTTGTTTATTTGGCATTCAGCACAGATATAATACATGGTGCTCATATAAGAATATTAAAAAAAGCTAAAGAATTGGGCAAGGTTATAGTTGGAGTTATGAGTGATCAGGCTGTTGCTAGTTTTAAAAGATATCCTGTACTTGATTATGAACATAGATATGAGATTATAAAGAATATTAAATATGTTGATGAAGTTGTTGAGCAGAAAACATTAAGTTATACAGATAATCTTATGAGTATCAAACCTAATTATGTTGTACATGGTGATGATTGGAGAGATGATAATTTAAGATATATTAGAGATGAAACTATAAATACTTTGAAAAAATAGGCGGAGTATTAATAGAGTATCCTTCTGCTAAAGATAAGGAATTTAATGTATTTGAATACAAATCAGCAGAATATTTATCTATACCAGAAATGAGAAGAGGAAGATTAAAAAAGATACTATCTTATAAACCAACAGTTTCTATTATAGAGGCACATAATGGACTTACTGGATTAATAGCTGAAAAAACTACTGTTATAAAAGATGGAAGATATTATCAATTTGATGGAATGTGGGTATCTAGTTTATGCGATTCTACTTCTAGAGGAAAACCAGATATAGAATTAGTTGATTTATCGTCAAGACTTCAAACTATTGATGAAATAATGGAAGTTACAACTAAACCTATAATATTGGATGCTGATACAGGAGGACTTATAGAACATTTTGTTTATAATGTAAAAACTTTGGAACGTATAGGAGTTTCTGCTGTTATCATAGAAGATAAAATAGGACTTAAGAAAAATTCTCTTTTTGGTACAGAGGTAGAACAGCAGCAGGATACTATAGAAAATTTTTGTAATAAAATAAGTTCTGGTAAAAAAGTATTAAAGACAAAAGACTTTATGATAATAGCGAGGATAGAAAGCCTTATTTTAGAGCAAGGAATGGAAGATGCTTTAAAAAGAGCCTTTGCTTATGTTGAAGCGGGAGCTGATGGTATTATGATACATTCTAGAAGAAAAGAGCCTGATGAAATATTCGAATTTTGTCATAAGTTTAGAGAAAAAGATAATAAAACTTATTTGGTTGTAGTTCCTACTACATTCAATACTGTTACAGAAGATGAATTTGCCGATATAGGTGTTAATATAGTTATATATGCTAATCAACTTACAAGAAGTGCTTTTCCTGCTATGAAAAAAACTGCTGAAACTATCCTTTATAATAGGAGGGCAAAAGAAGCTGATGATATGTGTATGTCTATAAAAGATATACTCACTTTAATTCCAGAAGAATAAATTATACTATTTTTGGAGATGAAAATTATGAATATAAAAAGAAATATATTATTAAATCCTGGTCCTGCAACTACCACCGATACTGTTAAGATGGCACAAGTTGTAAGTGATATTTGTCCAAGAGAAAAAGAGTTCGGTGAAGTTATGGAGTTTATAATAGAAGAACTTACTAACTTTGTAGCTAATAATAAAGATTATACTACAGTTTTATTTGGAGGAGCTGGAACTGCTGGAGTTGAGGCTGTTCTTTCTTCTATTTGTAATGGAAAAAAGATTTTAGTTATAAATAATGGTTCATATAGTCAAAGAATGACAGAGATACTTTCTACTTATGATGCTGATTTTTATAATTATAAAAGCGATTTAATAAAGCCTATAGATTATCAAAAATTAGAAGAAGTTTTAAAAAATAATAAATTTGATTATGTATGTGCTGTGCATAATGAAACTGGTACAGGTCTTTTAAATGATATTGAGCATATAGGTTCATTAGCAAGAAAATATAATATTGAATTTGTTGTTGATGCTATGAGTTCTTATGCTGGAATACCAATAGATATGGAAAAAATGAATATACATTTTTTGATTGCTAGCTCAAATAAAAATATTCAGGGTATGGCTGGAGTTGTTTTTGCTATATGTAATAGAGTTTCATTAGAAAAATTAAAAAATATAAAGTCCAAATCTTATTATTTAGATTTATATGCACAATATGCTAATTTTACTAAAACTAAACAAACTAGATTTACACCACCGGTTCAGACATTATATGCTTTAAAACAAGCTATAATAGAAACAAAAGAAGAAACTATAGAAAAAAGAAATAAAAGATATACAGAATCTTTTGAAACTTTAATAGCTGGATTAAAAAAATTAAATTTAAAGCTTTTATTAGATTATGAATGTCAGTCAAAAATTATAACAGCAATATTTGAGCCTGAATGCGATGGATATAATTTTAATAATATGCATGACTATTTATATGAAAGAGGATTTACTATTTATCCTGGTAAAGTTTCTAATTTCAACACTTTTAGAATAGCAAATATTGGTGCTATAGATAAAAATGATATAGCTAATTTTCTAAATATTTTAGAAGAATATTTAAAAAGTATTAAATATATATAATAAGGATTTTTATGAGAGGAATAATACTGGCAGCAGGAAAGGGAACTAGATTATATCCATTCACTTTAAAAGAACCTAAGCCTTTATTTAAAGTTAATGGTAAAACTCTTTTGGAAAGAAATATCGATTTTTTACGTTCTAATAATATAAATGATATTACCATAGTTACAGGTTATATGAATGAAGCATTTGATAGATATGTAGAAAAATATAATTTGAAAAAGATAGTATCTGATGTATATGATAAAAAAAATAGTAGCAGTTCTCTTAATTTGGTAAGAGATATTCTTGATGATTCATTAATTATTAATGGAGATATTTATATTAAGGAAAATGTATTTCCATATATTAAACCTAATGTATCTCAAATAATTTCTAAAAAGATAGTAAAAGGTGAGGAAGATGGCTATATATCAAGAGATTCAGATGATAGAGTTATAAAGATAGTTAAAAAATCAACATCTGGATATGGTGATACAGGAATGATGTATTTAGTAGGAGATATGGCTAAAGCTGTGTCGGAGAAACTTCCTTTTGCTAAAGATGAAGAATTTTGGGAGGATATAGTTTATAATTTAATAGATGATTATCCTTTATATTTAACAAAAATACCAAATTTAATAGTTGAAATAGATTCAGCAAGAGATGCTATATTGGAAGGATTAATGACTAAGGAAGATGTAATTAATGCCTGTAATAACGATGATGATTTATTAAAGAAATTAGATGAAGTATTAAATTATTAGTATTTTTGTATAATAAAAAATATGCTATGTTATAGTTTGTAATGATTATAAAACTTTGTTTTTTATTATAGTTTTCATTTTATAAAATAATTATGTATAATTGATATGATTAATTTATCTTATTTTTTATATTTTTTAATAAAATGCTTGATATTAGTATTCCTAATATAGAAAATCCTGCCATTATAAAAAATATGATATTATATCCTTTTATACCATTATTATGATCTAATATATATCCGTATAAAGTATATATAAAACTTCTAGGAAAATATCCTATCATACAAGCAACTGACATAGCAGTACCCGTTATTTCTTTAGGAACTTTTATTTCGTTTATAGGAGCAAAATATATGGCTCTCATTGAAAATACAATGACTCCATAGCTTAATGTTAATATCATTCCAACATAAAAATATTTATTCATATGTTCATGAGGTAATAGTATAAATGCTATAATTGTTATTGCAGACAATATAAATGCCAGTCTAAGATATTTAGTAGGGGATTTAAATATTTTGTCGGAACATATACCTCCTGTTGGGCTTCCTATTATTTTTAATCCGTATTGATTTATAATTCCATAAGTTCCTAAAAATTCTAATGGTACTCCATAAATATCTTTTAAAAATGGTATGAAATATGTTATGCCGCAGTACACAGAATATACAGAAAATATAGTTAAAGAAACAAGCCATATTTCTTTATTTTTGAGTACAGTAATAATTCCATTTAATACAGCTCTATTTTTAGATATCTTATTACCATCTTTATCTTCTAATTTTATTGTATCATTTTCAAGCAAGAAATATGATAAAATTCCAGCTATCATAACAGTTATTGAAAAGAATATTATAGTACTTCTTAGTGCCAATGCATTTGAACCTAGCAATATAAATATTCTAAGACCAATAAAAGCAATAGAAACATCTACAATACCTCTTCCAAGTTCTAAAAAGCTAAATAATCTTCCTTGTTCATTATCTCTTCCTAATAGTCGAATGGCTTTTAATATTACAGGCCATGATATAATTTCTGCAAATAAAGAAAATAGTCCCCAGCATATTAAAATACCAATATAACTTGGGAAAGTTGCTAAATATAATCCTGTAATAGAAACACCTATAAGCCCAAATGGAATTAGAATTTTTTTTGAAAATCTATCTGCTATATAAATTGATAATGAGCCTCCAAATGCTTGTACTAAACCATATACAGACATAGCTAAACCAATCTGTGTATGAGTAACATTCATATATTCTTGCATTGGAATATAAAAAGCATCTTTTAAATAAGCAGCTTTAGTAAAAGTGCCTGCTCCTAATATCAATATAGAAAATGTTATCCATTTTTTTGTATTTATTTTATTCAATTTAAACTACCCATTAAAATTCTATATTAAATATTTTATAAATGTAAAGATAATGTTTTATTTATTAATTAACACAATGATAATTTGAAAAGTATATATTTAATTTTATTTTTGTCAATTATAAAAAATATGAAATAAACTTTTATTAAAGTAGATGTTATTAATTAATTTTCAATTTTTTAGTAATATTTAAACTACTTTATTATGTAAATATTATAATGTTGTATTATTTCTGTATTCCAATACTTTTCAAATATTAATTAGTTTATTTGATTTTTATATATAATATAATATAATTAATCCAATTTTATAAGAAGAGGAAAATATATGATTAATGGTCAATACATCATAAACTCAAAGAAATTTCTTTCTAAGGAGTATTATAATGTTTTTTGATATACTTTATAATATCTTTATTTATCCAATAGAATTTATTATAGAAATATTATTTTACTTATTTAATACAGTATTTCAGTCAGGATATGGAGTAAGTTTATTTTTTTTAAGTTTATGTATAAATTTTTTATCACTTCCTTTATATAATATAGCGGAATCTTGGCAGGCTAAAGAAAGAGCAATTCAAGATAAGATGAAGCCAATGATCGATAATATTAAAGCTGTATATAAAGGAGATCAAAGATATTTATTAATAAGAGCTTGTCAAAGAATTAATGGATATAAAACTATATATGCTTTTAGAGGTACTCTAGGACTTTTAATACAAATACCATTTTTTATGGCGGCATATAATTTTGTACATAGTATATCTGGATTAAATGGCCAGAGTTTTTTATTTATAAAAGATTTATCTAAGCCAGATGCTTTAATACATATTGGCAGTATTAGTATTAATTTACTTCCATTTGTAATGACTTTATTTAGCTTATTTGCTGGATTTGTTTATGCTAAGAAATTGAAGTTCAAAGAGAGTTTGCCATTATATATAGTATCATTAATCTTTTTAGTATTATTATATACTTCACCATCAGGACTTTTATTTTATTGGACTATTAATTGTTTATTTTCTTTAATAAAGAATATTGTAATAGAGTTTAAATTATATGAAATATTTCTGAAAAATAAATATAAGTTATTAAAAGTATATAACATATTTTTTATTATCATTACTGCAGTATTTATATTATTAATTTCTTTAGCTAATATAGAGAGAAAAGGATATTTGTCTGATTTTGAATTTATAAATAATAGAGACGGATATTTTTATAGTGCTAGAGTAAGATATTATAGTAAGATTTTTATTACTAGCGATATATTTTCTTTTGTTGGTAATAATGATAAATTAGATGATAATGTAATTAGTATAGAGTTTGTCGGTGATAGCACAATAACATCTACTTTGACTCTAAAAGATAAAATTGAAAATATAAAAGATGATATTGTTATATATTATAGACTTTCCCCTAGAAGTTATTCAATTAATATATATTTGTTTTTGTTGTTTATAACAGCTATTTTAAATATGTCAAATATATATAAATTTATATTTAATAAAACTTCTTTAATAGAATCTTTTGAAAAAAATAGATACAAATTGATGCTCACTTCTTGTTTAACAATTAGTATATTATCTGGACTTTTCATATTGTCCTCTCTTATATCAAATTCTCCTCAAGAATTTTCATCTCCTTTTTATTTGATTATAAATGATTTATCTATGAGTATAGGGTTATTTTTATTCTATCCAATGTTTATATATTCATTATTTTCAGAAAGAATTAAAAATTATTTAACTTTACTCTTTTTATTTTCTGTTATATTTGTATTAATAAATACATTCGTCATGACAGGTAATTATATTAATATAAATAATGAATTTTTATTTGATAATGCTGATTTATTAAAATTCTCTTTTAAAGAATTATTGTTGAATTTATCATTGACTTTTATATTTGGTTTAATATTAATTTTTATTTTAAGGATTAATAAAAGTATATTTTTTATTAATATAAATTGTATTATATTAGCTGTTTTATTAATTATTTCATTGTTAGATATGTCTAAGATATATAACTCACATGTAAAACTTAATGATATTAAACAGCAATCAAATGAATTATCAGGTTTTAAAATATTTAATTTATCTAAAACAGGTGAAAATGTTATAGTTTTATTCTTGGATAGAGCTATCAATTCTTATTGGCTTGATGCTTTTGAAGAATTTCCAGAATATAAGGAAAAATTAGATGGATTTACAATATATCCAAATACTGTTTCTTTTAGTGGTTTAACTGTAACAACAGCTTCTTTATATGGAGGTTATGATTACTTACCTTTTGAATTGAGTACAAATGGCAGTTATGTATTAAAAGATAAACATAATGAAGCACTATTAACTATACCGTTATTGTTAGGAAATTATGGTTATAATTCTATTTTATTAGATCCCCCTTATGCTAATTTTTCAGATACTTCAGATTTGAGTATATTTGATGATTATACTAATATTTCAGCTTATCCATCAGATTCTATTTTAAATTATAGTTTGAATATTTATATGGGTGGTACAAACTTTAATTTTGAAAAGACTTTAGAAATGGATCAAAAAAATAAATCTTTAAGGTTCTCATTATTTAGAATGATGCCTATTAATTTAAGATATAATTTTTATAATAATTCTGGTTGGTTTTTAGCAAGTTCTTCTTTTTTAAGATTTAATTCTAGTGTAAGGTATTATTCTATTTTAGATTCTACAACTAACTTTATGAATATTAATGAAAATGGTAATTATTATAATATGATATATAATTTAGTCACACATGAATCATATTCTTTTTCTTCAGATTTTTTACCTCATACTACTCTAAAAGATATTGATGTTAAAGATTTAGATATATATAAAGATGAATCTAGTGTAAGGCATTATTATGTTAATGTAGCTGCCATTAATTCTTTAATAAAAATTATAAAATATTTAAAAGATAATGATGTTTATGATAATACTAAAATAGTAGTTATTTCAGATCATGGACGAGGAGTTAATACAACAGTATTCACAAATGATAATTGTGAATTTATGCCATTGTTTAATGCTTTACTTATGTGTAAAGATTTTAATAGTAAAGGAAATATAAAAATTGACACTAATTTTATGACTATAGCTGACATGCCTTATTTAGTAACCAAACATATTGATAATCCTATAAATCCATTTAATAATAAAATAATAACAAATGATTATAAAAATAATGGAGTTAATATAATAAGTCTTGATTCTTGGCAGGTTGATAGACAATTAACTAATTCATATCATTTTAATTATTATTATAATGTCAAAAATAATATATTTGATATAAATAATTGGAAAAAATTTAAAATTGATTGGAAAACTAAAGAATCAAAGGAAGTAGAATTAAAATAAATAAAGTAAGTTCTGAAATAACCGATAATTTTGACGAACAAATTTATATATCGCAAGGAGGCGTAAAATTATGGGAGTCAAAAAGTATTTCTTTTTATTGCTAGTTTTATTAGCTATGAATAGTATATATGCATTTGCAAATCAAAATATCATAAGAGTACAATTAACAGATGTAAAAGCACCATATACTATTAATATTAAAGGTCCTTATAAGGCATACAATTATAAATATGAAAGTGAAATTATATCTGCTCTTACTAATGAAACTGTAATGGTAGTTGAAAACAGATTGGGATTAAAAGTTAATGATGTTGGAGTTTATAAAGAAGGTATAGTATTTGAAACTCAGGACGGATTTACTTTAAATGGTGTTGAATATTATGGTTCTTTAATGTTCATTCCATACAATAACACAATGATAGTAGTTAATGAACTTAATATTGAAGATTATGTTAAAGGAGTACTTCCTCATGAAATGTCTCCTGATTGGCCCATGGAAGCTTTAAAAGCTCAGGCTGTAGCAGCTAGAACTTATGCTATGTATCATATACTAAAAAATGCTAATAAACTTCCTTTTGATGTTGATAATACTACAAAATATCAAGTTTATAACGGCAAAGAAAAAATGAATTGGTCTGTTGAGCAGGCAGTTGACAGAACTAGATATGAAATTGCTGTTTATAAAGGAAAAGTTATAGCTACATATTTCAGTGCTTTATGCGGCGGACATACTGACAGTGCAGAAAATGTATTCGGTGTTGCTGTTCCTTATTTGGAAGGCGTTTCTTGCCCTTATTGCAATGCTCAGATTAAGCCTTGGACAAATACTTTAACTTATAATGAATTAAATAATGATTTAGCTAATTATTCTGTACATGCTAGTGAAAAATCATCTATAGGTATAAGTACTGACCCTAAATCAGGTAAAGCTACAAATATAAAAATAGATGAAAGTGATATTAGTTCTAGAGATTTCAGAACAACACTTTCTCCTAAAGTAGTTCCATCTCTTAATTTTACTATTAAAAAAGTTGATAATGGTATCATAATTACTGGAAAAGGAAGCGGACATGGTGTAGGTATGTGTCAGTGGGGTGCTTATGGTATGGCACAAGTTAGAAAAGATTATAAAGAGATATTAAAATTCTATTATAACGGAGTTGATATTGTAGATTATAATAGAGTTAATAAAGAGTTTGAACCTGATGTTTGGGGAAACTGATTAATAAATAATTAAGTTAAAAATAAAAGGCTTATATTGATATTCAATATAGGCCTTTTTTTATTATTAGAATAATATTTATTTCTTTGTAAGATTGTATAAAAATTTTAATGATTTTATATTTTTTTCATAAGGAGGATATCTGGTATCAATTTCAAAACCATAACCTTTATTTAAAATAGTTGTTTCTTTTGAAAAGCATTTAAAGCTATCGTAACCATGATACTGTCCTATACCGCTGTTTCCAATTCCTCCGAAAGGTGCATGAGGATTAAGTATTTGACTTATAGTATCATTCACCGCACAGCATCCGTAACTCATTTTTTCTATAAAATAATAATTAAAAGCAATATCCTCTGAAAATACATACATAGCTAAAGGCCTTGAACAAACTTTATTTATTATTTCTCTTGCTTCTTCTTTTGTTTTGTAATAGAGTATTGGGAATATGCTTCCGAATATTTCATCTTTAATTATATTAGTTTCTAAATCTTTAGGTTCTACTATTGTAATGGAAATGGATAAATTATTATCATCATATTCACCGCCGTAAATTATTTTTCCGTCATTTAAATATGATTTTATTCTTTTATAATGATTTTCATTTATTATTCTATGCAGTTTTCTTTCTTTATTGAATAATTCTATTTCTTTACTGAATGCAGCTAGAAATTTTTCTTTTAAATCTTCTCTTAATAATATATAATCCGGAGATATACAAGTTTGACCGGAGTTTAAAAATTTACCCCATATTATTCTTTTTACAGCTTTATTAAAATTATTTCCTTTTATATCATCTATTATTACAGGTGATTTTCCTCCAAGCTCTAAAGTTACAGAAGTAAGAAAGTCTGAGGCATTTGACATAATGATTTTGCCAACTCTTGGAGAACCTGTGAAGAAAATTTTATCATATTCTATTTTTGTTGTACTTTCTGGAGGCACAGTTTTATCTATAACTGCAATATACTCTTCATCAAATGTATTTTTTATTGAATCGTAAATTACATCATAAACGCAAGGAGTTAATTGAGAAGGTGCTATTATAGCGGTATTTCCTGCACCTATTGCTCCTACAAGCGGAAGAAAAGTTAATTGAACAGGATAATTCCAAGGCGATATTATCAATGATACCCCAAATGGCTTATTTATAACCATTGTCTTAGCATCCATTGTTATCATGTTCTTTTTAACTTTTTTATGATGCATCCATCTCTTTAAATTTTTTATGAATAGATTAATTTCTTCTATAACCATATAAAATTCTGAAGCTATAGACTCAAACTCACATTTCTGCATATCTTTGTATAAAGCATCTATAAAATCTTTTTCATATTTTATTAACATTGATTTTAATTTTTTTAATTGCTCTATTCTGAAATTATATGATAAAGTTTTTGATGTTTGAAAGAATTTTTTCTGCTTATCTCTTAATTCTATTAAATCCATTTTATATATTTCTCCATAATTTGTTTATAGTTAATATACAAAAATATTGATAAATTCCTATTATTTTTTATGATTAAAATATTAAATTGATTTGCAAAAAATTGTAAAAATAATAAAATAAAAATTTATATATAAAAAATTATATTTGGGTTTTGTGTAAATGAAAAATAAAGCTTTTAAAAGATTCATATTATTTATTATTTGTTTTGCTATTATTATTGCTGTAATTGCATCTATGCTTACTGCACAGGATATTTCTCTAAAGAAAAAAATCACTTCAAAGAATAAAATCAATTATGGTACTGCATTAGAATTATATAATAGAGAAAAATATTTAGAAGCATATAATCAATTTACTAATATAATGAATAGAGATGAAGATGCAATTATAAAAGATTATATTATATATTATGGAGCTAAAAGTGCTTTAAGTACTAATATGTATGATGAAGCTATAGATTTATATTCATTATTAATGAAAGAATATACAAACTCTCCATTATATCCTTATGCTGAACAGTATAAAGCATTAGCAGAGTTCTATAAAGATGATTATCCTGTAAGCAACTTTTTTAATAGCAGGAAACAAAAATGGATTAAAGAATTTGTAGGTATAAGAGCTTTAAGAAATACTGATGATACTAATAAAGCTAAGATGATAGCTTATGAACTTATAACTAAATTATCAAATAGTGAAGCTATTATTTATTATAATGATAATTATGAAGATGAAATATCTTTATTTGATAATGAATTAAAATATAAAGCAGCTTCTGTACTTTATGATGCCGGATTTAGGAAATCTGCATTAAAACATTTTGAATATTTATACTCTAATAATTATAATAAGGGAAATTCAACTTATTATATGGCTAGAATAAATGAAGCAGAAGGAAATAGGACAGAAGCAGCTAAATTGTATGATGAATATTTATCTAATGCCAATAATAAAACATATAGAAAAATGGGTCTTTACTATTCTGCAGGTAATTATTCTAAATTGACAAATAATGCTAAATCAATGGAATTATATAATACATTTTTGAGAGAGTACCCAAGAGATGATTATGTTCCTAGAATATATAATAATTTTGTTAATACTAGTTTGAATAAAAATAATTTAGTTCAGGCGAAAGTTTATTTAACTAATGTTATGAATAAATTTCCAAATAGCTGGCAAACTGAATTGGCATTAAAATCATATTTAAGAAAGGCGTTTAAATTAAAAAATAAAACTGAAACTTATTTTGCAACTTCCGCATTAGAGAAAAGATATACTAAATTCAGACATGATTTTCCATTGTCTTGGAGCATGTGGAGTGCAGAAGAATTTGGAGATACTGAAAAAAGAGATGAATATTTAATGAAAACGCTTCTTACAAGTAAAAATCATTATTTTGTAAAAGGTGCTTTGACTTTAGCTAATGATGATATGATTAAAAACGTTGAAATCAGCAATACTTATTATTTTGATGAAGCTAAAAAATATTACACTGATTCAAACTATACTAAATCTATGGAAATGCTTGATAAGATTCAGTTCTTAAATTATATTGCTACCGGAAAAGAAGATGATTTGATGAAATCAGCCAGAGATATGGCTAAAAATATTCTTATGCAAAATGATTTTGTAAAAGAACTATATTCAAATAAAACTGATTATACTTTATTTAATGAATTATCATTACAAACTACTAATGAAGTTGATAGATCAATATTGTTATATTGTTATGGTGATTATGATAATGCATACACAGAATATGATAAAATATTTAAGAAAGCTGAAAAAGTAAATTATCCATTATTTTATTTTGCTGAAAAGATTTTTAAAGATTCAGGAAATACTAAAAGGCTTATGCAGATATCTGTGAATATAGGAAAGTACTTTGATTATCCTTATACTTATAATACAGATTTGCTTCCGGATGAGTTTAGAAAAATGGTTTATCCTAGATATTTTGATGAGTATGTTCTTCCAGAGGCTAAACATTATAAAATAGATCCATTATTTGTATATGCTATAATGCGTGAGGAAAGTACATTTGATCCGAAGGCTAAATCTTGGGTTGGAGCTATGGGACTTATGCAGTTAATGCCTGCAACAGCAGCAGAGCAAAATAGAAATCCTAGATACAGATACGATCCTTTAGATTTAACCGATCCTAAACAAAACATTAATATAGGTATCGGACATTTAAGCTGGTTATTTAAAAATGAAAATGCAAGTAACTATATAATAGTGGCTGCAAGTTATAATGCAGGTTCAGGACGCGGAGCAAGATGGAAAAAAGAGTATGGTACTAATAATATGTATCGTACAGGAAGATTCATAGATATTGAAGAAACTGAATATTATGTAGAGAAAGTTATTAATAGTTATGAACATTACAGTAAATATTATCAAGATTAGTATATACTAAACAATTATATTTTGTAAAATAATTTTTTTTAATTTAAAATATTTTCAGGGCTTTGCCCACCGCTCTGCGTGCTTACGCAGCACCCCAGTTCTTTTTATGGCCAAAAGAACCTATATCCTCGACAGGCTCGGATACGCTTCGCGAAAGACTGCATTTTTACTTTAAATTTAGGTTATATCCTATATTTAATAAGTATTTTTTTATATAAAGTTATATCAATTGCGTTTTGCGAAGCGTGCCTGTGGCAGCAACTTTGGCGAAGCCCGCAGAGCGTGTGCGGCAAAAAAGTTGATAATTATATATAAAGTTAATCGTTTGACAAACTTAAAAATTTTCAGTATATAATCGAAATGTAAAATTTATTTGCAAAAAATCAAAAAAGTAATACAATAATAGTTGCTATATAAAAACTATTTCAGGCTTATATTAAATGAAAAATACTATCTTAAAAATTTTTAATAAAAGAGTTTTACTTTTTACATTTTGTTTTGAAATCATTGTTATTGTAATGACATCTATATTAGGTGCTCAAGATATATCATTACAAAAGAATATTATATCAAAGAATAAAATCAATTATGGTACAGCATTAGAACTTCATAATAGAGAAAAATATTTAGAGGCTTATAATCAATTTACAAATATCATGAATACAAAAGATGATATGATTATAAGAGATTATATTATATATTATGGTGCTAAAAGTGCTTTGCTTACAAATATGTACAATGAGGCAATAGATTTATATGCTTTACTAATGAAAGAATATCCTCGTTCATCATTGTACCCTTATGCAGAGCAGTATAAAGCATTAGCAGAGTTTTACAGAGATGATTATCCTATAAGCAATTTTTTTAATGGAAAGACTCAAAAATGGATCAAAGAGTTCGTAGGAATAAGAGCCTTAAGAAATACTGATGATACTAATAAAGCTAAAATGATAGCTTATGAACTTCTAAATAGATTCGGATTAAGTGAAGCTGCTATATATTATAATAATAATTTTTCTGAAGATATTTCATCTTTTCCAAATAATTTAAAATTTAAAACAGCAGCTATACTTTATGAAGCAGGATATAGAAAGGCATCTTTGAAGCATTTTGAGGATTTATATGATAATAATTCACATAAGGCAAGTTCTACATATTATATGGCTAGAATTAAGCAGAAGTCTGGGGATAGAAAAGATGCTGCAGCTTTATTCGATGAATATTTATCAAATGCCAATAATAAATCACATAGAAGATTAGGGCTTTACTATTCAGCAGATAATTATACTAAATTAAAAAATTATAATAAGGCAGCAGAGCTTTATAATACTTTTTTGAAAGAATATCCTAGAGATGATTATGTTCCTAGAATATATAATAGTTTTGTTACTTTGAGTTTGAATAGAAATAATTTAGTTCAGGCAAAGACTTATCTTACAAATGTAATGAAAAGATTTCCTAAAAGCTGGCAGACAGAACTTGCTTTAAAATCATATTTAAGAAAGGCATTTAAATTAAATAATAAAACAGAAACTTATTTTGCTACTAAGGCTTTAGAGGCAAGATATCCTAGTTTCAGACATGATTTTGCATTATCTTGGAATATGTGGACTGCTGAAGAGTTTGGAGATATTGAAAAAAGAGATGAATATTTAATGAAAACACTTCTTACAAGTAAAAGCCATTATTTTGTAAAAGGTGCTTTGAGTCTTGCCAATAATGAAATGATAGCTAATGTTCAGCTTAGTAATACTTATTATTTGAATGAAGCTAAAAGATATTATGCAGATTCTAATTTTACTAAATCTATGCAAATGCTTAATAAAATACAATTTTTAAATTATATTGCTACAGGAAAAGAAGATAATATCACAAGAGAGGCTAGGGCATTAGCTAAAAATATTCTTATGAGAAATAAATTTGTAAAAGATTCATATGCCAATAGAAGCGAGAATGATTTATTTAATGAATTATCACTTCAGACTAGAAGGGAAGTTAATAAAGCAATAATATTATACTATTACGGCGATTATGATAATGCATATACAGAGTTTGATAAAATATTTAAAAAAACACAGGTAACATATCCTTTATTTTATTTTGCTGAAAAAATATTTAAAGATTCAGGAAATACAAAAAGACTTATACAAGTATCAGCAAATATAGGTAAATATTTCGGATATCCTTATAATGATAATGTTGATTTGCTTCCCGATGAGTTTAGAAAGAGAGTGTATCCTAGATATTTTGATGAGTATGTTGTACCTGAAGCTAAATATTATAAGATAGAACCTGCCTTTGTATATGCTATAATGCGTGAAGAAAGCCTATTTGATCCTAAAGCTCAGTCTTGGGTTGGGGCTATGGGGCTTATGCAGTTAATGCCTACAACAGCAGCAGCTGAAAATAAAAAGGCTAGATATAGATACAATCCTTTAGATTTAACAGATCCCAAGCAGAATATTAATTTAGGAGTTTCTCATTTAGGTTGGTTATTCAGCAGTCAAAAGGCAAGTAATTATATATTAGTAGCGGCAAGTTATAATGCAGGTTCAGGTCGCGGAAGAAGATGGAAAAAAGAGTATGGCACTAATAATATGTATCGTACAGGAAGATTCATTGATATTGAAGAAACCGAATATTATGTAGAGAGAGTTATAAAAAGCTATGAATATTACAGTAAGTATTATAAGGATTGATGATATAATACCTTATAACTTTATAGATATTCATTTTAATTTATTTTGAATTTTGATTGTTAAAAAATTACAGGGCATTAGAAATCTAATACCCTGCATTGTATATGGGATGGAAAGTAAATCAATCGTCAAATTTTTGTCCTATCAGCTGACCGTCAGAAGATATATAAAGCTCCATCATATTATTAAGCTTTATTTCATAAGTACCCCATTTCTTTTCAGCACTTATTATAACGGTTTGCGGATATGTGTTTCTTATAGTGTTTGCAACATTGGCAGGAAAGGCGTTATATGGTATTCCAATATACTCTGCATCTATTTCCTTCCAATCGCCATTTCCTAAGAAGTCTATTTTTATGCCGTTGGAAAGTTCTACCTCATATTTACCATCATCCATTTCAACATACCATATTTGTGCATCAGGAAATATTTGCGCTATAAATTGTTTAGCTCTTTCAGGTAAATTGTCTGGAGAGACTATCCAATCATCGGCGAATAGACTGCTGGAAGAGATTATGATAATTGTTAATATTACTTTAAGTATTTTCATAAATAACCTCCTCCTACTTTTATATTATTAGTATATCATATTTATTATTATGTGTCAATATTTTTTACAAATATTTTACTTCTTGTTTACAAGGTATTTGTTTTTATAATTATTGCTTACATATTATCGTATATGTTTGCTGTAAATTTAAAAAAACAGTTCTAATATGAAAATATTAAGACTGTTTTTACATAAAATATATATTTTTATAAAAATTATTGTTAATTATCTTGTTTTTTGAAATATAAAACTATATTGAGGATAGAAATCACTATAAATATTATCCAGCAAATTATTGTACTGTATAAATATTTCATTGTAGGTGTGAACTCAAATACGATATTGTTATCCCCAGCATCAACATAAACCCCCCTGAATAATAAATTAGCATTTAATAACTCTTTCTTTTCTCCATTTACAGTTACAGACCAATCTGTATTATAACGTTCTTTAGATACAAGAACACCAGCTTCAGGAGTTTTTACATTAATTACTATTTTATTATCGCTTTCTTCAAGTAATTCAGCAGTATATATTGCATTTCCATTATTCAAAGTGATATTATTATTTGAATTATTAAGTAAAACAACCTCATTAGCTAAATTGAAATTAGGCATAGTAATTCTTCCAAGTCCGTCATTGAAATCTACTGCATTATAAGCATTATTAACAAATTCATATTTATTTCTATAGCCTTTAAGTTCATATAATACAGCAGCAGAGAATTGATCCTGATATTCAGTTATCTTTGTCAAATCATTAGAAAGTACTGACTGATCCAAATATGTAGGACTTAAAATATATCTTACTCCAAGCAAATCCATAAGTCTAGGCTGATAACCTACATAATCATTTATTCTGAATGCTGAAAATACATCTGTAATATCTTTTGATAATCGGCTTGCAGCAGGCGGTTCAGTTAAAGGTATTTTGTAATAAGGCATTGTATGAGTAGTGTATCTATATAGATAAGGAATCAATATAGGCATTGTTGTTTCATTTCCTTTTTCATTCAATATATGATCAACTATAGGAGTGGATTTATACATTTGATCATAATTAGATTTTACTACAAACATGTTTCCGCTTTGAGCCAAATCCAAGAATAATACAGCTATAAACATATAAGGCAAATATTTATAGAATAATTTATCTTTATTAGCTATTACAACATATAAAAATACTATTATACTTCCTATTATAAGGAAACCTATATGTCCTAAATCATACACAGAGAATAATATAAATCCTATTAATGGCACTATTACAAGGAATTTATCTTTTATAGTTACTTCTTTTAATGAAATAGCATTATTGATTAAAAGAAGTACAGAAGAAGATATTAAAGTTAATCTTATAAATGACATGAATATATTTTTTGATATTAATGCAGCATTAGCTTCTTTCCAATCATTTACAAAACTATTGTATATCATTCCATTTGTTAATATTGTTATTAATGCAAGTACAGCAGAAACTATTGTTATTGCATACATAATTTTTTGGGCTATATTTATATATTTATAATCATCTTCTAAATATTTTAATAGCTTATCCTCTTTTTTTGCTTCTAATGCTTTAAATATATAGTCGCATGCAAATGATGAAAGAATTGCAAATGGAATAGGTATAATTTCTATAAATTTATTAGGATTTCTTGCATCTTGGAATATAGGTATTTGAAATAAAGCTCCGTATATAACAGGAAAATATCTTCCGAAACTTGCTATCAAGAAAAATAAAGCAGTACCAATCCAGAAATATTTTTCACTGTATTTTTTTCTGCTTATAAATATTGCAAATATTATAAAAATAAAAGTTATATAACCAATATTAGCAGAAGTTAAAGAGAAGTTAGAAGTTTTAGGTTCTCCGGGCATATTAGCTATTCTTCCCCAATAAGGGTGAGTCTGACTTCCTGAATAATATCCAAAGAATCCAGGCATAAAGAATCCCAATACCTCTTCAGGTGGGTATGACCATCTTGTAGCCCATTCCCATAATTGATTCTTATCTGTAACTCCAGCTGCTCCCATATCTTGAGTATTTTTTGTTACCATTATAATTTGTATAGACATTAAAAAAGAAAATACTGCTACTAATGCAAATTTTACACATAAAAGAATTATTTTTTTAATATCTGTTTTTATAAATTCAATTATTTTCTTATCATTTTTTTTATTGTAAAGTAAGTATAAAAAATAACATGATAAAAATAAAGCGAAGTACATTGCAACGTCCAAAGCTCCGCCTAAAAATGCTATTCCCAAAAAAGCACCTGTAAAAAGGAAATGAATCCATTTTTCACTATTCATAGCTTTTGAAAGGAAATATAATACAAATGGAAAATAACAGTAAGTTTCAAATTTACCTAAGTGTCCAGGAAGTATTAATGTTATCATAGCATTTGAAAACATCAAAGCAACTGCACCAAACATAGATGCTTTTATTGATAATTTCTTTTCTCTCAAGAATAAGAATAAACCATATCCCATAATAGTTATATGAAACATTATACTTACTTGAGGGTATATATTATTGGGTAATAATGCTATTAATAATGACTTTGGGTGAATAGGCACTGTTGAAGAAGTGGCTATTGTGAAATAAGCATTATTCCAGAAATATAAATTTCCGCTGAATATTGCATCTTTAATATTTTTAATATCCCATAATATAACATCGCCCATTTGAAGATAGGAAAATGTTAAGTTGCTGTAGAAAAATAGTATAGAAAGAATTGCAAATATAATAGGATATATAATTTCTTTTTTTAATGATTTCATTATTTGTTTTCCTTAAATTAAAGTAAGTTATATGTATGTTTTTATGATAAATAAAAAATTAGATATTAAATAATATATAAAAGATACTGTATTGTCAAGGAGTTTTGTATTAAAATATTTTATGTATTATTTATGATAAATAAAAAAAGTATTAATTTAAAACTGATACATTTAAATATATTTTATTAATGATCGTCATATAATATTTAGTATGAAATATATACAATATTTATATTATTTTTAATTATAAGTTTGTAACTGTTTTTTATTATAAATGTATGACTATTATTAAATATAATTAATATAACTATGAAAAGAATATTTTTTATGATGTATAATATTTTATATATTAGATAAATTATAAAAAATAATCATTTTTATATATAAAATAACTATTTTATATATAAATAATCTAATTTTTATATAAATATTACTAGATACAGTATTGTAAAAAAAATATATGTACTATAATATATGAAATATTTTTTTATTTTATTGATGATTTTTAAGGAGACTTTTATTATGAGAGATAAAACATTTTTGATGATACCAGGTCCCACACCAGTACCTGAATCAGCATTAATAGAAATGGCAAAACACCCTATGGCACATAGAAGCAAAGAATTTTCAAATATATTAAAAGAAGTATATGAAGATTTAAAATATGTGTTCCAAACTAAGAATGATGTATATTTATTCACAGCAAGCGGAACAGGTGCTATGTGTGCTGCTTTAGAAAACCTTATTAATGAGGGTGATAAAGTATTATGCTTATCTATTGGTAATTTTGGGGCAAGATGGGCTAAAATTGCTGCAAGCAGAGGAGCTGTAGTTACAAAAGTAGAAGTTGAAGCTGGAAAAGTTATAACTCCTGAAATGCTTGAAGAAGCTTTGAATAAGGATAAAGACATAAAGATCGTAACTCTTACTCATAGTGAAACTTCAACAGGTGCTGCTAATGATGTAAAGACATTATGTTCTATTATAAAAAAACATGGTGCTGTATCAGTTGTAGACGGTATAACAAGTTTATGTGCTATGGAGTTTAAAACTGATGAATGGAATATTGATGTTGCTATATCTGGTTCTCAAAAAGGATTTATGATTGCTCCTGGACTTTCATTTTTAACTGCAAGCGAAGATGCTTTTAAAATGCATGAAAAATGTAAATATCCTAGTTTTTATTTTAACTGGACTGAACATAAAAAGTCTTTAGCTAAAGATACAACTCCTTTTACTCCAGCAGTAAGCCTTATAACTTCTTTACATACTGCTTTAAAAATGATAAAAGAAGAGGGTATTGAAAATGTTAATAAAAGACATAAAAAACTTTCTCTTGCTTTAAGGGCTGCTGTAAGAACTATAGGATTAAAATTGCTTGTAGAAGATGATAATAATGCAAGCCATGCTATCACTTCAATACTTCCTCCTGAAGGAATAAGCGTACCTGATATAAGGAAAACTTTGAAAGAAGATTATGATATAATAGTTGCTAATGGTCAGGGTAATTTAGAAAATAAAATCTTTAGAATCGGAAGCCTTGGATTTGTATGCGAAAGAGATTTAATAATGGCTATGGGAGCATTAGAGGCTAGCCTTTTAAAATTAGGATACAAATTTGAATTAGGCAGCGGAGTTAAAAAGTTAATTGAAGAATTAAATAAATAATAGTAAATAGTTTTGATTATTTTATATATTCTAATATAATGTTTTTTCATTATATTAGAATTTTTTATTAGTAATAGTTAGAAAGCGAGAAAAGTTTATTCAATAATTTATTATTGATGAGTTTGTATACTTTTTTGAGCATAGTAATAATAAAGTGAGCCGAAGCTACATTCGTACAAATAAATTTATTTATTTGCTTATTATAGGCGAACCAATTAGGCACCTTAAAGGTGGGCGAACATAGCAATAAAAGAAGCGAGAAAAATCCGCCTCGATAATTCATTATCGAGGGGCTTATAGGATTTTTCGAGCATAGTAACAATAAGGAGAAAATTATAATGAAGGTTTTAATAACTGATAAGGTAAATGAATGCGTTAAGGATATAATATCTGATGTTTCTGAAGCTGTATTTCTTCCTACTATGAGTGAAGATGAATTAGTAAAAGTTATCGGTGAATACGATGCTTTGATGGTTAGAAGCCAAACTAAAGTAACAAAAAGAATCATAGAAGCTGGAAAGAATTTAAAAATCATAGGACGTGCAGGAGTAGGAGTGGACAATATAGATGTTGAAGCTGCTACAGAAAAAGGTGTAATAGTAGTAAACTCTCCTGATGGAAATACTATTGCAGCATCAGAACATACTATAGCTTTAATGCTTGCAGTATCAAGAAATATAGTACCTGCTGCAGTATCCACTAAAGAAGCTAAATGGAACAGAGATAAATTCACTGGTAATGAGCTTTTAGGAAAAACTTTGGGTGTTATGGGATTTGGAAGAATAGGAAGAAAGGTTGTTCATATTGCTTTGGCTATTGGAATGAAAGTTATTGTATATGATCCTTTTGCTACAGAAGAAATAGTTCAGAAAGCTGGTGCTGTTTATGAAACTTCTTTAGATGAGTTTTTACCTAAACTTGATTATTTATCACTTCATATACCAAAAACTCCTGAAACAAATAATATTATAAATAAAGATAATTTATGCAAGATGAAAAATACTGCAATAATTATTAACTGTTCAAGAGGCGGACTTGTTAATGAAGAAGATTTAAAAAATGCTTTAGAAAATGGTACTATAGCAGCAGCTGCAGTGGATGTATTTGTAAATGAACCTAAAATAGAAACTTGTCCTTTAGTTGAATATAAAAAAGATAATTTGATACTTACTCCTCACCTTGGAGCTAGTACAAAAGAAGCACAGATAAATGTTGCTTTGGATGTTGCTAAGCAAATAAAACAGGTACTATCTGGAGGATATACTGAATCAGCAGTGAATATACCTTCTCTTAATCCTGAAAAATTAGAGCCTGTTAAAGATTACATGAAAATTTCAGAGAATGCAGGCGAAATGATAATGCAGACAGCTAATGGAAAAATAAAATCTCTTGAAATAACAGCTCAGGGCGATTTGATTAATTTAGATATTCAGCCTCTTGAGGTTGCTATATTAAAAGGTGCATTATCTTATATGTTCCAAGATGTTAACTATGTTAATGCTCCTTATCTTGCTAAACAAAGAGGTATTGAAGTAAAAACTATTAAGTCTGAAGCTCCTTCAACTTTCACAAGCATACTTAAAGTAAAATTAACAACAGATAAAGAAACAACAAGCGTATCAGTATCATTGATAGCTAAAAATATTGCTAGAATAGTTAAGTTTAATGATTATGATGTTATAATCAAACCTCAGCCTCATATATTGATAGTACCTCATATAAACCAGCCTGCTATGGTAGCAAAAGTTGCAACAGTTCTTTCAGGCGATGGAATCAATATTGGTTCAATGAGCGTATCTGAAAACATTAAGGGAAGCAGTACATCTATAATGGCAATAAACGTTGATAGAGTTATTGGAAATGATGTTATAACAAAAATTTCTAATATAGAAGGTGTTCAAGATCCTAAATATGTAAGACTTACAGCAGAATATAGTTTATAATTAATAGGATAAATAAAAATGAAATTAGCAGTTTTTGATTTTGATTCTACTTTAATGGACGGTGAGACTTTGGATATCATAGCCAAGGAAACTAATTTTGCAAAAGAGATTGCTGAAATTACAGCAAGAGGAATGAGAGGAGAATTAGATTTCTTTGAGAGTTTGCAAAGTAGGGTAGCTTTACTAAAAGGTATCAAATTAGAAACTGTTAATGAAATTTGTAATTCGCTTCCTGTAATGAACGGAGCAAAAGAAATTATCGAAGAGCTTCATAAAAGAGATTATAAATGCGTATGTTTCTCTGGTGGATTTAAAAATGCTACTGTTCCATTTGCTAAGAAATTAAATTTAGATGCCGAGTTTTCAAATATATTTCATGTTAAAGATGATGTACTTACTGGAAAAGTAGGCGGCGAGATGATGTTTTCTGACAGCAAGGGAAATATGCTTTTAACATTGCAGAGGCTTTTGAATATTTCTTATGATGATACTTTAGTTGTTGGAGATGGTGCTAATGATTTGAGTATGTTTAAATACGCTAAAAATAAAGCTGCTTTCTGTGCTAAAGAGATTCTAAAAAAAGAAGCGAATATTGTAATAGATAAAAAAGATTTAACTCTTATATTAGAAAAATTGAATATGTAGAGAGTTAGTATAAAATATTAAAAAATAAAAAGAGGCTTTTTAAGTCTCTTTTTTTATTATCTTTTATTTTAAAATAAATCTTCAAATGTATATAAATTTAGATTATATAAAAAAGGAGCTTTATATAAAATAAAACTCCTTTAAAATTTTTATTAGAAATTATATTTTATTATCTTTTATCCATGCTTATAAACTCTTGAGGTTCTATAACATTTTTATAAGCAGGTCTTATTATTCTTCTGTCATCAAAATTAAGCTCTTCTATTCTATGAGCACACCAGCCAACAATTCTTGACATAGCAAATAAAGGAGTATAAATTTCTTTAGGTATTCCAAGCATGTCATATATGAATCCTGAATAAAGGTCTACATTAGCACATACTCTTTTTTTCTCTCCTTTTACTTTCATAAAGCATTCTACAGCTCTTTCTTCTATTAATTCTAAGAATTGAAGTTCGCATTCTTTTTTCTTTTCTTTTGCTAATTGTCTAGCTAAATCTTTTAATATAACAGCTCTAGGGTCTGATAAAGTATATACAGCATGTCCCATACCATAAATTAAACCGCTATGATCGTATGCTTCTTTATTAAGCATTTTTGTAAGATAATCATCTATTTCATTTTTATCTTCCCAATTATCTATTACTTCTTTTAAGTGAATAAACATATCCATTACTTTTGCATTAGCACCACCATGCAAATCACCTTTAAGAGAACCAATACCGGCTGATATGCTTGAATATGTATCTGTTCTTGATGAGCTTGTAACACGTACTGTAAATGTAGAGTTATTACCGCCGCCATGATCAGCATGAAGTATTAAAAGTAAATCAAGCATTCTAGCTTCTAAAGGACTAAATTCTTGTTTAAGCATATACAAGAAATTTTCTGCTATTGAATATTTTGGTTTTGGTAATGTTATATTTAAATATTTTTGATTAACGCTATATTTATACATATTATAAGCATAGGCAATAACTGCTGGGAATCTTGCTATTAATTGTATAGACTGAAGCATTAAATTATCCAATGATAAGTCTTCAGGGTTAGGATCATGAATATACATTTCAAGTACGCTTCTTGAAAGAATATTCATAATATTTTGTCCTTCCAAATCAATTATATTCATAATTGTTTTTTTATCTAAGTACATATTTTCAGCTATAAGATCTCTAAAAGATTGAAGTCTTTCCTCATCTGGAAGTTTACCAGAAAGAAGCAAATAACAAACTTCCTCATATCCGAAACGATTATTTTTTAATATGTCTTCAGCTATATCATTAATGCTGTATCCTCTATAGTATAATTTACCGTCTATAGGATATACATTTCCATTTTCATCTTTTTCATAACCTACAACATCACCTACATTAGTAAGTCCTACAAGTACCCCTGTTCCGTCTTCATTTCTAAGCCCTTTTTTCACATTATATTTTTGAAAAAGCTCGCTATCAATTTTTATACGTTTACTGGAATGATCGTATAGTTTATAAAGTAGATATTCTTTTTTCATAATAAACTCCTTATAAATTTATTTTAGTTTATAAAATATAATGTATATTTTATGTGTAAAAAATAATTATGAATCAATTATATTAGAGAAATAATTTTTTCTCCAAACTCTTTAGTATCAAGAGGCTTTCCATTATCCATAAAGTTTGCTAAATCTTCGGTAGCATAACCGCTTTCAAATGACTTCTCTAATGCATTTATTATCATATCAGCAGCTTCATTCATATTCAAATATTCCAATGCCATAACAGAAGAAAGTATTAATGAACAAGGATTAGCTTGATTTTTTCCGGCTATATCTGGTGCTGTTCCATGAGTAGCCTCAAAAATAGCATGTCCTGTTTTATAATTAATATTTCCTCCCGGTGCTATTCCTATTCCTCCAACCATAGCTGCTAATTGGTCAGATATATAATCACCGTTTAAATTTAGTGTAGCTATTACAGAATAGTCTTCAGGTTTTAATAATGTATTTTGTAAGAATGCATCGGCTATATTATCTTTTATTATTATTTTTCCACTTTCTTTAGCTTCTTTTAATTTTGCTTTTGCTTTATCTTCACCTAACTCTTTTTTTATTTCGGCATATTCTTCCATAGTGAAAGTTTTATCAGCAAATTCTTTTCTAGCAAGTTCATATCCGTATTTTTTGAATCCGCCTTCAGTAAACTTCATTATATTACCTTTATGAACTAATGTAACAGAAGGGAGCTTATTCTCAATAGCATATTCAATGGCTGATGCTATTAATCTTTTAGAACCTTCTTCTGATACAGGCTTAACTCCGAAAGATGAAGTTTCTGGGAATCTTACTTTACTTACTCCCATTTCATTTTTTAAGAAGTTGTAAAATTTCTTAGCTTCTTCAGTACCAGTTTTCCATTCTATACCTGCATATATATCTTCAGTATTTTCTCTGAATACTACCATATTAACTTTATTAGGTTCTTTTACAGGTGAAGAAGTACCTTTAAACCATCTTACTGGTCTTAAACAAACATAAAGATCCAAAGTTTGACGAAGTGCCACATTAAGAGAACGCATACCTTCACCTACAGGAGTAGTTAAAGGCCCTTTTATACCTATAAGATATTCTTTAAAAGTATTTATAGTTTCATCAGGCAAAGGAGTGCCTAATTTTTGCTGTGCCTTATCTCCGGCAAGCACTTCAAGCCATTCTATAGATTTCTTGCCATTATATGCTTTTTTTACAGCTTCATTCACAATCATTTGAGATACTGGTGTAATCTCTGCACCAACTCCGTCTCCTTCTATAAAAGGAATTGTAACATTATCTGGTACTATTAATTTACCATTTTTCATTTCTATTTTACTCATATTGAAATCCTATTATTAATTAGTTTTTATTTATTTTTTATATGCTAAAACAACTATATTTTTTCGTATAATTTTTTTATTCAACTTTTTTCCGTCGCACACTCTGTGGGCTTCGCTAAAGTTGCAAATATTTTAATTTTTATACAATTAGAATATATATTAAATATAGCACAAAACCTAAATTTAAGTTAAAATGCAGTCTTTTTATTTCTTTTGCTCACAAAATTGTAAAATATACATATCGGTTGAGCAAAGCCGCCGCAAATAAAAAACTTAAAAAATTATAAATATAGTTTGTTTAGCTATAAATTAATTTTTCATTAAACTATTCAATGCTCCTCCGTTTTTAAACCATTCAATTTGTGCTTCATTATAAGTATGCACTGCTTCAAATGTATCTTCATTGCCATTTTCATGAACGACTTTAACAGTAAGATTTTGTTTAGGTTTGAAATTATCAAGACCTAATATAGTTATTTTATCTTTTTCTTGTATTTTATTGTAATCTTCTTTATCTTTAAATGTTATTGCAAGCATACCTTGTTTTTTTAGATTTGTTTCATGTATCCTAGCAAAACTTTTAGCAAGTACTGCTTTTACATTCAAAAATCTAGGCTCCATTGCAGCATGCTCTCTGCTTGAACCTTCACCGTAATTTTCTTCTGCTACAACTATAGAAGATATATTTTTATTTTTATATTCTTTTGCTGTTTTTGAAACTTCCTCATAACTGTTATTTAATTGATTGAATACACAGTTTGTTTTATCATTAAAGAAATTAACAGCACCCATTAACATGTTATCTGAAATATTCTCTAAATGTCCTCTGAATTTTAGCCAAGGTCCAGCCATTGATATATGGTCTGTTGTACATTTACCTTTTACTTTTATTAATAGAGGCATATTATTAAAATCATTGATATTGAATTTATCGAAAGGTTTTAATAATTGTAAACGTTTAGAATCTTTATCTATTATAATTTCTATATTACTATCAGGGGCATTCTGTCTTTTTTTATTTTCTGTGTTAAGTCCATTTTTAGGCAAAGCTATTCCAACAGGTGCATCAAGTTTTACTTCTTTTCCTTCTTCATTAATAAGAGTATCTTTAAGAGGATTGAATCTTAAATCTCCTGCTATACTCAAAGCCATTACAGTTTCAGGAGAAGCAACGAATGCATGAGTATTAGGGTTGCCGTCTGCTCTTTTAGCAAAGTTTCTATTGAAAGATGTTACTATTGAGTTTGCTCTTGTATTATCAGGTTCTTGTCTGTTCCATTGTCCTATACAAGGTCCGCATGCATTAGTCATTATAACAGCACCAATTTTTTTGAAGTCATCAATTATGCCATCTCTTAAAGCGGCATTATATGAAGCTTCAGAACCCGGATTAATTATTATTTTTGCTTTTACTTTTAATTTCTTTTCTATAACTTGACGGGCAATAGAAGCAGCCTTGCTTAAATCATGATAAGAAGAATTAGTACAAGAACCTATTAAACCAACTTCCATAGCTGTAGGATATTTATTTTCTTCTACTTTTTTAGCAAACTCACTTATAGTGCATGCAGCATCTGGTGTAAATGGTCCATTCAAGTATGGTTCTAATTCAGACAAGTTTATTTCTATTATTTTGTCATAATATTTTTCTGGATTATTATATACTTCTTCATCAGCTTTTAAATTATTAATATTTTCATCTGCAAGTTTGGCAATTTCTTCGCGTCCTGTAGAAATTAAATATTCTTTTATATTATTGTCATAATGGAATATTGAAGTAGTAGCTCCAACTTCAGCACCCATATTACATATTGAAGCCTTACCAGCGGCGGATAGGGTAGAAGCACCTTCACCAAAATATTCTATAATAGAATTAGTACCGCCTTTAACTGTTAAAATACCAGCTAATTTTAGTATTACATCTTTAGCACTAGCCCAGCCGCTTAATGAACCAGTCAATTTTACCCCTATTATATTAGGTATTTTTAATTCCCATTCCATACCAGTCATAACGTCAACTGCATCAGCTCCTCCAACACCTATAGCAAGCATTCCAAGTCCTCCGGCATTAGGTGTATGAGAGTCTGTACCAATCATCATACCTGCAGGAAAAGCATAATTTTCTAATACTATTTGGTGAATTATTCCAGAACCTGCCTCCCAAAAACCAAGTCCGTATTTTTTAGCAACGCTTTCCAAAAAATTATAAACTTCTTTATTTGTATTAATTGCGTTTTTTAAATCTTCTTCAGCACCTTTGCATGCTTCTATTAAGTGATCACAATGTATTGTTGCTGGTACTGCAGAAGAAGTTTTTCCAGCATTCATAAATTGAAGGAGTGCCATTTGTGCTGTGGCGTCTTGCATAGCAACTCTGTCTGGTCTAAAGTCCGCATAATCTTCAGCTCTTTTAAAATCTTTTATATCATTTTCATTATATAAATGAGCATATAAAATTTTTTCTGATAATGTTAGGCTTCTGTTTAATTTAGATTTTATATTATTAATTTTATTAGAATATCCTTTATAAAAATTTCTTATCATTTCTATATCATATACTTCCATAATTATAACCTTCTTAAATAAATATTGCTATAGAGTATTACTATATAATAATATTATGTTTTTATCAATACTTTTATAATTTTTTATATTTATTGGGAACTTTTATGAAAAAACTACGTCTAATAAAGCAAATAGAAATTAGAAATTATTATTTTTATTGAAGGAGATTGAAAATGAAAACTAAAATATTATTATCACTTTTTATAATTAGTTTAATATCATCAATTGCTTTTGCACAGCCGCCAGCACCAGATCCAGCTAATGAACCTAGATACAGATATGAAGCTACTCCAAGAGATAGAGAGCCAGTTCCTCCAGCTCCTAGAGATAGAGAACCTGTCCCTCCAAGACATAGACCTGGAGCAAGAGGTGATATATACAGAATGTGCAGAAATGCTGGAATATATTTGACAGATGAGCAAATTGATGAAATGAGCAAGATATTTTATGAGTATGAATTAAAAATCAATGATTTAGAATATCAAAAAAGAAATATTGATTATAAATTCAAATTAGAAAGAGAAAAAATTGATATTGATTTAAACTTAATAAAAGACTTAATCAATCAAAAGAAAGATTTAGAAAAAGAAATAGATTATCTTAGAATTGAAAAAGATGTTGCTGTTTTAGATGTTCTTACAGATGAACAATTAGCACAATTAAATAGCTACAGAATGAGATACTACTATTACAGATAATAAAATAGAAAACTGATTTATAAAATATATATACGAGGTTTATTGAAAAATTGAGGCAGTATTTTCTACTGCCTCTTTTTTATTTTTGATATATAATATCATAAAAATATTATTGGGATTTTATTATGATAAAAGAGTTTAAAAAATTTATTATGAAAGGAAGCATATTGGATATGGCAGTAGGCTTAGTGATTGGAGCGGCATTTACAAAAATTGTTAATTCTTTTGTAGATGATATATTAATGCCTCCAATAGGTATGATATTAAGCGGTATAGATTTTTCTAATATATTTATAGTTATAAAAAAGGTACTGATACTTTAGGTAATTATAGTTCTATAGAAGCTGCTAGAAATGCAGGTGCTGTTGTCATAGGTGTAGGTGTATTTATTAATGCTATAATAAGTTTTATAATAACCGCTTTATCTTTATTTATAATTATCAAACTATTCAATAAAATACAAGAAAAATCTACAAAAAAAGAAAAAGATGATAAAGAGTTAAAAGAAAAAGTTTGTCCTTATTGTTATTCTACTATAAATATTAATGCTGTAAAATGCCCAAATTGTACATCTGATTTAGTTTCTAAGGAATAATTTAGTATATTTTTTACATTTATGATATTTTTGTTTACATATATTGTTTGTTTTAGTGATATTTTATCTTTTTTAATATTGTATATAGTAATATGGTATGTTTTTTAATATTATTATATATGATAATATTTAAAAAAATGTACTATCTATTTACAAATTAATTTTTTTGTATTATATTATATAATATATACTACTAATTAGGAGAAACTAATGGAAAAAAAGTTTAAACTCGGTCTAGTTCCAAGACTGATTATTGGAATTTTACTTGGTATATTTTTCGGACAGCATTTTATACCAGAAGTAATATCCAGAATTATCGTTACAGCTTCGGGAATATTCAGCTCCTACCTAAAATTTGTAATACCTTTGATGATTGTTTCTTATGTATCTATGGGTATAGCAGACTTAAAAGAAGGCTCTGGTTTCTTATTACTTGTAACTTGTGCTTTAGCTTATGGATCTACTTTAATAGCAGGTTCAGCATCATTTTTAGTGGCATTCAATTTATTTCCTAGCTTTATGAGTGCTGATGATATTCAAAAAATTGCAGCAGCAGCAGGAAATTCAGTTAGTCCTTACTTATCAATAACCGTTACACCGCTTTTGGATACATTGGCAGCAGTTTTATTTGCTTTCATTATAGGACTTGGAATATCTTCTATGAGAGGTAAAGAAATAGGAGATTATTTATATAATGTTTTCAAAGAGTTATCAACTATAATAGATAAAGTATTAAGAGTATCTATCATTCCTCTTTTACCTTTATATATTTGTGGTACTTTTGTAGATATGACTAGATCAGGAAAAACTTTTGTAATATTAGGTATATTATGGAAAGTATTCATAGTAGTAATTATAATGCATTTACTTTATTTATTAATAGCATTCTTAGTATCCGGTTCAATAGGAAAGAAAAATCCTTTTATGCTTATGAAAAACCAAATAGCAGGATATGCTACAGCTTTAGGTACACAGTCATCAGCTGCTACTATACCTGTTAATTTACAATGTGCTGAAAAAGACGGTATATCTGAGCAAATAAGAAATTTCGTAGTACCTCTTTGTGCTAATATTCACATGGCCGGTTCTATGATAACAATTACAGCCTGTGCTACAGCAGTATGTTTAATGAATCAGATACCTATAACTTATAGTACTATACTTCCATTTATTGCTATGCTTGGTATCGCTATGATAGCTTCTCCTGGTGCTCCTGGCGGTTCAATAATGACAGCTTTACCATTCCTTTATATGGTTGGTCTTGGCGGTCCTGACAGCCCTTTGAGTGCTATAATGGTTGCTTTATACATCACTCAAGACTCATTTGGTACAGCTTGTAACGTATCTGGTGATAATGCTTTGGGTGTTATAGTTGATACAATTTATAAGAAAAAAGTTGTAAAAACTGACGCATAAGTTTGCCGTATATTAAAAAAGCCGCTTGTTAATTAATTTTAATAAGCGGTTTTTTTATATTATTAATTATTTATTGTATGAAATGTGAAAATATAAAAATTAATCTAAGTTCAAATCTATTACTATATCTATTTCAGTTATAGAGCAATTTAATTTTTTAGCTATTTCTTCTTTGCTTAAACCTTGTTTATATAGCTTAATTATATCATCATTTTTATTATAGTCTTTTGCGGTACTATCTAATGGATCATTAACTAATGCTATAGTTTTATCTTCAATAGGCTTATCATATATAGCCATATTGGTTTTAATAGTTCTGTCTAATTTACTTCTCAATTTTTCTATAACTTCTCTTCTTGCTTCATCATCTATTGCTTTAGCGGCTGTATCTATATTGCTTTTTTTAGGTTTAGGTTTAACAGTTTCTTCTTTTTTCTCTTGCTTTTCTGCTTTTTCTATTTTTTCTGTATTTTCTTTTCTTTCTGCTTTAGAGTTTATTTTTATATTATTATCTTCTACTCTTATATCCAATTTTTTATTTTCATTGTTCATTACTACATTTTTATTAGAGTTATTAGATTCTATATTTTGAGCTTCTTGTACTGAAACATCGAGTTTTTTTTCTTCTTGTTTGTTTGTATTTTCTTCTGTTTTTATTTCTTCTTTTACAGCAGGAGACTTATTAATGTTATTATCTTTTTTTCCATTTTGAAGATTATTTAATTCTTTTACCAATCTATTAGCTCTTACTATGGAATCTTCCAATATAGATATTCTAGATAATGCTATATTATTGAATTCTTTTACCAATGCCTCTATTTCTTCTCTGGCTTTAGACATGGTTTCTTTTTCTAATCTTTCTCTAGCTTTTGAAACTATATAAATATAAAACAGCGGTAGGGTAACTGCTAATATAACTATATTAATGATTACAGATATTACAATTTGCATAATTAGATATTACTTATTTATTATCCCAAAAAATCTATTTTAGAACCTTTAGTTCGCTCTGTTGCTGAAACCTCTTCTATTTCTATAGTATTGTTTCCTTCGTTATTATCAGTATCATCTGTCATTCTTTTTTTATTCTTTTTTCTATAGGACATATATCCTTGATCTTTGGGTCTTTGTTCATCTTTTTTTTCTTTAACCCTAGTTTCATCAGATATGTTTTCAGACTTTACAACTGTTGAATCTTTTATATAAGAATCTCTATGTATATCTCTATCTTCTGACTGCATTGCAATAGTTTTTGCAGCCATTCTAGTATGCTCCATACGTCCTATATGCGATTGCTGCATATATAATTGTTGCAAGTCTAAAGGTGCTATAGGCATTTTAAATCTCCATATATTATGCCTTAAATTTTATATCCTATATATTTAATATATACTTTTTTACTATTATTGCAAGTAAAAAAATAAATATATACATTATTATATAACAATATTAAACCACATTCATAAAATATAATCAATAATATTTATTTGTAAATAGAGTAGGCATAACCTATAATAGCAGATGCCGCAGATACATTCAATGAGTCAAAATCTGTAGCAGAATTTATTATAACGCTTCCATCTGAATTTTTTTTCAAAATATCTCTTACCCCGCTATGTTCATTACCTAATATAATTGCAGTAGGAGAATTGAATTTAAAATCTTCTAATGAAGTTTCTCCTTTCTCGCTTGCATAATATATCCAAAAACCTTTATCTTTCATCAAATCTATAACTCTATTTAAATTTGTTTCTATTGATATTGGCAAATGATAGGCAGCCCCTTCCGATATTTCATAAACTTTTTCATTGATTGGTGCTGAATTATCTTTAGGCATTATAATTCCTGCCACATCAAAAAAGTATGCATTTCTTATTATAGCTCCTAAATTATGAACATCGGTTATAGAATCCAATATAAATATTAAAGGGTTTTCTCTTTTTTCAAATGCTTTTTCTATAAAACTTTCTATTCCTATTTCAACATTTTCTTTTATATCAGCGGCTATTGAATAAATTTTTCCTACAATTTTTTCCATTTCATTTTTATCAACATTTTTGATTGGCACTTTCTTTTTTTCAGCCAATTTTATAATGTCTTTTTCTCTTTTTGAAACTGGAAATTTTATATATAAAGTTTGAACTAAATCTTTTGAAATGGCTTCAACTATTGTGTTTTTGCTTGTTATGAACATTATTTACTTTCCTAAATTTTTATTTTAATTATATATTAAAAATAAATTTTTAAATATTTGTATAGAGAGTACAAAAATTATAAATATATTAGGAATTATTTTACTTTATCATATAAAGCATCTATTTTATCTTTATATGCTTCCATAACATTTGCTCTTTTTATTTTCAAAGATTGAGTTAAAAGCCCATTTTCTATTGTAAACTCTTCATCTGTGATTATCATTTTAGCTATAGCTTCATAAGGTCTGAATCCATTTCTATAGTTAATTAAATTATCTAATTCTTCTCTCATTAATTTATAAACATCTTTTGAAGATGCAAGAGTTTTTTCATCGTAAGAAATTTTTTGCTTATCAAAATGTTCTTTTATATTTTCTTTATTTATTACTATAATTGCTCCTGTAGAAGCCTTATCCTGTCCTACAAGCATAATTTGAGAAATATAAGGAGATTCTAATGCTTTATTTTCTATAGGCTGAGGTTCTACATTTTCACCTGTAAGAAGAACTATAGTTTCTTTTGCTCTTCCTGTTAATACTATTTCTCCCTGCTGAGTGTACGTTCCTAAATCTCCAGAATTGAAGAATCCATCAACTTTTGCCTGTTTAGTTAATTCCGGATCTTTATAATATTCTTTGAAAATATTAGGACCTTTTATATAACATACTCCCATAACACCATCTTTACAAATATTTCCTTCTTTATCTCTTACCTCTATTTTTACCTCAGGCACAGGAGCACCGCAAGTTCCTCTATAATTTTTGAAAGGTGATCTTAATGTTACAACTGGAGCAGTTTCTGTTATACCCCATCCAACAACTAAATTTATTCCTACAGCTTCAATAAAGTCCTCTATATACATAGGTAAAGCTCCGCCTCCTGATATAGTAAGACGCATTTTACCGCCTGTTAATTCTTTTATTTTGCTGTATACCATTTTTGTAGCCATTTTATGATAAATAGGGTCAAATATACCTATGCTATATTCTGACTTTTTATCGCTTTTATGTTCATCGCCTAATAAATAAACTAAGTCATTTTGAAATCTTACACTTCTTATATATTTTATAGATCTCTTTATTAAAAATTTTGCAAGATTTCTAGCGAATGTACTTTTTCTATCTATATTTTTCATTACAGTATTATATATATTAACCCATATTGCAGGTACGGAAATAAATATATCAGGTCTTTCTTCTGTAAAGTCATTTTTTAAATATCTTTTATTTGTTATAGCTGTAAAACAACCTATTATAGCTGTTACATAAGATATTGTTCTTTCATATATATGCCAAATAGGAAGTATAGTAAGCAGTTTTTCTCCCGGCTGCAATTTTATTATATCTGGAAGAACTCTTACATTATGAAGTATGTTTCCATGTGTAAGTATAACACCTTTTGGTTTTCCAGTAGTTCCTGAAGTATATATTATAGTTGCTGTACTTTCATTAGTCAATTTTGATGCTTTTTTTATAGCAAACTCTTCATCTCCATTTAAACTTTCTTCTCCAAGCTCTAAAAACTTTTCAAAAGAATAAATATTATTATCAGGATCATGTTTAGAACTGTCAAGAAAAACTATTAATGATAAATCTTTATGATGTTTTTCTATCTTTTTAAATACATATTCGTTTTCTACTAATACAGCTTCAGCTTCGCTATGCTCTATTATGTAATTTAATTCATCAGATGTAGAGTCTATACCTCTTGGAACATCAGCAGAGCCTAATGCTAAAAGAGCCATATCTGATATAAACCATTCTATTCTGTTTTCTGAGAATATTGCAACATGCTTTTTTGATAAACCTTTAACATCGAATGCTTTAGCTATAGCATTTACTTTATCATAAAGTTTTTTATATGTAATTGTAACTTTTTCTTCGTTATTATCTCTATATCTATAGGCTGGGCTTTGAGGCATTTTCTGAACTGTTTCAAAAAAAGCACTAGGTATAGATGTATAATTTTTCATAATCTCTCCATAATAAATTCTAACTAATTAACTATAAAATGATACATAGTCAATTATAACTATAATACATATTAGAAATATTACAAGTGATTTACTATATATTTTATTACATTTTCACTATATGATGATACTGTAAAAATATTTAATATTGACTTTGAAGAGTGTATTATATTGTTTTTTATGTTTTTATCTTTATATGCTAATAACATGGAAGTTATTATTTCATCTGTATTTTCCATATTGCAGCTGATAGATAAATCTTTAACTATTTCGTATACTCCGGATTTATTTGATATTATAGATATGCAAGATGAGTATAATGCTTCTATTACGGTAAGTCCGAATGGTTCATTTATAGCAGGCATTACTAAGGCATAACTTTTATTTAATAATTCTTTTTTTTCTTCATCGCTTACAAAACCTTTGAATATAATATTATTATTCATATTTAATTTTTCTGTGAGTTTTTTTAAATAATTTTCATGTCTGCCTTTACCAGCTATTATAAATTTTAATTCTTTATCTTCTATCTTTTCAATGAATGATTTAAAAGCAATAATGGCATTTTCTAAATTTTTTGGCTTTTCAATTCTTCCAACATATACAAAATGCTTTCCTTTATTAATAGGCATAATATTTTCTGTATCAGTTATGCATGGGTATATAACTTCAGCTTCTCTGTTATAAACTCTTTTTACAGCTTCTTTAGTTCTTATACTATTTGACATTATATGATCTATTTTACTTACACCTAGTCTATCTAAATGCATTGTATATCTTGCAATTATATCCCAAGTCTTTTGAAGTTTTTTATAGCTTTCATCATCATGCCCGTAAAGCCTCACACTAGGTTCATGGCAATACCAAAAACTTTTAGGAAGTTTAATATTATTTTTTTGTGCATACTTTGAAGCAAGCCCAAAGAATATGGTGGCAGGGAAATTATGTATTAAAACGGCATCATAATTTATTAATTCATTTGCTAGAAATTTAGAAGTTTTATTAAATATAAAAGGATTTAATTTTATATCTGTTTTTATCTGTTTTATATAATTTGGTACATCATCTCTTAATCTATAAGTATAAATAGTTATTTCTATATTTAAACTATGACAGTATTTTGAAAATGCAAGTATTACATTTTCAGCACCGCCGTTATATCCGAAAGTAGGATGAAGTATAGCCAATTTTTTTATATTATTCATTTTATCAATAATAATTTATTTTTTATAATCTTACAATATTATAAACATAAAAATATTCATTTTATTAAAATATATACTAATATTTTGATTATATGTGAAGTTTGATTTAATTTTACAATTATGATATAATGTAGTTCAATTTTTATAATAAGGGTTAAAAAATGAAACTTAATAGTTTAACATTTAAAATACCGCTTATTATGGGACTTTCTATTACATTATCAATATTTGTAATAACAGTTATAATGTTTTTAATATCATTGAAGTCTGTTGATATAGCGGCTCAAAATGGATTTGAAACTACTGCTGCTGCCTATGAGGGTACAGCCAATCTATGGATAGAACATCAAAAATCAATAATTGAAAGCTTTGCTACTAATGAAAGTATAGTCAATTATTTATTATCTGCTGATGAGTATAATACTCAGCTTGCAAGCAATACTTTAATAGGATTTAAAAATTATAGGAATGCATCATTGCATTTCACAATTTTAAATAGAGAAGGTAAGGTTCTTCTTGATTCTGAAAATGGATCTTTGATAAACTATAATAATGGTTATGATTCAGATTTTACTTTATATAAAAATAATACAGCAAAAATGGGAATTGTTAAATCTTCAATAACTGGAGATGTCGTTTATAAAATGTATGCTGATATCAAAGATAATAATGGAAATGTTATAGGGGTTTTATCATCTCATATCGACTGGTCAGATTTTATAAAGCATTGTATTTCATTTGCTAAAATAGGAAATACAGGAAATATAATGATAGTTGATGAGGATAAGAATATCATTGCTCATAAAGATGAAAATCAAATTCTAAACAGCTTAAAAGATTTTAAAGCTCTTGATGATATGACTGTATTAAAAAAATCTATAAAGCATTATAGAGATAATGATAATAAACTTTATATGATGTATTTCAGTCCTATAATATATCCTCATTGGTATATAGTTGCCACAATAGCTGAAAGCGAACTTTATAGTCCTGTAAATAGTATGCTTAGACATCCTATATATATAGCGGCTATTTTGATTCTTTTATCTATTATTATGATTTGGATATTTTCAAAATATATAACATCTCCTATTAAAGAGATTGTTAAAGAGGCTGATAATATTGCAAATGGTGATTTAACTACTATAATATCTAAAAAACATTTGAATAGAAAAGATGAAATAGGAGATATTTTAAATAGCTTTAATAAAATGAAAAAAGTTATAAAAGATATTATTAAAGTTGTAAATTCAAATATATCTCAAACAAAAAGAACAGCTTATAGTTTATATTATTCTAATAAGGATTTATCAGAGAGAACTATATCACAAGCCTCAGATATAAATGCTACAACATCATTTATGAAAAATATTTCTCTCTCTATAGATGAATCGACTAGTGATATGAAATCTATGAGTGACGGTATGATAGATGCCAAAAATGAAATAAATAATGCAGGTTCTATAATATTTGATACAGCTAAAAATACAGAACTTGTTTTTGAATCCAGTAAAAAGATAGGAGATATAATAAAGATTATTGAGGATATAGCATTTCAAACTAATATATTAGCTTTGAATGCTTCGGTAGAGGCGGCAAGAGCAGGAGAACAGGGAAGAGGATTTGCTGTTGTTGCTTCTGAAGTTAGAAATTTGGCATTGAATACATCAGAGTCAGCTAAGAATATTACTTCTTTAATAGAAGATAGTAATGATAAAATTAAAAAAGCCACTGATTCTGCTAATATGTCCCAAAAGTTATTTGTTGAAATAGAGAAAAAAATAGAAAATACTACAAATATAATGAAAGATGTAGTTGTAAAGATTAATAAACAACAGGAAGATGTTTCTAAAATTAATAATTCTATGCTTAGTATAGATGCCAAAACCAAAGATAATGCCGATTTAGTTGAGCTTATGAAAAATTCTTCATCAGAATTGGAAAAGCAAACTAATAACTTTTTTAGTGCTATAAGTTTCTTTAAAACAGGTGTTCATCATTTGGATTGGTCAGAAAATTACAATACTAATAATGAACATATAGATGAACAGCATAAAAAATTATTAAATTTTATTAATGATATATATTCTGCTATATATGAAGAAGATGCTGAAAGAGTAAAGAATGTATTTAATATGACATTGGATTATACAAAATATCATTTTTCAGATGAAGAGAAACTACAAAAAGAAAATGCTGATAGATATAAAAAAATAAAAGAACATTTTGAACAGCATAGAAGTTTTGAGAATTTAGTTACTAGAAAAATTGATGAACTTAATACTTCAAATGACTGGAAAAATACAGCTTTAGATATGGCGAATATCTTGAGTAAGTGGCTTATTCAGCATATTGGGGTTTGGGATAAAGAATTTGTAAAAATGGTTGGAATATAGTAATAAAATTTTATATTATATACGATATTATTAATAAAAATATTTTGTAATATAAAAAACTTTTATTATCTTTTAATTATATAATTAATTAAAAGATATGGAATATTATATACTTATTAATAATTAATACTTGTAAGAAACATGTTCTATGTTGAAATTATTTTTATAAGTGTTATTATTTTATTTATACATTAAAATTAATAATATACTTCGGGAGAAAGTATGAAAATATATAGTTTAAGATTTAAAATACCTGTGCTGTTTATAACAGCTATAGTTTTATCTATATTACTTAGTCTTGGTGTGGCATTGTTTTTTAGTACAAAAGCTATAGATGATGCTGTTGAGAGCGGATTTGAATCTACATCAATTTCTTATAAAAATTTAATTAATCTTTGGCTTGAAGATAATCATTCTTCTATGGCTAATTTTGTTACTTCTCAGTCATTAATAAATTTTTTACTTAATACTCAAGATGAAACTTTAAAAGTTAGTGCTGAAGAGGCATTAAAATATTTTAAGACTTCTAAGAGATCATTCATTAATTTTATATTATTAGATTTAAATGGAAATGCTATATTAGATTCTGAAAACGGCATTCTTAATAATGTAACTATGGATAGAAATGATGAAGGTTGGAAGAAGTTTGTTTCTAGTGGGTATAATTCAGGAGGAGAGGCTAGTGTAAGTAAATCAGTTGCCACAGGAAATCCTACCTATAGGGTATGGGCTGGAATAAAGGATAATACAGGAAGAGTTATAGGAGTATTATCTGGAAACGTGGATTGGAGTGATTTAATTAATGGATATATTCTAAATGTAAAAATAGGGGAAACTGGAAAAATATCCATAATAGACGGCAATAAAAAAATATTAGCTCATAATGACAATGCTAGAATTTTAACTACTGCAGGAAATAATATTCCTTATGATGAAGTTTTTAAAAATAAAAATGGTATAATGCATTATAAGGATAGTTCTGATAATCAAAAATATTTAATGTCATATTATAATGTAGATAATACAGATTGGTATATTATAATAACTATGTTGGAAAAAGAGCTATATTCTTCATTAGGAAGAACTATTATATTCTCAATATTATTTGGAATAGCAATAATCATTATTGTAACAATTGTTATTGTAGGATTTACAAGAAGATTAACATCTCCTTTAAAAGAGGCTTTAAGATTAGCGAATTTAATATCTAAAGGAGATTTAACTTTTGAAGTAAATAATAAATATTTCGGTAGAAGAGATGAGACAGGAGAATTAATAAAAAGTTTTGATAATATGAAAACATCTATAAGAGATATCATAGATGTAGCCAATTCAAATGTTGCTTTAACTAAAAGAACAGCTTATTCCTTATCATATTCAAATAAAGATTTGGCTACAAGAACTTTGAATCAGGCATCAGATTTGGAAAAGACAGCTGAAGCTACAGAGGAGATTTCAAGCACTATAAAGAAAACTGCAGAAAATGCTGCTATCATTAATGATATGATGATAGATGCAAGAAATGCTGTAGAAGAAGCTGGAAGTATTATTGCTGAAACAGCTCAAAATACTAGTCAGGCATTTGAATACAGTCAGAAGATTAGCGGATTAGTAAAGTTTATTGAGGATATAGCATTCCAAACTAATATATTAGCATTAAATGCTTCTGTAGAGGCAGCAAGAGCAGGAGAGCAAGGAAGAGGATTTGCGGTTGTTGCTTCCGAGGTTAGAAACTTGGCTCAAACTACTCAAAGCTCTGTTAATAATATTACTTCATTTATTACAGAAAGTAATGAGAAAGTAAAAAAAGCAACAGATTCTGCTAATATGTCAAGAACTTTATTCGAAGATATAGAAAGCAAAATTGAAGAAACTACAAGAGTTATTGCTGATATGGCAAATACTACCAAAGAACAGTTAATAGGTATAGATAGTATAAATAATGCTATGTCAAATATGGATGCTCAAACTCAAGGCAATAGTTCATTAGTTTCATCTATGCATGAATCATCTAAAGAACTTGAAGAACAAATGGAAGAATTATCTAATGCTATGGCTTTCTTTAAAGTAGGGGCTAAGAAATTAGAGTGGCTTGATCAATATTATACTCATAATAAAACTATAGATGGTCAGCATGTTCAAATTATAGAATATGCTAATAAAGTTCATTCAGCTTTATATAATGGTGTAAAAGAAGATGTTGATGAAGCATTTAAAGGTGCTATTAATTATACTAAATACCATTTCTCTGAAGAACAGAAAATACAGGTTGCTAATAAAGATAAATATCATAAGATTAAAGAACATTTTGAAGAACATAGAAAATTTGAAAAAGCTATTGATGATCAATATAAAGCATTTAAATCCAGCAGTGATTGGCGTCAGGTAGCTATTGATTTTTCAGAGCTTTTGGCTAAACTCTTAATAGAGCATATAGGTGTATGGGATAAAGAGTTTGTAAGAATTGCTGGTATACAAGATTCTTAAAAATTATTTCCAATTAGAACCAAATGGAGAGCTTTCTATAAGTCTATTGTAGAAAAGCTCTCTTATTTTATTTAAAAACTTTTTTGTTTCATCGCTTGAATAATCTGCATAAGTCCATTCCAATTCAGTATATCCTTTTTCTTTTTGTATATAAGAGTTAAATCTGCAAATACTCCGTCTTTTAAATATATTCTATGTGTGAAATTTTTATTTGTAACTAGAATAAAATTTTCTAATGTTAGTATGGCAGGGTCTATATTAATTTTTCTATTATTATTTTCATCTGAATATTCTTTTTCTATACTGTCAGTTATTTTTTTTACATCGCTTATATAATCTCTTTCTATCATATTTTTAAAAACTATAAACCTTTTATTTAAAGATTCTCCCATCTCTTCTTTATAATAAGCAGAATGTGAAAATAAATATTCATCACTAATAACTTCGATTTCACCAAAATTATTAACAAGTTTTTCTAAAACAGAATTATATATATTTATATTATTATACATTAATGCAGTAACTAGAACTGCTTTTGATTGTTTCAATACTTTACTCATAGTACTATATTATATTATTTTTATTTATATTTCTATAATTTTTGCTATTAATTTTTTATTGTTATTTATTTATGTATTAAAAGTTTTATATTTCTTAAATATAAAAAGATTAAATATAGTTGACTATAAAATACACTATGATATAATAAAATAGTGTATACTAACTAATATATTAGAGGTAATTTGTGGATATATATGATATAGTTGACGACCCGGAAAAGCAGTTGGAAGTATTTTCTGGAATTATTAAAAGAATGAATGCAAGTAATGATCATGATGAAACTTTGATTACTATTATATCTGAAATAAAAACTATAATGTATACAGATTCTATACTATTATATTTAGTAGATCAGGAATTGTATAATTTGCATTATGAAATGTCCATAGGACCTCTTGGAAGTAAATTTTTTGGAAATATTATAGATTGTGAAAAACCGCTAGCTGTAAGAGCATACACTACTTCATGCTCTTTATATTCAAATGATCCTCAGGAAGATTCTGCATTTATACCTATGAAAGAAATTTTAGGAGAGGATTTAAAAAATATATTATTTGTGCCTTTAAAAGTTAGAAAGAAAAATATAGGCTCTTTATTTTTAATAAATAAAAAGAATGGTAAATTTATAGAAAAAGATACAGTTGTAATGTCTTTATTTGCTAATCTTGTATCTTTGGCTTTAGTTAATAAAATGGTATATGACAGAGCACAATCCCGAGCTTATGAGGTTGGTGCTTTATATCAGATGTCAATATCTATCAATAAATGTGAAACTATAGAAGAAATACTCAATGATAATATAAGTATAGTTTGCGAGGCATTTGAGGTACATAGAGTATCTGTTATTTTAAAAGAGAATGGTGTTTTCAAATTCAAAGCAGGTATTGGTATTGATGAAAATGTACTTAAATATGGTGTTGTAACTGTTGATGACAATGTACTTGCTGAGGTGCTTCGTACAGGTAAGCCTGTTTATTCTATTGATGTAGATAGAGATATTAGATTCAGACCTAATAAAAATCTTAGATATACTAGAAATAGTTTTATGGTTGCTCCTATAGTTGGAAAAGATGAGATTATAGGTTTTCTTTCTGCTACAGAGAGAAATATAAACAAAGCATTTAATTTAAGTAATTTATCACTTTTAGAAATGCTTGCTCAGCAGATAGGTGAAAATTATATGCATGTACTTTTATCTGAAGAGTCAAAAATAAAAGAATCTTTAACAGAGGAAATTAACTTTACAGAACAGCTTCAAAAAAGCGTACTTCCTAAAGAATTCCCAAGTGATGGATTATTTGATATTGCTGCTGTAAGTATACCTAGTAAGAATGTAGGCGGTGATTTTTACGATTATATAAAGATAAGCGATACTAAATATGCTCTTGTTATTGCGGATGTATCAGGTAAAGGTTTAGGCGCCGGATTTTTTATGACTATGACTCGTTCTATTTTAAGAGTGTATTTTTCTGAAATGGACGATCCTGCTAAAATATTAGAATCAACTAATAAACATATATACAAAGATTCTAATAATGGTATGTTTGTTACTTGTTTTCTTCTTGTTATTGATACAGAAAATAAAACTATTACATATTCTAATGCAGGACATTTATCTCAATTTTTAATAAAGAAATATTCTATTAGTACTTTAGATTCTATACATGAATTGCATACTCATGGAAAGCCTTTAGGTTTTATTGAAAATGCTACTTATCAGAATAAGCAAATTTCTTATTCTACTTCTGATACTATTATATTATTCACAGACGGAATAACAGAAACTTTCAATCAATCTGAAGAAGAGTATGGTGAAGAAAGATTAAAAGAACTTCTTAAAAATGATTATGATAATGCTAAAGAACTTTTAGATGATATAGTCAATGAAACAATTTCATTCAGAGGAAAAACTCCTCAATTTGATGATATTACTCTTTTAGTTGCAAGATTATTAAATTAATCATTATTACGTTTTAATAATTTTAATATGTTTTTCTTGAAATAAATACGGCTTTATGGTATATTGTGATTAATATTCTATAAAGGATTTTCTTATGAAAAAAATATTTTTATTAATCACAATTATGTCTTTAATTATAATTCAATGCGGTAATAAAACAGATACTCAAACTACTGCTGCTAATACAAATGAATCAGCACACTCAGATAATACTATACCAGCATCAAAAATATTATCACAAACAGATGCAGCATTTTTAGAGAAAGTAAAAAATAAAATAGTAATAGATAGAAATTCTCAATATACTTTTAAAGATAATGGAGATATAGAATATGTATATGATTCTGGAGATTATAGAGAAGAAAAAAATTATATATTTGAATCTTCAAAAGATGGAACAAATGCTTATTATTATGAGACTTATAATATACAAGATAAATACAAAGAAGGACCAAGCAATATGGCTACAAATTATGAAGGCTTTTCAGTAATAAATGGAATTCTTTATGAAGATAATTATGAAGGTTATGAAGGCGATCCTATTGAAACTATAATGGTTAAATGGGAAAAAGAAAATTATTATTCTAATTACTATTACAGAGAAGTAAAAGAAAATCCTAACTTTGATAACTTCCCTTATGAGAATAAAGCTGATGTAACTTTCGATGAGTACAATAGAATATCAAGAGGCATATTAATATCAAAATCAGATTATAAACTTGAAGAAGTAGGGGATATTAGCATGTATAATTTTGATAATGTATATACAAATGGTTATAATGCTTCTATTGAGTTAAAGAAAAATGATGACGGAACATTCTATTTCTATGCTATTAATGTAACTACAGATGAAAACGGACAAACAGTAACTAATATTCAAAGTACAGATACAGATAAAATGGTATTAGAAGAAAATCAGTATGTTGAGCCTTATTGTGAAATATTTGACAATTCTATGCAATATGGAGAAGTTTATGGTGCCGATGGTACATATATGATAGATATAACTCCTATAAGTTCTGATGCTTTAGTTTTAGTTGAAAATAATGGAAGTTATGGATTCAGCGGAGTGTTTAAAAAGAAATCTAATTAATTATATATATTTAGTTTTAAATTGTGAGGCTTTATCAATTAATATATTGGTAGAGCCTTTTTATTTTATAAATATTATTTAATATATAATGAATAATACTTATATTGAAATAAATACATCTATATAGTATACTTATTTCAATAATATAAAAGGAAAAACTATGAAGAAAATATTTTTACTCATTACAATAATGTCTTTAATGATAATTCAATGCGGTAATAAAACTTCATCTGATAATCAAACAGATGTTAATACAAATACTGTTAATACAAATGAAGCTGTACTATCAAATGAAACTATACCAGCAACAAAAATATTATCACAGGAAGATGCAGCATTTTTGGATAAGGTAAAAAATAAAATAATTATAAGCGGTATGGCTAAATACACTTTCAAAGATAACGGCGATATAGAATATGTATATGATTCTGGAAGTTATAGAGAGGATAAAAATTATATATTTGAATCTTCAAAAGACGGAACTAATGCTTATTATTATGAACTTTATAATATACAGGATAAGTACGAAAAAGGACCAAGTAATATTGCTACAAATTATAAGGGCTTTTCTGTAAAAAATGGAATTCTTTATGAGGATAATTATGAAGGATATGAAAGTGATCCTAATGAAACTATAATTACTAAATGGGAAAAAGAAAATTATTATTCTAATTACTATTACAGAGAAGTGAAAGAAAATCCTAACTTCGATAATTTCCCTTATGAGAATAAAGCAGATGTAATTTTTGAATCGTATAATGAAAGACAGCAAGGTATATTAATATCAGAATCAGACTATAGACCGGAAGAAGTAGGCAATATTAATACTTATAATTTTAATGGTATATATTCAAATAATAATGCTTCTATAGAATTAAAGAAAAATAATGATGAAACTTTCTATTTATATGCTGTTAACATAACTACAGATGAAAACGGACAAATAGTAACTAATATTCAAAGCACAGATACAGATAAAATGATATTACAAGAAAATCAGTATGTTGAGCCTCATTGCGGTATAGGTTCTCATACTTTAGATTATGAAGAGACTGTAGGAATGGATGGAGGTTATATTATATCTATTCAGCCTATAAATGCTGATACTATTATGGTAACAGAGCCTAATGGAAGTTATGGATTTACTGGTATATACAAAAAATCTCCTGAAATGGCAGCTGCTATAGATTCTAATGATAAAAGCACTAAAGAAAAAGCATATTATAATGCTTGCAGATGGTATGCTGAAAATTACAGTGAATTAAGTGATATTTTTAATAAAATAGTAGATTTCGATTTTGAGGGAGGCGGATATTATGAGATTAATATGGAGAATGTGTATCTCTATATAGCTAAATTTAAAAATTCTGGATATTTTTCTGACAATTATATTAAAAATTTAGAAAATAGTTTTGAAGAAATAAAAAAGAATTTGGAAGAAAATAAACAAAATGACGGGTCTGTTGAGGGTATGGAAGCTGATTGGTTTTTGGCTACACAAGAGATTGATTATTATCTTAATATTATAACTAATGAAATGAAGCTTAAAGATATAGTACCATATGGCGATGAAGGAGATGCTTTATGCATAAGTAATGAAGCAGGAGAGTCTGTTATTTTAGAGGTTAAAAAATATGGTGATGAATGGTTAATTGAATAATAAATATTTTATAGAAAGTTATTTATTATAAATATATGGTAAATTTTATTATGAGTGTCTTATTTATAAAGGCACTCATAATTTTTTAACACTTTTATTAATTACTTATTTTTTTTATAAGCATTATACTCTTCATCAGTAACATGTTCTAACCAAGTAACATTGTTGCCGTCTTTATCTCCAGTGATAGCGATATGCTTCATTCTGCAGTCAGGTGAAGCACCATGCCAATGTTTTTTATCTTTTGGACAGTAAAGAGCCTCTCCAGCATGAAACTCTAAAACTTCTCCGCCTTCTTCCTGAGTGAGCCCTATACCTTCAACTACAACTAAATGCTGTCCGCAAGGGTGAGTATGCCATGCAGTTCTTGCCCCTGCTTCAAATGTTACATAAGCTACAGAGAAATGTGAATCTTCATTAGGCTCTGTAAGAATTTCTACTTCAACATCTCCTGTAAAATATTCTTTTGCTCCTTTAAATTTTTTCCTTCTCCGTTTTTTATAAATATAGTTTTTTCTGGTGATTTTGGATATTCATAATCTGACATTTTATTTCTCCTTTTTGATATCATTAATTATTTTATTTTTACAAATATATCTTTGATCCATTTCTTTATTTCATTTTCAGCACTTGAGGCAGAACTTCCGTATACACTTAATATTTTAGATACTTGTTTAGATTTTGATTCTTTTTCTATATCTCTTTTAATGCTTCCAGAACCTCCGCCTCCATGAGTACAGAAAGGCATTATTATTTTATTAGAAAAATCAAAACTATTTAAAAATGTATTTACAGGAAGTGCAATTGTATTCCACCAGTTTGGGCTTCCTATAAATATAACATCATAATCATCTATGCTTTTTATATTGTTTTTTAATTTCGGTTTTATATTACTGTTTATATCTCTTTTAGCTTCGTTTAAAACTGTGTTATAACTTGATGAATATGGCTTTTCTGGTTCTGTATAAAAAAAGTCTATTTCAGCATTTGCAAATTCTGATTTTATAACTTTTCCTATGAACTCAGCAAGTTTTTTAGTGTTTGATGAATGTGAATAATATGCTATTAATGCTTTCATTTTAAGCTCCTATTATTGTTATCAATAAACTCGCTTTAAATTAGCTAATAACTAAAGTTATTAGCTGCTCGTTTATTTTTATTATTGCTTATTTTATTTAATATAATTATTTTTAACAAATTAATAAGTATTTACTATATTTTATAATTTATACTAGTCATTACAAATAATTAAAATAAGGAACAAATTTTTTATAAAATATAGTTGTTTATATATACTGAAACAAATATATTTTGTCAAAAATAAATTTATATTTTTGTTTTTATATCTGGGGCTTTGCCCCCGCTGTGCGTGCCTACGGCAACCCAACTTCTTTTGTTGCCACAAAGAAGCAGGCACAGCCCGCCTTCGGCGAAAGGCTATATTTATAACTTAAATGTAATAAATTATTTTACATGTAAGATAATTTTAGTATGATTTAGTACTAATTTTATATCTTGCACTTTTTGCAACTTTGACGAAGTCCGCCTGTGGCGTGCGGCGGGAAAAAGTTGACTAAAAAAATGACAAACTTAAAAATTTTTAGTATATACTAAAATAATTCATTATACAACTGTTTAAAGATCATTTTTGTAATTAAAAAATTAAATAATCTTATAAAGTAGTTTTGAAACAAGTATAATATTATAAATACAAAAAATATTATCTGCCTACTATTTCTAAATGTTCTTTTGGATATCTTTCTCCTTGTATAGTTATTTTTGATATTGCTTCATTTATTTTATTTAATTCTTCATTAGTAAACTCTACATTAATAGAGTATATATTTTCTTTTAATCTTTCTATTTTTCTTGTTCCCGGTATTGGTACTATAAATGGTTTTTGATACAATACCCAAGCTAATGCTATTTGTGATTTTGATACATTTTTTGTTTTTGCAATATCTTCTAAAATATCAATCAATACTTGATTTTGCTTTAAATTTTCTTTTTGGAATCTTGGTACAGAACTTCTAAAATCATTTTTTGCAAACTCTGAATCAGCGTTGAATCTTCCTGTCAAAAATCCTTTGCCTAATGGAGAGAAGGGAACAAAACCAATATTTAATTCTTCTAATAATGGTATAATTTCTTTTTCAGGTTCTCTCCAAATCATAGAGTATTCGCTTTGTATAGCAGTTAATTTGCATACTTTATCAGCTTTTTTTATAGTGTTTGCTCCGGGTTCTGAAATGCCCCAATGTTTAATTTTTCCTTCTTTTATTAATTCTTTCATTGTGTCTGCTACTTCTTCAATAGGTGTATTAGCATCAACTCTATGAAGATAGTATAAATCAATATAATCAGTTCTTAATCTTTTTAATGAACCTTCCACTGATGTTCTTATAGTTTCTTTTTTGGCATCTAATACAGGTTTTCCATTTACTGTTTTTATACCGCATTTTGTAGCTATTACAACTTTATCTCTGTATTTCTCTAATGCTTCGCCTACAATTTCCTCATTTTTGTATGGTCCGTAAGCTTCTGCAGTGTCAAAAAAATTAATACCTAATTCTACAGCTTCATGTATAAGTGATATTAATTCTGTTTTATCATAATTTTCATCATATACTACACCATATCCCATACAGCCTAAGCCTATTGCAGAAACTTCTAAATCTCCAAGCATTCTTTTTTTCATTTTATATTCTCCTAAAGTTTTATTAATAAATTCGTTTAAATTGCATAATAATTAAATAATCTTTAATACCAATCATGTTTTTCATTGCGGTTCAATTCTGATATTCTTTGCATATCATCATCGCTCAATTCAAAATCGTATATTTCTGTATTTTCTATTATATGTGATCTGTTGCTTGATCCCGGTATTACAATTACTCCTCTTTGTAAATTCCATCTTAATATGATTTGAGCAACTGATTTATTATGTTTTTTTGCTATATCTTTTAATACTTTATCATTTAGAAGTTCTTTTTGATGTCCTCTTCCTCCCAATGGATACCAGCCTTGCACAGCTATTCCCAAACTTTGAATATATTCTATTACTTCAGTATCTTGATAGTAGGGGTGTATTTCATTTTGTACTAAAGCAGGAATTATATTTATCTTTGGAAGAAAATCTTTTAATTCCTTTATGTACCAATTAGAAAGACCTACAGAACGAATTTTTCCTTCTTTTATAGCTTTCTCTATAGCCTTATATGCTTCAACATCATTATTTCCCGGGTGATGAAGAAGCATCATATCAATATATTCTACATTTAACTTCTTTAATGCATCATTGATAGCCTTCTCTGCATCATTATACTGATTAGGATATAATTTTGTAATGATAAAAATATCTTTTCTGTTAATTTTAGAATCTCTTACAGCCTTTCCAACTTCTTCTTCATTATTGTATATGTATGCTGTGTCTATCAATCTTACTCCGTTTTGTAAAGCATAAAGAATAGAATTATAGCAAACATCATTTAATAAACTATAAGTACCGATTCCATTTAAAGGTATTTCATATCCGCTATTAAGTTTGACAGTTTTTGTATTGAAATTGAAATTGCCTTTCATATTATTTGCCTCTGCTTTATTATTAAAAATTAGTACTGTTATAAAAATCAATAAAAAGCTTATAAAAATATTTTTCATAATTTTCCTTTTATAAATCAAAACCTATTTTTGTATTATTAAAACAATGCAGTAGTTTTCAAAGATAAAATAATACTAAAAAAATTATATTTTCCAATTTTTGCTGTTCTTTTTACGGTAGGAAAAAGAACAATAAAAAAAATTGACAAACTTAAAAATGTTCAATATAGACCTAAACAAATATAATTTCTCAATATATGTTATCAACTTTTTTGCCGCACAAAAAAGTTGCAAAAAACGCACAAACTACAGTTTAATATTTTAAGAATACGTATTAAATATGGTGTAATACCATAATTTTAGGTTACACCTTAAAAGTGGACTTCGTCAAATGCAGTCTTTCGCAAAGCGTATCCGAGCTTGTCGAGGATATAGGTTCTCGCCTGCCGTAGGCACACTTCGTGAGGCGTACTTAGTATGTGGCAATACCACAGGCACTTCCTTCGGTCGCAAAAGAAGTAGGGGCTTGCGTAAGCACGCAGAGCGGTGGGACTAGTCCCCGCAAATAATCTAAATTTAAAATTGCATTTTTAACTTATTATATTTTATAATTACATAAATATTTTACCGTTTCAATATCAGTATGAGATAAGAATAAACTTTGTTTAGTATCAAGTTTAGAAATTTCTTTCATATCATTATCATCTAATTCAAAATCAAATACATTGAAATTTTCTATTATTCTTTCTTTATGTACGCTCTTTGGTATAACAACAACATTTCTTTTTATAAGCCAATTTAATATAACTTGTGCAACTGTTTTATTATACTTTTTTGCTATAGACTTAAGTACTTCATTAGTAAACATATTATTTCTGCCTTCAGCAAATGGGCCCCAAGATTCTATTTGAATATTGTATTCTTTCATAAGTTTATTATCTTCTTCTCTTTGGAAAAATGGATGTGTTTCGATTTGATTTACCATAGGAGTTATTTTATTATGCATAACAAAATCTAATAATCTGTCAGGATAAAAATTGCATACGCCTATAGCTTTAATTTTTCCTTCATTATATAAATCTTCCATAGCTCTCCAAGAACCATAATAATCACCAAAAGGCTGATGTATTAAATATAGATCCAAATAATCTAAACCTAACTTATTCATAGAAACTTCAAAAGCCTTTTTAGCATTATCATATCCAGCATAGCTTATCCATAATTTAGTAGTGATGAATAATTCTTTTCTGTCAACTCCGCTTTCTTTTATAGCATCGCCTACAGCTTTTTCATTATTGTATGCAGAAGCTGTATCTATTAATCTGTATCCTGTTTCAATGGCATTTAGTACTGATTTTTTACATTCTTCATAATCTGGTATTTGAAACACTCCGAAGCCTAATATTGGCATTTCAAGTTCGTTATTTAATTTTACTTTTTTCATGTGATAACTCCTATTGTTGCTATCAATAAACTCGCTTAAGACTAGCTAATAACTAAAGTTATTAGCTGCTCGTTTATTTCTGTTGTTGCTATCAATAAACTCGCTTAAGACTAGCTAATAACTAAAGTTATTAGCTGCTCGTTTATTTCTGTTGTTGCTATCAATAAACTCGCTTATTCAATTTATCAAGTTTATTATCAATTATTTTTAAATTATAGCATTAGAGTTTACTCCAATGTCAATAGTCTTTTTATAATTTTTTAATTATTAACACTAAAAGTTATTTGTACGCTTCCTCTGCCAAGTGTATCTTTAAGTCCTGATGCATTCTCTATATATCCTATTTTTGTATAGCTATATGATGTAGAAAAGTTTTCATAAAAAAGAACTAAACAATTACTGCCGTATAGCATAAAGTCACCTGTTTTTATGCTTCCTACTCTTGATGATTGTGTTGTAAGGTTTTTACTCAAATTATGATATTTTTCATTAGCATTCAAATCATTCATAGTGATTGTTAGAGGCATCATAGCTAAAAAATCTTTTGCTGTTTGATTATCATATAATATTAATTTGTATTCTTTATTATTGATTTTTAAATTGATTGAAGTATTTAAAGTGTTCATAGTAGTTGTATTATCTCCATATACTGAGTTGCATGCTGTCATTATAAAAAGAAAAAAGTTAATAATATTTTCATTTTTTATCCTTTATTAATTAATTATTTTTTAGATAGTCTTTTTTCACATTCTCTCATCTTCGTATCATAGTTCTGTATTTTAAAATCTAATTTTTCTAATGTTTCTTTAAGTTCATTTATTCTATTTACTATTGTTTCTCTTTGATCTATTAGTAATTGCTTTCTTGCTTCTAAAGTGGCATCTCCTTTATTGTATAGCTTTATATATTCTATCAATGATTCTATACCCATTCCGGCACTTCTCATATATTTATCAAACTCTATCCATACTAAATCATGATCAGTATAATTTCTTATTCCGCTTTCGCTTCTTTCTACTTCAGGTATTATGCCTATCCTTTCATAATATCTCAATGTATCAGTAGATAATTCCATTTTTTTGCTGACTTCTGCTATAGTCATTATTATTACCTCCTTTTTTGTATGATTATAGCATTGGAGTGCACTCCAATGTCAATATTATTTTATATTATTTAGTTTAATTTATTATATAATTATATCAAATACTTATATATTATAATTATGTATGCTTAAAAGGTATGATATATTAGATTTTATTATTTGTTCTATTGATTTATTAAACGAGTATATTATAGTTGACTTTATAATATAATTTTGTATAATGAAAAATAATGAAATTATGATTTTTGTTTTAGGAAGTTTATGTCAGATTTAAGTTTTAGAGTATTGGATTGGGATTTCTTTGCACCAAATATGGATAAGAGTTTTATATTAGAGAATATAAATAATGATATAAAAATTACTTACGGCGATTCTAATCCGGATTTAGACTTTATACCTAGAGCACAAAAAAGAAGATTAAGCCAAATAACTAAATTTTCTTTTGAATCCATTAAAAATATTCTAAAAGAAAATGAACAAATACCAATTTTTTTCGTATCTAAATATGGTGAAATAAAACAGCAGTATAACATGTCTAAAAAGATAGTTACAGAACATGAAGTTTCTCCTGCTCTTTTTAGTTTTTCTGTTTTTAATACAGCAGTGGCACAGCTTACTATATTTTATCAAAATCATGAAAGAGCTATTGCTATTACATGCTACAATAATTTTATAGATACAGCACTTATTCAGGCTATGGCTTTTTTAAAAACTTCTGAAAGTGATAAAGCACTTATATTAATAGCTGATGAAAAGTTACCTGAAAGTTATGAGGAAATATCAAAAGACGGTAATTATTCATTTGCATTTTCTTGTCTTATTTCTAAAAAAGACCCAAATATTGATATTGATGTTATTAACAGAGAGTTTGATAAAGATGAAAATTCTATTATAGATTTTATAAAATTTATATCAACAGATACTGCCGATTTAGAATTAGGAAAAATTAAATTAATAAAAAATAATATATTTTATTGATAGATTTATGTAAAATTATAATAAGGAGAATTGTATATGAGTATTGAAGATCAAATAAAGCAAATTGTAATAGAGTCAGCAAATTTAGAAGGTGTATCTATAGAAGATATAGACACAGATGCTCCTTTATTTGGAGATGAATTAGGACTTGATTCTATAGATGCATTAGAGATAGGTGTTGCAATAAGGAAAAATTTAATATAACTTTTTCTGATGTAGAAGAAAACAATAAACAGTATTTTTATTCTGTTGCAACATTAGCAAAATATATAAGAGAAAATTCAGATAATAAATAAAAAATATTATGAGAAAATTAAGCAATACAAATTTTTATTCATTAAAAGATTCAGAAGATATTTTTCTTATTCATAAAGAGAATAAGAATTTTATAAAATATAAAGAGTTCATTTCTGATATAGTTAAAAGTTTAGAATATATTTCTAAATATAAAGAAGATACTATTACAGTATTCATTGAAGATGCATATAGATTTATTGCTGTTATTACTGCAGGTTTCATTCTTAAAAAAAATGTGAATGTGTTGAATAATAATAGCCCTAAATATGTTGAAAGCATAATAGATAATACTATGGTTTATATATCTGACACAGAAAATTCTGCTTTGAATTTAGATGAAGTGTTTGAAAGTAAATGTAATGATAAATGGTTTGATTTACTTAAAGAAACTATAATAGATGAAAATGTATATGTGAATTTTTATACTTCAGGATCAACAGGATATCCTAAACTTATAGAAAAAACTTTAAAGCAGTTTGAAGCTGAGGCTACTAAAATAGTTAACCAATTTACTGATAATATTAAAGATTCTTTATTTTTGTATACAGTACCTCATTATCATAGTTATGGATTTGTTTTTGCTGTATTAGTTCCTTTTATGCTTGAGTCTAAATGTATAAATAATAGAATTAATTATTTAGAAACTGTTAATAATTTTGCAGATTATGAAAAAATTACTATAGTTACTACACCTGCATTTTTAAAGAGAATAGATAAATCTTCTTTAAAAATAAAATCTAAATGGTATTTATTCTCATCTACAGGAATGCTTGAAGAAAAAGTTAATGACCTTTGTAAAGAGATATTTGGTACTGACGTTACAGAAATTTACGGAAGTACTGAAGCTGGTGCTATGGCTTATAGAAGAAGAAGCGAAAATCAATTATGGACTAGACTAAGTGTCGTAAAACTTAAAGTTGATGAAAATGGAAGTATAGAGTGCTGTTCAGGTTATACAGGTGAGAATGTTTGGATACATGTCGGCGATGTTGTTAACATGAAGAATGGAGATGAGTTTGAACTTTTAGGCAGAGAAGATTCTATAGTAAAAATTGAAGGTAAAAGAATAAGCGTACAGCAGATAGACAGACAAATATTGATGGATAAGCGTTTTAAAGATAGCTATACTATATATTGTAAATCTGATAAGAGAGAATATATTGCTTCTTTTATAGTAATGAATAATAAAGATAGAAATTCTGAAGATATGAAAAAATATGTTATTGATTATTTAAAAGGCTATTTTGAAACAGTTGTGTTGCCTAAAAAAATATATTTTGTTGACTCTATACCTAGAAGCGAAATCGGTAAAATAGACAGAAAAGCACTTGATGCCATAATGGAAGGAAATTAAATTGTCTAGTATAGATTATACTATAGAAGAACATACTCCTGATATGTTTAAAGCCAAAATATTTATAAGTGATAATTTATTTTATTTTGACGGACATTTTGAAAAATTTAAGCTTCTTCCTGCTATAGCTCAGATAAAAATTATTACTGATATATCTAAAAATGTTTTTCATAAAGAGTTAGTAGTAAATAAATTATTAAAATTAAAATTTATTGATATGATTCTTCCAAATACAAATATTTTTATAGAATGTCATTTATCTGATAATATTATTTCATTTAAGATATATGATGATAATAAAAAATATTCAGACGGTAAAGTATATTTTTCTTAAAGGTTTTTTGTTATGGCTCATTGGACGGAAGAAAAAGAAATAGGAAAGAGATGGAAAGCATTATTCTCTGTTTTTGTTTATAAAATTTTGGGAAGAACTTTTATAATACTTTATCTTATTCCTATAAGCATAGTTTATTTCTTTTATTCTAAAACTAGAATGCAGGCTTCCAGAGAATATTTAAAAAAGATGTCTAAATATAATAAAAAAATTAAATCTAATTTTATTTGTTCTTATAAGCATTTACTTTCATTTGTTGTTTCTATTTCAGAAAAATTTTCAGCTTGGAATGGTGATATACCTATGACAGATTTAGTTGTAAAAACTAAAGATAGTTATAATGAAGTTATTGATTTACTTAATAAAAAAAATGGTATGATAATATTATTTTCTCATATAGGAAATATTGAGCTTCTAAAAGGATTAGCTGCTATTAATGAAGGCAATCCCATTAAAGATTATAAGATAAATATAATAATAGACCCTAAAGTAAATAAAAATGTTAATATAGTGCTTGAAGAGGGTAAAAATAATTCTTATATAGATTTTATAGATGCTTCTAATATAGGACCTCATACCATAATAAGTATTGAAGATAAATTGAATAATGGTGAGATAGTAGCAATAGCAGGAGATAGAACTACAAATAAAACTGATAAAGTAAATTATATAAATTTTTTAGGCGAAGAAGCACCTTTTCCATGCGGGGCTTTTTTGATACCTATTTTGCTTAGATACCCTGTTTATTATTTCTTTGCATTGAGAGAAAACGATAAAATACTTGCAAAGAAATATAACTTTTATATATATCCTTCAAAAATAAAATTAAATGATGAAGAATTGAAAAACAGAAAAAAGAAAAATGAAGTTATATTAGAATTAACCAAAGAATTTGCTTCCATTATAGAAGAAAAAGCTATAGAATATCCTTATCAATGGTATAATTTCCATGATTTTTGGTATAAAGGAGATTAATTTATGGCAGCTAAAAAGTGTTATTTAGAAAATGATTATTATATAAAGCCTTCTTTTTATGATTTGGATCCTATGGGAGTTGTTTGGCATGGTAATTATATCAAATTTATGGAGCAGGCCAGAGAGGCTATGCTTGAAATTATAGATTATAACTATGATATTATGACTGCTAAGGGCGTTATGTGGCCTATAGTAAAATTAGAAATTAAATATATAAACTCTATAAAATTAAATCAGAAGGTTAGAATACATACAGCAATCACTGAATATTTAAATGGCATGAGAGTAGAATATACTTTTTATGATGAGAATAATAAAATCATATCAAAATCAAGCACATTGCAAATGCCTATTGACAGTGAAACTAGAAAAGGTTTTTTGAATAGTCCTAAAGATTTTATAGAGAGAATAGAAAGAATTAATAATTAAGTATAAAGTTTTTTTACAATTTGTATTTTTATTGTATTATATACTGATAAAAGGAAATTACTATTATTTATTACTAATTTTACATTTGCACTTTTTGGTTCTTTTTGCGGCGGGAAAAAGAACAATATGAAAATTGACAAACTATAGTTGTTTGCGTATATACTATACTATATAAATAATATTAGGAAATGTAAAATGAGAAAAATTTTTATAATATTTATGGCAATGGCTTCTATTTTATTATGCCAAGTTAAAGATGAATATAAAAATGCAAAACTATTGAAAGGAAGCTATACTCAAATAGTAAGTCAGAAAGGAAGAAGTTTTGAATCTTCAGGGGATTTTATTGTAGTTAGCGGTTATGGTATATGCTGGTTTACTAAAAGTCCTAAAGAGTCTATAACTGTAATGGGTGAAAAAAATGTTGTTCAGATAATGCCGGACGGAAAAAAGAAAGTTATGGCTGATTCTAATAATGCTATGTTTGCTCAAATAGCTAATATAATAAAGTCAATTTTTACCTATGATGAAAAAACTATAAATGAATCATTTAATAAAAGTGTTAATGGAAATATTATAGTTTATACTCCTAAAACTAATGAGCTTAAAAAAATAATAGAAAAGATAGAAGTAACTTTTGCTAATGCAGGATATATAGAAAAAATAAAAATGTATTCTTCTAATAACAGCACTACTGAATATATAATGAAAGTTTTATCTAAATCTAACAGAATAACTTCTGAGGAGACAAAATATTTTGAATAAAAGTATTCTGAATAATAGAAGAAAAATTTTTATATATATTTGGATAATTTTTCATTTATTTGCGGTTATATTATTTTTATCAAGATTTGGAAAAACGGCCAAAATAGATACTAATTTTTTGTCTATAACTCCTAAGTTTTTGGAAGATAAAGATTTTCAAAAGCCTTTGGAAGATTTCTTTTTTAAGAATTCAAGCAGTGTAAAAATATTTATAGAGAGTAAATATTTTGATAATGCTAAAAGTAATGCATTAAAATTAGATGAACATATAAAAGAGTCCTATACTAATGTGTCAGTTAATCTATATTCGAAAAATTATGATGATATTTTAAATACTATGGTGAAGTATAAATATCAGCTTCTTTCAAAAGAGATAAGAAATTATTTATTGAATGATGAGGCAGATATTGTGTCAGAAAATGCACTTGCAAATTTTTACTCTCCTTTTTTTATACCTATAGTTGATAATATTGAAGATGATCCTTTTTTGACTGTTAATTCAAAAATAAATGAGATTCTAACTTCAGAAAATAATTTGCAGTCAAGAGATTCAATACAATTTATAAATTATGATGATAAATATAATATTCTTGTAAATATTGATATGCCTAAAAATCTTGATAATGAAAAGTTTTTTGATGATATTACAGAATATTTAAAAGTATTAGAAAATGAAGGAAATATAAAAACATATATTTCAGGTGTTCCTGTACATACTTATTATAGTCAGAAAAGTGCCAAGTTTGAAATTACTATTATATCTATAGTATCATTTATTGTTATTTGTTTGATATTCGTTTTTATATTCAAGTCTTTGAAGCCTTATATAATTTCAATGTGTACTATACTGATATCAGGTTTATCTGCATTTTTATATTCATCTGTATTTTTTGATTCGATTCATATATTTACATTTGTATTTGGTACAAGCCTCATAGGTATATCAATAGACCATTCAATACATTTTATAACTGAATGGTACAATGAAGAAGATAAAAAAGAAGTATTGAAAAAAATATTTCCTAGCATGCTTTTAGGTTTTGTAACTACAATAGTGAGTTATTTATCATTGTCTTTAACATCTCTTATATTATTAAAGCAAATAGCATTATTTTCTATATTCGGACTTTTAAGCTCATTTCTTACAGTAAACATAATATATCCTTTATTGTTTAAAAATGATAAAAGCGTGATAAAGAAATCAATACTTGATAAAAGCAAGAATATATTAAATGATTATGTTAAAATAATAAGCATAAGAAATGTATTAATTATATTTGTAGCTATTATAATAATTTCTATAATATTCATACCAAAAATAAAAGTGAATTTCTCTGCTAATCAGCTTTATAATACACCGGATTTTCTATTTAATAGTGAAAAAGAAGTTTATAACAGATTAAATACATCTCTTGCAAAAAATATTATAATTTCAAGAGGAGATACTCTTTCGAAGGCGTTATCAGCAGAGGAGAGCATAGCGAATAATTTCAGCAATAATAATTATACTGCTATATCAAAAATATTATATTCAGAAGAAAGACAGAAAGATAATGTGAAGCTGGTAAATGATAAATTAATGCCTATATTAAGAAAACAGACTGAAGCTTTGAATTTAGATGAAATTTCTTATCAAAGAATAAAATCAGAATTTGAAAATACTAAAAATGAAGTTCTTGATATAAATAAAATACTTGAGAATACTAATTTCAATGATTTAAATAAAATTATAGTTACTAATAATAATAGATATTTTATTATAGCTACTAGCGATTATAATACAAACAATATAATAAAATCGGATAATAATGATGTGAAAATATTTAATATAAATGAAGAAATTAATGATGCTTTAGATGGTACTGCTAAAACTGCTGTAAAAATGGCTTTAATAGCCTATATTATAATATTTATAGCTATGATAATATTCTTTGATACAAGCAAAGCTATAGCTATAATAATTGTACAGTTAATGTCTATATTAATAAATTTGTCAGTACATTCAATATTGGGTATTAATATAAATATATTTTCTATATTTGCTTTGATACTTTCTATAGGAATATCAATAGATTATTCAATATTTTTCTCAAATAGTGCGGCAGATAAAGAGATTACGTTTTTAGCTGTATTTTTATCCATGATGACAACCGTATTATCATTTGGTACATTGGCATTTAGCAGTTTTATACCTGTAAAATCTTTCGGATTGTTCTTATTTATTGGAATTTTATCATCATTTATAATTTCTCCTGTATTGTTTAATTTTAATAAATTGATAAAAAATAATAATGATTAAATAATTTGACATTTTTGTTATAGAATTATATACTCGATTCTGAGGTGTTTTATGAGTAACGTATTATTAGATTTTGGAATTATTAATTGTTTAGCTAGGAATAAGGAAGAATTGTATAATAAATATTTTTTAAATGGTGAATATGGTTTAAAAGAAAATAATGATTATGTGAAAAAATTTTTCTTAGGTAAAATAGATAATGATTTTTTTAATTTTGAACTTGATAACCCTTATAATAATAAAATAAATAAAATGGCTTTGCATGCTGTTAATCAATTAAAGCCTATAATTGATGAAGCTAAAAAAAGATACGGAAAAAATAGAATATCCGTTATAGTGGGTACTTGTGAAAATGGAAGTGATGAAACTAAGGACTATATATTGAAAGGAAGCGTAATTGATGAGAAAAAAATATTGATTATGCAAAGCCTTAATATATGCTGTGATTTTTTGCAGAAGTATTTTGATGTTTCAGGTATTTCATTTACTATATCTACTGCATGTACTTCAAGTGCTAATGCCATAATAGCAGCCGATGAACTTATAAGAAGCGGAGTAATAGATGCAGCTATAGTAGGCGGTGCCGATGTTGTAACTGATACTGTTGTTTATGGATTTGATTCGCTTGAAGTAGTTGATTATAATAAAACTAATTCTTTTTCAAAAAATAGAAAGGGTATTAATTTAGGAGAAGGTGCTGCATTTACAGTGCTTGCTAAAGATAATTTAATTGATTCAAAAAATGTATTATATCTTAAAGGCTATAACAGCAATTCAGATTCTCATCATATGACTAGTCCGGATATAGACGGTACTACTACAAGCAAATGTATAAATGATGCTTTGAAACATGCTGATATGAATATAAATGATATAGATTATATCAATCTTCATGGTACAGGAACTTCAATAAATGATAAAATGGAAAGCACAACACTTAATATAGTTAATGCCTCTAATATATACTGCAGTTCTAGTAAAACATCATTTGGGCATACCATAGGGGCAGCTGCAGCTATGGAGCTTGGAGTTTGCTATATTACACTTTCTGATATCAATAAAGAAAAAATACTTCCTCCGCATTTATATGACGGTGAATATGATGATACATTAGCTAAAATAAATTTGGTTACAGGCAAAGTTAAATCTGAAAGACTTGAAAATTGTATGAGCGTATCATTTGGTTTCGGCGGAAGCAATACTTGTTTGATAGTTGGAAAATAATTTCGGATTAATAATTTTATGGAAAATAAGTATAAATTGAATATACCTCATAAAGGAAAAATGTTATTGATAGAAGGTATATCTGATATAAATTTTGATAATAAGGAAATACTTTCTTTTGCCAATATCAATAAAGATAATATTTTTTATGATATTTCAGAACCTGAAGGTATAGAATCTTATATATTTACAGAATATGCAGCACAGACTGCGGCAGCTTATAATGGAGCTTTATCAAATAATGAGGATAATAAAAGAATAGGTTTTATTTTAAATATAAAAAAAGTTAATTGCTATATAAATAAAATAAAATCTGATAATAGAGTTTATATATTTGTGAAAGAAACTTTTAATGATAAAAAAATAGCCTACTATGACGGAGAAGCTATTTTTTATAATGATGATATAAATACTTTAGATGAGTACAAAAAAATAGTTAATGATGATAATAAAATCATGGACTGTTCTATAATGGTTATGGAAAGTTCTGCAGATGTTTTTAATTAATAATAATGATATAAACGGATAAAAGATGAAAAATAAATCTATTTTAATAACAGGTGCTTCAGGCAGTATAGGATTTGCTATATCAAAAAAGATTATAGAAAATGGTTACGATGCTGTAATGTGCTATAATAAAAATGATTCTTTTATAGAGAAAATAAAAGAGTTTGCAAAAGATTATGATGTTAACATAAGATTTTTAAAAATGAATATTACAGACAGAGAAGAAGTTAAAAATATATTAACTAAAGATATAGAAGAAAACGGAGCTTATTATGGTATAGTGCTTTCATCTGGAATCACTATGGATAATGCTTTTCCTGCTATGAGCGGAGATGAATGGGATAATGTTATAGATGTTAATCTTAAAAGTTTTTATAATATAGTTAATCCTATCATAATGCCTATGATAAGAAATAAAAAAGGCGGAAGAATTATAGCTATAAGTTCAATAACTGGTATTATTGGTAATAGGGGACAGGTTAATTATGCGGCTTCTAAGGCGGGATTAATAGGGGCTGTTAAATCTTTAGCTATAGAATTGGGTAAAAGAAATATTACTGTAAATTGTATTGCTCCGGGTATTATTGAAAGCGAAATGATAAATGATGAAATAATAGAACATGCAAAAAATATGATAGCTTTAAAAAGAATAGGAAAGCCTGAAGATGTTGCAAATGCTGTAAATTTCTTATTGTCTGATGAGGCTAATTATATTACTAAGCAGGTTATAAGTGTTGACGGCGGAATGTATTAAACATTTTTTACATAACTAAACAAAAAGTATTTTACAAATATGGTTTTAATGATATTATATATAATAGTTATATATATATTGGGTTGTTTATGAAAAAATTAATAAATATTATTTTTATTTTTGCACTATTTTTTAATGTATCTTATGCCTTGACTGATAATGAAAGCAAATTCTTAAAATCCTGTGAAGAAGGTAAATATGATGCAGTTGTTGCCTTTATAAACAAAAAGGTTAATGTTAATGTTGTATCTGAGGACGGAGTTACAGGATTAATGCTTGCATCTCATCATGGACATACTGCTATTGCAAGGCTTTTAGTAAATTCCAATGCAGATGTAAATGTTTCTGATAAAGTAGGTTATACTGCTTTATTGATGGCGGCAGCAGGCGGATATCATGACATTGTGAAGATTTTATTAAAGGCAAAAGCAGATGTTAATGCGGCAAATAGTTACGGAGAAACTGCTTTGCATATAGCTTCATATAAATTGTATGCTGATATAGTGAAGACTTTGATTGATTATAAAGTGAATATAAATGCCATTAATAATGATGGAGATAATGCCTTAATAATGGTTTTTATGTCTGCTGATAAAAGTGAAAATATGCTTCCAGTTGCTAAGCTTCTTTGCGATAATGGAATAGATGTTAATGCTAGAGATAAGAACGGAAGAACTGCACTTACATATGTGAAAAATAATTATAAAAAACCTGATACTTTGATAGCATTTTTAACAGAATACGGTGCTACTGAATAATATTTTATAAATTTTTAAAATCTATATATAATTAATCATAATTTATTTTTAAGGATATTAAATGATAGAAGAATTGATAAAAAGAATTCCAAAATTGGAAAATATAAAAGATAATATCGAATCTGCTATAAATGAAACTATAAAATGCTATGAAAGAGGAAATAAAGTTTTAATAGCAGGAAATGGAGGAAGTGCCTGCGATAGTGAGCATATAGCAGGAGAGTTATTAAAAAGTTTTTTGAAGAAGCGTCCTATCAATGAAGAGATAAGAAAGGAGCTTTTACAATTTGATGATGGACAGTATATTGCCGATAATTTAGAATCTCCTTTGAGAGCCGTTGCTTTAACTTCGCATTTAGGACTTTCAAGCGCTTATCTTAATGATAAAGAACCTTATTTGGTATTTGCTCAGCAATTATTAGGATTCGGAGATAAAGGAGATATTTTCTTTGCTATAAGCACATCAGGAAATGCAAAGAATATTATATATGCTGCAAAACTTGCTAAGGCTATGGGAATAAAAGTTGTATCATTTACTAATGAGAATGGAGGAAAACTTGCCGAGATGGCTGATATTGCTATTAAGGCACCTGCTAAAGAAACTCATATAACTCAGGAATTTCATGAAGCAATATATCATGAAATTTGTATAAGAGTAGAAGAGAATTTTTTTAAAGAAAATAGATAAATAAAAATAGATAATTGTTAAAAATATTGGGCTTGTAATTATAAATAATTGCAAGCCCTATTTATGTAGTAGTCTAAATACGGAACTATTAGCTTTTTATTATTGTATTAATTATTATAAATATCGTTTGGTATGCTAATTCCTAATTTATTAATCATATTGGTATTAACAACAAAGTTATAATTTTCTGAAGGCTCTAAAGGTATGTTTTTTATATCTTTTATACCTTCTAATACTTCTATTGTTTTTTTAGCAGTAGAAACTCCCATATCATAATAATCAACGGAATAAGTAACAGTGCCTCCTATTTTTGTCATGCTGGCATCGGCACATACAACAGGTATTTTTGTGCTTTCTTCTATCATAGCAACATTAGCCATGCTGTTTGCTATTATATTATCAGTAGGTGAGAATATAGCATCAACTTTATTTACTGCACTTAACATGATTTGCTGAATTTCATTAGCATTTGCAACAGTTAAATCTACATATTCAAGTCCAATGGAATCTAATTTTTCTTTTGCTAGCTTTATTTGATATGCAGAATTAATTTCACTCGAACAATATAAAAGTCCTATTTTCTTAGCATTTGGAAGAAGTGTATGCATAAGTTCTATTTGCTTTGCTATAGGAGGAAGATTTATAATTCCAGTTACATTTACATTCGGTTTATTTAAATTCGTCACTAGCTTTGCACCTATTGGATCACCTATGCCTGAAACTATTATTGGTATATCCTTCGTTAAATTGACGGCTGACTGTGCCGAAGGTGTGCCTATTGCTATTATAATATCCTTTTTATCATTAACGAACTTTTGTGCTATTGTATTGCAGTTTGCCTGTTCGCCTTGAGCATTTTGATAATCAATATTTATCTTTTTATTACTGTCTTTATAATATTTATTCAATTCATCTGCTATGCCTTTATAAATTAAATCTAATGCATCATGTTCTATCATCTGACTTATTCCTATTGTTATAACTTCATCAGTTTCATTTTTTGGATACATATATTTTTTGCTTATAGTGAATGATGATATTAATATAAATATTATTATTAATACAAAAATTATAGTTTTATTATTTTTCATTTTTTAATCCTTTTATATTTATTTTTTGATTTTTATTTAATTACTTTACGCAGTAATATTACTACATAAAGTAATTTTGTCAATACTGTTTATAGTAATTTTTCTATATTTTTATTATTTTTTATTGATTATTATAAAAAATATATATGATTATATTATTATTTAATAAGGTGTATTTAATAATGAAGATACTTTTAATAAAACAAACTTCTTTAGGCGATGTTTTGCATATGACGCCTGTTATAAGGGCATTAAAAAAATGGAAGCCTGACTGTACTATAGATGTTGTTACAGATAAAAGAGCTTTAGGAATATTAGAGAATAATCCTTATATAAATAAATTGTATGTTTTGGATATATACAAATATGAAACAGAGATATTTAAATCTCCTTTATTGTTTTTTTCAACTATAAAAGAATTCTTTTCGCATATAAAAGAAGTAAGAAAAGAGCATTATGATATAGCTATGGATTTGCAGGGACTTGAAAGGAGTGTGATATTTTTGTATTTATGTCATTCAAAAAAGAAATATGCTAAGGGTAAATGGCTAGGACTTAAAAGCAACTATTATAAAGATATAAATGCTATAGTGGGTTTATTATCTTTTTTGAAGTTTATAGACTGTCCAGATGACGGTACAGATTTAGACTATTTTTTACCTAAGAATATAGATATAGATTTTGCTGAAAGAATAAAAGATATAAAGTATTCAATAAACAGCAATTTTGCTATAAATAATGAGTATATAGTTTTTTCTCCATTTTCAAGATGGGATACCAAAGATTTATCAGTTAATAAATCAAGAGAGATAATAAAAGAAATACAAAAGTTAAAAGATATACAAATAATAGTTTCTGCCACATCTGATTATAATGAAAAATGTGATGAAATAGTGAAAGGTTTTGATAATGTATTAAATAGTTCAGGACTTTTTAATTTGCCTGAATTAGCATATCTTATAAGAAATTCAAAAGGAATGATAACGGTTGATTCTTTTCCTATGCATACTGGATGTGCATTTCAAAAACCGCTTATAGCAATATTCGGACCTACAAGTGAAGTTAGGGTAGGGCCAATAGCAAGAAATTCTGAAACTATAAGAGTAGAAAATTTAGAATGTGCAAGATGCTATAAAAGAAAGAACTGCCCTAATAATCATATATGTATAGAAAATATAGATGCAGAAGTTTTAGCAAAAAGATTTATAGAAAAACTTCAGTATTGATATAAAAAATATAAATTATATAATATGTATACATAAAGGGGGCTATTATGAAAATAACTTTTTTAGGTACAGGTACTTCCGATGGTGTTCCTATGATTGGATGCAAATGCAGAGTATGCAGAAGTAAAGACAAAAGAGATAAGAGAACACGTTCATCAATACTGATAAGACATAATGACAAAAATTATATAGTGGATACTTCTGCTGATTTTAGAGCTCAAATGTTAAGAGAAAAAGTTGATAGTCTTGAGGCTGTATTTTATACACATTCACATGCAGATCATACTTCAGGTATTGTGGATTTAAGATCATTAAATTTTATAATGCATACGGCAATAGATTGTTATGGAAATAAAGATACTATGGATACTTTAAGAGAGAAATATGATTTCTTTTTTAATCCTGTTCAATTAGGAGGAGGACTTCCTCAGGTTGTTTTTCATCATATAGAAAGTGAAATGATGTTTGATGATATAAAAGTTACTCCTATAGCTGTAAAGCATGGAGTACTTAATATATTAGGTTATAGATTCAATAATTTTACATATATCACAGATGCAAGCCATATAAGTGATGAGAGCTTGAAATTGATTGAAGGAACTGAAGTTTTAGTTTTAAATGGTTTAAGATACAGACAGCATCATACTCATTTATCTTTACAGGAATCTGTTAATATAGCTGATAAATTAGGTGTTAAAAAAGCTTATTTTACTCATATGACTCATGATGTTTTACATAAAAATTTAGAAAAAGAACTTCCTCCTAATATGTATCCTGCTTATGACGGACTTAGTATAGAAGTTTAATATTTGACATTATATTGTTTTTTTATATTATAATAATATAACATAATTCAAGAGAGAAGATTATGAAAAAATTAGTAGCATCATTATTTTTTATGGTATTCGTTAGTATAAATGCATTTGCTCAGCATGGAGGCGGTGTTGCTTTATTTGTACCATTAACAGGAAGTTTTGCTTTTGCTGATTTGAGAGGATTAGATAATAGTAAAATTGATATATTAAAAAGCAGTAGTTCATTCGATTTTGGAGTATTACTTCAACCAGGATATTTTTATGATTTCGGAGGATTATTAGGTTTTGATGTTTTAGCTGATATAGGATATTATAGAAGTTCTTATAAATACATAAATTCTCAAGATGCTAGAATAGTTTCTTATACATTTGATACTTTAAATACTGGTGCTATGTTTAGAGTTACTTTTTTAGTGCTTTCTTTAGGTATAGGAGCAGGGGCAAAAATACCATTAGCTGCTAATTTACAAGATGGTGATTATAATGCAAAATTAAATACTGATGAAATAAAAAAATCATTTACATCTGCCGTTATACCATATCTTAAATTTACTGTAGATTTTAAATATAATTTAAGCAGTTTTGCCGCTATTGCAGCAGGTTTATATTTCAATTATGATTTTGCTATGAATTATAAACATCCTAATTATTCAAGATATAATATACATTCTTTTGATTTTGGTGTGCAAATAGGTACTTATTTGGTTGGAACTAGTTATTAATTTATTGTAACAATAAGTTTATATTATATAGATAATACATAGGATATAAGTATGCTTAAAGAACTTTTACAGCCTGAAATAGAGGATTTAATAGAAGAAAAAGAGTGGGATGCATTAACAGATATACTTCCTTTATGGCAGGAGGTAGAAACAGCTAATCTCATCACTTCCCTAAAAAATGATGATAAATACAAAGTTTTTAGTATTCTTCCGCATGAGTATTATTATAAAGTATTTCCTGAACTTGCTCCTATAGATCAGCAGAGAATCATAGAAAATATGCAGGAAGCTGATATTAAAGACCTTTTGGAAAATATTAATCCTGATGACAGAACATATTTTTTAGCATCTATTCCTGAAAGTATGTCTGAAAATATATTAAAACTTTTAGGAAGTGAGGAGCGTGAAATAGCTTCATGGCTTTTAGCATATCCTGAAGGAAGTATAGGACGTTTAATGACGCCTGAATATATAAGCATAAAGCCGGATTGGACTGTAAGCGAAGCATTTGAATATGTTAGAAGCAATATAGCAGAATCAGAAACCTATACTACTTTATATGTTACAGATGCTAGAAGAACATTAATTGGCTCTATTGCTTTAAGAAAATTATTTTTTACAGACAAAAATACATTAATATCAGAAATTACTAATAATTGCCCTTATATATCAGTTTATGATGATCAGGAAAATGCTATTGATGTAATAAAGAAATATAATCTTCATTCTCTTGCCGTTGTTGATGATAGGCATTCTATGATAGGAATTGTTACAGTAGACGATATAATGGACATAGCAGAAGAAGAATATACAGATGATTTTCACAAAATGGCGGGAATAACTTCAAGTGAAGATCAATTTGATGATAATTTAAAAATTACGCCTATATCTACTCTTTACAAACAGAGGATATTATGGCTTTTAATATTAGTATTTATTAATATATTTTCAGGAGGTGTTATAGGTATATTCCAAAATACACTTCAAAAGCATATAGTTTTAGTTGTTTTTTTGCCTTTGCTGATAGGAAGCGGGGGAAATGCCGGAAGTCAGTCTGCTACACTTGTTATAAGGTCTTTAGCTATTGGTGATGTTGTATTAAAAGACTGGTTTTATATGCTTTCAAAAGAGGTATTAGTGGCATCTATGTTAGGTTTGAGTATGGCGCTTGGAGCTTATATATTAGGTGTCATAAGGGGAGGATTTGAAATAGCTGCTATTGTATCTATATCTATGTTTAGTATTGTTTTTATTGGAAGTGTTATAGGGCTTTGTCTGCCTTTTATACTTACTAAATTTAATATAGATCCTGCTATAAGCGGAGCACCAATGCTTACTTCTATATGCGATATAGTTGGTACTGCTTTATATTGTTCTATAGCTACAATAGCTTTTGTAATATTTTTTTGATTTTTTTTAAATAATTGTTAAATTATCAATAATGTGTTATATTATAAAAATAAAATATGTTTGACTATTTATGCTTTTATATTACATTTAATATATAATATGAGGTTTATTACTTATGAGAGAAATTGAGATTGAATTACATGAGGCTTCGGCTAAAAATAATGTATTAGCAGTTGAAATATTATTAAAAAATAAAGATATAGATATTAATTTAAGCAATATATTGGGATTAACACCATTAATGCATGCCTGTAAGGGTGGATATAAAGAGATAGTTGAATTGCTTTTAAATGCAGGAGCAGATCCTAATAAGGCAGATCAGCTATATATAACTCCTTTAATGAATGCATGTGCTAATGGTCATAAAGATATAGCAGAAATACTAATAAAAAATGGTGCTTTAGTAAATTTAAGCAATTGTAATAATGAAACTCCTTTGCATTATTCATGTTCAGAGAATCATTTTGATATTATAAAACTTCTAGTAGAAAATGGTGCTGATGTTAATGCCAAAACAGATATTAATATAACACCTTTGATGTATTCCTGTCAGAAATCAAATTTTGAAGCTGTTAAATTTTTAATAGATAATCATGCAAATTTAGATGATGTTGATATATACGAAGAAACAGTATTGTCATATGCAATATCTAGTGGCAATATAGATATAGTGGAATATATACTTAATAAAGGTGATATAGAAATACCTAAATATTCTTTGACAATAGCTGCTATTAGCGGTAATTTATCATTAGTTCATTATATACATTCAAAATTAGGATTAAATAAGCATAATGTATTTTCAAGTGCTTTTATATCTGCAGCTTATAATGGACATTTAGATGTTGTGAGATATTTCTTCGATAATTCAAAAAAGAAAGCCCCTAAAGCATTAGCTATAGCCGCATCTGCTGGGCATAAAGATATAGTTAAGTATTTACTTATGAATAAAGTACAGCCTGACGGAGTTACAGACAATGGCAAATCTGCTTTAATATTATCAATAGAGATAGAAAATAAAGAAATTATAGATTTATTAATAAAGCATAATGTTAATGTTAATCAAGCTGATGATGATTATGTTACACCTCTTATGTATGCATGCTATATTGGTAATATTGAGATAGTAAAAACTTTGCTTGATAATAATGCTGATATTTCTGCAGTAGATAGCTTGGAAAGAAATGCTATTATTCATGCTGTTATAGCTGGAAACATAGATATTGTTGAGCTTCTTTTGATGCATGGAATGAGTTTAAAAGGTGACGGAGAATCTATTACTCCTTTAATGTGGGCTGTTATATATGATAATTTAAAGTCTGTTAAATATTTAATACAAAAAGGCATAGATATTTACCAAACAGATATTAATGGCTGGAACTGTTTTATGTTTGCATGCGCTAAAGGATACGATGATATTGTTAAATATATTTTGGAGCTTTATCCTGATATCATTGATAATAAAAATAAATTAGGTGAAACAGCTTTGATGATAGCCTCTGATAATGGGAAAACAGAAGTTGTAGATTATCTTCTTAAAAATAATGCTTCTATAAAAGAGCAGAATGCAAATGGAGATACTGCCTTATATATAGCATCTTCAAAAGGTTATTTTGAAATATGTGAACAGTTAGTTAAATATTATGAAATAAGTGATTCTAGTAAGAATATATTTGAAAAAGAATATGATGTTGCTAAAGAAAAGGGTTACAGTAGCATTATCAATTTATTTAATAATAAACTTAAATCATAATTCTAATAATATACTTTGACATTTTAATCTAAATATTATATTATCTAATACTAATAAAATTAATTATTAGGTTAGTAGTATATGGCTAATAAAGAAAGATTAGGCACTATAGGTATATTTTTAACAGCATTAATATGGGGATATAGTTTTGTTGCGGTTAAAGTTGTTGTTAAAGAAATAGAACCTTTTTATCTTGTAGGAATAAGAAATTTAGCCGGAGGGATTTTTTTATCTCTTGTATTTTTCAAAAGAATAAAAAATATTTCTAAAAAAGATATAATATTCTCAGCACCTGTTGGTATAGCATTATTTCTAGGATTCTTTTTACAGACTATGAGTTCTAAGTTTATAACAGCATCTAAAGTGGCGTTTTTTACAGGTTCTTATGTTATATTCATACCATTTTTTTCTTGGCTAATATACAAAAAAAGACCTCATATTTCGGCATTTATAGCGGCAGTAATTACAGTTTTAGGTTTATATTTATTAAGTTCTTTTGAAGGCTTTTCTAGTATAGAGCTTGGAGATTTGCTTGCATTGCTTTGTGCTATTGTATTTGCTGTTCATTTAATGCTTATAGACAAAATGCTTGAGTATGTGGATGGTATTATAATGGCGGCATTACAGCTTATTATAGCAGGTATAGTATCTCTTTTTGTAGGGGCGATAACTTCCACTCCTTTTAATGTTAATGTTTCTAGTGAAGCTATTTATTCACTTATTTATTTGGCTATAGGAGCCACAGGAATAGCTTATTTACTTCAGACCGTATCACAAAAGTATGTAAATCCTAGTAAGGCAGGAATTATACTTAGTTTAGAGTCTTTTTTGGGTGCTTTGGGGGGAGTCATTTTTATGAAAGACCCTGTTACTATAAATTTTGTTATAGGCGGTATATGTATGATATCTGCCATATTTATATGTGAGATAGGAAGTAGTGTAAAAAAAGAATCATAAATTAATTTTAATTATTGGTTAAAGAATTTTTATATTTTTTACAAAGTCAATTTAGTAATTATAAAAAGCAAATAAATATTAGTTGCTATATCAGTATTTAAACTATATTAATAAGAAGTATTGTATATGGAATTATTTTATGGTCTGTTTTTAATTATATATTTCAAATTTGTTTTAATTTCAGATTTTATATAAGTATAAAAAATGTATGGTATATTTAAATAACGATAAAATTGTGTTGGCATATATATTAAAATCAATTATTTTTAATAAAAATTATACTTAGACATAGTATGGGTTTGCAAAATTCTAATTTATGTATTAAAATATATAGATAGAATTTTATTTTTTAAGAGGTTTTTATTATGGCATCATTTATGGATAATTTAAAAGAAAAAGCAAAATCTAATCCAAAAACTATAGTATTAGCAGAAGGATATGATGAAAGACATGTTAAGGCTGCTGTTATACTAAAAAAAGAACAGTTAGTTAAAGGACTTGTATTGGTAGGAGATACTGCTAAAATACAAGGTTTAGCTAAAGAAAACGATTTAAACTTAGATGATGGTTTTGTCAAAATTTTTGATCCAACCAAAGAAGCTATAACAGAAAAATATATTGAAATGCTTTTCACAGCTAGAGAAAAGAAAGGTATGACTAAAGATCATGCTAAGGATTTAATTACAAATCATTCTATATATGCAGCTGCTGCAATGATTGCTGACAATGATGCTGACGGTATGGTAGGCGGTGCTGTTTATTCTACAGGTGAAATGCTTAGAGCAGCTTTATTCTTAATAGGACTTAAAAAAGGAATTAAAACTTTATCATCTACATTCTTCCTTGAAAGCCCTGATAAATCTTTATTTACAAATGGTATATCTTGTTTTGCTGACTGTGCAGTTATACCAGAGCCTACTCCTGAACAGCTTGCTGATATAGCTAAAGCTACAGCTGAGTCTTATAGAAGTATGACAGGTAATGAGCCTAAAGTTGCCTTACTTTCATTCTCTACTAAAGGTTCTGCTGAACATGAATCAATTACTAGAGTTAGAGAAGCTAAAAAAATATTAGATTCACAAGAGGTTGATTTTGTTTATGATGGCGAAATGCAGCTTGATGCAGCTATGATTGAAAAAGTTGCAGCTCAAAAAGCTCCTGGTTCTCCTATTAAAGGCGATGCTAATGTGTTTATATTCCCTGAGTTAAACTCTGGAAATATTGGACACAAAATAGCTCAAAGAGTAGGAAAATGTACTGCTATAGGTCCTATGCTTCAAGGTATTGCTAAACCTGCTAATGACCTTTCAAGAGGATGTTCTGCTCAGGATATAGCTGATTTAGCAGTTATTACTTCTTTACAAGTTAAATAATATATAATTTTTTAAGCAATAAATGATTAGCTGATAATTTTATTTATTAGCTAATCTTAAAATAAGTTACAAATAAAAAGTTTATCGTTATAACAATAAAAAATATTTATGGCTGTCAATTAATTTTATTGACAGCCTTTATTTTTATATAATAATATCTCATTGTTTAAATTGTCATTGTATTATTTATATTGTTTTTTGTATATATGATTTAATAAAATGAATTAAAAGAATATTAATGTAGTATTACTTTGTTTCTTCCAAGATGTTTAGCTTCATACATTGCAGTGTCGGCATTTTTTATAGTTTCAGCTATAGGCTTTTTAGACGTTCCCTTATGTTCAGCAATTCCTACACTTACAGTAACATTTATAATAGTGGATTCATAAGCAAATCTTTTCTTTTCTACTGTTTTTCTTATTCTTTCTGCCACTATATAAGCTTGTTCTTTTTTAGTATTAGGGCATATAACAATAAATTCTTCACCGCCATAACGTATAGCTATATCACTTTTTCTAAGCATATTAATATTATCAGAACTATTGCTAAGTAATCTTCCTATTTCATGAAGAACTACATTTCCACAATCATGACCGTATATATCATTAATATCTTTGAAATGGTCAAGATCCATAAATATGATAGATATGCTGTATTTATATCTCTTAGCTCTTTCTACTTCTTCTTCTATAATTTTATTGAAATATCTTACATTAAATAATCCTGTTAAAGGATCTATGGTTGATTGAGCATGCAATGTATCAATTTCTTTCATTAATTTTTTTATTACTTTATCTTTTTCCATAGAAGATTTTTTTTCTACTTCATTAATTGCAATGCTCATACTACGCATTCTTATTTTTATTATAGTTTCATATATATCATATATATTGACTATTCCAATAGGATAATTATCATTATTAATTATTATTAGATAATCTATTTTATTTTCTTTCATTATATCAAATGCTACTGATATATCATCTTCAGGATGTGCTACTATAAGATTTTTATTCATAAAAGATGATATTTCTTTATTAAATATGTTTTTTGAATCTTTTTTATTAGCATTTTTCAATATATTTACTAATAATTCATTATAATTAACTATTCCTATTATTTTATCTGAATCATTAATAACAGCTAATATTTTATTAGAAGATTTAGAGACAAGAGAAGCCACCTCTAACAAAGTAGAGTCTTTTTTGATGACTTCGATTCTGTTTTCCATTATCGATTTGATAATACTTCTATACATCAGCAAATGCCTTGAGTAAGATATAAAATATATATTATAATATCATATATATCCTTTTTTTCAATCTATTTTTTGTATATATTAGTTATATGTTAAAATAGTAAAATGGTGTTTTTTATCTTGATTTTTTATTTTATAAAGTATCATATTAAAAAAGTTTTCATAATTTTTGAGATTTGGATGAAAAAAGTAAATATTCTTATAGTGTTAGTTTTTATATATTCAAAGATTGTTTTTGCAGATATAAATACTATTTTTAATATGGACATATATGAAAGGAAGTTAGCGGTAAATACTAATACCGGTATTTATAGTAATGAACTTTTTATAGAACAAACTGCTTTGGGAGGATTTAATCATATAAAATTTAATTTAGAAACTAGATTGTATTATAGATTATATTTTTATAAGAATGCTACCAATTTTCTATTTAAAGATACAAAAGTTGATTTCGGTATAGAGAATAATTTTTCATTATCTTCAGATATGGTAGGGTTATATGTAGATGTGAAGCCATTATCATTTTTAGGTATTAGAGTAAGTGGGTATGCTGATTTTATGTTTAATGCTATGAATTTCGGTTATGCCGGATTTGATAGTAAAGATGTCAGTTATTCTTTTGATGAATTATATGCTATGGAAAAGGGTAATGCATTTGGGTATATAATAAATATTTCTCCATATTTTATATTTAAATTTAATAATTTTATTTTAATAAATAATCTGAATATGTCTTATGTGAATGTTGGTGATAAAAAATATTATTATGATCCCAGAACTTCAATATTGCATGCGAAAAGTGAGTTTGAATTAATCAATGATTTTTATCTTTTAGGAAAGATTAGCGTATTTTATATAGGCGGATATTATGGTCTTACATATTTGATTAATTCAAAACATTTATCCCATAAATTTGGCATAACTGGTATTATAAACTTTAATTTTTTAAAAGAAACTTTGATTTTTAATGTAGGAGCGTCAGCTGGACTTCATGTCGGACTTCCTCATTATAATAATACGACATTTATAGAATTGAAAATGTCATTAGGTTATAAGATACTATAAAACTAAAGAGTGTTTATGATAAGCAGAAAATTGTTTCCTGATAAATATTTATTGATAATATATATAGCTTTGCTTGTAGCAGGGCTAGTTTCTATATATGGGGCGCAAACTATACATGAGCCTAATACGGCATATTTTTCTAATCATTTGAAATTATTATCATTTATGCTTGTTTTCACTATTATTATTATGATAGTCCCGGATTTCTTTACGGTTTTGGATAAAATGGTGCCTCTTATTCTGCTTTTTACTTTAATACTTCTTGTTTTAGTATATTTTTTTGGTATAACGGTTGCTGGGAGTTATGCAAAAAGATGGCTTCTTCTTCCTTTTGGAATTACTATACAGCCTTCAGAAATCGCTAAAATAACATGCAGTATATATTTTGCTAGTGTTTTGAGTAAAAAAGGTGAGAAGTTAATAGATATTAAAAGAGGATTATTTCCGCCTCTATCTATTTTGATAATTGTTTCAGGACTTATTTTAATAGAGCCGGATTCTGGTACTGCACTTTTATTTTCTATAGTTGGTTTTGCTATATTCTTTTATGGAGGCATACCTTTAAGATCAATATTACTTTCAGGTCTTTTATTATTAATTCTTTTTCTTATTTTTATTTTCAATACACCTTATATGAGGAGCAGAGTTGTATCATTTTTAGATCCTCAAAGTCAGCCTGAAGAAGAGGTTTATCAAATTAGAAGGGCTAAGTTGGCATTTAATTATGGAGGAGTTACAGGAATTCCTGATGAATATATAGCCGATGTTAGTACTCATTTGCCTGCTGCTTTAACAGACTTTATATATGCTTCTGTATCTCAAAGATATGGATTAGTAGGGAATGTTATTATATTGCTTTTATTTTTATCATTTACTATTAGGGGATTTATAATATCGTCGCGTACTAAAGATCTGTTTTTAAAAAATCTTTCATTTGCTATTACAATGTTTATTAGTGTGCAGGCATATTTAAATATAATGGTGGCTACACTTATGCTGCCTACTACTGGTATGACACTTCCTATCATTAGTTATGGTAGAAATGCTTTAGTTGTTAATATGATAATGGTAGGTATCTTATTAAAAATAACTCAAAGGAGAGAACAATGAATGTAATTTTATGCGGCGGCGGAACTGCCGGACATATAACTCCTGCTATTTCTATATATGATTATATGAAAAAAGAAGGACATAAACCTAGACTTGTTGTTGCTCAAAAGGATTATCCTTTGATACCGAGCAATTATGATTTTAATACTATAAATATTAATTCTCCAGGTAATTTTTTCAAGAAAATAATATTTATGTTAAAATTTATACCGGCTTTGATGAAATCATATAATATAATTAGTAGACATAAGCCTGATTGTGTAATAGGTATGGGAGGATTTGTATCATTTCCTATGCTTTATGCTGCAAAAACTAAAAACATACCTATATTTTTATGCGAGCAGAATTCTATTCCTGGTAAGGTTAATAGAATATTTTATAAAAATGCCAAAAGAGCATATTTAACTTTTTCAAAAACTTTAGAGTTTATGCCTAATGGAAAAGTGTTTGGTAATCCTGTAAGAAACGATTTCTTTGTGGTTCATAGAGAAAGTGCTAGAAGTGTTATGAAATTAAAAGAAGATGATAAGCTTTTAGTTGTTATGGGAGGTTCTCAGGGTGCTTTAAAACTTAATGAATTATTTTTTGAATGCATAAAAGATATAAAAGCTAAGGTTAATAATTTATATATAGTATGGCTTGCTGGTCCTAAATGGGCTAATGATATAATTGCTAAAGTAAATAGTGCTAAATTTGAAAATGTTTTTGTGCATAGTTATTATAAAGATATGGCAAATTTACTTCATGCTGCGGATTTTGTTATATCTAGAGCTGGAAGCAGTTCTATCAGTGAGATATTAGCTGTTAATGTTCCTTCATTGTTAGTACCTTTTCCTTATGCGACAGATAATCATCAGTATTTTAATGCTTTAGACTTGCTTAATAAGGATATGGCATATTTGATAGAGGAATCTGATTTGGATAAAGAAAAGTTAGAAAATGTTATTGTGAATAATTTAAATAATGAAGAGAGATTAAAAAAATGAGGGAAAATATTAAAAATGATTGGAGTGTAAGAGCTGTATCTTCAATAGTTGATGATATAACTGGAATTCTAGAAAAAAAATGATTATACTAAAATATTAAATATTGGGGAACATATGTTTACAAAAAGAAAAGAAAAGATACATTTTATAGGAATAGGCGGAATTGGAATGAGTGCTATAGCAAGTGTATTAAATGCTATAGGTTTTACTATAACAGGAAGCGATTTAGCTAAAACAGCAAAAACAGAATCTTTAGAAGCTGCAGGTATAAAAGTATATTATGGGCATAAGGCTCAAAATATAGAAGATGATGTTACTGCGGTTGTATCTTCATCCGCTATAAGTCCAACTAATGAAGAGATTATTGAAGCAAAAGCAAAAAAGATAACAGTTATACCTAGAGGTGAAATGTTAGCCGAGCTTATGCGTTTAAGATATGGTATAGCAATATCAGGTTCTCATGGTAAAACTACAACTACATCGCTTATAAGTCAGATAATGATGCATGCTGGACTTAATCCTGTTTGTATAATAGGCGGAAATCATTTTAATTTGAAGAGCAATGCAGCTTGTAATGATTTAAGCAGTGAATATATGGTATGTGAGGCAGATGAGAGTGATGGAAGTTTTTTAAGGCTTTCTCCTGTAATTAATATAGTTACTAATATTGATAATGATCATTTGGATTATTATGGAAATGTTGAGGCTTTAAGAGTTGCTTTTTTAGAGTTTATTAATAAAGTTCCTTTTTACGGATGTTCATTTTTATGCTTTGAAGATAGTGTTGTAAAAGATTTATCAAAAAGTGCAAATAAAAAATTCTATTCCTATGGTTTTTCAAAGGATTATGATTTTTATGTTGATAAAGATTCCATTAGGGTAGAAGCACCTATCACTTATTTTACAGCTTATCATAATAATGAATGTTTGGGAGAATTTTCTGTTCCTCTTATAGGAATTCATAATGTATTGAATTCTTTAGCTTCAATAGGTGTAGGTATTCATTTAGGTATTGATATTGCTGATATAAAAGAAGGATTGAAAACTTTTGAGGGTGTAGGAAGAAGATTAAATAAACTTTATGATAAAGAGATAACTTTATTCGATGATTATGCTCATCACCCAACAGAGATAAAAGCTACACTTGCATCTGTTAAAAATGCTTATAAAAACAGAAGAATAATAGCAGTATTCCAACCGCATAGATACAGCAGAACAGAACTTCTTCTTAATGATTTTGAATCTGCATTTAATGATGCTGATGAAGTTATTATTAGCGATATTTATGCAGCAGGTGAAGCTCCTATAGCAGGAATAAGTGGGGAGATTATATGCGATGTGGTAAGAAAACAAAATGAGCATATAAGATATGTTCCAAATATAGAAGATGTATTGCCGGTACTTGATGATATGAAAAAAGATGGAGATATAATATTGACTTTGGGAGCGGGCAATATAGTAAGGATTAGCAATGAATATGCAAGAAAATTACAAAATGGTTGAGAGCTTTCTCAAAGAAAAAAATATAGAATATTACATAAACCAAGCCTTTAGTAAATTTAGCAGATTTAATGTAGGCGGAAATATTGACTTATATATTGTTGTGAAAAAAATATCTGATTTTTTAGAACTTGCTAATTTCTTGTATAAGAATGTTATTGATTATTTTGTGATGGGTGATACTAGTAAGGTTATAGTTTCTGATAATGGTTATAATGGCATAATAGTATCATTAGAAGGAGAATTTGAATCTTTTGAATTTTTAGATGATGGGGTCTTAAAATCTAATAGTTCTGCTATTTTAGAAAGACTTTCGCATGAGGCTAGAATTAGAAATTTATCCGGATTAGAGTTTGTAGCTTTAGTTAATACTAGAATAGGGGCAGCTATATATGATAAATTAGAATCTTTTGGAATATCTCTTCTTAATTTAGTGAAGTCTGTAACATTATTTAATAAACAAGATTGCACTGTAACAGAATTAAGTAAAGATGAATATTTAGCTTTAACTGATAAAGAAAAAAGATTTATTATTATATTATCAGCAGTATTGGTATTAGAAAAAGATAGTCCTGAAAGTATTGATAATAGAATAGATTGGTTTAGATATATAAGAGGCTCTGTTGCTCCTACAGATGCTAGTATAGGACCTGTATTTGAAGATTTTTATGATGTAAAAGCCTATGAGATGGTGGAGAGAGTAGGCGGACTTGATATGCAATTTGGAGCTATGAAATGGCATAAAAGATTTCCAAACTATATTATCAATGAATCATTATATGATGCTAAAACTGAAAGTACAGCTGAAGATGTTATTAATTTGATAGAGGATACTAGAAAAAAAATAGAACAGCATTATGCTTTTAATCCAAGGATTAATATTGTATTACTTAGCTGAAATTATTTTAATAAAAAAGGGCTTAATATAAGCCCTTTTATTTTTTATGTTAGTTAATTATTTTTTATTCCAATGTATTGAATTCACATAAAGTACAGATAAATTAGTTAAATCTTTATCATCTTCTGTTTTTGTGGATAAAGTATAATAAATATCGTCTACTTTCCATAATGTAAATTTTTCATTAAAAGAAGTTATATTATATTCCACATCTATTTTGTATTCATTTTCTGTGAAATTTTTATTTATATCATTTTGATAATCTCCATAAAGAGATAATAATGCCTCTTTATCTTTTGATGCTCTGTATATATAAGCATTATTCATATAGTCAAATGTAGATTCTGCAATATTTTTATTAACTATAAAATATTTTCCATTTTGTCCATGTTCAGGAGGTGCAACTGTTATACTTATTCCTAAAGGTGCAAATGAATTTGGTGAATCAACTTGAACATAATCTAATACACTTTCAGATGTAGTAGTTTGTGTTTTATCAGCATTATTTGAGCAGGAAATACTGAATAAAATAATAAATAAAATTGTTAAAAAACGCATAGTTATCCCTTTTTATATAATTTAGTATTTATTAATTAAAAGTTTTTCATCTCTGATAAATAATTTTTGAAAATTGAAAATATTATATAATCTATTTTTACTTCATCTTTCAAAAAATTATCATACATATAATCTATTATTTCTGAATCTGTATTGATTTCACTTATACAAATATCATGTTTATATTTTAGAAAATCATATAAATCTAATATTTCTATAATTTTTACAGGATAAAATATAAAAGATGTGAAATTAAATATATCTTTAGAATCAAAACTTATCAAATATGGATATTCAAAATTTGGTCTTTTAGCTTTCATAGCTTCGCATATTGTCATAGCAAGTCCATGTCCGTAGCCATAGTATTCATGATGAACTCCAACAGCCAAATTTATATCCTGATTATTAGATATTGAATATTTTATATAGTTATATGACTTAATAGCATGTGCATATAATTCATTATTTATATTAATATTTTCTGTTGGCAAATAATTAATTATTTCTGTTAATGTGATGTCATGCAAAAGTGCTGCTATAGACATATTTACAATCTCACTATAATCAAATTGTCTTATTCCTAATTTAAATATATTGTCTAATTTGGATATGTCTTTTATAAATTTATTTTTCTTTGATACTTTTATATAATAAGGCATATAATCATTTTTCCATTTAGCTCTTATTTTTGAAAGCATACCCATACTAATATTTTTATTATAGAATATCATAAATTCTATAGTGTTAATGAATAGTCTATTACTATGATCTATTATGTTGCATCCTGTAAATCCTATTACATCGTTAAACATATCTGTCTTTTCATAATTTTTATTGAGTAATACGAAAGTACTTTCAGAAATACTTTTCATTAATTCTTCATAATTTGTATTATATTTTGTACTTTCATATATGTTTTTATAATTTTCATTATTTTCAGATATATTGCCTATTACATTTATTCTTATCATAAGCCCAAGTCTCACTAATATTTCTCCAAGTAAACTTGCAGCTTTACAAGTAAATTTATCTCTGTTTTCTTCTATTTCTAGTTCTATGATTAAATTTTTTATATTTTCAACTCTTTTATATTCGTTTATAGATAATATATTTTCAAGTATAGCTTCCTGATATTTTTGAGTATTTTCTATAGGATCTTTACAGTTTGTGAAAATAGAATAGAAATAATCCTTACTATTTAATTCATTTGGACTTACAAAAAATTCTATCATATCCAAATAAGATTTATATATATAATATTGAGCCCCAGCAAATAATGGATTTTCTTTTAAATTATTATTGAATAAATAATCTATTTTATTATATGGTATAACATTAACCACACCATTTTCATTTTTAGAAATAATTTCTATTTTATCTTTTAGTATTACTTCCTTATAATCTTTTATTTTTTCTAATGGTATTGTTACATAGTTATCTAAATTAATTTCCATTTAATTACCTACGCTAGTTATTATTGTTATAATTATACATTTATAAAATAATAAAACAAATATTTTAGTTAAAAAATTTGGAAAATATAAAAAATTATTATATTATAACAGTATTAATAATAAAAGTTGGAGAAGCAATGTATAATTATATATACACCCAAGAAGATTTTAGTATATTAAATAGTTATAAAAATATTTCTATATCCTTAGGAAAGTATCTTGGGGATAATGTAGAAATAGTGATATATTCTTTTGAAAATGAGGATTGTCCTATAGTTTTTATGGTTAATGAATATATGCATAATAAAAGTATTGGTGATGCTATTTCCGATAAAGACAGAAGCATATTAAATGAGATACTAGATAAAAATAATAATAAATTTTTTAAAAATAATTTTATTGAAACTGTTACAGGAGAATGTCATAAAATAAATTATACAGTTATAGAGAATTCTAACGGTATTCCTATAGCTATGATGGTTATAAGTTGGAAATTTGATATTTCTCTTGTTAATACATTAAAAGTATTTATACCTGATAATATTAGTTCTGATGTAAAAGAAAGTAAAAATAGTAAATCAGAAGATATTATTATAGAGGCTCTTAAAAAAGTTATAGGAACTGTTGATAAAGATGAAGTAGGGCCTTCTGTTTATAATAAAACAATAATAAAAAAATTATATGCTCAGGGTATATTTGAGTTTAAAGAATCTGTTCAATTAGTAGCGAATTATTTGAATATTTCACATCATACAGTATACTTACATCTTAGAAGTATAAAAAGAAGTAAAAAAAATAACAAATAATTTTTATTAATAATAAAAAATTGTTAAATATTTTAGGCATATTAAATTAATTAATATGCCTAAAATTTTATTTGCGATAAAAAATTTTTTAATTATTAGAATGAGGGTGAAATTTATTGTATACTTCAAATAGTCTTGAATTTGTAACATGAGTATATCTTTGAGTTGTAGCTATAGTTTCATGTCCTAATAATTCCTGAACACCTCTAATTTCAGCATCATTATTAAGTAAATGTGTAGCGAATGTATGTCTTAATGTATGAGGAGAAAAATCTATAGATATATTTGCATTTCTTATTAAGCGTTTCATAGATGTTCTTATGCTTCTGTCACTTATCGGCTTTCCAAATCTATTTATAAATAAATAGTCATTATTTTCAGAATATTCTTTTTGAATGATTCTTCTTTTTTCCATGTATATATCCCAATTTTCATATATTATAGGAAGTATTGGTATATCTCTCACTTTAGAACCTTTACCGCATATCCTTAATGTTTCTGATCCTTTTTTTATCATACTAAGTCTTAATGAAGCAAGTTCAGATACTCTAAGTCCTATCGCATACATAAACAGTGCCATCATTTTATCTCTGATGAGTGTAAAATCTCCTTCATCATCTATAGCTAATATACTATCTATATCTTCTATAGATAAAAATTTGGCTATATGTTCCTCCCTTTTCGGACTTTTCATATCTACTATTCTATTTTTATCTGAATAGCCATTTCTTATCAAATATTTATAGAATTTTTTTATTGATGATAAATGTCTTGACATAGTAGAGTTGGTTAATGACTTTTCTTTTAAAAAAGTTAAATAATCTCTTACTGTATAATGATTAGCTTCATCTAATGGTATATTTTTACTATGTAAAAATTGAAAATATTCTTTTAAATCTTTATTATAACTATTGATAGTATGAGCAGCAAAATTTAAAGTTTGTAAATAATCACTGAATTCTTCTAATAACACATATATTTTCTCATCATTAAAGACATAATCATTTTGCATATTCATAATAAAAAACCCCATAAAAATATATCTTTTCAATTATTATCGAAAGTTTGTATTATAAATTTATGAAGTATGTTAACTTGTATAAAAAAATTATTAATAATTATTATATTTATCTTACAATTATTGTATTTTTAATATACTAATTAATTATAATAAATTTATAAATAGTTAAGAGATACTCTTTTAAATTTATAGATAAAAAAGCTAAAATTATATATATGATATCAGAAATAGTATATTGATTTGACTACGTAAATATTATAAATGATATAGATATAATTTACTATTTTTTGAATATACAAATATTTTTGATATTTAATAACTAATTTGTATTTAGTATATAGTTAATATTAATAAGTAGTATTTAAATATTTATACAATGTGGTATTTGAACAAAAATAAAAATCACCTATAAATGTTGTATTTATAAGATAGAAATAAATTATTCAATTTATAATATGGTAAAAAAGAAGTTTTTCATATTTTCATATTGAAATTTTTTATAATTAATAAAGAATATAATTAAGTAATATTTATTAATTATAGTTAGGGGTCAATATGTATAAAAAAAATATTTTATTATTATCATTTATTATTATGATACTGTTTGTATCATGTGAAGAAAAAACAGAAAAAATAGAAAAAACAGTAAATGTTTTTCCAGCAAGGAAATATCCAATAAGAGTTGGATATATGCCTGATTTTTCTGGAACATCTGCTGTTGCTATAGCAAAAGAGAATGGTTACTTTGATGAAGAACATTTAGATGTTACATTAATAGAGTTTTTAGATGGTCCTTCTGAAATAGAGGAGATGCTATTAAAAAATTTGGAATTTGCTTATATAGGACATGGAGCACATTCTCTTGCTATTGAAGGTAAAGTTAATGTATTATTTCCTAATGGTTTAAGCAGATCCGAACAAATTATAGTAAGAAATGCTGCTAATATAGAGTCTGTAAAAGATTTAAGAGGTAAAAAGGTTGGTACGCAATTAGGAACTTCTTCTGAAATTTTACTCTATTTAGCTCTTAAATCATTAGGCATTAAAACAAATGATGTAGAGATTATAAATATGAATGGAAATACAATAGTATCATCTATGATGAATGATACTATTGATGCAGCTTCTGTACAGGCTCCATACAGTTTTGAGATATTAAATAGTCTTGGGGATAAAGTAAAATCTATTGCTACAACTGTTGATTATTCTGATGTAGGATCTTTTCCTAGCAGTTGGGTAGTTACGCCTTCTTTTCAAAATAATAATTCTGATATAGTTAATAGGTTTTCAAGAGCTATTCTTAAAGCTATGGATTATAGACAGCTTAATATGAGTGAAGCTGTAAAAATGGTTGCTGATATGAATGGTAAAACAGTTGAGGAAGTAGATTTAGAAAGAGAAACAGGACTATGGCTTTCTGGAGATGAAGTAAAAAAGGCATATATTGATGGAGATGCTTCTAAATGGTATAAAACACAGCAAGATATATTTATTTATACTAAGACTATTACAAACAAGGTAGATATTAATAATTATGTACAAATAAAATATATGATTAATAATGTTTTTAATGAATAAATAATTTTTCTTAGTTGAGTTTATAAGCGATGTATAATATAAATATGCATCGCTTTTTTAATGTTGTTGAAAATATAATTTTATAATGATTGTAAATTAAAAAATTAAAAGAAAAAAATTGAAATACTAAGGCTATATCATACAGTAAAATTATTGAATATATAAAACTATTCAATGTATGATTTGTATTAAGTAAAGTAAGTATATATATAGTATAATATATATGTTAGTATATAATTTATTTAATAATAAAAATGTAAGATAGGTTATAATGAAATTATTAAAAATTATATTAATGATAATATTGTAATTGATTTATATAAAAAAATCTGCTTATTAAGTTTCTAATAGTATGAAATAAAAAATAACATTAAAATGTTTCCAATGGTATATATGATTTTTATAAATATTTATCTTAATATATGTTTATTTATATAATATTGATATTTTCTTTGTATTATGTTAATATTATTATGTAAACTATATTATGATAATAAGATTATGATAACTAATACTGAAGCGAATATAAGAGATAAATATTTAAAAGAAAATTTAATAGCATATATTGGTAATAAAAGAAGACTTCTTTCATTTATAGAAAACACTATTTCTAGAATCTTAGAAGAAGATGGCAATGTAAATACTGCTCTTGATCTATTTGCAGGAAGCGGAAGTGTTTCAAGACTTTTAAAAACTATGGATTTAGAAGTTTATTCTAATGATTGGGAATATTATTCTTATATTTTAAACTATGCTCATTTATGTATTAATGAAGAAGATTTATCTAATATGTTTATTCATACCGGTGGGGCAGAGAATACAATAAACATGATTAATAATATTGAATATATAGATGATGATGATAGATATATATCAAAATATTATGCTCCTTCAAATGATGAAAATCCTGATCTAATGAATGAAAGACTTTTTTATACTCATTACAATGCAAAGAGAATTGATATTATAAGGCATAACATAGAAATGCTTTATAAAAATAATGCAATAAATGAAAAAGAATATTATTATCTTATAGCTTCAATTATATATGAATCTGCCACTCATACAAATACTTCCGGAGTTTTCAAAGCTTTTCATGCAGGTTTTGGCGGAAGAAATAAGGATGCATTGCATAGAATTATGGCCCCTATATCATTAAAGCCTATACCTTTATATAATGGTAAGCAATGTCATGTAAGTATGCTTGATGCTAATGAGTTCGTTGTAAAAAATAAAAATAAGCATTTTGATTTGGTGTATTTAGATCCTCCATATAATCAGCATCAATATGGAAGCAATTATCATTTGCTTAATACTATAGCTTTATGGGATAAGCCTGCAATTAATAAGAATATATATATAGACGGTAAAAAAACAGATAAAGGCGGCATTAGAAAAGATTGGATTAAAACTAAATCAATGTACTGTTATAAAAAAACAGCTAAGGATACTTTAATAAATTTATTAGACAATATAGATTCTAAGCATATAGTAATGAGTTATTCTACTGATGGAATAATTGAATATGATGATTTAATATCAATACTTGAAAGTAGAGGTAAATTAGATATTGTTACTTCTGAATATACTAAGTATAGAGGGGCTAAAAGATCTATAGTTAATAAAACAAAAAATATAGAGTATTTGTTTGTGGTTGATACTTCAAAAACTAGCTGCAGCAGTACTAATAAAAAATTAAGATACATAGATAATATCAGACTAAAAATGGATAATCCTTTAGATTGTTCTAAAGATAGTATTGTATTTGATTATGATAAAGATGATGTTATAGTATTAAATTTAAAATATTCGGTTCATATAATAAATAAAGATGAGATATGCGATAAACTTAAAGATAAAAGTTTAGAGTATATAAAAATGTTTTCTATATTTTTAGATAGATACATTAAAGAAGATAATATTAATGCATTGAAAATTTATTCTTATCATATTAATGCTGCCATACTTGCTAATGATATAAGACTTATAAAATATTTTGGAGAATATATTCTTCAAATTTACAGCAGATTATGTTCAAGAAAATCTAATGAATATCTTATAGATATTACAAATAGTATTTTAGATATTTTATCATATTATAATGATGAAATAAGCATTATTTCTAGGATAAAACAGAGAATAATTTATAATATAAAACATTCAAATATTTCCGAAATTAATAAAAATAATTTACTTATTAGACTTGAAAAATAATGAAAAAATATTATATTTATTCATATAAAAATTGCATTTTATGTAAATAAAATTTTTTTTAATAGTAAGTGAAAATATATGATTAATATTTTAATAAAAATGATTATTATCATTGTATTCAGCTTTAGTGTTTTGTCAGCACAGAATTATAATGATGATATTAATTCTATGTTGAAAATATTCAACGAAATAAGAGAAAATGAGAATTTATATTCATTTGAAATTGATGATAAATTAAATAATATAGCTGATATAAGAGCAAAAGAACTTGCTATCAGTTTTTCACATATTAGGCCTAATAATACTAAGTATGATGAGTTGCTTTATCAAAACAGGATAATTGCCTATTCATCTGATGAGAATATAGCTTATAGATTTAAAAATGCAGAAACGGTTGCTAGTTATTGGATGAATTCTAGTAAATATAAAGTTAATATTCTAAGCGATAAATTTACTCATATAGGCGTAGCACATTATGCTATTAATGGTGAGGACTTTTGGGTAGTTATATTTGCTCAATTAACTAAGTCTTTTAATTATTATTGATATTTAATTCCAATATAATATCTAATATTTTCTTTCTCAAAATATCTATATTAGTATTGTTTTTGGCACTTATAAATACAGCATCATCATAAGAAGTTAATATTTTATTTTTTGTATTTCATCTATGCAGTCAGATTTATTAAATATAACTATTCTTTTTATATGAGAGGCATCTATTTCTTTTATTATGCTTTCTACATGCAGAAGTTTTTCTTCTATATTTTCATCGCTTGCATCTGATAAATGCAAAAGTAAATCAGCCTCAACAACTTCAGATAATGTGGATTTAAATGAAGCTACTAAAGTATGCGGAAGTCTGTCTATAAATCCTACAGTATCGCTTATTATAACTTCTACTGGAGTATCATCTGTTAAATATAGTTTTCTAGTATGAGTGTCTAGCGTAGCGAATAATTTATCTTCAACATAAACAGACTCTTTGCAAAGCAGATTAAATAATGTGCTTTTTCCTGCATTGGTATATCCTACTATTGCTATTCTAAAAGTATTTTCTCTTCCTTTTCTTCCTGTACTTGCTGATTTTTCTACCTTGCTTAATTGAGATTTTAATTTATGTATACGTTCTCTTGCTCTTCTTCTATCATATTCAAGCTGTTTTTCTCCGGCTCCGCCTCTTAATCCTATGCCTCCTTTTATTTGGCTTAGATTAGTTCTTTTACCTTTTAATCTTGGATATTCAAATTCTAAAAAAGCTAATTCCACTTGCATTTTGGCAGTCATGGTTTTAGCTCTTAAAGCAAATATTTCTAATATTATTTCTGTCCTTGTGAGCGCTGTTATATTAGAACCTTCTTCTATAGCATTTACCTGAGAACCGCTAAGCTCATTATCGAATATAAAATACTCTACATTATCAATTGCAGCACTTTCTTTTAAACTTTCTAATTTACCAGTGCCTATATAAGTTCCTGCAGTTATTTTAGGCTGTATGAATGAATATTTATTTACAACCTCATAACCTGCGGTATCGCATAGCATTGCAAGTTCATTAAGTATATTATCTATATTTATTTTGGTATTTCTGTATTGTCTGCTGTCGGTTACAAATATTATATATGCTTTTTTTAAATTATCATTATTCATAAACATTATCCAATATTATTATTTAATAACTAAGGAATTATAAAGTTCTATTGTTTTATCTGATAAATACTGTTTTTTACTCAAAACAAAATTTATAGATTCTAATACCACTTCCAAAAATGCATTGTCAAAATCTGTAAAAATTTTCTCTCTTATTTTATCAGCAGCAGGTATATTTCTTGTAGGCTCAAGATAATCAGCTGCATATATTATCTTTTCAAGCATAGTCATATTTCTATGTCCAACTGTATGACTTTCTATTGCATTTAAAATTTCTTTATCAGTGATTGAGAATTCTTTTTCTGTTATTATAGAACTTACTCTAGCATGAAGCAAAGCACCTGTTATATAATTAGGATATTCTTTATTATCATTTTCAAGTATTATTTTACGCATTTCATCATCTTTGTATCTCTTTCCCAAATCATGACATAATGCCGCAATAGAGGCTTTATTTGTATCAACATTATATGTTTCTGCTATTTGAACAGAAAGCTCTCTTGTAGAAAATATATGTTTTGCTCTGAATGGTAAATATTTTTCTATATATTCAGCTAATTTTTTTCCTGATCATTATATTCTTTCATAATAATTTATTCCTGTTTATGATTAATTATTTTTTATTATAATAAAATTGTTTTGTAATTTCAATATTATTAGTCTGCAAATAGGCATGAAACTGAATGATTTTCTGAAATCTTTTTAGCATTTGGAATATTATTTTTACATTCTTCTTTTGCATATATGCATCTTGTATGGAATCGGCATCCTGAAGGAATATCTGATGCATTAGGTATTTCTCCTTTGATAGGAAGTTCTTTTATTATGTTAACTCTTCCTGAAGAAGCATCTGGTACTGCAGCAATCAAAGCCTTTGTATATGGATGTTGAGGATTATCTATTATTTCATCAGCATTACCAATTTCTACTATATTACCTAAATACATAACTGCTATTCTATCTGCAAAATATCTTGCTGTTGATAAATCATGAGTAATGTATATATAACTTAAATTCTTTTCTATTTGAAGTTCTTTCATCATATATAGAATTTCTGCTCTTGTGGATAAATCTATCATAGAAACAGGCTCATCAGCAACAACCAATTTTGGATTAAGTATTAAAGCCCTTGCAGTTGCTATTCTCTGACGTTGTCCGCCTGAAAGCATATGCGGATATCTTTCCATAAACTCTTCTGGAGGATTGATTTTTACGTCTTTCAAAGCCTTTATAACCATTTCATCATAAACTTTTTCATCTCCTTCAATGTTATGAATATATAAAGGCTCTTTTAATACATCTTTTATTTTAAATCTTGGATTCATAGAAGCATAAGGGTCTTGAAATATCATCTGAACTTTTCTTCTGTATTTTGCTGTTTCTTCTTTAGTAAAATTATTAATATTTTCATTTTCAAATATAATATTTCCTGAAGTAGGCTCTATTAATTTCATCACAAGTTTGCCTATAGTGGTTTTTCCGCTTCCTGATTCTCCTATTATGGCAAGTATTTCGCCTCTTTTTACTTCTATGCTTATATCATCAACCGCTTTTATTTCTTTAGATTTTTTTATTAAACTTTCTATTATATTGGTGCTTGGATAAAAATATTTTTTTACATTTTCAAGCTTCAATATTATATTATTTTCCATCAGACTCAAATCCCTTACCATATATTTTTTATTTGTTATAATAGTAATATATTATAATATAGAAATCAAGCATTTATTTTTTATAATAAATTTTATATGGTAATGAAATTAATTTGACTATTTATATTTATAATAGTATAATTATTTTACTGAAATTGTGAGTATACTTATGAAACAAACAAACAAACAAACAAACAAACAAACAAACAAACAAACAAACAAACAAACAAACAAACAAACAAACAAACAAACAAACAAACAAACAAACAAACAAACAAACAAACAAACAAACAAACAAACAAACAAACAAACAAACAAACAAACAAACAAACAAACTTCAAGTTTTACTCTCTTAGACAAATTTATCTTTGTTGCAAAAAATATTATAATAAATATGAATGCTGCTTTTGCATTGTATGGAGCAGTATATGAAAAATAATTCTTTAATTTATATATTAATAATAGTTTTATCAATATCAATAGGTATTTTTACAAGAATTCAATTATATGAAAAATATAATATTACAAGCAGCGATTCATTAGAGCATTATTATAATATGAGAAAATATTATGATAATAAAGTAGTACCTGTTATGGGAGTTCATCTTGTATCACCCAATAAGCTAATAGGAAGTGAAGAAGTATACGATACAAAGATTCCTAGAGTTCCTGGGGGCTTATTTTATTTACAATATACATTTTTATATTTTTTGTCAGGTGAAAATATTGAGACAGCAAGATTATTAAATTATATATTAATTACTATATCGCCTTTAATATTTCTCATTTTTATATTTAAAAAATTTGGATTAAAAATAACGTCAATAATAACTTCAATATTATTTATGAATATAAATTTTTTAAATTTTCAAAATGAAATATATAATCCAGATACAGTTTTTATTTTGTCATTTCTTTCAATAACTTTAATATTAATATATATATCTTCAGATAATAGGTGGGCATATATTGCAAGTATTTTTATATTTCCAATTTTGGCATTAGAATCTATGTGTCATATTGCAGTATTCTTTAGTATGGTTCCTACATTCCTTATATATTTAATAATTAGAAGAAATAAAACAAAGAAATATATTATACCTCTATCTATAAGTGTGTTTATATCGTTTTTATTGTATGTACCATATATTGCATATGAGATATCAAATGGTTTTCCTAATTTGATGAATGTTGTTAATTTGAAAAATTCTGTAAAACCTATAATACAGCCTCCTCAGATATGGTCTATTTTATTTTTCCCTACAAATGAACCTAATTATAATTATGGAAATGGAATAGCTATTATATTTACTCGCTGGTTTAATGGGGACATTAAATTGGTATTTAGTTTTATATTTTATCTTGCATCTGTAATTATGGGAGCAGCTTCTTTTATTATTTTGATTACGGATTTATTCAGAAAAAAAATTAATGATGATCCAATATTTAAAGAATCAGCTATAATATATTTTGTATATATTGTAGCAACTATAGCTATATTTATGATATTAAATTTAGGTGCTGGAAGACCTAGATATTTTTATAATATATATCCTTTTACATTTATACCTATAATATATTTTATAAAAAAAATTGAGCATAAAAAACTTTTTAATTTTGTAGTTATATTTGCAATATTGAATTTATTTGCAGTGAATTTTCAAGCATATAATGATTATAAGGATAGAAAAGATATAGGTTGGAATTTTATGCTTCCTCATATAAAAAATATAATTGAAGATTCAAATACTAATTCTTTTAATTTGTATGATTCAGATCAATATTCTTATGTACTAATGAAAATTGAAAATCCAAATTTCAAATTAGATACTAATTCAAATATAAAATACAATATAATAAAACCCGGAGATACTAATTTTAATAATAGTATGCTTATAATTTATAGTAATGAGCAATATATAACATACAAAGAAGAAATAACTAATTAATCAAATGACAAGCACATAAATGAGAGTTTCCTATATCTTTTAATATAGGTTCTTCATTTTTGCATTTATCTATTCTTTCTTTGCATCTGTCATAGAACATACAGCCTGTGGGAGGATTAAGCAGATCAGGAGGAGTACCTTCTATAAACTCTAATTTATTTACAGCTTTATTTAATCTAGGAGTAGCTGCTAAAAGTCTTTTTGTATATGGATGTTTGGCATTTGTATATATATCTTCATTGTTTGCAAGCTCTAAGATTTTACCGCCATACATAACGCATACTCTGTCCGAAATTTCAGCCTCCAATGCTAAATCATGAGTTATAAAAATAAATGACAAATCGAAATCTTTCTTTAATTTTTTTAATAAGTTTATAATCTGTGCCTGTACTATAACATCTAATGCCGTAGTAGGCTCATCAAGTATAATAAGTTTAGGTTTCAAAAATAGGGCAGTGGCTATAACAACTCTCTGCTTCATACCTCCTGAAAGCTCATGGGGATATCTTTTTGCAACATCTGCATGAAGCCCTACATATCCTAAATATTCTTCTATAAGTTTTATTGCATCCGATTTACTCATATCAATATGTCTGTTTATAGTTTCTATCATCTGCTTTTCTATAGTATATACAGGAGTAAGAGAATTCATTGCACCTTGAAAAACCATAGATATTTTAGCCCATCTTATATTTTTTCTTATATATTCTTCTTTAAGAGGAATAATATCTTCATTATCAAGTATTATTCTTCCTCCCTCATATTTACCGGGTATAGAAGGCATTCTTAAAAGAGATGTTCCAAGACTAGTTTTTCCGCATCCTGATTCACCTACAATACCTAAAGTTTCGCCTTTCTTTATTTTAAAGCTTATATCATTAATGGCTTTTACTAAACCTTTTGAGGTATGATAGTACATTTTTAAATTTTCTACTTCTAGTATATTTTCCATTGATAGTCCTATTACAATAACATATTATGTTAATTATAATATAATATTAATATTTTTACAATTGACTTTTATCTAAAACGAATGACAGTAAATAGAATTATTAATAAATCATATAATGAAAATGTACTCCGTTTTCTTCCTGAATATCATTATATAATTCTACGAATCCTAATTTTTTATAAAATTCGCATGCATAATGACTAGATTTTACGGTATATTTATCTGAATTTAAAATGTTTTTTGCTTCTTCAAATAAACTACTTGCTATACCCAATTTAAAATATTTGTCGTCTACGAAAAAAAGAGAAATATGATCAAAATCAGTTATTTCAAGCATTCCAACTATTATATCATTTTCATTTTTGGCAATGAGCATTAAAGAGCCTTGCATAAAAAATCTAAGCCTCATATTGTTAGCCGATATAAAAGTTAATACATTATTTATTCCTTCATCTGTGTCTAAACTGGAATTGTATTTTAAATATATATTTTTGGCGAGAATAGAAATATCTTCAATATTTTCAATTCCCGCCTTCTCAATTTTAAACATTGTATTTTTTATTGAAATGCTTTTATTAATCTTTGGAAAGGTAAATGATTAGTATCTTTAACAAATGAACCGTTTTTATAATATCTTAAATAAGGTATTAAATCATTATTCCATACATTTTCTTTGAAATTCATAAAAGGTTCATATAAAGGACTTTCATTGTATAGGCAGATAAATATAGTTATATCAATATCAGCATTATCCTTATTTGCATTTAATTCTCTTTGCAAACCTTTCCAATCACCGCACCAATCCTGAGTGAATATAGCTAAAACATTTTCTGAAGATTTTTTTATATCATCGCTTACTTCTTTAGTATCCATTATATGCTGCATTTCTTTATCATCAATGGTTTTGAAAGTTAACATTACTTCCTCCTTTAAATTCTATATATTAATGCAATAATAATACAGTAAAATATATTTTTAATCAAGGAAATATTTCAAATTACGATATTTGATTAAATATGGAGTATTTTATGAAAAAATTATCATTGCAATTATTATTTTTAATATGATTAATTCTTTTTTATTTGCCGGAGATTTTCTTGATGATCAGAAAAGATACAATAGGGTAAGAACGGCCATAAAAGAAAAAGACAATATTGTAAAAAATACATTAAAAAATAATAATATCGAATTAGAAGAATTAAATATATTAATAACAGTATACAAACAAGAAGATATACTTGAAATATATGCCAAAAATAAATCTGACAGTACATATAAAAAAATAGCTTCATATAATATAGCAGCAAAATCCGGAATATTAGGCCCTAAAAGAATGGAGGGAGATTTACAGGTTCCTGAAGGTTTTTATTATATAGACAGATTCAATCCCGCAAGCAGTTATTATCTTTCATTAGGCATTAATTATCCAAATGAATCGGACAAAAAGAAAAGTAATGCTTCAAGACTAGGAGGCGATATATTTATTCATGGTGCTAATGTTACTATAGGATGCATGCCTATGACTGATGATAAAATAAAAGAAATATATTTATATGCTGTATATGCTAAAGATAATGGACAAGATAAAATACCTGTTTATATATTTCCTTTTCAAATGACAGATAGCAATTTTGATTATTATAAAAAATATTATGATGAATCTTTAATAGATTTTTGGTTAAATATAAAAAATGGATATGATAAATTCCAAACAACCAAAAAAGAATTAAATATTAAAGTGGATTCTAAAGGAAACTATGTATTTTAAATTCTTGCAATTTTTCTATAAAAATATTACTATATTAGCATATATAATAATTGGGTAATAGTTAATGATTCAAATGAATAAAAATACTTCCTTTGTAAGTGCATACAATTTCTGGTCATATTTGCTGATTGCCATTGTATTTTTTAACTATTTGTTTTTCAGAGCTTTAGTAATTGATAATAATTCTTTTATATATGTAATTACATTTATTTTGAATTATATTGTATTAATATCTTTTTTTCTTTTGGTATTTTATAAATTTTATAATTGTATATTTAATTCAGAGACTTTTTTAGCTGTTTTTGGAATATTATTTCTTATATCGGGTACTTTAAGGCTTTATGCTATAGAAATTAATATTTATAATTATATAGAGTTACTATATTTTATATCCATATTCGTTCTTACAATAAAAATTTTTGTTTCTATAATAAAATCGAATAATATAATGGAATTGGATAGAGGAGTATATGTTTTTATGCTTCTTTCTTTAGCCTCATCTAATATAAATTATATTTTAATATCAGCTAATAAAATAATAGATACGGATATTTTTCATTATATATCTACTTTTATATCAACTTATATGAGTAAATTGTCATCTTTTTCATTTTTAATATTAATGATAGCTTATATATTAATTTTTATGAAAAAAGTTGTTATGAAAAATATTAATAAATCATTCTTTTTTATTATTATGATGGTAATATTATCAATAATAGCCATATTAGTATTTGGTAATTCTTTCTTTTTGATTGTAATATCATTTTTTGGTGCTTTAGGTATTGTGATGTATTTACCATTTACTGTTTATCTTGTAGTTATTATAATGTTCTTAATGACTTTATTTACATCTTTTATGAGCTGTTTAGTATCAAAATATTATTGTCCTAAATTGATAGTATTCACTTTATTTATGCTTGCCGGACTTGATATGAGTAATTTTGGATTAAGATTAATTTCTGTATTTGCCATTATGGAAATGCTTAGTATATGTAATGACAAAAAAGACTATGATGAACATTTGACAAATAATACTCTATAATATATTATTTCTATAATTTAAATTATAATTTTATAATATTGACACTAATAAATATGAAAAAAGAAATTATTAAAGAAGAAAAAAATATAAGCCTTGAAGGTATAGAAAAAGTTGCTGAATTTTTTAAAGATATATTGAAAGACGGTGATGTAGTTATAATGGAAGGAAATCTTGGATTTGGTAAAACTACATTTGTTAGAATACTATCAAGATTAATGGAAAGCGAAGATATTGTGAGCAGTCCTTCATTTACTTTGATAAACGAGTATGATATAATTTTAAATGGCGAAGAAAGTATTTTGAGGCATGTAGATTTATACAGACTTGAAAAAGAAGAAGAGCTTGATGATATAGGCTTCAAAGATAAAATAAGAGAGAATGGAATTACTATGATAGAGTGGGGAAATAAATTCAAAGATTATTTTGAAGCTCCATACTATTTATTTGAAATAGAAATGCACGAAGAAAATAATAGATTATATAGGATTAGTTTTATTTCATGAAAAAATATTAGTATTATTTATAATGATATTTGCTTTATTAATATCATGTTCTAAACAAATAGATAAAAATACTATAGTAAATGCATTGACTAGTATTTCATCTGTTAATGTTGTTATTGGAAATACTATAGATTATGAAGTGCGTATACTTTCTAAAAATAATATAGATTATAATTTTGAAGATTTATCATTTGATGATAGAGATAATAAATGCAGAATCATATCTGTTGAAAATAAAACTAGAAATGTTGGAGAATATAAAGAGAGAATCATAAAATATAAATTAGGTTTTTATGATGTAGGACAATTCGTTGTATATCCATTTAAGATTTCATATAATTATAATAATGAATACAGAGAACTTCATGGTGAGGATATGACTATATTAGTATATCCTTTCTCTGACGGAGAGACTTTACCTCCTATGAAAGGTACTATTGGTATACCTATGCCTAAATATGTATGGTTATTCGCTGTGCTTATAGTTTTTGCTATTATTGGAATAATAATATTGATTTTTGCTGTAGTAAAATATATAGAAAGAAAATTCAATGAAAAGATAAATATAAAAGAAGACACAGAGGCATTGAATGCATTAAAACTAATAGATTGCAATACTTATTATAATGAAAATAAATATGCGGAGTATTATTTTGAATTAACATTTATATTTAAAAGGTATCTTACAAAGAGATTCAGATTCAATATAGAAGATATGACTACTAGCGAAATAAATCAATTATTCAAAGAAAATGTATTTAATGAAAGCGAATACATAATAAAAATGTTTGAAGAATCTGATTACGTAAAATTTGCAAGACAAATTCCTGAACTCAAAATAATGCAGAAAGATTATGATTTTTGTGTTGATTATATAGTAAAAAACGGTAATTTATATACTGCATTAAAATTAGAAGAAAAAGAAAACAAAAAGATAAGAAAAGAAGAAAAGAAAAGGCTAAGAAAAGAATTAAAAGAGCAGAAAAAACTTCAAAAGAAAATGGAACATCTTCAGGAAAATAGTTAAGAGTAAAATATGAACGAGTATGATATAAAAGATACTATAGCGGCATTATCAACACCATATTCAAAGAGTGCATTAGCTATAATAAGAATGTCAGGAAGCAAGGCATTAGAAATAGCTTCAAAAATATGTTTCTACGCTAATAATGAAAATAAGAATATAAATAATTTTGAGCATAGAAAAAGTTATTATGCTTTAATAAAAGATGAAAATAATATACCTGTTGATGAGGTTATAGTATTATCTTCTTTATCTCCTAATACTTTCACATCTGAAGATACAATAGAATTCATATCTCATGGAAGCATTGTAGTAATAGATGCGCTTATGAATCTTTTAATAAGAAACGGAGCAAGGGCAGCTAATAGGGGAGAATTCACATACAGAGCCTATATTAATGGAAGAATAGGAATTAGTGAGGCTGAAGCTATACATGATTTAATAGATTCTAATAATAAGCTTATGGCTGAAGCAAGCATATATAAGATGAGGGGAAGGCTTACAAGAGAGATAGATAAACTAAGAGAAAATATAAAAAATTCTCTTATGCTTGTTTATGGAGAATTGGATTTCCCTGAAGATGAAACAGAAAGTTTTTCTTATGATAAGCTTATAGAAAATTTTGAGATTATAAAAAAAGATATAGAAAATATTTTATCTAATTCCAAAAGAGTTGAAAATCTTATTAATGGAATAAAGGTTGCTATATTAGGCAGAGTTAATGCCGGTAAAAGCAGTATATTTAATATGATATTAGACAGAGAAAGGGCTATAGTTTCAAATATTGCCGGAACTACAAGAGATTTTTTGAGTGAAAATATTTATATTGATAATATACCTTTTTATTTGATGGATACTGCCGGATTTCATAAAAAAGCTGATAATGATATTGAGCTTGAAGGTATTGAAAGAGCTAAAAAATGTGCCTGTGAATCTGATATTATACTTGCAGTGTTTGATGGAAGCGATATAGCAAATGAAGATGATATCAATTTAATAGAGTTCTTAAATACATTAGATAATAAAAATATTATATATATACTTAATAAAAGCGATGAAGATAAAAAATTTAATAAAGAAATAGATAATGCTAATATAATTAATATAAGTACAAAAACAAAATCAGGAAAAGGTGAATTAATATCTGCTTTGAAAAATTATGTTTCAGATTCTGATATGGATATTTTTAATAAAGAAACTTATGTCAATAATAGAGAGAGAGGATATTTAGAAAGCGGACTTAAACAGATTGATATATGTATAAAAAAATCATTAGAGTCTTATTCTTTAGATGAAGTTGCTGAAGAGATGAATATATTAAATAATATACTTGGAAATGTTAGCGGAAAAGTTGATGCTGAAGAAGTAATCAATGAAATATTTGCTAATTTCTGTATAGGTAAATAATATATTTAAATGGCTTCATATTATATAAAATAAGTAATTATTTACGATAATATATATAACCATATTTGATAAATTTTGAAAAAAATGTATATTTAAATTGATGATAATATTGTAATGAAGCGTATACAAGGAGTTTAGTTGCCAATATGAAAAAATTATTATTAATAATTAGTATATTTATATCGATTAACTTATCACTTTTGGCAGCAAGCGGATTTGAAGGGATAATAAATATACCTTCTGGGCTGTCTGTGGGAATACCTATGGGAAACTCAGAACTAGAAATCGGTTTGGGTTTTGATATAGGTGTTACAGCACAGTTTGGATATGTGATAGATTTTAAAAATAATATAGGACTTAGTATATTGGCTGAAACAGGATATAGTTATGATACTTATTCATCTTCTATATCTTCTGACAGTACAAAATCTGTTGTTTCTACTTCTGCTTTTCATAGCTTTCAAATAGGTATTTTGCCTAAGGTAAATATTTATGATTTTTCTATAGGTATTGGAGGCGGATTAAAAATACCTGTAGCAGGAATTGAAGAAGAAAAGACAGTTACTTACGGCACTAATTATACGGCAGCAGGCAGTACAGTTAATATGCTGGATATAGTCAATAAATATGATAAAATGAATGTTATACCTTATATTAAATTAACATTGGATTATTCTGTATTTAATAATTATAATGTAGGTGCCAATTTTGGATTATATTTTGATTATGAATTTGGTGTGAGAAAAAAAATTGATGAAACAAAATATGTATCTACAGATGCATTTGGTGTTGGTTTGCAGGTGGGTTTAAGATTCAGTCCTTTTAATAGCCATCAAAATGATTTAGATAAGAAAGAGCAAGAGAAAAAGGAATAATCTAATTAGTTAATCTAGTATATAGTATATACTGAAAATTTTTAGCTTTCTCAACTGATGTACTTTATATAGAATTATCTATTTTTTTTTGCAACTTTGACGAAGTCCGCAAAGCGTGTGCGGCAAAAAAGTTGATAATACATCTGAAAAATATCAAAATTTACAAAATATAGTTGTTTAGGATATACTTTATTTATTATTTTTGATAATTGATTTATAAATTATATTATATAATCATCAGCAATTTTTCTAAGTCTTTTATTACCAAGTACATGGAAATGTCTTAACTTTCTTAGAGTCTCGCTTGAAAAAGTGGTGAGCGGAACATAAACTATTTCAACAGAATTCTTTTTAGCAAATTCTTTTAATATATTTGAAGGAGGATTAGGAGCAACATAACCCAAATACTTATCAACAGAATATATTATGGCAGTGTATAAAAGTAAGTCAGCATAATTTCTAACTATTCCCTCTTTTTTTAAATGCTTATACATTCTCCAAACATCATGCGGAGCCTGAGGTGGCATTAAAGAAGCATAACCTCCAAAATAGCATTTAGATATTCCGGGGCCTACAAGAGTATTTCCCGGTTCTGTAGAGTATAATATTAAATCGCTGTCGTCATGGGCTTCGCTATACCAGACTATATTCCAATCATAATCTTCATCATGTTCATCATCGAATATTACAACCATATGTCCTATATTACCTTTGATTTTTGGAATCTCTCTGACATATATTTCATTTTTATAATAATTTCTTATAGTTTCACGCATATCAATACCATCTTTAATACTTACAGTGAAAGGTTCTATTCTTGCCTTGTCCTCAGTAAGCATATTTCTTATTTTATCCCTAAGTATATTCATATGCTTTTCCATAAGTATATCTTCTGGTACATGGGAAAGAAGATTAGTTCTTTTATTCCAAACATCTTCCCATTCTCCTTCGTATTTTTCACTAGGACGAGTTGTAACATTAACTTTTTTGAAAGATGTTTTCCATACATTATCATATTTATGAAGTTTTATTTTTTTATCTTTGAGCATTCCTTCCATACCGTTTGTGCTTGGATCTCTATTTAATTTTATGGTAGGGTAGTTCTCATCTTCTTCAGTGTAATGCGGATAATATTCCATACCTTCCATTACTTCTAATGCATAATCATTGTTTATCATGCATTTTGCTGCCGTTAGCATATCTATATAATCCGGTATGATATAATTATCAAGAAGACATAAATTCCTTAAATACTTCATCATATTTTTTTGCTGAAGCAATGATATTGGAAGTTTATATCTCATCTTTGCTTCTTTAAAAATTGTTTCTATTATATGTATCTTGTCAAAAGTTTCTAATTCTCCGTTTCTATATAATTCGTACATATAAGTTGTGAATGGAAACTCACCAAGCATTTTATTTAATGATTCTTTATGTACATTATATATTTTAGGTTCTGAATATATATATTCTTCATCATCTTCTGAAAATTTTTTATTTATTATTTCTTCTTTTGCTTTATTATCTAATTTTTCATCATCAAGCTTTTGTAATATGGATACAATATTTTCCCAATGCGACATTCCTATAACAAGAAGTATTTTATTGTATTTTTTAGAGAGTTCATGAAGATTCTTAGCCATGAATATTTCTCTCTCTTCATCTGATTCATCTTTATGAAATATATAATTATTTTTAACTTCATTATAAAATTTCTCAAGGCCTATATTTTTCATCACATAATCATCAGGCATAAGATAATGAGAGTTAGTGTTTATTGAAGTTATATCTTTATCTATAGGAAAAAACGGTATTTCCTCATCAATAGCAAGACGAACAGCTTCTATTATAGAATCACAAGGGTCTATAGGTATATAAACAGCTTCATCTTCAATTTCTCTTATTATCAAACTTACAAATGGAAGTCTGCTTACAGCCTCTCTTAAAGAATCAGCAAAATTAGCAGGATGTTCTACCGCTACAATATCCGGTTTAAATTTTTCAAAAGCCTCTCTTACAGCTAATGAAAAATAAACTCTAGAATGTATTGAAGGTATTGCAAATATATTTTTATACCTTAAGACTTTAGAATCTATATTATCTATTATTTTTGTATCCATTCATATTCCTTTAATAATTAAGGAATGAATCTATTATATTATCAAGTTCATTAGAATCTTCCAAATAATGAGAACATACATTACAAGTGTCTGTAGGTACTTTATCCTGTACAAATAAGTCCGTTTGGAAAGAATAGCATGAAGGACCTGGTAATTTTCCGCTTATAGCACAAACCTGCATACTAACAACATTTTCAGGTTTTTTATACCAAGTAGGTTTAACTTCTTTTAATGCTTCTACCATATATTTACCCCATATAGGAGCAGCAACTCTACCTCCAACCTGATTATTTCCTAAAGAATATTTGAATGAGTCAAATCCAATCCATATACCTGTAGCAAGTTCAGGAGTATATCCTACAAACCAAGCATCTTTCCAGTCATTAGAAGTACCTGTTTTTCCAGCACCTCTTCTTGTGAATTTAGCTTCATACATAGCACTTGTAGCAGTACCGCCTCTTAATACTCCCATTAATATGTCGCTTATCATGTAGGCAACTTCCTTGCTTATAACTTGTTTAGGACCGCCTCTTAATGTTATTTTTTTCTTTAAATCATCTTCAAAATTATCCATTACTATTCCATATCTGTCAGTAACATATCTTATAAGTATAGGATTAACTTCTTTTCCTTCGTTGGCAAATTCAGCAAAACCTGTTGTAAGTTCTAATGGTGTAAATAATCCTGTACCTAAACTCAATGTTAAATCATGGTTAAACATTCTTTTAGATTTATCAGAATCAGGTTCAGCTTTAAATATAGGTTCTACATATCTTATAGTGTTTGTAATTCCTACATAATTGAGTACATTAACAGTAGCTATATTTAATGATGCGGATAATGCATATCTTAAACTTACATCACCTTTGAAATTACCTGAATAGTTTTTAGGTATCCAAACTTCTCCGTCTTCTCCTTCTTCAGGTACAAAACCTATAGGAGCATCACTAACGATAGTTGAAGGACTGTAGTTAGTAACATCCATTGAAGCGGCATATACGAAAGGTTTGAAAGCACTTCCAGCCTGTCTTCTTGCCTGAGTAGCTCTGTTGAATTGGTTTCTAGCTGTAAATCCTGAACCTCCAACCATTGAAACAATATATCCGTTTCTAGGGTCTATTGAAACCAAAGCACCTTCAATCTGTCTTGAAAGTTCTGCCTCATCGGCTTTCATTACTTCCATAGTTATATCATTAACTTCTTCCATTCCGAATATATCAGACATTAAAGCCAAAGGCAAAGTAGTATATTTATTTAAAGTATCTCTTACAGCAATGTTAAATTTATTATAAGCTGTATTTTCAGGAAGATTAAATAATATGGAAAGCATTTTCATTTTATCTATAGTTTCTCTATTATATAGATTAACTATATCCATAGAACCGCCTTCATATTTATTGTTATATTCTGTAAGTGCTTCTGTTAATAATTTTTGAGCAGCTTCCTGTTTTTCTATATCTATAGTAGTGTATATTTTTAATCCGTCTTCTTTTAATGCTTTTTCACCATATCTATTTACTAATTGTCTTCTAACATATTCAGTAACATAAGGAGCTCTGTCTATTGATGCACTATAAGCAGTAGATCCTCTTCTTCCTATCTTTCCTGTATATGATTCCCAAAATTCTTTATGTGCTTGTTTAGCTTCGTCTCTAGTTATGAAATTTAAATCAGCCATTCTATTAAGAACAACTTTATGTCTTGCTATTGATATATTAGGATTATTGATAGGGGAGTATGCATTAGGAGCTGGCGGAAGTGTAGCAAGCATTGCACATTCTGCTAAATCTAAATTTTGTACATCTTTGTTAAAATAAAATCTGCTTGCTGCCTGAACTCCGTATACAGAGTGTCCGAAATATATTTGATTGAAATATAAAGTAACTATTTCTTCTTTAGTAAGTCTTTTTTCTATTTGGAAAGTAACCCATATCTCTTTTAATTTTCTTGTTATTGTTCTTTCTGTAGATTTTAATACTATGTTTCTAGCAACCTGCTGAGTTAATGTACTTGCACCTCTTGCTCTTCTTCCGGTTAATATGTTTCCTATTGTACCTCTGAATATTCCTATAATATCTATTCCAAAATGCGACATAAAATTATTATCTTCCATAGATATTATTGCTTCTATTAATTGAGGAGGTAAATCTTTATATTCAACTAATGCTCTTTGCTCTGTGAAAAATTCAGATATTACTTCACCTTTTATATCATATATTTTTGTAGGTATTGTAGGTTTGTATAATTCTACGGCTTGAACATCAGGCTGCAGAACTATGTCCGCAACCAAAATAGAGAATATTACAGTTATTACTAAAAATATTAATGTAATAGAAACTATATAAAATTTTTGAATTGTTCTATATTTATACTATTGTATTTATCTGATATTTTTTTTAATAGTTCTTTCAATTTAGTTATCCTAATATATATTTTTGATATTATACAAATAATTGTTTAATTAATCAACATATTTTTTTATCATATTTTCATAAAAAAAACACTCTATGAAATTTGAGTTCATAGAGTGAAAGTAATGGGTTTGTATATATATCTTAAGAGCGCAACAAATGACGTTTGTAGCTATACTATATATAACATAATAAATAAGAAACAGTAAAAATATATTTAATTTACCATGTTAAAAAGTAGTATATCATCATCAGATGTTTTTATGCATAAAGTATTATTGTTGTAAGATATATAATTGGCTTTATTAAGAAGTTTTAAATATTCATCTTCAGCTTGCATATCAGCTTCAGGTCCTGCCATTAAAGTTGATATTCCTGTTTTACTCATTGTTATTTTACCATCTTTTATTTCAAATGGTATATTATAGTTATTAACTCCAGATTTTCCTACAAATGAATTATTAGTTATAGATAAAGTTATTTCTGTACCTTCAAGCATATTTGATAATTTGAATTCTTTTCCTGAATGCTCATTAACATCAAAATAGTCTTCTACGAATCTTAATATTGTAGCATCATTAGCTATTATAATTAATTCTTTTCCTTTTAAGTACATATATTTAGCATTTTCCATATATTTTGAGAAATCTGATTCAGCATTCATATTTTCTTCAGGACCAGCCATTTTAGTCATAGCTAAACCATTAAATTTAACTTCATTGCCATTTATATTAGTATATGAAGTTTTGTAAGTATTGACACCAGAGAAACCATTTACTTGATTCTCTTTACCATAAAAAGACATAGTTATTTCTACATTAGGATATTTATAGAAATTTTTCAATAAAAATGTTCTTCCTAATAATTTATTGCTTGATATGGAATCATCTTTAAATATTAATTTTTCACCTGATTTTGTAGTTATTTCTAAATTAGTCATTGATAATGTTATATTAGAAGCTTCTGAAAGTAATGTTGTAAAATCCTGTTCTGCTTTCATATTTTCTTCAGGACCTGCCATCATAGTAGATCCTAATGCTCCTATTGATATTACATTATTATTAGTCAAAGTATATCCTGCGAAGTATCTATTAACTCCAGAAAAACCATAAACTTTATTAGTGTCAAATCCTATTGTTATACCGATTTCAGGGTATTTATTTTCAAGAATGAATTCTCTGCCATATAAATCATTGTAATTTAAACTTCTTTTTGTGAAAGATAATTCTTTGTTTTCAGAAGTTTTTATTATTAATTTATCATTTTCTAATGAAACAGAGTTAGCTTTGCCTAAATCAGTTAAAAATTCCTGTTCTGCTTTCATATCTTCTTCGTTTCCGGCCATTAATGTTGCTCCTATATTTGTACCTAAAATTATTTGATCATTGCTAATGCTGAATGATGTAAAATATCTGTTTATGCTTGCATTTCCATAAACATTGCTGTTTTCAAATCCTATTGTTATTTTAGGATTACTTGTAAGATAGAATTCACTGCCATTTAATGCTTCAAATATGTTTGTGTTTTCATTGTTTTTTTGAGAGCATGATGATAGTAGTAAAATTAGAGATGATAGTAATAATAGTGTTTTTTTCATTTTTTTACCCCAATATAATTATATTTTAGTTTTTATATTCTATTTTAAAAAAATAGTATTGTCAATAAAACAATGGGCTTATGATTAAGGAAAACCATAAGCCCATCAATAATAGTGTTAGGAGTCTGATAATAATGAATAATTGCTTTGTTAAATATAATAACTTATTTTCTCTCCTTTAGTAAAATAAGTTCATAATAAAAATACATATACAACTATTATAACCAAATATAAACTTTTTAGTAAAATTAATAATATTAATTATTAGAAAAAAAGTATACATATGTATAATCTCTATATATTAAAAATAATATAAAATTCTAAAAAATCAATTGAAAAATAAGAAAAAATAAGTTATCATATTATAGTTTACATAATAAAATCCGATAATAAATATTGCAGGTGTTTATGTGTAATATAAGAGAAGCACATATAGAAGATGCTGAAAATGTTGTAAATTATATAGTGAAAGTGTCTGATGAAACTAATTTTATGATGTCTGATTCTAATGAAAGGGAATTAGATGTGAAAAAAGAGGAGGAATTTTTACAAAGCATACAAAAAAGCATAACAACTAAGATGTTTTTATGTGAAATAGACGGTGAAATTATCGGAATATGTAATTTGAAAGGTATTGATAGGAAAAGAGTAAAGCATAGAGTAAATTTAGGAATAAGCGTATTGAAAAAGTATTGGGGTAATGGTATAGCCAAAAGACTTATCAATTATGCTGTGGCCTATGCTAAAGAAAATTCTATAAAAAAGATAGAATTAACTGTCAGAACTGATAATGAAAGGGCGTTAAAACTGTATAAATCGCTTGGTTTTTTCATAGAAGGTGAGATAAAGAGCTTTTTTTGTATTGATGATATTTATTATAATTGCTATATAATGGGTTTATTTATTTAGTTTGATACTGTATAAAAAATTTTGTACACTGTATTGATACTGTAAATAGTATATGAGCGATAAAATTTATTATAATGGATTGTAAATTAGTTAACATAATACTTGACTATTTTATGATAATATGTTAACTTTATGGAAACCGTAAATATTATCGATTTCAGAAGAAAAAAGATTAGAAAAAATTTATAAAATTGGAGTTCTTAAGATGCGAAAGTTTCTAATGGTGTTTTTGGTATTATGTTTACTTGTACCGGTAGTAGCTTACGCTCAAGAGAATACTCAAATACCAATACCTACGATAGGATTAAATGTTACTCAGGCTCAAACACCTCAGCAGGTTAGTTTGGGACTTCAGATATTATTTCTTTTAACAATATTGTCATTATCTCCATCTATAATAATAATGACAACAAGTTTTATAAGAGTTTCAATAGTATTAAGTTTTGTTCAAAGGGCATTGTCTTTACAGGAAACTCCCCCAAGAGCATTGATAATGGGGCTTTCTTTGTTTTTAACGTTTTTTATAATGATGCCCACATTAACGCAGGTAAATAATGAGGCACTTCAACCATATTTAAATGGCACTATAGGTGTCAATGAATTATACAGTAGAGGCATACAGCCTATAAGAATGTTTATGTTTAACTCTTTACGTGGTGAAAATGGTATGAAGAGTTTGGATTTATTTTTGAGTATAAGTAATACAGATATAAGACTTAGAGAGATTCAGACAGTTGAGGATTTAAACAGAATTCCTACAATTGTTGTTGTTCCCGCATTCATTATTAATGAACTTACAATAGCATTCAAGATGGGAATATATTTGTTTATTCCATTTATAGTTATAGATTTGGTAGTTGCTTCCATACTTATGGCAATGGGTATGATAATGCTTCCGCCTATTATGATATCTTTACCGCTTAAAATAATTTTGTTTGTTGCGGTAGACGGATGGAAACTTTTAATACTTCAGATAGTACAGAGTTTCCAATAAATATAGATATATATTTGGCTGCTTTATATAGTTAATAATTTTTTAAGGGAAATTTTATGAGTGATACTTCAATTATTGTTTTAGTACAAGAAACTTTATGGGTATTCATGTTGTTATCAGCTCCGGTTTTGGGAGTATCAATTATTGTTGGATTGATAATCTCAATACTTCAAGCTACTACAAGTATTCAGGAGCAGACTTTAACATTTGTTCCTAAAATGATAGCTATGTTGGCAGTGATATATATGTTAGCTTCTTGGATGTTGAATTATACTAGTGCGTTTACTGTTAGATTGTTCAGCATACTTCCAAGTATAGCTAGATAATTTTGTTGGGTGTAAAAATAGTTTAGAGAATCAATTAGGGAATTAATAATGGATAATTTCGTGAATTTCTTTCAAATTTACCTGCTCATTATGGTAAGATTTGTAGCTATACTTATGGTAGCTCCATTATTTTCTTCTAATGTTATTCCTAATACTATAAAAATGGCATTAGCTTTTATTGCTACAGCAGCCATATTTCCATTAGTTGCTAATATCAATGTTCAGGCAGCTCCTACTTTTGTTGAATACTTTTTAACATTGGTAAATGAAGCATTAATAGGAATATTGATAGGATTCTTAATGTCAATCATATTTACTGCTTATCAGGTTATGGCGAATTTCTTTGAAATACAAATGGGATTCGGTATATCAGAAACAGTTGACCCTATATCTCAAGTTACAGTGCCAGTATTAGGACAATTACAGTCTTTAGTAGTTATATTATTATTTATAGCTATAGACGGACCTAGCTGGGTTATAAGAACTTTATTTTACAGCTTTAAGGCTATGCCTGTATTAAGTGATGCTTCAAAGGCGGTATTCACTTCATCGTTTAACGGCGTTATAGACAGAATGATATATTATATGAGTTCTTTGTTTTCTGTAGCTCTTTCATTAGCTTTGCCTATAATGCTTACTCTGTTTTTATTATCATTAAGTTTAGGATTATTAGCTAAAGCAGCACCTCAGATGAATATTTTAATGCTTGGTTTTCCTATGCAGATAGCTGTTGGTGTGGCTGCTTATTATATTTTGATACCAGTTCTTGTTTCTAATTTTATGAAAGTATTAGAAACTACTATAGCAGATGTTAATAATATAATAACTTTCTTATCCGGAGGAACAGTATGATTAAAAAAATACTTTCTTCTATATTTGAATTGTTCATTATATTCAAAGCTAAGCTATACAGAAAATATTTGCGTCTTACAGGAAAAGGATATGTATTAACATTATTTGCTGCTCCTGAAGATGAAGGCAGAACTGAACTTCCTACTGAAAGAAAGAAGAGAAAGGCTAGAGAAGAAGAGGGACGTGTTGTTAACTCGGCTGAAATAAATCAGACTCTAGTTTTAGCAGTTTCAATAGCTGTTATAGCTCTTTTAACTACATATTTTACTCATACAGTAGCACAATTCTTTATTAGCGTAATGAATAAAATTTCTAATGCTGATGCTTCAATAAATAATGCAGCTTATACAGATATGTTATTAGAGATATTTGTTCTTCTAGCAAAAACTGCCGGAATAATTATGGCGGTTGCTTTGGTAGTTGGTGTCGGCGTTAATTTGGCACAGACTCAGTTCTTATTTACCACAAAGAAATTAAAACCTAATTTTAAAAGAATAGCACCTACTTGGTCTAACTTCAAAGAAAGAGTATTTATATCATCTCAAAACTTGATGAATTTGGCAAAAATACTTTTTAAAATGGTAATGATATCAATTCTTACTTTTACTACTATATATGGAAAACATACTGAATTATTTAATATGGTTAATATGGGTTTGAGTCAGGCTATGAATTTGTTTTTCTTTATAGTTTTAGAAATGCTTGCTAAAGTAATTATATTTATGATAATAGTTTCTGCTTTTGACTATTTCTTCCAAAAAAGACAATACATTAATAGTTTGAAAATGACAAAGCATGAGATGAAAGAAGAGTTTAAAGAGATGGAAGGGGACCCATTGGTAAAAAGTCAATTGCAGGAGATGGCTAGAAAGATTGTAAGCAGAACAATGCTTAAATCGGTACCTGAAGCAGATGTAGTTATTACAAACCCAACTCACTTTGCAGTTGCTTTGAAATATGAGAATGGAGATTATGCCCCTGTAGTAACAGCTAAGGGAGCAGATCACATAGCTTTAAAAATAAAAGAAATAGCTAAAGAAAATGATGTTCAAATAGTTGAGAATAAACCTTTAGCCCGTGAATTATATTACAATGTTGAGCTAGGACAGTATATACCTGAAAAGCTATTTCATGTTGTGTCAAGGATACTTGGCGAGGTATATAGATTACGTAATGAAAAAATGGCAAGGGCTATATAGGAGGAATAAAAAGTGGCAACAATGAATGGTGCTAAATCAATTTTAGATAATATAAAACTGCCTTCCAATTTAAGCAGACATAGCGATATAATGTTTGCTATAGGTGCAGTTATGGTAATTATGATGCTTATCATACCATTACCGTCAATAATATTGGATTTCTTACTTATAATAAATATTATAGTATCATTATTGATATTGCTTATGGTGCTTAGTATAAGAAGTGCTAATGATTTCAGTGTATTTCCTTCTGTGCTTCTTGTTATGACAGCATTCAGACTTGCTTTGAACGTATCTACAACTAGAGCGATTCTTACTGAAGGTGCTAACTTTAATGGTAAGGTAATAACTTCATTTGCTGACTTCGTAGTTGGCGGTAATATTGTTGTAGGTGTTGTAATATTTATTATTCTTATAATAGTACAATTTGTTGTAATCACTAAAGGTGCTACAAGAGTATCAGAAGTAGCAGCAAGATTCGCATTAGATAGTATGCCTTCAAAGATGATGGCTGTTGAAAGCGAACTTCAGGCAGGAGCTATCACAGATAAAGAGGCAGAAGAAAAGAGAAAGAAAATCAGAGGTGAAAGTGATTTTTACGGTACTATGGACGGTGCTTCTAAGTTCGTACAAGGGGACGTTATAGCCGGTATCATAATCACTGTTATAAATATAGTAGGCGGACTCATCATTGGTATGACAATGAGAGGAGAGCCTTTTACTCAGGCAGTTAATGCTTATACTCGTTTTACTGTTGGTGATGGTTTAGTAAGCCAGATCCCTTCATTCTTTATGAGTTTTGCTACTGGTTTATTAGTAACTAGAAGTAGTAGCGAAGATAATTTGTCTACTCAAATAGCGGTACAAGTTTTTGCTAAACCTAAGAACTTATTTATAGGTGCAGGTTTCGCATTCTTCCTAATGCTTTTACCTGGATTCCCAAAAATTGCATTATTCGTAATAGCTTTGGCTTTATTCTTAGCAGGATATGCTTTGAAGAAAGAACAGCAGGAGCTTGGACTTAATGAAGATGGTACAAAAACAGATGCAGGGGAACAGGTGCATCAAGGTCCTTTAGATGTTACGCCTTTCTTGAAAGTAGAGAAGATAGAGCTTTCTGTTGGTGCTTCTCTTATACCTTTGGCATTAGAATCGGAAGGCGGGGATTTAATCAATAGAATAAGTCAGATTCGTAGAGAACTTGCTTTAGAGGTTGGGCTTGTAGTTCCTCCTGTTCGTATTGTGGATAACAGTGTAATAGAACCTGATGAATATACAGTGAGTATAAATGGTACTGAAATGGCTAAAGGATTTGTTCGTCCTAATATGCTTTTAGCTTTGAATGCTAATTCCCCAGATGGGCCTAGCCCAGACTGTGAGAAAGTAAGAGAGCCGGCATTCGGACTTCCTGCTTATTGGATTAAAGTTGATGAAAAAGATATGGCAGAGAAAAAAGGCTTTATGTTGTTTCAGCCTACTTCAGTTATTGCTACTCACTTCAGCGAAACTATTAAGAGAAATGCTAATCTTCTTATCGGACGTGAAGAAGTACAGAATATGCTTGATCTTATTAAAGATGATCATAAAGCTCTTGTATCTGAAGTACTTGCAGCCAAGCCTCATAATGAAAGTCCTCTTGGATATATACAGAAAGTATTGCAGAATCTTCTTCAAGAGGAAGTGCCTATCAGAAACAGTGTTGCTATATTAGAGGGTGTTGCTGATGCTATATCAATTATGGGAAGCGAACAGGCTACTGAACTTGTAAGAAGCAGATTGGCATCTCAAATATCTCAGATGGTTGCTGATCAGGATAGAAATATAAGAGTTATTACTTTAAGTCAGCAGCTTCAAAATAATATAGCTCAAAACCTTGCTAATACAGGTAATTTACAAGGTTCGCAGATGATAGCTATGAGTTTTGAAAGTATGCAGAACTTAATTAAGAATATAAAAGATGCAGTTAAACTTGTAAGTGATTCAGGAGTTGATGATATAGTATTTTTAACTTCTCCTATTATAAGAAGACCTTTGTATCAGTTTATAGCTAAAAATGTTGGTAAGTACAAGGTTATAGCTACTACCGAAATAGCACAGGGATATAATGTACAGGGTATTGCTAGTATAAAATAATGAATGATGAATGCCTTATTGGGCGATTAAGATATAAATAAATATATTACTTGGAGTTACAAGATGAAAACTATAAAAATTTTTGGAAAAAACAGAGAAGAAATTGAGAAACAGGCTAGAGATAAGTATGGTGAAAGCTATTTTATTATTAGTGTAAGAGAGAGCAAAAGAAAAAACATATTCGGAATGATTAAAAAAGAGTTTGAAGTTTCTATCGGTATATTAGAGCAATATTAATAGTGGGCTAAATAGAAGAAGAGAGGAGTTATAAAATGGTAGATATACGCACTATTAGAGGGAAGGATAAAAAAGATGCATTAGTTAAAGCCAGAGTTGAATTTGGTGTCAACTTTGTTATTTTAACTAGTAAAGATATAAAAGTGGGCGGATTTTTAGGGCTTGGAACGAAAACAGAACATGAACTTAGAATAATGCTTAATAATTCTATTTACGATAGAAAAAATAATTCTATGAATGAAGATAAATCTTATTCGGATGATGAAGATGAAATGTATAGAAGCAAACTTTTAAGCGATAGAATAGAAATGAAAAAGCATTCATCTGAAACTATAGATGCAAGTGAAATGGCAGATAGAATAGTTTCTATAACTAAAGCATTGAAAGAAAAAAGTGCTAGTAGAAATAATAGCTTTTCTAATAATAATGCATCCCGTTCTAATTTTCATGAAAATTCTTATAGTACTGAAAATGAAGATATACCTGAAGAACTTTTAAATGATACTACTACTAATAATAATAGTACAAAGGCAAATATTATTGAAGAAAAAATAGAAGATAATAATACAAGAGAAAAAAGCGTTGACAATTTTATACCATTACCTAATTTTAGTAATAATCAATATTCTAATTTTCAAGGTTCTACATTTGCTAATATGAGAAATCCCATGCTTTCAGATTATTCTAGTAATAATGCTTTTTCTCCTATTAGTAATTACAGCAATTTTGCTACTAATAATATTTCTAATAACAATATTCCTAATAATAGTTTTATGAATAATCTTAACAATAATGTTATGTATAATCATACTAATAGTTCTAATAATAATCAGAATAATATTAATCAAAATAATAGTAGTAATTCTGTAGATGATAATGTAAAAAAAATAGTTCAGGAACAAATAAGAGATATAATAAAAGAATATTTAGAGAATAATATTCCTAATATAAATTTAAATAAAAATAACTCCAATAATTCTAATATAAATGAAGATTCAAAACATCAAAATAAAATTTCTCATTCAGATACTTCTTCTGATGAAGATGAAATAAAAAATGCTATAGAAGAGATTAAAGAATCAAGAAGAGAACAAAGAATAATAAGAGAGCAGAGAGAATCTAAAGAAGAAAATAATGTAAGAGAAAGTAAAAATAATATCAGAGATTATTTCAATGATGATACAAAAGAAGAAGATTATGATAATGAAGAAAATGATATTGAAGATAATGCTGAAGCAAATATTGCAGATGGAATGGAAGAAAGTTTCAGTTATTTAAGAGACAGAGAGTTTCCTGAAGAAATATTACTTGAGTTAAGAGAATATTTACTTACATCAAGTAATGCAAGATTCTTTCAATCTAAAGATGTCATAAGAGAGGAAGTAGAAAAATATTTTGCTGAAAGATTAATACTTTCCAATGGTATAGAAATAGGTGCTAAGAAAAAAATTATAGTATTTGTAGGACCTACTGGTGTAGGAAAAACAACTACAATACCTAAAATAGCAGCACAGTATATGAAATCTGGTAAAAAAGTTTCTTTTGTAACTATAGATAATTACAGAATAGCCGCAGTTGATCAGCTTCAAAGATATGCAAGCATAATGAAGGTACCATTTACAAGTGCTAGTACTCCTGAAGCTTTGAGAGCAGAGATTAGAAAGATGGATAATTCTTCATTGTTATTTATAGATACTATGGGACGTTCTCCTAAAGGTGCTGAAGATATAGTTGCTATGTCAAAATATTTCACTACAGTTGGAAGATTTGATATGGATATTCAGCTTGTTATGAGTGCCACTGCAAAGTATAAAGATGCTTTGAAGATATTAAATGGATTTAAACCTACAAATTATAAAGGTGTAATACTTACAAAGGTTGATGAAACAGATTATTTGGCTTCTTCAATTTGTGCTATTACAAAGAAAAAACTTCCTATTACTTATATAACTCATGGACAGGGTGTTCCTAAGGATATATCTACTGCTAAAAAATATGGTTATAAAATAATGGAAGGGTTATTCGGACATTAAAATAAAGTTTTACAAATAAATAAAAAATAATTTAGGAAATTTATAAAATATTATGAAAGATCAAGCTGATGAATTAAGAAAAATGATGAGTATGAAAGATAAACGTCCTCAGCGTATTATAAGCATAGCAAGCGGTAAGGGCGGAGTAGGTAAAACTAATATAGCAATTAATTTATCCATAGCATTGCAGCAGCTTGGACAAAATGTGATTTTAGTTGATGCAGATCTTGGACTTGGTAATGTTAATGTTATACTTGGAAATATGCCTGAATATAATTTGTATCATGTTATTAAAGGTGTGAAAAAAATACATGAAATCATACTTGAAACAGATTATGGTATAAGATATATAGCAGGAGCTTCTGGATTTTCTTCTTTAGCTAATTTATCTGGAAGAGCTTTGACTAAATTAGTTAATAGCATGGATTCTTTGAATGATGCTGATATAATAATAGTTGATACTGGTGCTGGAATTTCTGATAATGTTTTATATTTTCTTCTTTCCTCAGATGAAAGTATAGTAGTTACAACTCCAGAACTTACAGCTATATTAGATGCTTATGGTGTAATAAAATCTATAGCTCCTGAGAATGCTAATGCTGATATAAAAATATTAGTTAATAGAGTTATTAAGGCTTCTGAAGGTAAAGAAGTAAGCGACAAGATTATTATGACAAGTAAAAAGTATTTAGATATGGATGTTAAATATTTGGGACATGTTATGGAAGATAAAACAATTCCTTATGCAGTTTCTCAGCAGCTTCCATTCTATCAATATGATAATAAATGTCAGGCTTCTATGTCAATACATAATATAGCTAAAAGAATAATTGATATGGAATATGATGACGGCAGAGAGGTAAAAGGTTTTGGAGGATTTATGGAGTCCTTATTATCTTTTGTAAGTAAAAAATGATAAATGTTTGCAGAGGGAATTTATGAATAATATAGTAGAAAAAGTAAAACAGTATTTTTCATCTAATTTTGGAAAATTAGATGGTATAATATCTATTTTATCATTTGTTGTAACTCTTGTTATGTCTGTACTCTATAAAAATAGAATAGATATATCTTTATTTAAAGCTTTATTGTCAGGAATAATAACTTTTGCAATATTGTTTTTAATAGGATTATTATTGAAAAGATATTTAGGTGATATTATAGAAAGCAGTAATGTAAGTACAAATATGGATATGGATTATAATTCATTAGATGATCATTCTATAGCTAATAATATTAGTGATGATTCTGTTAACAATATAGATAATACTAACAATACTACTAATGATTTTAATCCAGATAATATAACAATATCTCCTGATTCTATAAATCTTGATAGAAAACCTAATTCTAAACCAAGCCCTGCTAGTTCAGGTGGTGATATAGGTGATATAGTATTTGGAAAATCTCCTTCAAGCAACAATACAAGTTACAGTACTTCAAGCAGCAGTATGTTTCCTGATAAAAAGGTTTCTGATAATGAAATGATAAAAGAAGTTCAAGAGGATCCTGAAAAAGTTGCTAAAGCTGTTAGAACTATGATGGCTAAAGATGAAAAAGATGATAAATAAAATATATTAAAAAATTTAATGTTAGAGTGAATATTTATGAAAGACAAAGATAAAATACCAAATATTACTAATGAGAATGAGCAGGAATATTGGCTTGAGTTTAAAAAGACTCTTTCAACTAATATAAAAACTGCTTTTATTATTAAGTATTCTCCTTTAGTTAAATATGTGGCAAGTAAGATATATGTTAATATGGAATTTCATAAACGTATTGAATTTCAAGATTTAATAGGATTTGCTTCTTTTGCACTTACTGATGCTATTGATAAATATAATCCTAATAGAGACATTAAGTTTAAAACTTATGCGATTGCTAGAATCAAGGATGTAATAAGAGAAGAGCTTAGAAGATTAGATTAAAAATATAAGATAATAAGTAAATAAAAATAAAAAATTTAATAGTTAGAGTGAATATTATGAAGATGAATAAAAAAGACAAAGATAAAATACCAAATATTACTAATGAGAATGAGCAGGAATATTGGCTTGAGTTTAAAAAGACTCTTTCGCCTTATATAAGAGAAGCTCTAATTATTAAATATTCTCCTTTAGTAAAATATGTGGCAAGCAAGATATCTGTGAATATGGGTTCTCATAAGCATATTGAATTTCAAGATTTAGTTGGATTTGGTTCTTTCGGACTTATGGATGCTATTGATAAATATAACCCTAATAGAGATATTAAGTTTAAAACTTATGCTGTTACTAGAATCAGAGGGGCAATATATGATGAGCTTAGAAAATTAGATTATCTTCCTAGATCTATTCGTAAAGATGTTAAGGAAATAGAAAAGGCAAGAGAAATATTAGAAGCTAGATTAAGCAGAAACATAAAGCCTCAGGAAATAGCAGATATGCTTGGAATACCTATAAGTAAATATAATGAAACTATGAAAAGATATATAGAGGCTTCTCCTACCTCTTTAAGCGATGTTTGGTATGTAGGCGATGATTCCGATGAAATATCTGTAATAGATACATTGAAATCAAATGATAAAACCAATCCGGAATATTTAGCAGAGAGAGAAGATGTTAAAAATAAAATAATAGCTGCTTTGAAAAAACTTCCTGAAAAAGAGCAGCAAGTTCTTATATTATATTATTATGATGACCTTACTTTAAAAGAGATAGGCAAGGTATTAGATGTTTCAGAAAGCAGAATATCTCAGCTTCATACGAAGGCAATACAGCAGTTAAGATATAGTCTTTCTGAGATAAAAAAACAATTATTATAAGAATAGGTGATTTTTATGAATGAATTAAAGAAAAAAATATTAGAAACTAAAAAAATGTCAGAAAAAGAGAAGCAAGTTCTAATATTATATTATTGTGATGATCTTACTTTAAAAGAGATAGCCAATGTATTAGATGTTTCAGAAAGCAGAATATCTCAGCTTCATACAAAAGCTATACAGCAATTAAGATATATCTTATAAAATATATATTAATAAAAAAGCAATTATTATAAAAATAGGTGATTTTTATGAATGAATTAAAGAAAAAAATATTGCAAAGTGATTTTTATAAAAAGATTTATAATAATAAAAATACTCGTTCAGTGGAATTATCAGTTGCTTCTTTGGAGAGAGGAATGCAGGAAGCTGCTGCTATATTTCAATGTCCTATTTATGAACTAAGTTATAAAGTTCTTGAGGAAGGAAATAAAGGATTTTTTAATATAGGAGCTAAACCTTTTTTGGTGAGATATACTCATATCACTTATGATAAGTCTAATATGGGAGTTGCAGCTGCTAATACTTATGAAGATATATACTCAGAAGGAAGTGTTCAGCAAAAGATCGTATTTAATAAAGATACAGAAGTAATTGTAAGAGTAAAGAGAGATGGAGTATTTTTGAAAGTTAAACCTCCTGTTGGGGATGGTAAAAGAATAGAAGATATAACTGTATTAGAGGAAAAATTAATAGATGCAGGTATAAAAGAATATGATTCTCATTTAGCTAAAAAAATGCTTCATGAACAGACAGGACAGTATGTAAAAATAGCTGAATGGGATATAGGTAAATCTGCTAATAATGCTAAAATTAGTTATACAATTACAGAAGATAAAATGCGTGCCTATGTTACTGTTACTAAGCCTAACAAGGGCGGAAGAGAAATGGATTTACAAGATGTTAAAGAACTACTTGAGAACAGCGGTGTAACATTTGGCTTTCAAGAAGAAAATGTTACAAAATGTTTAGAAGAAGGTACTTTTAATATCCCTATACTTGCTGCTGAAGGCCGTCAGCCTGTAAATGGAGAGAATGCTAAAATAGAATATTTAGTAAATGTGAATAAAAAAGTTATACCTAAATTTATAGGTGAAGATCAGAGTATTGACTATAAAGATTTAACTATAGTTGAGAATGTAGAGAAAGGTCAGAAATTGGCTAGAAAAACTCCTGCTACAGATGGAGAAGTGGGAAGAACAGTATTAGGTGTTAAAATAGAAACTAAAAGCGGAAAAGACATCGAAATAAAAGAGATAGTTGGTGATAATGTTGAGATGTCAGATGATGGTGAATATATAATAGCTTCTATAAGCGGACAGGTTGTACTTAAAGGCAAACTTTTAAGTGTAGAACCAATATTCGAGGTATCAGGAGATGTAGGCCCTGAAACAGGAAATATTAACTTTATTGGAAGCGTTGTTGTTAAAGGAAGTGTAAACGATAATTACTCTATTAAAGCAGAAGGTAATATTGATGTACATGGAACTGTTGGAAAATGTGATCTTGAAGCTAAGGGAGATATTATGGTTAAACTTGGTATTCAAGGAAATGAAAATAGCCATGTAAAAGCGGGAGGAGATGTTATTGCTAAATTTATACAGTTCTCAAATATTGAGGCTGGAAACAATGTTGTAGTTACTGAGGCAATACTTAACTCTAATATCGATGCTGACAATAGAATAATACTTATAGGTAAGAGAGCTTCAGCAAGCGGAGGAAGATTAAGAGCTTTAAGAGAAGTTAATGGTAAAGTATTAGGTTCTCAAGCTGGAGCTAAAACATTCATAGAAACAGGAATAAGCCCAGCAAAAAGACGTGCAATAGATGATTTGGATAGAGAAAAAGAAGAATTAGATATTTCTATAGAAGAAACAGAAAGAAATATAAAATCTCTTGAACAGGCTGGAAAACTCAAAAAACTTGATGATGAGAAAAAAGAACAGCTACAAAGTTATAAAGAACAGTTGGAGCAAGCTAATACTAGAAGAGAAGAAATAGTATTAAATAGAGAGGCATTAATTCAAGAAATGGAAATAGAAAAAGTTGAATCTACAGTAAGTGCCGGTAAAGAAATGCTTCCTGGTGTAGAGCTTACGATAGGCAGTGCAGAGTTTTCTATAAGACAAAGTTATAAAGCTATTACATTCTTTGAGCAAGATGGTATGATTCAAACTGAGAAATATAGAGGCGAACCTAAAAACGAAAAAAAATTGATAACGATGATTAATGAATAGGATATAATATGGCTTTAAAAATAAATGATTTTTACAGAACCGCTATAGATTGTGCAATGGATGCTGATCCTAGAGGAAGGAAAACTGTAGAAAAAGAACTTAATAGCATAAAAAAATCTTATGATAAATTAGATGATAAAAAGAAAGAATATTTTGATAAAGATACTCTTTTCAATCCTTATTCAGACACTAGAATTTTAAATATTGCAGAGGATAAAGATATAAAAAAAATTCTCTGCGGTATAGATATGCAGACATCTGAGTTGCTTTTGGCTGATAGATTAAACGAAAAAAATTATAATATAGATTTGGTAATAACACATCATCCAAATGGATATGGATTTGTTAATTTTTACGATGTTATATCTATGCAGGCCGATAAAAATGCTTTGCATGATGTAGCTATAAACGTTTCTGAAGCTTTAACTAATAAAAGACTTAATGAGGTAAGCCGTTCAGTATATTCTTCTAATCATTATAGAGATGTTGATACTGCTAAACTTCTAAAATTAAATTATATGTGTATGCATACAGTTGCTGATAATTTTGTTGAATCTTTTTTAACTGAAAATATAAAAAAAGAAAATCCATATACATTATCAGATATTATTGATTTTTTATATACAATAGATGAATATAAAATATCTGCTAAAAGACTTAATCCTCCTAAAATATTCAATGGTTCTAATAAATCTAAGGTTGGAAAGTTTATCGTTGATATGACAGGTGGTGCTTCTTTCGATGTTGGTATGATTGAAGCTTTATCAAAGGCTGGAGTAAATACTATTGTTATGATGAATATATCAGACAGACTTTTAGATGAATGCAAAAAATATTATATGAATATTGTATGTGCTGGTCATATATCAAGTGATAGTTTGGGAATAAATTTATTATTTAAAGCTATAAAAGAAAAAACTAAAGAAGATTTTGAGATTATACCTGCTTCAGGATATATTTTTGTAGAGAAATAAAGCTTATAAAGTGTATATATAAAAGAGAGTTGTTATGCCAAAATATATTAATGTATTATTTGATCTTGATGGAACTATAACTGATTCAGCACCTGGTATAATAAATGGTGCTTTATATGGAATAAAAAAAATAAATGATGTATATAATTTAAATATATCTATTCCTGATAATGATACTTTAAGAAAGTTTATTGGCCCTCCTCTTGACACTAGTTTCAGAAAATATTGTTTAGATGATGAAAAATTATCTCTTGATTTTATAAAGTTTTATAGAGAAGATTATAATGGTAATGATGGTTTGTTTAACTGTACAATTTATGATGGTATATATGATTTGATTAAAACTCTTTCTGAAAATAATTATAAAGTTTTTTTAGCCACTGCTAAACCTAAAGAATCCGCTTTAAGAATAATAGAGCATTTTTATATGACAAAATTTTTTACTAATTTCTATGCTCCTATACTTGGAGGAAAAATTAAAAGTAAATTAGATGTATTAAAAGAAGCTTTAGAAAAAGAGAATTTCGATAAAGAGAAAACTATAATGATAGGTGATAGGATAGATGATATAGATGCAGCAAAAAATATAGGAATTGATTCTATCGCTGTTAAATATGGTTTTGGAAATGAAGAAGAGTTCAAAAATGCTACTTATATAGTTAATAATACAAAAGAAATATTTGATATATTAAGTAAGTAAAATTTCTTCTAATACTTTCTGACTTTTTATTGTTTTGTTTATATGATTGAATATTGATTTATTCATAATGTATTTTACATTGTCTAAAGACTCATTATATATTTGTTTTAGATTTTCATTTTTTATTATTTCTATAAGAGATGTATGCTTTATAATTCTCATAAAAGCTATATCATATTCTGTTATATTTATAGAGTCCTTAACTAGATTTCTGCATTTTTGGCATATTAATCCGCCTTCTAATATAGAATAATATAATAAATCATTATTTTTTTCGCATATTGTACATTTATCCAAATGAGGTGATATTCCTGCTATATGCAAAGTTTTCATTTCAAATGCTCTCATTAAAATATTGATATACATCTTTTTTATTTTATTATTATTATTATTTCCTTCCAAACTTTCTAAAGCATCTAATGTTTTTTCCATTAGAATAAAATATCTATTATCAAAATCTTTGGCACAGTATAATAATACTTCTCTTATATAGAACACAGCTAAAGATGAGTATATAGATTTTTCTAATATTTTATAATTTTTTACAATAGAAGATTCTTTTAATATTGACAGCTGATTTTCTTTTTTCTCGTATATGTTTATATTCAGCTTTGATATACTTTCCAAATCTGAACCGAATGCTTTCGAGTTATTTTTTGCTTTATGGCATATTGCCTGCATTATAGAATTATTGGTAAGAAAAGATGCTATGATAGATGAAGTTTTGTATGCATTATATGATAGTATAAATGCTTCAGTATTTTTTATCAATATTATTCCTTATATATAAAAATAGGGCAGGCTTTAATATAATTAAAACCCGCCCACTGCTATGCCATCAGCAGCAATTAAGCTGGATTTATAGCATTGCTTGGACAAACAGCTTCACAAGCAGCACAATCAGTGCATTTGTTTGGATCAATCACATAGATATTTCCTTCACTAATAGCATCGAATGCACACTCAGGAACGCATGATCCGCAAGCTACACAATCGTTATTTATAACACGTGGCATAATTTACCTCCAAAAAATTAAACTGTTTTATTATTATAACATAAATGAATAATGAAATCAATATCTATTATTTACTAAAAAGTTATAAAAAATACTATATTTTTCTATTATTTATACTGTTTTTTTATATTAATTAAAATTCTTAGTATGTATTGTAAAAATTTTCAATAGATGTTATAATATAACTTAATACAGTAATATCGTATTTAGAAATTCATATAAAATAAAACTACAATATTACTAGCTTTTGTAATAATTTTAAGGTTAATTTTATTAAAACAAATTTATATTTAGGAGAAAAGTTATGGTTAAGAAAAAAGAATTTAAAGTTGCAGTTGCCGGTTATGGACATGTAGGTAAAGACACAGTAAAAACTATTATAGAGAATAATGCTATAATGGAAAAAAGAACCGGAATAAAATTAACCATTAAAACCATTTTCAGCAGAAATATTGATAAAGTAAAAGATGATAAATTTTTAGATAAAGTAGAAATAAAAACTAAAGATTTAAATGATATTTTGAATGATGATGATCTTGATATAGTTATAGAAGTACTTGGCGGAATGGATACAGCAAAAGAACTTCTTATGAAAGTAAAAAAGCCAGTAGTTACTGCTAATAAAGCATTACTTGCTAATTGTTTTGGTGAACTTATAAAGGACAGAAAAACTGATATAGCTTTCGAGGCTTCTGTTGCAGGTGCTATACCTATAATAAAGGCTATGAAAGAGAGTTTAGTTTCTGATAGAATGGAAAATGTTTACGGAATATTAAATGGAACTTGTAATTATATTTTAACTAATATGACTAAGAACAATTTAGATTTTAAAGATGTTCTTAAAGATGCCCAGGATAAAGGATATGCTGAGGCTGATCCTACATTTGATATTGACGGAATAGATACTGCTCATAAATTATGCATACTTTCATCTATAGCTTTCTGCAATGTTATAAGTTTTGATAAGATATTTATAAGAGGTATAAGAAATATTATATTAGATGATATTGTATTTGCTTCAGAGATGGGGCTTACTATAAAATTAATAGCTGAAGCTGCTTTGGATGAAAATAACAATGCATATATATACGTTATACCTACATTGCTTAATGATGATAATATGCTTTCTAAAGTTGATTATGCTTTTAATGCCATAACTGTAGTAGGAGATCGCTCTGGTGATACAGTTTTCTATGGTTCAGGTGCCGGCGGAAGACCTACAAGCAGTGCTATAGTTTCTGATGCTGTTACTCTGGCTAGAAATAGTTTAATTACAGATGAGCTTAGAATACCTATACTTGGATTTGTAGAAGAAAATAAGGATCTTCAAGTAAAAGATTTCAAAGAAAAGCATGAAACTTTCTATGTAAGATTTAAATCAAATAAAAATAATTTGCTTGCATTTAATGAGGCTTTCTATGATATTAGTATTGAGAAAAGTGTAGAGAGAAATGGAAATTTTATGTTTGTACTTAAAGATGTTAATATCAATTCTATAATTGAAGCAATAAATAAAGTAGAAAAGATAGACGATATATTTATAGCGAAAATAAAATAATTAAAAAATAATATTAATAAACAAATAATGTAATATATAATTATTCTTTATATATGCATTATTTGTTTTTTGTTTTAAAGATTCTTTTTAAAATCCCGCCCTTTATAGTTTTTTGTTGTTAACAGAATATAGAATTTTTTATTGTTTTTTTACTTTATTTAAAAAAGAATACCCGCCCAAATTCTTATTGTATTTCTGCCTTTTTTAACGCACGTTTAGTGAATCCTTATTTATAATTTAAATTGCAATTATTGATTGATTTATATTTATAATTTTGCTTACCGTGCGGTGATAAAAGTGATGAAGTTAAAAAAAATTGGGTGGGCAGCTAAAATATGAGTTTGAAATTTACAAGAAAAATAATGTTAAAATGATATAGTATAGTAGAAAGCCTATAGGGTGGGATTATAGAATAATTCAATAAGGAAAGTTTTTAGTTTATTTGTATATACTTGTATAGGGTGTTTAAAATTATTGACATAAAGTAAAAACTAATATATCATATCAAAACATATGGAGGTAGATGAGTCCCGGTGGGCTCCGCGCTCTTCAAAAGCGTTGGACGTTATAACAACGTCGGCAGGTTCAACTCCTGCCTCTTCCGATAAAATTACAAAGCATTTCGGAATAATTATGAATAATAAATTTAATCTAATACAAACTAATGCAGTATTAGAAGATGAATCTATAAAACCATATCATAAAATTATTTCTCGTCCCATTGCTGCAGATATTATAAGAGAAACACTAGAAAAATTAAGAACTCAATTAAAAAATAATCCTGAATTACAATATGATAAGAAAGATATAATTAAGTTATGTGAAATTGAAATAAAAAAGAAAGCAAATCTGCCAATAAAAAAAGTTATAAATGCTACTGGAACTATAATGCATACAAATTTGGGAAGATCCCCAATAGATGCGGAAGTTTGGGATAGCGTAAGAGAATTGAATATAAACAGCAATAATCTTGAATATAATATTAATAATGAAGCAAGAGGAATAAGAGGAGAATTTGTATACTCTCTTTTAAGTAAATTAACAGGTGCAGAAGATGCTTTGGTAGTTAATAATAATGCTGCTGCTGTATTTTTAATATTAAAAACTTTAGCAAGTAATAAAGAAGTAATAGTATCAAGAGGTGAACAGGTACAAATAGGCGGAGGCTTTAGAATACCTGATATATTAAAGGAAGCATCAGCGAAACTTATAGAAGTTGGAACTACTAATATACTTGATATTAAAGATTATGAAGAATCTATAACAGAAAATACTGCTATGATACTTAAAGTGCATACTTCCAATTTTAAAATAAGAGGCTTTGTTAAATCTCCTTCATTAAAAAAGTTAAGAGAAACTATACCTGATAATATAGCATTAGTTTATGATGAGGGAGCAGGAATATTTGATGAAAGTATGAGCGAAGAGGAACATATAAAATCTGCATTAAAAAGCGGTGCTGATTTAGTGTGTTTTTCGGGTGATAAAATGTTTTCAAGTGTGCAGGCTGGAATAATAGTAGGAAAGAAAAAATATATAGAAAAAATATACAAACATCCTTTAATGAGAGCTTTCAGATGCGGAAAAACAGTACTGTCAATATTAGAAAAAAGTATTATAAAAAGATTGAATACTGAAGGCAATTTCAAAGGATACTGTGAAACTTTATTGAGTATAGATAAGGAAATAATAAAACAAAAGGCTTTAAAAATTATAGAAAATATTGAAGGATTTGAAGTGATTGAAGAAGATATAGAAACAGGAGGCGGTGCTATGCCCGATACTTTTTATCCGTCTTATGCAATAAGTTTTAAGCCTAAAAATATAAAGTCTATAATTAAGTTTATGCATAATTTAGATGTACCTATTATACCAAAAGTAAAAAAGGATTCAGTGCTTATATATGTAATAACTATAAATGATGATGATATAAATTACATAAAAGAAGTGTTAATAAAAATAAAAGATAGTGATTTTTAAATATAGTTTATCAATAGTAATAATAGGAGTTTCATAATATGAATAGAATCATAGGAACAGCAGGTCATGTTGATCATGGTAAATCAGAATTAATAAAAGCATTAACAGGCATTTCTATGATGAGGCTTCCTGAAGAACAGAAAAGAGAAATGACTATTGATTTAGGATTCGGTTTTTTCAAGCCTAATGATGATATTACAATAGGTGTAATAGATGTACCCGGACATGAAAGATTTATAAGAAATATGGTTGCCGGTATGTGGAGCTTGGATTTAGTTATGCTTGTAGTTTGTGGTAATGAAGGCTGGATGAATATGACTGAAGAGCATGCTAAAGTAGCTTTATCTCTTGGCATAAGAAATGTAGTGTGCGTAATTAATAAAATTGATTTGGTTGATGATGATAAATTAAAAGAAAGCGAAGAAGATATTAAAAAAAATCTATATAGAATATTCAATAAAGATATAGAAATAGTAAAAGTATCAGCCTTAAATGGTACTAATATAGACTTTTTAAAAGATAGAATAACTGATATATTATTAAATGAAAAATATGAAGATGATATAAAAACTCATATTTATGTAGACAGAGTATTTTCTATAAAAGGGGCAGGACTCACTATTACAGGAAGTCTTAGAGGAGGCATAATAAAAAAAGATGATACTTTGATACATTATCCAAGCAGAAAAGAAATTTCAATAAGAAATATTCAGTCGTACCATGAAGATAAAGAAATTGTTTACTCCGCTTCAAGAATAGCTATTAATATAAAAAATATTAAAAAAGAAGAAATAAGAAGAGGGCATTTATTATGCTGTAAGGAAGAAAAAGTATTTTCAACAGATGAAATAATATTAGAGCTTATAAATACAAATGATGCTGAATATCTTAAAAAAATAAAGAATGCTGAATTTGCTGCAGGTACAGAATGCTTGATTGCTCAAATACTTCCTATTTACAAAAACAAAACATATTCTGATAAAGATAATAAAAATAATAAAGAAATAGATAATAGATTCATAAGATTAAAATTTGATGAGCCTATATCAGTGTTTTGGAAAGAACGCGGTATATTAATAAGCCATGGCGGAAGCAGTATAATAGCAGCAGGCAATGTATTTTGGGGAGAAAAAACTAATCCTTTCATAAGAAAAAGAATAATTGATAATGCCAACGAGTTTTTGGGAGAAGTAAAAAGAGAAAAATATAATGATTTATTTATGTCAGTGAATGGTTATACCGAAGCAAGCGGAGAGATTCCTGATTATGCTATTAAAGTTGCAAATTTCTTTGTTAAAAAAGATTATTTAAATACTTTATTAGAAAGATTAAAAAATCTAATAGAAAATAAAAAAGAAGGCATAAGTTTTGAAGACATAAGAAATTATTTAAATATTAATAATGCATTTACAAAAGTATTTATAGATTATTCAGTTGAAAATCAAATATTAATGCCCTTTAATAATATATACAAAAAATATAATGAAGAAATTACTTTAAATAATTCTCAAAAAATATTATTAGAAAAATTAAAAAAAGAAGATTTAAACGGATTAGATGAAAAAACTATAAAAACATTTACTAATGGAATGAAAGATATAAAAGTATTATCAGCATCAAAAAAGGCTGTGTATCTTGATGAGGGTATATATTATCATATAGATGTTTATAATAGAATAAAAAAACTTATTTTGCAAAATACAAAAACTAATGATATAATAACAATAGCTTTTGTTCGTGATAAAACAGGACTTTCCAGAAAATATGTACTTCCTATATTAAATGCATTTGAAAGAGAAAAATTAGTTAGAAGAGAAGGCAGCGAAAGAATAGTACTTTGATATTTATTTTACTAATGCTTTATATTAAAAGTTATTGAAATGTACTTTCAAAATTTTTTCTAATGACATAAAATATATAAAAATATTTCGGAGATTAAAATGGATATTAAAGAAGAAATAAAGTCTGAATCTAGTTTTGATAATTTTTTGGCATTAGATATTAGAACAGGTACTATAATAGAAGCGGAAGATTTTCCAAAAGCTAAAAGACCGGCATACAAATTAAAAATTGATTTTGGTAAATTGGGTATAAAGGTTTCATCAGCACAAATAACTAAATTATATAAAAAAGAAGATTTGATAGGAAGACGCATAATTGCTGTAGTTAATTTTCCAAAAAAACAGATAGCTAATTTTTTTTCGGAGTGTTTAGTTTTAGGTGCTGTAAAAGATAATGGAGAAGTTGTATTATTAACTACAAAAGAAGAATGTGAAAACGGTACAGTTATAGGATAATATTGTTATATAAATTATAATACGGAGAATATATATGGGCTTGCTTAATAGAGAAGATATTGAAACATTACAATCATTTAATATAGACGGCGGCGGATATTTTTATAAAATGCTGAATTATTTGCAAGAGTTTATTGAAAATGGTATAAAAGAAAATAAGTTCACATTAGAAGAGGCTAGGGAAGATTTAGATATTGCTTTATGGTATTCTTATGCCTGTAATAATATAGGTGATTATGAGCATTATTATATGTCTAAAGAGTTTATGAAATACTCTGAGAAAAATGCTAAAGGATGCGGAACTTGGTATTATAGGCATGCTGTGGCATTAATTTACTGCGGAAAATTAGAAGAAGCGTTAAAATATTCTGAACAGGGTGTTATTGAAGAGCCTGATTATCCTTGGGGATGGCTTGAGCTTGCTAAATTAAGACTTCATTTCGGGAATAAAGAAGGTGCTGTCGAAGCTAATAATAAGGGATTGGAGCTTGTACCGGGTGATTATGAGTTTTTAAGACAGGCTGAAGAAATAGAAAATTATTATTCTATAGAAGCATTAGAATATCATTACATTAATGAAGAGAGTGATAAAAATTTACTTAGAGGTCTTGATTACGGCGAAGACAAATTAAATGCTATAGCCTATATATTATGCGATGAAGAAAAATTGCAGGCTATTAAAGATATTATTAATCCTATAGATTGGGAAGCTGATCATCCTTATTGTACTTTTAAGTTTTATGTTGCTGATGATTTGGTTGATGGCGTATTTTTAATGAATGAAGCTGCTATATCAAAATTGGATAAAGAGTTGATAAAAGAATCCATAGAAGAATTAAAAGATGTGAAAAATAAAATAAATAATGAAGAAAATTCAAAATTAACATTTGTAAAATTTAATATTGATTATACTATTGAGGCAGGATTTAAAAACGAAGAAACAGATAAAAGTTTTTCAATTAGAAAAATGTTTAATAAAGATTCAGAATATAAAAAAGTTGCTGATGAAATTTTTGATTCTTATGGTATGCCTTTAGAACCTTATTTAGAAGAGCTTCCTAATATTGTTACTTTGTATAAAAAAGAATATGGATTTTTATATTATGCTGAATGCTGGATAAATGAAGATAATATAGTAAAGCATACTGGAATAGTTGGAAGCAGCGGAGATGTTAAAGAATATGAATGCAGTAATCCTAGGGAATATAAAAATTTTTTAGATGATTTTTATAAAGAGTATAATGATTATAAAGTAATTGATAATGAAGATTTATCTTATTTAATTTTGCAATTTGAAATAGAACCTTTTGAAAATGAATTACCTGAAAAATATGCTGATGTTTTAAATAAAATAGGTAATGTTTTAAATTCAGTTTTGAGTTGGAATGGTCTTGGTTCTTTAGATTCTTGGAATGCCGGCGAAACTGAAAATATAAAAGGAAAATATGTTATTAATTTCTTTTCTGTAGTTGTAGATGTTGATATTGCATTCAGACTCATATTAAATGAAGTTGTAGAAGAAATTAAAGATGATATAAATTGCGATCATATAAAGATGGCTTATGTTCCATATATAGACAATGGAGAAAACTTTACTTTAATATATTCATCAGATGAAAGCACAGATTTTTCTATTTGATTTGAATTTTTAATAAAAATTAAGTATAAAATTTTTTACTATTATGATGAAAAATTTTATACTTTTTATTATTATTTTTTACTTTCTATATACTTTATAAAATTAGTCTTAAATAATACTAAATATATTTTAAATTAATTGAATTTACTTGTATTATACTATGTATAAAAATTATTTGTTAGTTTTGCCATTTGGATTTTTTGAAGTTACATTTTTATGTACATTTTTCTTTTGAGGCTTTAATTGTTTAAGCTGATTTATTTTTTCTCTTATCTCAATAGCCTTTTCAAATTCTAAACTGTCTGATGCTTTTTTCATCTCTTTTTCAAGCTCTTTTATATAATCATCACTTTTCTGTTCAGGATCAATTTTCACTCTTTCATTGAATCGTCTGAAATCGAAATGAAGCTCATAAGATGTTTCAACCTTCTCCTCACGTTCAATGATATCTTGTATTTTTTTGATTATCGTTTTAGGAGTGATATTATGCTCTTTGTTGTACTCCATCTGTATTTTTCTTCTTCTTTCTGTTTCATCAATGGCTACTTTCATAGCATCGCTTATAGAGTCAGCAAACATTATAACTCTACCATTTGCATTTCTTGCAGCTCTTCCTATAGTCTGTATTAGGGTAGTGGTATTTCTTAAAAATCCTGTTTTATCGGCATCAAGTATTAATATGAGTGATACTTCAGGTACATCAAGCCCTTCTCTTAAAAGGTTAATCCCCACAAGTACATCGAAAGCACCGAGCCTTAAATCTCTTATTATTTCAACACGTTCTACAGTTTGAATGTCTGAATGAAGATAACGAGTTCTCACTCCATTTTCATTTAAATATTTTGTAAGGTCTTCAGCCATTTTTTTTGTAAGTGTTGTTATGAATATTCTTTCATTGTTTGATACAGTCTTTTTTATTTCTTCAAGTATTCTGTCTATCTGTCCGTCGATAGGATATACTTCGATGATAGGATCAAGCAATCCTGTAGGACGAATTATCTGCTCTACAACCTGAGAGCTTTTCTTTAATTCATATTCTGCAGGTGTGGCACTAATATATATTGTATCATGAGTAAGTTTTTCAAATTCTTCAAAGTATAAAGGTCTGTTATCAAGAGCTGAAGGAAGTCTGAAACCGTACTTTACTAAAGTCTCTTTTCTGCTTCTGTCTCCAAAAAACATTCCTCTAATTTGAGGCACACTCACATGGGACTCATCTATTATAGTGAGAAAATCATCAGGAAAATAGTCTATTAAACAAGCAGGTCTGTCTCCTTCTTTTCTTCCTGATAATGGACGAGAATAATTTTCTATTCCTGCACAGTATCCAACCTCTCTAAGCATTTCTAAATCATATTTAGTTCTTCCGTATATTCTTTCTGCTTCTACTAATTTTCCTTCGGATTTAAATTTATTATATTGCTCTTCAAGCTCTTCTTCTATTAATTTTATACCCGTAGCTAATTTATCGCCTCCTGTAACGAAGTGCTTTGCCGGATATATTACAACTCTGTCTTGTTCTGCTAATTTTTGTCTTGTTATAGGATTAATTTTTATTATACGCTCAACTGTATCACCGAAAAATTCTACTCTGATAACCTCATCAGAATAGGCACTCATTATTTCTATAGTATCGCCTATAACTTTGAATCTTGCTCTTTCAAGTACATCTTTAACACGCTCATATTGTATAGAAACTAATTTTTCAATTATTTCATCTCTGTCATATTCTCCGTCTTTTTCTATAGCAATATATAATTTTCTGTAATCTTCAGGAGAACCCAAACCGTATATACAAGAAACAGAAGCTACTATTATAACATCTCTCCTTTCAAGAAGCGATGTAGTTGCTTTAAGTCTTAATCTGTCGATTTCATCATTAACAGAAGCATCTTTGTCTATATATAAATCTTTTGCAGGAACATAGGCTTCAGGCTGATAATAATCATAATATGAAACGAAATATTCAACAGCATTATTTGGAAAAAAATCTTTTAATTCTCTATAAAGCTGTGCCGCTAAAGTTTTGTTATGCGACATTACTAAAGTAGGGCGATTGGCTTTTTCTATAACATTTGCTATAGTAAAAGTTTTTCCGCTTGCTGTAACTCCAAGAAGAGTTTGATATTTATTTTTATTTTCAAGTCCTTTTACCAAAGAGTCTATTGCAGTTACTTGATCCCCTGAAGGCTTGAAATTTGATTCTAATTTGAAATTCATATTTAATAAAAATTAACGGTTCTTGTTAACACTACGCTTTTATTATCAAAATCTGTAACTTCTGCTTTAAATGTGTATTTTCCTCTTTTAGGAACGAATACACCGCCTCTGTAGAAATGCGAATCTACTCCGTATACTTCTTCAAAAGTATAATTCGGAGATATATAGTATACATTATCTCTTTTGATGAAGTATGTGAAATCATAATCTCTCACTAAATCATCATTCATAAATATTTTTACTCTTTTAAGCCCCATAGGTATTCCGCCTAATAAGTCATAAGCTTTAACGAATAATTTTATTTCTCCATTATAACTCATAGGCATTTTATCTTTTATTTGTATGAGTCTGTTTTCTGTTCTTAAATATATACCATGAATCAATGGTGCTTGAGTTGAGCCTTTATCTATACTTAAATATTCTAATGGGTCTACAACTAATCCCTCTTTCATATTTTCTATAGTTAAATGTAAATGTGCTCCTCCGGATCTTCCGCTGTTTCCTGTAAGAGCTACCACATCTTTTTCCGTAACTTTAGCATATGATTTTTCTATAGTGCCCGGTTCTATATGATAATAATAACTTCTTAAATTATCAGGGTGTTCTATCATAAGTACATTTCCTACACCATAAAGAGGTCTAGTAGGGTCTTCATCTTCATCAACATAATAAACTATTTCACCATCTTTTACAGGATATATTTCCATTTTATGCCCGCCGAAATCAACTCCGTTATGAAAATGGTCTGTTCTAAACTCTCCGAATGTGCTTGTTACTCTTATTCTGTTTGGATCAATAGGAACTCTTGCAAATAAGAATGAAGATATTACAAATAATAATAATATATATTTTTTCATAGTTTAACCCTCTTATACGTATAAATCATCTTGTCTGTTACAATCATATATTCATTTTCTAAATTTGATATATCAAGATTGTATACCCAACCATCTAAATATTTTTCAAATATAATTTCTCTTGTATGATTATCATATATTAAGACTACGCTTTGAGCATCTTTTGAAACACTCATAATTGTAGTATTAGTTTCGCCATTTAATTTCATATTGATAGCATTTTGCATATTATATTTTTCTAAATTGATTCTTTTTATTTCATTACCTTTATTTAAGGAGTATAATATAATATCTCTGTCAGCTAGCATAAATGCTGTCATTGATTTTTCGCTTATATAACTAGATACATGTCTTCTTCTGTTAAGTCCTGTATCTGAATACCACATAGTATTTCCATTAGCATCATAAAGCGTAATATATTCAGGTCTTATTCCACTTACGGCTAATGCAAAACTGCCGTATTCGCTTATTGCTACAGATTTTACTATATTTATTTCGCTTAGAATAGTTGATATGGCAAAAGATAATTCACCATTTCTATTTATATATGCTATATCTCCGCTTGAAAAACCTGCAATATAATCACCTGTATATAAAGCAAAAGCTCCGTCTGTGATTATTTCACCATATTGTACATGTTTGCTTAAAGGGTTATTATTAAAGTCAAACATTTGTATTTTTGAATTGTCGCTTGAATGGTATACTATTCTTTCTGCATAAGGAGCTATTTCTGGATAAATAGATGTGTTAGTACGCCATATAATTCCTCCCATATTATTATAGGCATCTATATAATTTCCATATCTTTTATATATGATAAAATTCTGATTGTTTAAAGTTGCTAATTCGCCTCTTGATAGATTTGTGCTGTATATTGTATCTCCATTAAAATCAAAATAGTGTATTATACCTTCAGGCTTTGTAAAAAAGTTATGTTTGAATATACCATTTATATAAAAGTTTTCATCATGAGATGGTGGATCTAATGAATCTGTTTTTTTACTCCAAACATTTACAGTATTATATTCTTCATTAAGCCTATTAGTACCGAAGAAAAATATAAACAAAACTATCAAAACTAAAGCTGTTATTATAGTTAAATACCTAATGAGTAAAGGTTCTATTTTATGTATATTTTCTGATTCTATTATGGATTTCTCTTTTATTCTCATTTACTGCATCAGCTCTCTAATTATAAATTACTATTTTTATTTTATTTGAGTAAGCATTTTAGTATTAAATGAAACGGGCTTTTCTAAAATACTTAAAGGGTCAAATGTCATATTTCCTGCTCTCATTTCCCAATGACAGTGAGGACCTGTAGACATTCCTGTAGAACCTATTAATCCTATTACTTCGCCTTTTTTAACATACTGTCCTTCTTTTGCTATTAATTTGGACATATGGAAATATGAGCTGTATACTCCTTCGCCATGATCTATAACTACGCAGTTTCCTCTAACAAATAATTCTCTTGATACTCTTACAACTCCATTATTTGCTGCTATTATAGGAGTGCCGTTTGTGTTGGCTATATCGAATCCCTGATGATATCTTGCGTAATCTTTAGTATATCCTCTGAAAGCACCAAATCCTGATGAGTATCTTCCTTGAGAAGGCATTATATAAACTTTATCTGCATAATTAGTAGGAGTATAACTTATATAAACTTTTCCATTTAATAATTCTTTTTCTTCTTTTGATTTTTGAGGATTGCTTATAATATTTTTCATAGTAGCAGTTACCCCCGGTATTTGTTTTGGTTTTGGTGGGGGAGGAGTGAAGTCTAATTTTATATCTATTGCCACATTTAATAATGTGTTATCTTTTAATTTGATATCAGATATAAATTGATATTTTTTATCCTGAGCACCTACATATATACCGAATACGCTTTTATAAACTTTCATGTTTCTGTCAGCATTTTTTACTTCAAAAAATTTTACTATAGGTCTTGCACTTCCCATAAGTTTTGAGTTTTCTATTTTTACTTCATCTTTGGAAGCTATGAATATAGTTGATACTTTACCGGCATAAAATGGAAAAGGATCTGCATATATTTTTATATCATTATCATATTTTTTGAAGTCTTCTAAAGAATTAAAGGCTTTATTTCTAGTATACATAGCTCCAGTTATTAAAACAGCATTATTATTGCTTACTTTTATTTTTGTATTTGGAGCAAGATAATAATATTTATTTCCTATTTTTATTTCAGCAAAAGCATTTTTTTCAGTTTCTATAATATCATTTGCCAATATTTCATTAGAAGTTTTTATATCAATATTTTTTCCGCCTCTGTTTAGAGAAGTATTGCCTAAATATTGAATGTTATTTTGAGAATATAAAGATAATGAAATTAAAAATATAATACTGATAATATATTTCATAAAACCTCCAAGATTATTATTATATATTAAGTTATTTATTTTATATAGTTATTTTTTATATGAAGACTTATCTAATTTTAATAAATGTTCTTTTATATCTCTGTTTGTAGGAGCAAGCTCAAAAGCCTTTGTTAAAAACTCTTTGGCTCTTTCAAAATCATTTTTCTTAAGGAAAGCCCAGCCTAATGAATCTAAATAAGCCGGATTATTAGGATCTATTGATAATGCTTTTCTAATTTCTTCTATTCCTTCTTCTATATTAGTTTCTGTATCTGCCAAAATAAATCCTAAAGAATTTCTAGCATTTGCACTTTTTGGATCGAGATTAACAGCTTTTCTCAAATGCTCTATAGCTTTTCTGATATTGCCTTTTTTATAATAAACATAACCCAAAGCCGCATGTATCTGAGTATTTTCAACTCCAGAGGATAAAGCATCTAGAAGTTCAAATTCGGCTAAATCATACATCTCTTTTACTGCGTATATGTATCCTACTATTATATGAGCCTGCATAAGTCTAAGAGGATTATCAAGTCTTCTCATTATTTTATCAAATACCTGAAGAGTATTATCATAATCCTGAATTTGTGCATAGGCTAATGCTAGATGATATCCGGATTCAACGTCATTTTTTTCTGAGAATATTTTTTCTAAAGAGTCTATTGCTTCTTTGTAGTTTTCATTTCTAAAAAATTTTATTCCGTCTTCTAATTTACTTCTGCTAGAGCCTATACTCATATATAATCCCTCATATATTTGATTGTTGCTATATTGTATATTTATAATGTAAAAATCTCAATATATTTTAACTAAAACTTTAATAAAAAAATTATGTAAAGTTATTAATATTTTTTTATTTATTAATATATAAATTTTGACATTTCATTTGCTATATATTTTGTCTTTTCAGCAATATTATTAATAGTTTCATCATCACACATATCGGCTAAATCATACTTAGAACCATTAACAGAAAAGTCATTTAATATATTTATAAATAATTCTATATCTTCCTTATCAGCATTTATTGATATATATTTATCTTTTTCAGAATTACTATATAAATCTTTTAAATATATTTTTTTGTTATGAAGACATTCTAAAATTAATACTGATAAATCTAATATTAAATCTATTACTATATCTATATTATGTTCAATACCATTACAAACATATTTTATATCTTTACTTTTTCTAAATGAATCAACTTTTATTGTAGAATATTCATTGTATACATTAAAGTCAGTAAATATTTTTTTAACGCTATATTGAGTATTATCATTCTCATCAAAATACTCTAATAATACTAATGAGTCATCACAATCACCAAAATATTCTCCCCATAATTTATCTATATACATATTATTCCTTTAATATTAAATTAATTTTATGCGAAGTATTATATTAGAAATATTTTATTTGTAAAGTTTAAAAAATCCATTACATTTTCCCGCCCTTTTTCTTTATAGCTTTAATGTGGATTTTAATTCTTTTATTTCTTAAAGCTTTTAGTAGAATTGTTAATACCCGCCCTTACTTTTTATAGGGCTAGAGACTAATTAACACGCGTTGAATTGGCATTATTTTTACGGATATTTTTATAATATGATTAATCTTTGTTTTTAAACTTTACTCTGCGCGTGCTGAATATTTTTATTTTGAAGTAAAATTCATTTTGTATTATTTATTATCATCTATTTTTAGACTATCTATTGCTTTATTAAGTTTATTTTTTAATTTTTTTCTTTCTGCGGCATTATCATTTTCATACATATAAAGCATATTATTGTTTTCTAAATTTTCTAATTGTGTTTTACCCATTTTAAATATTTCTTTAAGCATATTTTTGGCATCATTGTAGCCTTCTTTAATACGCATTTTAGCACCTTCAAGTGAAAAATCCATAGCCCCATTAAAGAAGTTTCCTATATCATTGCTTGGTACTATCTCATAAACTTTGCAATTATTGAATTTTTCTCTGGTGCTTTCTTTGTATAAATTAATGGCTATTATTTCATCGCAGTTTTCTTCATAAAGAGGCTTTAAAGGCAAGTTATTTCCTTTTAATATTTCAACGCCGCCATCTATATAATCAACCCCTTCTATTGTCTGTCTTCCAAATATCACCGGTATTGCACTTGTTGCCATCATTATTTCTTTTATTTCTTTTGCTGATTTGTTGTTTAATTTGAAATATTCAGCATCAATGTTTTTTAAATTTACTGCAGTGGCATATATTGGATATTCATAATTGATAATGATGTCAATATTTAAATATTTTTCTATTATTTCTATTAAGCCTTTTCTGCTGAAAATTCCGTTTGAAGATATATAATTATTATTTTTGTCCATTTTCTTTTTTGAGAGTATTTTATCTTCTATTTCATTAGTCCAAATATATTCCGCTATATCATAATTATTCTGTGCTATCAAACATGCATTAAGAACGCCTACAGAAGTACCGGATATTGCTTTAATCATTTTATCTACTTCATATTCTCTTAAAGCCTTCCATACTCCTATTTGATAGCTTCCAAGTCCACCGCCTCCGCCTAAAACTAAACCTAATTTTTTCATATAATCTCCAAAATATAAAAATTAAATTTTATTTAAATATACTCCCCAAAAATCATTTATAAACTCTAAATAATCCCTCTTGTTTTGATCCGTAGTTTTTTCAAGTTTCTTATTAGTTTTTTCTTCATATTCCATTATTTTTTTATATTGAAATTGAAGTTTTTCTTTGTATTTAAATATTTCTTTATTTGAGGAATATGAATCAAAGTATTTATTTAAATATTTCAATGTGTTCTCATAGTCTTTTTTTATTAAATATATTTTAGCTATCTCTTTATAGCATAAGGGCGATTCAAAATTTCTTACTTCTTTTATTAAAAGTTTATATAAACTTTCTATTTTGATATGTCTTGCTTCTTTATTATCTTTATCTTGAAATAGTATAGAATCACATTCTGCCATTGCCTTTTTATATTTTTTATTTTCAAAATATTCTCTAGCTAATTCTATGGATTTTTTGGAGTCTGAATATTTTATTGGAGGATTGAAATTTTTTGATATCATTTTAAGTTCATTTATAATTAGTATTATAATATCATAATTTGTAATCTCAGTATTATAATCAAAATTTGATATATTTATTCCGTATTCATTTACTAAGTCAATTTTTATATCTTTTATATTTATATTAGGATTTATTTTCATTATTGAGTTGATTATATAACTTTCTTCTTTATCCAATTTTTCTATCTTTTTTATGCCGCTTAATATTGGTATAATATATTCATAAGTATTAATATTATTTTGAGTATTCAAAAAGAGTTTATTTATGAAATTAGGTTTTTCTATCAATTTGCAGTATATATCATTTACTTTTATTTTTTGATTCATATCAACATTGAAATCAAATAATATAGATTTTATCATATAAATATTTTCTTTTGGTATATTATTATCTGAATTATTGACACTTGATATTTTTGTAAATAGATCATTGCTCAAGCATATAATTTTTTCTATATTATCCATATCGATGTATTTTATATTATCAAATTCAAGAATATTAGATGCAGCTTTGAACTCTAATAATTGAACTTTTTTTTCTAATGAATCTATTCTGTTTGATTCTTTATTAATTTTATTTAGTATTACATTAAATGATTCTCTTACATTATTGCATATTGTAATTAATTCTTCTTCAATATTTCTTTCTATATTATTTAATTTATTATTTAAATATATAAGCCCTTCATAAGTGATTTTGTTTTGATTTGCTAAATATTCTATCATTTTCAATGAGGCATTTTTTACTACAGCATAATTATAATCAATTTCGCCTCTTATCTTTCTATTTTGTCCTGTTATGGAATTAATTATATTTTCTAAAAAACCTTGTTTTGCTAAATATTCAGTTCTGGATTTTCCTGCACTTAAAGATGATACAGCTTCTATAATAAGTTCTGTTAATTTAGTTGAATTGTTTTCATAATCTTTTATATTATTGAGTATATATTCTTGTATTATAGTTTTATCTTTTTCATCAATTTCATTTTCATAAGGTATAGTAAAATCCATAATATCTCCGACTATATAGTATCATTATATATTATACAGTTTATTTGATTTTATCACAAATATTTTAAATTATGAAGTTTTATATATTAGTTCTATATTATTTTATTATTGATTTTTTGTATTTTAATGGTATTTTAATATATCAAAATTTTAAGGAGTAAAAATGAAAAATATATTTATAATGTTGTGTTTTTTAATTTTATTTGTTTCATGCAGTAATACTAATATTGCCAATACAAATAATACTAATGTTATAATCTCTACAAATGAAGATGGAAGCATAGTTTTTGAGCAAAAGGATGTTGTTTATAATATTGACTATAAACCTAATGTTGTTTATGCTAATAAAGATAATACAGATTTAACACTTCAAATAATGATTCCTAGAACTCTTAATGTTGATACTAATGCAAAATATCCTTTAGTAGTTTATATACAAGGTTCGGCATGGAGAAAGCAGAATGTATATAGAAATTTGGTTGCTCTTGGTGATTTTGCTAGAAGGGGATATGTTGTTGCTATAGTGGAATACAGGCCAAGCGATACAGCAGTTTTTCCGGCACAAATAGAGGATACAAGAGATGCAATTAAATTCATGCTTTATAATTCTGATAAATATAATGCTGATACTAATAATTTATTTGTTTGGGGCGATTCTTCCGGAGGACATACTTCATTATTTACAGCAATACCATTGAATGATAATGATAATACAATACCAAATATAAATGCAATAATTTCTTATTATCCTCCTACAGACTTACTTGAAATGAGAAATGATCCTCTAGGCTCTACTACAGGAGATGCAAACAGTCCTGAAGGAATTTTTATAGGCAGAAAAAATGTTTATGATTATCCTGAGGAAGCTAAAAAGATAAGCCCTTATTATGAGATTTCAAAAGCTAAAAACTTACCTCCTATATTTTTGGCACATGGTACGTCTGATGGATTAGTACCTTTTAATCAAAGTAAAATTTTAGCTGATAAATTAAAAGAAGAGAACAGAGTTTATGAATTCTATGCTATAAAAGATGCTGATCATGGCGATTGGCAGTTTTGGACTAAAGATATGTTTGATTTAGTTGAAAATTTTATAAATAAGTATAAAAAGTAAAATATAATTAATTAAAAGTGTTGATAAAAATAAATATCAGCACTTTTTATATTTTATTTAGCCCATTTTTCTATTTTTATAACCCAAGCATTAGTTTGATTGGCAGCTTCAAGACCAACTTCGCTGTCTTCAAATATAATGCTTTCTTTTTCTTCTACATTGAAATGATTAAAGCATTTTAAGAATATCTCAGGGTGAGGTTTCTTTTTTTCTACATCATTGCCTGTGATAACTAAATCAAATAATTTTTCAAGCTGGAATTCTTTTAATATTCCATATACTCCTTTTGGAGATGCTGTCGTTGCTAATGCTGTGTATTTTTTATTTTCTTTTTTATTATAGTTATCAATTAAAGTTTCTAATATGAATGGGTGAATTTGTATAAGATTGAGATTTTCTAAATATATCTTTTCTTTTAAATTATGTACTGATTCTATTAATTCATTATTTTTATTTTCATCAGATGTAATTTTATTATTTAATTCTAAAACGTTTTTTGTAAATACTTTATAATGAAGTCCAAAGCATTTATTATAATAATAATCTTTATCTAATTCTATATTGAATTCTTTAAGAGCATTGTAATAGGAATAATAATTTAAATATGCACTGTCTATTATAGTGCCGTCCATATCGAATATGAGTAGTTTTATATTATTGTTTAACATTTCTAAACCTCTTTATAAATATTTTTTATTATAACATATAAAATAAGGAATTCCAATTTATACTAAAAATGATATAATATTTTTATGAGTTTACTACTAAAAGTAAGGATAAAGTAATTTTAAGAGTAATATACATTTATGAGAAATACAAAATCTAGAATCGAAAAAATTATTAAACTTCTTTCTGAAGGACTTTATGAAAGGGAAGAAATTGTATCTTTAACTCTTCTTAGTGCTATAGCAGGAAAGCCTATATTTTTATACGGCCCTCCCGGAACTGCAAAAAGTTTCATAGCAAAAAGAGTGTCATCTGCATTTAAAGATTCAAAGTATTTCGGATATTTAATGCAGAGATTTTCTACACCAGAGGATATATTCGGTCCTATTAGTTTGGAAGAATTAAAGAATGATAAATATATAAGAAAGATTGACGGATATTTGCCTGATGCTGATTTTGCATTTTTAGATGAAATATGGAAAAGTACGCCGGCAATACTTAATACTCTTTTAACTATAATCAATGAAAGAGTTTTTAAAAATGGAAGCGAAGAAGTAAAAGTCCCGTTAAAAGCTTTAATTTCAGCAAGTAATGAAACTCCTCCTGAAGGACAGGGACTTGAAGCATTATATGATAGATTTATAGTTCGCTTAATAGTTAATAATATAAAAAATAGAGATAATTTTGAAAAGATACTTGAAAATACTCAATTAGATTCCTATATAAATATAGATGATGAATTAAGAATTTCAACTGATGAATGGGTAAATATAAGAAAAGAAGCAAATAATATAAAACTTTCAAAATCTGTTATTGATATAATTCATAATATAAAACTTTCTATAGAAAAGTTTAATGAAGATAATAGAGATATAGCAATATATGTATCGGATAGAAGATGGCAGCATATTTCATATTTACTTAAAACTGCAGCATATTTGAATGATAAAAATGAAGTTGATATTTATGAAACTATTTTAATTTATAATTGTTTATGGAGTATAGAAGAGCATATTGATGTAGTCAAAAAGATAGTGGAGAATGCTATAAGTTTATGCTATGATTTGAATAATCAGAATATTAGTGAATGGAGAGAGAGTTTTAAGAGCGTTCAGAAAAATATAGATGATGAGTTTTATAATTTAGAAAAAACTTATGATACAGAAAATATTGATGATAAGCCTCATATAGCTAAAACTTTATCTATTAATATTGATGAATACGGTAATAAAGGTGAAACTATCATCTATATACCGATAAAACAATTAGGCAAAAAAGGTTATTTTTATCCTTTAGACATAGGAAGAAATCAGACAAGAAAATTTAGATGCAATTTTAACGGCACTGAAAAATGCACTGTTGAAATAAATTCTGCAACTCTGGCAAATGGTTTTGTTTCCGGTATGCTTTCAAAAAATTATGAGTTTCTTTGTGAGGTAGAGCCTGATTTTTATATGAAAAAGGTTAGCCCTAAAAAACTTGAAAAAGAAAAAAAAGATGCTTATTTGAAATTAATAAAGTCTTTAATATCTAGTATTGAAAATATTATAGCTAATTTTAAAAATGACTTTAATAAAAATAAATATACAAACAAAAGTATATTTATATCAGATGAAAATTTCAATTTTTTCACAGAGATGTTTAATTCTTATATAGAAAATCTTGAGAGTGAAAAATTGGATGCAGAAAGATTAAAAAGTGAAATAGAAGAGCATGAAACAATTTAATAATGATTCTTATAAAGATGAAATAAAAAAAACAGAAGCAATGGCTAAAGGAGTCTTTAATAGTGCTTTTAATAATCTTTATAATGATGAAAGATTAACACAGGAATTAGAAATAAAAATCACTAAATGGAAAAAAGATTTAAATATATTTTTAAATGATAATAATCCGTATCAGGATAATAAAACCGAATTGGATATAGCATTAAAAAAATTAAAAAATACTAGTAAAGAAGATATATTTAATGATTTAAACAGTTTGAATGCTTTATCTGTTGATACTAAATTTTGGAGAGAAAAATTATCAAATTCAGATGATTTAAATATCTTAAAAAAGAATATAATTTCAGTATGGGAAAAAACTTATAATAAAAAAAATAATGATTGGCTTGTTTCTACAGTAAAAGAGAGAAGAGACAAATTTATTTCCGATATAGAATCTTGGATTAATTTGTTAAAAAAATTAAAGTATATGTCAAATATATTAAGAATAAAGACAGGCGTATTATGGGATTTTAGAGTAGGGGAGTTGGAAGAAGAAGATATATCTTTACTTAAAAGATGGGTTGATTTTATAAATGAATATAAAGATATAGAAATCATTTGCGATAGTATAGGCAGAAGAATTGATATAGAAAAATCATTGAAGAATGTTGAGTTTAAAAATACTTACAGCAATACCAATAAAAAAATAAGTTCTAAAGAAGAGATAGTTGGAATATATTTTGCTAAAGATTTAGAAAATGTTATACCTGAAGAGCTTTCTTTATTATGCAATGAAGAAAGTGAAAAATTATTCAAATTAAAATATATAGAAAATAGGCTTATGTGCTTTGATAAGAGTGCTTATGTATTTAATGATGATATGGAGCATTTGGTTAGAGCAGGATATAAAGAAGGCAGAGGCGATATGATTATATGCATAGACACAAGCGGTTCTATGAAGGGTATTAATGAATATATTGCAAAAGCTACTATGTTTAAAATGGTTATTCGTGCTTTGGCTGAAAATAGAAATGCTTATCTTATTAATTTTAGCACAGAGATATATACATGCAAATTTACTAAAGAAAATGGCATTGAAGATTTAATAAAATTTTTGAAGCTTAGTTATCATGGCGGTTCTGATATATACAAAGCTCTTTATGAGGCAAATAGAATGATGAATACGTCTAGTTTCAAAAATGCTGATGTGCTAGTTTTATCCGATTTTATAATGGAGGATATGCCTAATAATTTAGTAACTATGTGCAGCAAACAAAAAAATAACGGCAATAAATATTTTGCTGTATCTATAGGACGATTTCCATTCGGATATTCATATAGAAGAGTATTTAACAAACATTGGATATTTGATATAGATAATGGATTAAAAGAAATTTATTAAATTATAATTTTATTTCTTCTAAACTATATTTTGAATTTTTAGGCATGAATATATCTATTATTTTATTTTCTTTTTCTATATCTTCAGTTGTGTATATTTTTATATATTTATCATTGATATTATTAAGTAAATTATTTTCTTCCAAATATTTTTTTACTGATATTGCAGTATGATATGAAGGGTCTATTATATTTTTTATAGAATTTTTTATATTATTTTGAAGTAAGTTTTTTATATCATTTGTTATATGAGGGTAATGAGTGCATGCTAATATTAAAGTATCAGAGTTTTTATCTATACTTTCTAAATAGTTTGTTAGAACTTCTAATCTATTATCATAACTATACCAATCATTTTCTATCATGGGGCATAAATCTCTGCATGCTACTTGTGTAACTTTTATTTCTTTTTTGTATTTGTTTATCATTTCTTTATATGCATTTGAATGAACAGTGAATTCTGTACCCATTATTGATATATTATTATTTTTTGTGTTATTTAAAGCATCTATTGCACCATTTGATATAACTTCTATTATTGGTACTTCATATTTTTGTTTTAAAATATGGTATGTACATGCTGATATAGTATTGCATGCAATGATAATCATTTTGCATTTTTGTTTTATTAAGAAGTCTGCCATTTTTAATGTTAGTTCTATAATTTTTTCTTTTGATTTATCACCATAAGGTATATTAGCATTATCCCCAAGATATATATAATTTTCATCTGGCAATATTTTTAATAATTGTTTTAAAACAGTTAATCCACCAAATCCGGAATCAAAAACAGCTATCGGCATATCTGATGAAAAAGAGTGAATGTTCATATTTTTTATCCTATTATATTAACTAGCTTTTATTATTATATTAAGTATTTTTATAAAGTCAAATATATTGTGATATTAAAGCTATATTTTGTAGTAAATTTACTTGTATATAAGCAGGAAATAATGTATAATTAAGCAATTAAAATTTTTGAATAATAGGAGTGTTTTTAATGAATAGTAGTATTATAGAAGCTCTACAAATAATGCTTATAGGTATGGGCGTTGTTGTATTGTTTTTAATTATATTAGTTTTCGTTATGAAATTTGTAGCTGGTATAGTAGCACAAGTAGATAAATTAATGCCTCCTCCTAAGGAAGAAATATCTGCAGCTCCACCAGTTATATCATCAAGTAATGATAAAATGGTAGCTATTGCCATTGCTTTAGCACATGTTCATAGCAGTAAATCTAAATAATTATTCTAATTTTTTATCAAGTAATAAGGAGAAATAATAATGGCTAAAAAAGAAATAAAATTTATGCTAACAGCATTCAGAGACGGTTTCCAATCTGTTTATGGTGCTAGAGTATTATCTAAAGATTTTATGCCGGCTGTAGAAGCATTCGTTAAAGCCGGAGTTACATATTTTGAATCAGGCGGCGGTGCAACATTCCAAAGTGCATTTTTCTATAATAATGAAAATGCTTTTGATGTAATGGATACTTTCAGAAAAACTGTAGGTCCTGATGTAAACTTACAAACTTTAGCAAGAGGTGTTAACGTTGTAGGTTTGGAATCTCAGCCTAGAGAAATGATTAAGCTTCATGCTGATTTATTCAAAAAACATGGTATTACAACTATTAGAAATTTTGACGCTTTAAATGATGTTAATAACCTTATTTTCAGCGGTAAATGTATTAAAGAAGCAGGATTAAAACACCAAGTATGTGTTAGTATGATGGCACTTCCTCCAGGATGTGAAGGTGCACATGATGCTGCTTTCTATGGAAAAGTATTAACTCAAATCAAAGATAAAGTAGATTTTGATTCAGTATGTTTCAAAGATGCTTCAGGTACTACAACTCCTCAAGTAGTTTATGATACTATTAAAGAAGCTAGAAGAATATTAGGTAAAGATGTACATATACAAATGCATAGCCATGAAACTGCAGGTATAGGTGCTGTTCAGTACAGAGCTGCTTTAGATGCTGGTGCTGATTGTATAGACCTTTCAGCTGCTCCTGTATCAGGCGGTACTTGTCAAACAGACTTAATAGTTATGTGGCATGCTTTAAGAGGCACTGAATATACTCTTAATGTAGATATAGATAAAATCAGAGAAGCTGAAGAAGTATTCAAAGAATGTATGAAAGATTATTTCTTACCACCTGAAAGTAGAACAGTAGAGCCAATGATTCCATTCGCTCCAATGCCTGGTGGTGCTTTAACAGCTAATACTCAAATGATGAGAGATATTAATGTTATGAACAGATTCCCTGAAGTTATTAAAGCTATGACAGAAGTAGTTAAGAAAGGCGGTTTTGGTACTTCAGTAACTCCTGTATCTCAGTTCTATTTCCAACAAGCATTCAATAATGTAATGCAAGGTGAATGGAAAAAGATTGCTGACGGTTATGGAAAAATGGTATTAGGTTATTTTGGTAAAACTCCTTCTACTCCAGACCCAGAAATCGTAAAAATAGCTAGCGAGCAATTAGGTTTACAGCCTACTACTGAACTTGCTATGGATATAGATGATAAAAACCCTAAAAAAGGTAGAAAAGCTGCTGAACAGGCTTTAAAAGATGCAGGTATTACAGATCTTTCTGATGAGAATGTATTCATTGCAGCTGCTTGTAAAGAAAAAGGTATTCAATTCCTTAAAGGCGAAGCTAAACTTGGTATTAGAAAGAATGCAGGCGGTGCTTCTGAAGGTGTTAAAGCAACAAGCAATGAAGTTACTGTTACAGTTGGCGGATCAAGCTATGGTATAAAAATAGAAAATGGAAAAGCTATAGTTGATGGAGTAAGCTATGATTATACTATTAAAGATGGTATAGTTGCTGGTGCTGCTCAATCTGCTGCTCCTGCTTCTAGCGGTGCTGCTACTCCTGTTACTGCTGGCTTACCTGGTACAGTATTAAAAATAGTTGCTCCTGTTGGAACACAAGTTCAAGACGGAACTACTATATTAATAGTAGAAGCTATGAAAATGGAAGTTGAAATAAAATCTTCTGCAAGCGGAGTAGTTAAAGAAGTAAAAGTTAAACCGGGTGATGCTGTAGTTGCAGGTCAGGAATTGGCTATAGTTGGCTAATAGATAGATGCTGATTTTAAGGAGATAAAAATAATGAGAAAAATATTTTTAGTATTTGCACTTATCTTTATGACAGCATCTGTTGTGTTGCCTCAAGAAAGTGCTCAAGAACCTCTTAATATAAAAGATTCGCTTATTTCTTTGGTGAGAAATACTGCTTTCGGAGGTTTATTTCCTAGAAGCGAAAAAGAAATAGCAGATGCTCAGGTTAAAGCAGAAAAGAGTAAACAAGAAAAATATCAAACTAAATTAAATGATATAAAAGTAAAATCCGCTCCATTATGGCAGAATGCTATAATGATTTGTGTTGGTTTGCTTTTGGTTTATCTTGCTATAGCTAAAGGCTTTGAACCGCTTCTTCTTATCCCTATAGGTATGGGAGGAATTTTGGCTAATATTCCTATTGCCAATATTGCGGCTTTACCAGTAGTAGAGATTATGAATGGTATACCTGTTACTATAAGCAGCGGCGGTTTTTTAGGTCAGATATATACTTTTGGTATTGAATCAGGTTTATTCCCATTATTCATATTCATTGGTGTTGGTGCTATGACAGACTTCGGTCCGCTTATTGCTAACCCTAAAACTGCTTTATTAGGTGCTGCTGCTCAAATAGGTATATTCGGTACTTTATTAGGTGCTATGATAATATCTACATACATACCAGTAATTTCTTTCTCATTGAAAGATGCCGCTTCAATAGGTATTATTGGAGGTGCTGACGGCCCTACAGCTATATTTACAGCTTCAAGACTTTCACCTCATTTATTGGGTGCTATTGCTGTTGCTGCTTATTCATATATGGCTTTAGTACCTATAATACAGCCTCCTATTATGAAATGGTTAACTACTGAAAATGAAAGAAAAATCGAAATGAAACAGCTTCGTCCTGTTAGTAAAAGAGAAAAAATCATTTTCCCTCTTACTGTTATAATACTTGTTGCTTTATTATTACCAGATGCTGCTCCTTTAATTGGTGCTTTAATGTTTGGTAATTTAATTAAAGAATCTGGTGTTACTGAAAGACTTTCTAAAACTGCCCAAAATGAGTTAATTAACATAGTTACAATAATGTTAGGTTTATCTGTTGGTAGTAAATTGGCTGCTGATAAATTCTTACGTTTTGAAACATTGGGTATATTAGTATTAGGTTTAGTAGCATTCTCAATGGGTACAGCAGGCGGAGTACTTCTTGCTAAATTTATGAACTTATTCAGCAAAGACAAAATCAATCCTCTTATCGGAGCTGCTGGAGTATCAGCTGTTCCTATGGCTGCAAGAGTTGCTAACAAAGTTGGACAGGAATCTAACCCTCATAACTTCTTACTTATGCATGCTATGGGTCCAAACGTTTCAGGAGTAATTGGTTCTGCAGTTGCTGCTGGTGTACTTTTAGCTATATTAGGTTAATAGTTTAGACTTGAATTAAATATTAAAAGGTGTAAATCTTATGATGATTTGCACCTTTTTTATTCATTTTATATTGATTTTTTTTTAATATATATTATACTCTACAAATATAATTTAAGGAATAATTTGATGTCAGCAAACAGCAAACAGCAAACAGCAAACAGCAAACAGCAAACAGCAAACAGCAAACAGCAAACAGCAAACAGCAAAATTCTAAATTAATCAATAATAATTTCTCTCTTACTTTAGCACAAATTCGTTTTATTTTTTCGTTGCATTTTTATTTATATAATATTTTTTTATAGGTGCGGCATTATGAAAATAACCATAATAGTACCTTGTTATAATGAAGAGCTTGTTATAGAAATATTATATAAAAGATTGATTAATGTACTTTCTAATTATAATGATTATGAAATAATTTTTATAAATGATGGAAGTAATGATAATACAGAATATATAATAGATAAATATAGAAAAGAAAATAATAATATAAAACTTTTTTCTTTTTCAAGAAATTTCGGTCATCAGGCTGCTGTAAGTTGTGGTATTCTAAATTCTTCTGGTGATATAGCTATAATAATAGATGCTGATTTACAAGATCCTCCAGAACTTATACCTTCTATGATAGATGAATATATAAAATCAAAATCTAACGTTATATATGCAAAAAGAATTTCTAGAGAAGGTGAAAATTTTTTCAAAAAAGTAACTGCCAATCTATTTTATAGATTAGTTAATTTATTATCGGATATTAAATTTCCTATAGATACAGGAGATTTTAGACTAATAGATAAAAATATAATTGATGCCTATAAACAGTTTAAAGAAAATCCAAAATATATCAGAGGATTAATTAGCTGGATGGGATTTAAACAACAGCCATTTTTATATAATAGAAAACCTAGAGAAGCAGGTAAAACTAAATATACTTATAAAAAAATGTTTAATCTAGCTTTAACAGGTATAATATCATTTTCAACAAAACCTTTGAGAATATCTTTAATTTTAGGCATTTTATCTATACTTTGTGGTGTTATATTATCTCTATATGTATTTATAAAATATTTCTTTTTTAATGCAGATATTATAAAAGGCTGGGCTTCTATAATGATAACTGTTATTTTTATGGGAGGAGTTCAACTTTTAAGTTTATCTGTAATTTCTGAATATTTATCAAAAATATATGAACAAATAAAAAATAGACCTGAGTTTATTATAAAAAGTAATAGGGAGACAAATTATGAAAAATAATATTAAAAGATTTACAAATACAATAATAAGTAATAAAATTTTTTTAATTTCATTTATTTTGATAATATTATCATATATACTAAGAACTATATTATTAATTTTCACTACTTTAATAGATGATGAAGCATATTATGCATTATGGACAAAACATTTACCATTTGGCTTTTTTGACCATGGTGCTGGTATAGCTTTTTTTATGAAGTCAAGTATGATTATATTTGGAAATACTGGATTTGGTGTAAGATTTGGCAGTATTATTATAAGCATATTAGTTTCTGTTTTATTATATTTATTTTTGAGAAAAGAAAAAGATGAAAATACTGCTATTATTTCTGTTATACTTTTTAATACTATACCATTCTTTGCTGGACTTTCTTTGATTGTAACCATAGATACCCCTATGTTTTATTTTTTATTATTAGCTATAATGGCTTATTATAAAGCAATTTATTCTAACAAAAATTATTTTTATTTGGCTGGTTTTTTATTTGGTTTTAGCTTACTTTCTAAAGAGGGTGCTATATTTGTAGGTGCTTCTATATCTTTTTTTACACTAATTTCAAAAAATAGAAAATCTATATTTTCATCTAAAGAATTTTATTTATCATTTATCGTTGCTGCTATAGTTTACAGTCCTTTTATTATATATAATTTTCAAACTGATTTTACATTTATAAAATATGCATTAGACAGACAGCTTCAAAAACCAGGAAGTATTAATAGAACTTTAGATTTTTGGGGAGCACAAATAGGATTATATAGTCCATTATTTTTTATATTATTTTGTTATTTAATAGTAAAAGTGTATATAGATTTTTTTAAGAAAAAAGAAATAGAAAATAATTTCTATTTTGCTCTCATATCACTATTGCCATTCATTTATATACTGCAGAAATCTTTCAAAAATAAATTAGAAGCAAATTGGGCTTTATTTATATATGGAGGAGGTATATTTTTAGTATCATATTATATATCTAAAAATTGGAATAAAAAATATATTAGGAATTTATTTTTAGCTAATATATTATTTTGTAATATAGCTGTATTAATAATAATATGTCAGTATTTTTTTGCAATCATACCAATAAAAGGTGATCCTACTGATAGATATTATAAATACAATGCTATAAGATATGATTTAAAAGACTATTATGATTCTTATATGAATAAAGATATAAGAATTTTTGGTTTAAATTATCAAATACCTTCAATGATTAATTTTTATATACATCCTGAAAAAGAATCTGTATGTTTAAATTGGGGTACATATCATCCTACTGTATTTGATTTTTGGTATAATGATAAAGATTTTTTAGGAAATGATTTGTATCATATAACTACATCATCTGATACAAATTTTATTTCTAAATATTTTGATAATGTTGAATATATTACAAACTTCCAATCATACAGAAAAAAATAAACGGAGAGGTTATATATTTAGATAATTTTTATTTGTTTTTATGTAGGAATTATCATGGTAAAGGTATAGACTATATTTATAAAAGTGAAAAAATACAATTTTAATATTTTATATCTGCTCATTATATTATTTTTCTAATAAAATGAGCAGATTTTTTATTTTATTAGAAATCTGTACAGAAACCTTTATATTTCTCTATATATCCTACAGGATTATATGACATTTTTGCTTTTCTAAGTCCTAAATCTCCAACGTCCTGCTCTCTATTAACGAATTTAAATCTTTCATAATCACTTACATAATTTTTTAAATTCTCTAAAAACATTCTGTTTATAGCTTGATATGTTCCTTTGTAATTCCTATCTCCTCTTTCAGAGTGAACTACAATAGTATCTCTCATACTTAAATCAGCTATTGTGTATGCTACTATTTTATTGTCTATATAAATAGCTCCACCTATTATATTATTTATTATATCCCAATTACCAAGCAAAGTTTTTATCATTATAGTATCTGCTTCGGCTCTTACTTCATGGGTTAATAGTTTAGTACTGTCAAAAGTTTCACATTCTTCTGCATTATTTTCATTTAAAGCAGCATTGTTTTTTTTCTCTTCCTCTTCCCATTTAGCCTCGAAATCAAGTATATCATTTATTACAGTTTTATCATTTATTGGAACATATTTAAATTCGTTTTTAAGAAATTGATTATATAAATTTTTCTTATTATGAAATTTTTTACCGGGTAATGTTACTAATTCATTAAAATCGTATAAGTATTCCCATTCATCTCTAGTTTCTTTTACTTTTATTTTAGTTGTTTTCTCCCAAAATAAAGCGAGTTCTTTAGGTATTCTTATTATAGTTTCACCTGAAATTTCACAAGGGCTAAAATCAGTGCAGAAGTTAGTATTAAACCAATCGCCGACTGGAGCCCAATATATAGTGTATGGTGATTTTTGTCTTATCCAAACTAGCTTTTCAGTAAATGCCCATTCAAGCATATATATATCTTTTAATCCAAGCAAATTCATAAATGTATAATCAGCAGATTGCTCCGGAGTCATAGAAAAATATTTATGATAAAGTTCCTGTTTTTCTAATGAAATAGGTTCAAAATTAATCATGTATTAAAAATCCTTATTTTTTAAATTTATTGACTATAAATTATATATTAAAATGAATTAATGTAAATGATTTAAATTATAGCTTTTCCCATTTCAAATGCTTTATTTAAAAATTCATCTTTTCCTTTTATATCTCCTATATTAAATACTCCTCCTGCAATTAAATAACCTAAATCTTTCCAGCCCAAGTAATTTAATAAAGATTGATAATATTCTATAACTGGTTTAGAATTGTTATCATCATTTCCTTCTGCTGCCATAAGCATAAAACATTCTTTATATGGTGTTTTATAATTAGGGTCTATTTCAGTAACAGCGAATATTCTGTCTATAAATATTTTTAATTGAGCTGAGAAAGACCAATAATACATAGGTGAAGCTAGTACTAATATATCAGCTTCTTTATAATGCGGGTATATTTTATCCATATCATCTTTTTGAGAACAAGGACTATCAGGATTTTTACCTCCTTTTAAACAGCCTTTACAGCAATGTATATTCATTCTGTCCAAATCGAATTTTATTATATCATTTCCATTTAGTTTGGCTCCTTTAGTAAATTCTTCTATCAATGCAGAAGTATTACCATTTAATCTAGGGCTTCCATTTAAAATTAATATTTTTTTCATTTTTTACTCCTATATACTAAATTGTTATTTATATTGCTATTTTATTATTATATATTATAATTATCAAGTACTAACAAAAATGTTATATACTAACTAAAAGTAAAGTGTAAAATAACCATAAAGGATAATATATGAAAAAAGATAATAGCAAATTGAAAGAAAAATATATGGAAGATACAGGTTTTGCTTATACTATGTCATTAATATCAGGTAAATATAAAATGATAATATTATATATATTGTCAGAATTAAATGTAGTGAGATATAATGAATTAAAAAGAATAATATCTAATATATCTCATAAAACATTGAGTTTAACTTTGAAAGAATTAGAAAAAGATGATTTAGTTGCTAGGAAAGAATATCCTCAAATACCTCCAAAAGTAGAGTATAGCTTATCTAAAAGAGGTAAATCATTAATACCAATATTGGATGCTATATGTGTGTGGGGCGAGAAGAACAGAAAATAATAATTAATTAATATTTAATTTTTATTAGCAATAATAATAAATATTTTGACAATTTTTTCTACTATTAGTATAATCATATTCATGAGAAAGAAAAAAATAAATTAAATGAAAATATAGAAGAATTATATAAAAAATCTGTAATAAGAAAATGCCGTATAGAAGAAGATGTTGAAGAAAATACCAGATTAGATAAATATATGGGAGATAGATTTTCTTATTATTCAAGAAATAAATGGCAGGATTTAATAGGTCAGGGTTTAGTTCTTCTTAATAATAGTAAAGTAAAATATACAAGAGTAGTAAAAAAAGGCGATGAGATAGCCTATCATATCATAGGAATGAAAGAGCCTGAAGTAGATAAAAATGTTTCTATAGTGTATGATGACGGTGATTTAATTGTAGCGAATAAACCTGCTAATTTACCTGTTATACCATCTGGAAAATATTATCATAACACACTTCATACTATTGTTAAAAATATGCTTAATAGCAATATAAATATGCTAAATAGGATAGACAGAGAAACCAGCGGATGCGTAGTTCTATCAAGAAGCAGTAAATCAGCATCGAATTTTTGTGCTATGCTTGCAGGAAGAAAAGTAAATGGGAAGCAGTATAAAAGAAATTCAATAAAAAAGACATATATCGCCATAATAGAAAATGCCAAAGATATAGAGGATAAATTCACTGTTGAAGGCTATATGCTTGAAAGCGGACATGAATATTACAGAAGATTTCAAACACTCCATAAAGAAAATATAGAAGGTTCAAAATATTCAAAAACTTCTTTTAAAACTATAAAAAGAATAGGAGATTATGCTGTTGTTATGGCTAGGCTCTATACTGGAAGAATGCATCAGATAAGGGTGCATTTATATTCCAAAGGCTTTTTTATGGTAGGTGATAAAATATACGGTAAATACGGCCCTAAAGTTTTCGATGATTTTATAGAAAAAGGTATTATTCCAGAAAATTTTTTCAATAGACAGGCATTACATGCCTATAGTTTAAAATTTAATCATCCAATTACTGATGAAATAATCAAAGTAAAAGCTCCTTTACCCAAAGATTTAAAAGAATTAATTAAAAAAATAAAAAATAATGTAAAAAATAAGTAAAAATATTGTAAATAAACTTGACAAATATTGTAAAAGTGCTATACTTATAATTGTAAAGATAATTTACATATATCGATATTTAAGGAGAGTGAATCATGAAAAAATTATCTATCTTTTTAGCATCATTATTTATTTTATCAGCTTCAAGCCTTTTTGCCGACATGGTAGTTCCGCCTTCAGCATTGCCTCAGCAAGCAACTTCATTTATACAGAGAGTTTTCCCTGGTACTCAAATTTGGAAAGTTGAAAGAGACGGAAGAAAATTCGATGTTCAATTATCAAATGGAGTATCTATAGACTTTTTAGCTAATGGTGATTGGGAAAATATAGACAGTGAATATGCTCCTATACCAGATGCTGCTTTCCCTGCTGCTGTTATACAGGCAGTAAAAAATGCATATCCTCAAGCTGCTGTTATAGATGCAGAAAAAGAGTGGGGCAACTATAAGTTAAAATTAAATAATATGATGGAGCTTATGGTAACAGGAAACGGACAGATTATGAGACAAAAATTCGATGACTAATTTTTGATAATTAATGATGTATTTAAATAAAAGCGGTTGGATTTTTACTAATCTTGCCGCTTTTATTTATTTTAAAAATATTATATCATCAGTATTAAATGATAAATTTATTTCTTTTCCAAGTTCATAATCATTTTTATATTTATTTTTATCTAATCTCCAAGTTATTTGATTTTCACTGTTATTAGGAACTAAAGTAATAATATAAGAAAACATATCTTCTGTGATATTTGTTATTTTTGATTTTATATATATATTATTTTGTTTATTATCATCATAATCAAAAAAAGAATAAGGACGCATTCCAATATAGTTTGCATTTTCTATATTTTCTAAATTATTATTTTTTATTTCTAAAATAATATTCCAATCAATGCATTCTATTTTTGTATTTTCTAATATTTTTATTTTTGAAAAATTTTTATATCCTGTAAGAAGTGCTGAGAAATATGTTTTAGGATTTTCAAAAAGATTATATTTAGAATCTATTATATCGAATTTACCTTTATTAATTATTCCTATATTATCTGATAATCTATATACTTCATCTCTGTTATGTGATACGAATAGAGTAGTGCCATTAAATTCTTTTATAGTTGATAGTATAAATTTTTCTAGTTCCCATTTTATATGATAGTCCAAAGCACTCAAAGGTTCATCAAGCATTAATATATTTGGAGATGATACAAATATTCTTGCTAATGCTGTTCTTTGCTGTTCTCCTCCTGATATTTCTCTTGGTCTTTTATTTTTTATATGATGTATAAAAAATTTTTTCATGATATATTCAATATCAATATTATTTTTTTTATCTCTTATACCGCATTTAATATTTTCTTCAACAGTCATATTTGGAAATAAGGCATAATTTTGAAATAAAAAACCTACATTTCTTTTTTGAGGCTTTATATTAATATGTTTCTTAGAATCATAAAAAACGTTCCCATTGCATTCTATATATCCGCTGTCTGGTTTTTCTATTCCAGCAATGCATTTTAAAGCCATACTTTTACCGCTGCCTGAAGCTCCCAAAATAGAAAATACTCCGCTTTTCACTTCAAACTGCAAATCTAAATCAAAATTAGACAGCTTCTTTTTTATATCAACTATTAAACCCAATATTAAACCTCATATATTTTATAATCTCTTTTTTATAGTATCAGAAAGAGGAAGTATAACATTCATCATCATTATACTTACAAATGATATTAATACAATTACCATAACCCATTTAAAAGCTAATTCTCTATCCCCAGCTTGAACAGCTGTATATACGGCTAATGACATTGTTTGAGTTTTATTTGGTATGTTTCCTGCTATCATTATAGTTGCACCAAACTCTCCCAAAGCTCTAGTAAATGATAGTATAGTTCCTCCTAGTATAGAATGCCAAGTGTTTGGAAGTATTACTCTCCAAAATATCCAATTTTCTGATTTTCCTAATGTTCTTGCTGCATTGATTATATTTTTATCTATTTGCTCGAATGCTCCTTTTGAAGTTCTATACATCAATGGAAATGATACTATAAATGAAGCTAATACTGCACCTCTTAATGTAAATACGAAAGGAAATCCTAATTTATCAACTATGCCTCCTATAAAAGAGTTTCTTCCAAAAAATAATAAAAGAAAAAATCCAACTACTGTAGGAGGAAGTACAAGAGGAAGCGTGAATATTATATCAAATAGAGATGAAAATTTTTTGATTTTTACCACTATAATAGCGGCATATATTCCTACAAAAAAAGTTATTATTGTAGAATATAATGCCGTTTTTATAGATAAAATTAATGGAGAATATTCCATAATCTTATTTTATTACAGTAAATCCATAATTTTTAAATGCTTCAGCAGCTTTATCATTAGATATATAATCTATAAACTTTTTAGCTTCTTCTTTATTTGCTGAAGATTTTACTATAGCTATAGGATAAATAACTTTTTTATGAGTACCTTCAGGAGCTTCCGCTATTATATTAATGTCATTTGCTATTTGAGCATCTGTAGCATAAACTATACCGCAGTCAACTTCTCCAGTGCGAACCCAAGAAAGTACATTTCTAACATCAGAACCATAAACAGCTTTTTGTTTAACTGTATCTAATATAGATAAATTACTTAATATTTCTTCAGAATACTGTCCTACAGGTACGCTTTTTGGCTCTCCTAATCCTATTTTAGTAACATTGGCATTTGTCATATCTGTGAATGATTTTATATTTAAATTTGAATTTGTTGGAGATATTAACACAACTTTATTTTCAAGCAAATCTTTTCTTGTATCGGTATCAATTAAATCTTTTTCCTGTAATGCATCCATTTGTTTTTGAGCAGCAGAAAAGAAAATATCAGCAGGTGATCCAGCTTCTATTTGTGTTTGTAATGCTCCGGATGAAGCAAAAGAGAATGTAACAGTTGTTCCTGTTTCTGTTTTATAGTTATTAGCTAATTCAGTAAGTACATCTGTTAAGCTTGCAGCAGCTAATACTAATATCTCTTTATTTTCTGTATTAGTTTTTGATGTATTATCTGCAGTATTTGAAGAACCGCATGATATAAATAAATAAGATATTAATAGAGTTATAAATATGATTTTTTTCATAGTAACACCTTTTAATTTATTTTGTTTTTATTTTTTGTATATGCTAATATTTTAATGTCCTTCACCTTTCATCATACTAATAATATGTTCTAGTAAAGGAATAATTAAATTAGTACAATATTCAGCACCTTTTTTACTTCCCGGAAAGTTTACTACAAATACATTATCATTAATTCCAGCATATCCTCTTGAAAGAGTGGCAAATATTGTGTCTTTTATTGACTCTTGTCTTATATAATCTGATATTCCTCTAACTTCTTTTTTACAAAATGCCTCTGTAGCTTCAGGAGTTACATCTCTTTGAGATAAGCCTGTTCCTCCTGTGGTTATTATAATATCAAAGTTATTTTTATTTTCATTTAAAGTGTTTAATATAGTATCATATTCGTCTGGAACTATGACTTTTTCAATATTTGTAATTTTTTCTTTTAAGTTATCTTCAAGAGTTTTTACTATAACAGCACCTGATTTATCTTCATAAATGCCTTTAAAAGCTCTGTCAGATACAGTAATAACAAGTATCTTCAAGTTTTATTTCCCCGCCTTTAATAACTCTTACAAATATACCTTTCTTAGGCATAATGCAGTCTCCTACTAATTGCTTTATATCGCATCCATGATGGCATGCTTTTCCTATTTTAGAAACTTCTACTATAGTATTTCCTATATACATTTTTGTTCCTATAGGCAGTTTATAAAGCTCAACATCTTTGGTTGTGATATTTTCAGCAAAATCACCCGGTTTTAGATTGGCTTTCATTTTATCATTAGTATATTCTATATCTTCAATAGCAAGTAAAGAAACTTGTCTGTCTTTTAATTTATCGAAATGGGCATCATTAAGAACGCCTTTATCTTCTACTAAAGTGATACTTTCTACAGGAGTTTTTACTGTGCCTGTATCTTTTGATATGTTTAATGAGATTAATTTGAAATATTTCTTTTCCATAATGCAATTCTAATTTTATAATTAACAAACTATTATTATTTAGAAGTTTATACAAAAAATAAAATATTCAATATAAATATAAATTTTTTTAGAATTTTATTTAAAAATTAAAAAAATTTATTATAATATTATTTGAAATTATTTTTTAATGGGAAAGTAAAATGAATAATAAGCAAATATTAGATAAAGCTTTGGAACTTATAAATAATAATATAGAAGCAGAACTAATAAAAATACTTAAAATATCAGGCTCTGCTCCAAGAACATTAGATGCCTTTATGATAGTTTATAAAGAAGATGATAAACAAAAAAATATTGGTACTATAGGAGGCGGATTATTAGAATTTGAAGCTTTAAAAGATGCTTATGTGCTTTTAGATAATAAAGAAAGTTCTATTAAAAAATATAATTTAACTCCTCAGGAAGCAGGCGGAATCGGTATGGTATGCGGAGGAAGTGCTGAGATATCATTTGTATATTTAAATGATAATAAAGATATGATAAGTAATTTGAAAAAAGAAATTGAGGATAAAGAAAGCAATGTTTATATATTCGGCGGCGGACATGTATCTTATGATTTGGTTGAAGTTTTGTATAAAATAGGTTTTAATTGCATTGTTATAGATGATAGAGAAGAGTTTGCAAATAAAGACAGATTTCCTAATGCTAGTAAAATAATAGTGGAAAATTATGAAAATGTTTTTGATAAAATAAGTATTACTGATAAAGATTATATAGTAATAGTTACAAGAGGGCATTCTCATGATTATATAGTTGAAAAAAATGCTTTGAAAACTAATGCATTATATATTGGAATGATAGGAAGTAAAAACAAAATAAAGACATTGCATGACAGATTAAAAAGTGAAGAAAATTATACTGATGAAATGATAACAAGAGTTCATGCCCCAATAGGAATAGCAATAGGTGCAGAGAGTACAGAAGAAATAGCAATAAGTATAGCAGCGGAACTTATACTTGTAAGGGCAAAAGCAGAAAATAGAAGAAAGATAAAAATTAATTTATTATAAATTACAATATTATTCGGAAAGTATAAACTTTAAAAAATGGAAGTATTTAATAATTTATATCTTAGTTATTAGAATTTTATACACCTAAATATGGCTTTATAAAATGCAGTTTTTTTGGTTCTTTTATACCAATAAAAGAACTGGGGTTTGGGGTAAAGCCCCAGATGTAAAAATAAGAATACAACTTTATTTTTTACAAAGTATATTTGTTTAGGTATATATTAATTTATTTACTAGATACTTTAGTATGAAAATTGTGAGCTTCTAGTAACTTTAGTTGCTAGAAAATTATAGCGGACAATTTTTATTTATAATAAGTAATTTTATTAGCAATAATAGGAGTTTATATGGCTAGAACTTTTTTACATCCGAATGAAGCTTTGGAATTGGTATTAAAAAATTCTGAAGATTATGGTAATGAAAAAATATCAGTACTTGATTCTTATAACAGAGTTTTGGTTGATGATGTTTATGCTTTGAATGATGATCCTCCTTTTAGTAAATCTTCTATGGACGGATATGCTTATAAAAAAGAAGATGAAAATAAAAATAGTTATGTTTTAATTGAAGATAAAATTATATATGCAGGACTTTGTGATAAAATTGAAGTCAAAAGCGGAGAATGTATAAAAATAATGACAGGTGCTATGATTCCTGAAAATTGCGATGCAGTTCAGAGAGTAGAGTGGGTAGAAGAAAAAAAAGAAAAAAAAGAAAATGGTAAAACAATTATTAATTTCACTAAAAAAGAAATAACTAATAATGTAATAAAAAAAGGCAATAATAAAAAATCCGGGGATAAAATATTAGATAAAAAAATGCTTTTACCTAAAGATGTTGCTATACTCGCAGGATTTGGTTATAATAATGTAGAAGTAAAGAAGAAAATAAATACTGCTGTAATATCTACAGGTAATGAAATAGCAAATATAGGAGAAAGTTTAAAAGAAGGACAGATATATGATGCTAATGCTCCTATGCTTGTTGCTAGAACTTCAGCTTTATCTTGTAACAGCAAATTTTATGGAAAAGTAAATGATGATGAAAAAGAGATAAAAGAAATATTATCTAAAGCATTAGAAGAAAATGATATTGTTCTTATAAGTGGCGGAGTATCTATGGGAGATTTTGATTATGTTCATAAAGAGTTATTAGAGCTTGGAGTTAATCAAATATTTCATGGTGTTGCTATGAAGCCCGGAAAGCCTTTGTTCTTTGGTAAATTAGGTAAAAAAGCTGTGTTTGCATTACCCGGTAATACTGTTTCTTCTTTTATGACTTTTGAAATAATGGTTAAGCCTTATATATTAAATTGTTTAGGTATAAATTATGATACTAATTATATAAAGGCTGTAATTAGTGAAGACTTTAAAAGAAAAGACACAGAAAGACTTGAATATATACCTGTTCATTTATTTTTTGATGATACAAAATTATTAGTCAAACTTATAAAGTATAATAATTCTTCTATGATATCATCATTTTCTGAAGCTAATGGTATATTAAAAATAGATATTGGAATTTCTGATATTGTCAATGGAAGTATAGTTGATGTTAGATTCCTTTAATAGAGAAATAAATTATATACGAGTTTCTGTTACTGACAGATGCAATTTAAGATGTGTATATTGTATGCCTGAAGAAGGTATTATGAAAAAAACACATAGTCAAATTTTAACTTATGAACAAATATATAATGTAGTTAAAGAGGCTTCTGAATTAGGAGTAAAAAAGGTTAGAATAACAGGAGGCGAGCCTTTAGTAAGAAAAAATATTGATGAGCTTGTAGCTATGATTAGAACTATAGATAAAGTAGATATAATAGCTATGACTACTAATGCGGTTTTGCTTGATGGTATTGCTGAGAAATTAAAAAATGCAGGGCTTGATTCAATAAATATATCTCTTGATACTTTAGACAGTGAAAGATATAAGTATATTACCAGAGGCGGAAATTTATACGATGCTATGAAGGGAATAAAAAAAGCTTCTGAATTAGGCTTTCAATTAAAGATTAATGTTGTTGTTTATGATGAAAAGAGTAAAGAAGAATTGCCATTGTTAAAAAAATATGCTGAGAGTATAAATGCTAAACTTCAAACTATTCAGTATTATAATCTTAACAGTCAAAAACTTGATTCTATAGATTATGACAGACCTGCAAGATGTAAATACTGCAATAGGATAAGATTATTATCTGACGGATATTTACTCAGTTGTTTGCATAGCAATATAAAGTTTAAAGTTGATTTTGATGATATAAGAGGCTCTATAATAAAATGTATTGAAGGAAAGCCTGAAAATGGTGCTTATAGCGATGCTGAATCATTAAGTATGATAGGCGGTTAATTAAATAAAAATTGAGGTTATAAAAATGAGTGATAAATTAACACATATAGATGAAAGCGGTAATGCTAATATGGTTGATGTTGGAGATAAAAATATTGTAAAAAGAACAGCAGAAGCTACAGGAAAAATATATTTATCAAAAGAAACACTAAAATTAATAGAAGAAAACAATATAAAGAAAGGCGATGTTATATCTGTTGCTAGGATTGCAGGTATTATGGGAGCGAAACATACTTCTGAACTTATACCTTTATGTCATAATATCAATATAGAAAAAGTATCTTTAGATTTTACTTTAGAAGAAGATGGAATAGTTATAAAATCTTATTGCCGATGCAGTTATAAAACAGGTATAGAGATGGAAGCCTTAACTGCTGTTAGTGTTGCCGCTCTTACAATATGGGATATGTGTAAGGCTGTTGATAAGAATATGAGAATATCTGATATTACTTTATTATCAAAAACTAAAAGTTAAAATTTTGAAATAAAAAAAGCATTGATTAAATTTATATATCTAATCAATGCTTATTATTTTTATCTATTTTAATTAATATTAATCAACAGGTTTTATTCTGAAGCTGAATTGAGCACCAATAGTAAAACTGTCGCTTCCTACATTATTTTTACCTTTAGGTCCGAAATCATATCCTAAATATAATCCTATTCCAGCATCTGAACTGTCTGATAAAGTACCTGAATCCTCATCAAATTCTGGAGTATAGAAATCAAATGTTAGTTTTATATAAGGTATAACAAACATTTGATTATAAGTATCTCTTATATATTGGAAATTCATATCTGTATAATAAGTACTACGTTCTGAAGATGAATATTCATTGTATGTCTTTATAGTTCCTGAAAAAGGAATTTTTAATCCTCCTCCTAATCCTATAGAAATATTTTTAATATTGAATTTAGGAAGCAAACCTAATTGCAAACTATGAAATGAGTTAATAACTGATTCTTTATATTGTCTGTCAGGATAATAGTTTGCAAATTGATTAAAAGCATATCCTATTTCACCTAATATACTTACACCAATACCATTATCTAAATATAGACCGTATCCAAGCTGGGCAGTAATTCCGCTATTTAAAACCACATCCACATTACGTCTTTCACCACTATTTCCAATAGGTATGCCAACAGAAATAAGCAGTGGAATATTTAATGCTGACTCAAAACCGCTAGCAGCAAATGCAGATGCACTCATTAATAACATTAATAAAAATTTTTTCATAATATTAATCCTTTATTATTTTTTTGATGTTTATATATTAGTATAATAATATTTTTTTTAATATCAATAATTATTTACAAAAAATAATTATTGATATTATTTATGATTTATCTATCATATGTATTTATTAGAGTAAAAACATATAATAGACAAATAAGATTTTTTATTAATTGAAATGGAAATAAGAGACTTGATCAACTATATTATTAGATTTATCCAGTACATCTTTACTAGCATTTGCTCCATCATTTGCTATTTTAGAAGTATCTTGAGTTATTCTGTTAATTTCTATAACAGCAGAATTAATTTGTGAAAGACTATTTTCTTCTTCTATAATGGCACTTGATATTTCTGTTAATAATGTAAGTACATCATTAACGGAAGCCTCTATCTGATTAAGTATATATGATGAAGCTTGAACAGATGCACTTCCATTTTGTATTTTTTCAATAGTTTCATTAGCTATTGCCGTGATATCTTTAGCAGCATTTCCAACATTAATTGCAAGGTTTCTAACTTCGCTTGCAACAACAGCAAAACCTTTTCCTTGATCTCCAGCTCTTGCAGCTTCAACAGATGCATTCAAAGCTAATATATTAGTTTGGAATGCTATTGATTCTATTATTTTTGTAATGTCAGAAATCTTTTTACTAGCCTCAGATATTAAAGCCATATTTTCCGATGTGGCATTTATAGCGTTTACTCCGTTTCTTGTAGCATTTGATACTTTTTCACTCATATTTTTTGCATTTCCAGCATTTTCAGCAGTCTCTTTCAATGATGAAAATACAAATTCTACAGATCTTGTTAATTCTTCTAAAGAACTTGCTTGAGATGTAGATCTGTCAGATAAATCTATATTTCCATTTGTAATAATATTAACAGAGTTATTAATTCCGTTTATATTATCTTTCATGCTGTAAATAATATCACCAAGTTTATTTTGCATATCGTTAAGAGCTCTTATTACATCACCAGTTTGATCTTTTTTATTTAATTCTTTTTCATCAAAATGAGTATTGAAATTACCTTTTGACATAGATTTTATTATAGAAATAGTATTATCTAATGTATTTGATATAGGTTTTGCTATCACTATAACTAATGTAGCCTCTATTGCTGATAATATTATAAATACGGATATTATCAATATAAGTAATTTTAATAATGATGAATTTAATTCTTTATTATCTAAACTAACAATTATATTCCAATTACTGTTTTTTATTTTTGATGATATATATGATATTTTTTTATCTATCCATCCATAATTATTATTATTTATAATATCATTTCTGTATTGAGATATTTCTTTATTATTGAATATATTTTCTTTTAATATATAATTTTCGTTTTGATTATATATATATAATCCATCTTTATTTATAATATTCAAATTATAGTTATATTTTTTTGCCTCTTCTAATGCAGAAGATATAATTTTGGAAAAATCAACATCTATTCCTACTACACCATTAATTTGACCATTAACATATATGGTTTTTGAAAAAGTTACTACAATAGATTTAGTGACAACATCTACATAAGGTTCTGATACTACTATTTCTCTTGAAGCTATAGCATTTTTATACCATTCTCTTGATGTTTGATCATAGTCGTTTGGCAGCTCTCCAATTGTATTTAATACCGTTCCTCCGTCTTTATATGGTATTGTATCAGCATAAAATATATTTATTAAATCAGTTTCATTTTTTATAATATTTCTGAACACATTTAATAAGTTATCTCTATTTACTTCTTTTTCTACATAAGAATAAAATATATTTATCTTTCCGTATAAAGAAGAAATATTATTTTCTATTTCTGATGAAATATTATATGCATTATATTTATTTGAATTTAAAAATCTAGTTTTATACTGAGGAAAATACAAAATATATATTGCTACACAAATTATAAATAATGCCGCCATATATGGTATTAAAAATTTAAATATTAAACTATTATTTCCAATACCACTTTTATTATTACCCAACATAAATACAACCTCTCTATAATTAAATTGAAAACAAATAAAATATTTTTTTAAAAACTATATTAATATACCTTATTATATAAAAATAGCAAATAGTATATTAAAAAAATAGTATTTGATTATATATGTAAATTAGGAATATTTATTTATAATAATTTTCAATTAATGTATTGTTGACTGAAATTTTATGCTGTGATAGAATATATTAACTATTTTTTGGAGTTTTATTTATGATTAAACTGTTAAAATCTGCAATTTTTTGTTTGGTTATATTTGTATTTTTCATTTCTTGTGGCGGAGGAAGCTCTAAATATGAGGAGGGAGTATTAAGACTTAATGTTGGTCCTGAGCCTCAAACTATAGACCCAACTTTGAATTCGGCTATAGATGGAAGTATGTATATAATTCATGCTTTTGAAGGACTTGCTACAAAAGATAAGGAAGGTAAAATAGTTGGAGGAGTTGCTGAAAGCTGGGATATTAGTGATAATGGAACTAAATATGTATTTCATATAAGAAGCAATGCTAAATGGTCAGACGGAAAACCTGTAACAGCAAATGATTTTGTTTATAGTTGGAGAAGGGCAACTGATCCTAAAACTGCTGCTAATTATAGCTATCAAATGGAACCTTTAAAAAATGCCAAAAAAATTACAGCAGGTGAAATGCCTGTGGATTCATTAGGAGTTAAGGCTTTAGATGATAATACATTAGAAGTAACATTAGAAGCACCTATACCATATTTTGATCAGCTAATGGCTTATCCTGTTTATTTCCCTTTAAGACAGGATATTATAGAAGCTAATCCTGATAGTTGGACTATGAGCCCTGAAACTTATATAGGAAATGGTCCTTTTAAAATGACTGAAAGATCTATTGATAATCAAATAGTAATGGAAGTTAATACTAATTATTGGAATGTTTCAGCTATAGTTCCTAAAAAATTGATATTTGTTTTAATGGATAATGGAACATCTGTAGTAGCAGGTATTAAAGAAGGTTCTATATATTTCTCTGACAGGGTTCCTACTCAAGATATGAATGTTTTAAAAGAGGAAGGATATTTACAAATAAAACCTTATTTAGCTCTTTATTATTATAGTTTAAATAATACTAATGAGACTTTAAAAGATGTAAGAGTTCGTAAAGCATTATCTTTGGCTATAGATAGAAATTATATAGTAGAACAGGTTACAAGAGGCGGACAGATTCCAGCTGCTGCGGTTGTACCAGCATTGATATCAGATGTAAGCGGAAGTTTCAGAACTAATGGCGGTGATTATTATAGCGTAAAACCAGAAGATTATACAAAAAATATAGAAGAAGCTAAAAAATTATTAGCAGAAGCAGGATACCCTGATGGCAAAGGTTTCCCTGTATTAGATTTTAAAACTAACCCAGGAGAACATACTTCTATATTTGAAGCTATACAGCAGATGTGGAAAAATAATTTAGGAATAGACAGCACAATATCAAGTGAAGAATGGGCAGTATTCCAACAAACTCGCTTGGATAAATCTTATGTAATTGCTAGAAATGCTTGGGTTGGAGATTATGATGACCCTATGACATTTTTAGGCATGTTCTTAAGTCATAGTGCACAAAATGCTGAAGGTTATAATAATCCTCAGTATGATGCTTTGCTAGCACAAGCTTCTTCTACAGGTGATAATAATGTAAGAATGCCTATACTTCATAAAGCAGAAGATTTATTTATGTCTGAAATGCCTATTATACCTTTGTATTTCTATACTTTACCTGTACTTGTTAATCCTAATTTGAAAGATGTACAGTATGATGTTTTGGGTAAACATAAATTTTTCTATGCTTATTTAGAAAATAATGAAAATTAAAAATTGATTATATTTTATTATTTTATAAAACAAGGGAGTAAAAACCCTTGTTTTTTATTTTGAAATTATACGATTATAGTTATAATATCTTATTATTGTAGTTATTATAACAGTTTTGGGAGGAAAGTTATATGTTTTTAAATAATTTTGATAATCTTGATTCTAAAGAAGTTTTCAGATGGTTTGCTGAAATAAGTAAAATACCTAGAAGATCTAAACAAGAAAAACAGATTAGTGATTTTTTAGTTCAATTTGCTAAAGATAGAAATTTAGAAGTATATCAAGATAAAGTAAATAATGTAATAATCAAGAAAGAAGCTACAAAAGGTTATGAGAATATAGCGCCTGTTATTATACAGGGACATATGGATATGGTTTGTGAAAAAACTAGCGAATCAAAGCATAATTTTGATAAAGACCCTATAGAGTTAATAGTTGAAGGAGATGTTTTAAGAGCTAATGATACTACTTTAGGGGCAGATGATGGTATTGCTGTTGCTTATGGTCTTGCTTTGCTTGATTCTAAAGATATACCTCACCCGGCATTGGAAATTCTAATTACAACTGATGAAGAAGACGGTATGTCAGGCGCATTTTCTGTTACTGATGAGCATTTAAATGGTAAAACACTTATAAGTTTGGATTCTGAGGCTGAAGGTGTACTTTGGGTAAGCAGTGCAGGTGGTATTAATGCTGTAGTTGAATTTAATATAGAGAGAGAAGTTAATAATAATCCTGCATTAAAAATAGAAATTAAAGGACTCAAAGGCGGACATTCTGGTATGGAAATTGATAAACAGAGAGCTAATTCTATAAAGATACTAGGAAGAGTTTTATATTCTGTGAAAGATTATATAAATATTTCTTATATAGAGGGCGGTTCTGTTCATAATGCTATAGCTAAGAGTGCCTATGCTGTTATTACTGCTGAAGATACAAATAAGGTTAAAAATATTATAGAAGAACTTTATAAAAAAATAAAATTTGAATATAGAGTCATTGATCCTGATATGGAAATAGTTATTTCAAATGCTGAAAATGTTAAAGAATGTTATAAAAAAGAATTAAGCAATAATGTTATAAATTTCATGATGCTATCGCCTGACGGAGTTCTTTATATGAGTAAAGATATAGAGGGATTGGTTCAGACAAGTGCTAATAATGGTGTGCTTAAAGAAAAAGATAATAAATTGATATTTACTATATTTATAAGAAGTTGTGTAGAAAGTTCATCAAATGAAATAGTTGCAAGGGTTAAGGCTTTATCTTCTTTAACAAATGCTTCTTTTATAGATCAAGATGGATATGCCGCTTGGGAATATGATCCTAATTCAAAAGTAAGAGATATAGCAGTAAAAGCATATAAAACAGTTACAGGCAAAGAAGCTGATGTATCTTCTGTGCATGTTGGTTTAGAATGCGGAATATTAAAACAAGCCTTAAAAGATGTTGATATTATTAGTATGGGGCCTAATATTTATAATGTTCATACTCCTAGAGAATATTTAAGTATATCTTCAGTTGATAGATTATGGAAAGTTTTAAAAGAAATTATTAAAAATATTAAATAATTAATTTGATATTAAAAATGTTTTTTATATACTATTGTTTTTATTTATTTATTAATATATATTAATATTCAATATATTTTTTTGGAGGTATCATGATATATAATAGCATACTTGATATGATAGGAAATACTCCCATTTTGAGATTAAAAAATATAGAATCTAAATTTAATTTAGGTGAAAATGTAGAGTTATATGGTAAAGTAGAAAAGAATAATCCAGCTGGTTCAATAAAAGATAGAGCTGTTAAACAAATAATATTAGATTTATTTAAAGAAGGTAAATTAAAAGAAGGTGCCACTATAATAGAACCTACTTCAGGAAATACAGGAATTGCTATGGCAGCTATTGGAAAGTATTTAAAATTAAATGTTATAATAGTTATGCCTTCATCTATGTCTGAAGAAAGAAGAAAACTTATAAGAAATTATGGAGCAAGATTGGAGCTAGTAGATGGCGGAATGGATGCTGCTGTAAAAAGAGCAGAACAATTAAATAAAAAAATACCTGATTCAGTTATACCTGGTCAATTTGTTAATGGTTCTAATGTAGACTCTCATTTTCTTACAACTGCTCCTGAAATATTTAGTGATATTCCAGATGTTGATTATATATTTGCTGGTATTGGTACAGGCGGTACTATAACAGGAATAGGAAAGTATGTAGTTGATAAAAATAAGAATACTATAGTTGTAGGTGTAGAACCTGAGTCATCTCCTTTACTTACAAAAGGACGTGCTTCTGCTCATAAAATACAGGGTATAGGACCTAATTTTGTACCGGAAATTTTAGATTTAAATGTTATATCAAAAATAATGGATGTATCCGATGAGAATGCCATAAATACAGCAAGAGATATATGTTTTAATGAAGGCTTGCTTGTAGGAATATCTTCAGGTGCAAATGTTTATGCGGCAATAGATTTATATAGAAATTTAAGAAAAAAAGATTATAAAATAAAAATGCTTTGCATACTGCCTGATACAGGCGAAAGATATTCTTGGAATTAATGGGTACTTTTATGAAATTGAAAACTTTTAATGAGCTTCCTAATCAAAAAGATATTAGGGATATAGTTAAACTTATAAGAGATTATACATTTCCTAATTTTTTTAGAGAAAGCCCTAATAGGGATATAGTTAAAAAAAGCATAGCTAAACTTTATATGAAAATAGTTACTGATGATTCTCGTTTATTGGATTTTATAGAACAGCTTGATGATATTGTTATAAGTTTAGAACATGATTTAGAATTTTTTTATCAATCAGATCCAGCTTCAAAGTCTTATGATGAAATAATATTCACATATCCTGGATTCAGAGCTATATTTCATTATAGGATAGCACATATATTCTATAAACAAAATGAATCTTTGATAGCTAGAACTATATCTGAATTTGCTCATTCAAAAACAGGTATAGATATTCACCCCGGAGCTGAAATAGGAGATTATTTCTTTATAGATCATGGCACAGGAATTGTTATAGGTGAAACTACTGTTATTGGACATCATGTAAAAATATATCAAGGTGTTACATTGGGTGCTTTATCATTAACTAATGGAAGAGCTTTAGAAGGTAAGAAAAGACATCCTACAGTATGCGATAATGTTACAATATATGCTAATGCTTCTATATTTGGAGGAAATACTACTATAGGTGCAAATGCTGTGATAGGAGCTAACTGCATAGTTTTAGAGTCAGTTGAAGAAAATAGAAAGTTAACTCTAAATGATAATATGTCTGTATGATTAAATATTTTTAGTATAAAAAAATAAAGCCTGTATTCAATTAGAATTCAGGCTTTTTATATTATTAGAATTTTGTACCATATATATATAAATTGTATGTCTATATCTGAATTTCAAAATATTTAATTTTCTACAAGATTTAAATAGCTGCTTGTTTGAGGTAAATAATTTTTTAAATTTTATTCTATATTTAATACTATTGAACAAGAATAAAAATTTAATTTGGTGATTATTCAAAAATACAAATCATTATATAAAGAATATAGTTGTTAATATTTAGGTGAAATTGGAAGAAGTTTTACTATATAAATTATAAAAATAAAGGAATTTTATTTCTTTTTTATTTTATTCATATAATTTTATTGAAATAATTATTAAAATAATGTACTATTATGTTAAGTTAATTATGTTAATTATGTGATTTATTATTTTTATAAATACAGAGGATTTTTCTATGGCTTCAGTTGTTACTTTTGGAGAAATAATGCTTAGACTTTCTCCTCCTTCAAATTTGAGATTTGTACAGGCTAATTCATTAGATGTAAGATTCGGAGGAGGCGAGGCTAATGTTGCTTTTGCTTTATCTAATTTCGGTATTGACGCTTCATTTGTTACTAAACTTCCTAATAATGATATAGGTCATGCTTGTATTAATGAATTAAGACGTTATGGTGTAGATGTATCTAATATAGTTTTGGGCGGTAATAGAATAGGTATATATTTTCTTGAAAAAGGTGCAAGTCAAAGAGGCTCTAAAGTAATATATGATAGAGCTAATTCTTCAATATCACAATGCACCAAAGAAGATTTTGATTGGGATAAAATTTTTGACGGAGCTAAATGGTTTCATCTTACAGGTATAACGCCTGCACTTGGAAAAAATGTTGCTGAAGTTTGTATAGAGGCTTGTAAAAAAGCTAAAGAAAAAAATATTACTATTAGTTTAGATTTAAATTATAGAAAGAAATTATGGACATCAAAAGAAGCTAATGAAACTATGAGTAAATTAATGCCTTATGTTGATATATGTATTGCAAATGAAGAAGATGCTGAAAAAGTATTCGGCATTAAAGCAAAAGACAGTAATATAATAGAAGGTAAATTATCTCATGAAGGTTATAAAGATGTTGCTAAAGAAATAGTAGACAGATTCAAAGTAAAAAAAGTTGGAATTGCTTTAAGAGGTTCAATTTCAGCAAGTGAGAATCTATGGTCTTGTATGCTTTATAATGGAGAAGAATATTTCTTTTCAAAAGAGTATTTAATAAAAATAGTGGATAGAGTAGGAGGTGGAGATAGTTTTGCTGCCGGACTTATATATTCACTTTTAAATGGTAAAGATGATAGAGAGGCATTGGAGTTTGCTTCTGCTGCTAGTTGTTTGAAACATTCTATTGAAGGTGATTTTAATGTTGTAACTGTTGATGAAGTTATGACAGTTTATAATGGCGATGCTTCAGGACGTATTCAAAGATAATTATAATTTATTTTTTATTCTTGACAATTTATACTCTTGATACTACAATTATATATATAAAATAAATAACTAGGAGTTTTAAATTATGAAAGAAGTAGTTATAGCTATAGATATTGGCGGAACATCTATGAAAGGTGCTGTTATAGAGGAAAACGGCAATATTTTATATAAAGATAATTTTGATATAAACCCTAGTCATACAACAGAAGAACATAAAAAAGTTATTACAGAATTTGTTGAGAAATTAAAAAGCAATATACCTAATGATTATAAACCTGTAGGTTTAGGAATAGACTGTCCGGGAGTTATGAATAGAGAAACAGTTCATATGGGAGGAGCTGAAAATATACCGGGGCTTAAAGGATTAAAATTTTCTGATATAGGTGATAAATTTAATTTACCTACAAAGACAGCTAATGATGCAAGTATGGCTGCTTTAGGCGAGGCAAAATATGGAAGCGGTAAAGAAAAGGATTATCAGTCTGTAATGTTTGTTACACTTGGAACAGGTGTTGGAGGCGGATTTGTACTTAATGGAAAATTATTTACTGGTTCTTTAGGCGGAGCAGGAGAGATCGGACATGTATTTGTAGTTCCTGATGGTGATAAATGTAATTGCGGATCAAGCGGCTGTATTGAACGTTATGCTTCTGCTACTGGCTTCATTGCTATGGCTAAGCAGAAAATTCATAAAGGGGTTATTCCTACTACTTTAACTTATGAAGAATTAGATAAAGGAAAGGCTAAGGCTTTATTTGATGCTGCCAAAAAAGGCGATGCACTAGCTAAAGAAACTATTGCAGAATGTTCTTATTATTTGGGTATGTCTATAGCTCAGGCTTTGAATATGCTTGATTTGGACTTGGTTCTTATAGGTGGCGGACTTTGTAAGGACTTTGATATGATGATAGAGCATATTAATAGAGGCGTGAGAAATTATGGTCTTAGAATGATGGTTGCCAATCTTGAAATAAAACCTGCTTCTTTAGGAAATGATGCCGGTGTTTTAGGATGTGCCGCTTTATTCTTTAGAAATAATTGATATTTGTAATTGACTTTTTTTTATATTATGGTATTATAAATTAAACCGATTATATTGGTAAACTTTTCCATAATAGCAAAATGTTCTTAGTTATTCTATTTTAGGATACATAAAAGACATTGTTACTAATTTAGTAATCAAAGCATTATGATTTTTATAATACTAATGTTTATATATAAAATTTATGGATAGGGTGCCTTAATCGGTACTCTATTTTTATTTTAAAGGATATGATTATGTCATTACCAGTTATGAAAGACCTTTTAGAGGCAGGCGTACATTTCGGACACCCAACTAGAAAATGGGATCCTAGAATGAAACCTTTTATTTTCCAAGAGAGAAATGATATCTATATCATTGACCTTATGAAAACTTTAACTTATGTTAAAAAAGCTCATGAAGCAGTAAAAGAAATGGCTAGAAACGGCGGAAATGTTCTTTTCGTTGGTACTAAAAAACAAGCTTCTCAGAGCATTAAAGAAGCTGCTGAAAAATGCGATATGTACTATGTTAATAATCGCTGGTTAGGCGGTATGCTTACAAATTTTGCTACTATCAAAAAAAGTATTGCAAGACTCAAAAAAATAGAAAAAGAAGAGGTTGATGGTACTTTTGATAAACTTCCTAAAAAAGAGGTTATACTTCTTCTTAAAGAAAAAGAAAGATTAGAGAAAAACTTTGCAGGTATTAAAGATATGGAAAATTTACCTGACATGCTTTTCGTAATAGACCCAATGCAGGAAGCTATTGCTGTAAGCGAAGCTAGAAAATTAGGAATACCTGTTGTAGCAGTTGTTGATACTAACTGTAACCCTGAAGTTATTGATCACCCAATACCAGGTAACGATGATGCTATAAGAGCTATTAGCTTATTTGCAGGTGTTGTTGCTTCTGCTGTTATAGAAGGACAAAATGAAGCAGGAAAAGAAACATTAGCTAAACATGAAAGTTCTTCTGATGAAGCTGCTGAAGAAGTTTATGATAATAGTGCTACAGAAGCTGCTGAAGCTGTTGCTGAAAAATATGGTGTTTCTCAAGAAGATGATCAGTAATAATATAAATTGTTAATAATAAAATATTTAATATAAAGGAAAATTAATGGCAAATATTAGTATGGATACTATTAAAGAGCTTAGAGAACGTACAGGCGTAGGTATAATGGACTGTAAAAAAGCTCTTCAAGAAACTGACGGCGATATGGATAAAGCTATTCGCCTTCTTAAAGAAAAAGGTGCGGCTGTTGCTGCTAAAAAGAATGAACGTACTGTTAAAGAAGGTTCTATAGGTTTTTGCGTTAATGATGATAAAACAAAAGTTGCTTGTATAGAACTTCAGTGTGAAACTGACTTCGTTGCTAAAAATGAATTATTCATCAATTTAGCTAAAGAAATTGCTAATACTGCTATGGGATTAGATGATGTATCAGTAGAAACAGTTTTAAATGCTAAAGGTTCTAATGGCGACACTATTCAAGGCATGATAAATGAAGGCATACAGAAATGGGGTGAAAAAACTGTACTTGCTGAAGCTAAAGTGATGAAAACTGATGGTTTCTTCGGTACTTATGCTCACTTCAATAATAAACTTGTTGCTATAGTAGAATTTGATGTTAAGCCTAAAGGTAAATGTCAGGAAATAGCTGATCAAATAGCTATGCATGTTGCTAGTGAAAAACCTTTAGCTTTGAATAGGGAAGGAATAGATCCTAATGCTGTTAAAGAGCAAAAAGAAATATTTGAAAAACAAGTTAGAGATGCTGGAAAACCTGAAAATATGATAGAAAAAATCGTTGATGGTAAAATGAGTTCTTGGTATTCTGAAAGCGTTCTTATAGACCAAAAATTATTTACTGACAACAAAATCTCTATTAAAAGTTTAATAGATGAAGTTTCTAAAGAAGCAGGTTCTACTGCAACTATTAAAAACTTTGTAATTGTTTCATTAGGTTTATAATTTAATAATTACTTAAAATAAAAATTAAGCGGATTGCTATTTTTAGCAGTCCGCTTTTTTATGCTCGTTATAAAATAATTATTAATAAGAAAATATATTAAAATTTAGCATATGAAGGATAATTTCCGCCTGAAACAGAAACATTTTCACTAGATATTATCATAAGATATCTAGTAGGTTTATAATTACCATAATCATTATATTTATAATTAGGAAAATCTATATATGCTTCACCCGTATCAGAGGCATAGCTTCCGTCTTCTCTTTGATGCGATCCATAAATTATAGTTTTTACTTCAGAAGTTTCTATTATTTTAGGAGTGCCTGTATCATCTACTATAGCTTCTATAAAACAATATTTCATTGTAGTAGGATGGCTCATACCTACATAAGGAATGATTAAAATATTATCTGTTTTATTAATACTAGCAGTAGGAGCACCATAACTAAAACTTAATCCTTCAAAATCCCTTATTTGATTAAATGTTTCATTGAATTTGCTGTCATAAGCATTTGTATAATTATTTACATCAAAAACATCTTCGTTTCCGTCGTTATTGTTGTTATTGCCGTTTGAAGAGCTGTCATTCGGATTTGATACATTATTATTACATGATATTATAAATAATAAACTAAATATTATAATCATTAATTTTTTTAACATTCTTTACTCCTATTCATCTTTTTTTAAATATACTAAAACAGAATATTCTTTAAGATTTTCTTTGTCAGTAAATCTGTAGCCTTTAAATGCTCTAGGCTTTACTTTGAAAGTTAATCTTTTATAATTTGCAGCAGGTCTCATCCATTCGTTTATTTCATTATCTGCAACATTATCTTCTACAAGAAAATCTCCTATAAATTCATAATCATATCTTGGATAATAAATGCTACTATAATCAGGTCTTATAACAGATTCATTGAAAGCTGTTATAATATCATTTTTTAATTGTATTTTATCATACTGTTCATATTTCTTTAAAGACGGACTTCTATGACTATAGCTATTTGTATAATAACCTAATGTATCATTATAATGAAAAGTACAAAGATCGATTGCTGAGCGTTTTACCATATATTTTGAGAACTGTAATTCTGTATATAGCCCTAAATATAATTCGTTTACTTCTCCGCTGCTTTCATTAGTTAATGATACCAAATAAGTTTTTAGATAATCGCCTAAATCTTCTTTTCTGTATTCTGTTAATGCAGTATCTCTTACATTAACTCCTTTATATGATACCCTTATATAGTCAATTTCATCTAATAGTCTTTCATCATTGAATGTTATAGGTATTTCATATACTGTTTTTCCGGTTTCAGACTGTACGCTTTTGAATGATGTAAGATTTCCAGATACTCTACTATTTAAATAATATGTAACAGGTATTAATATCTCTACTTCTGACGGATCAAATTTTGAGGTTATATTACCATTATCATTTCCTCCGTTATTTGAAGTAGGGTCTGTTGTTTTTTTATTGCAGGAAAATACAAATATAAGCAATAAAATCGTTAAAAAAATAGGTTTGTAAAGTCTTTTCATAACTTAACTCCGTATAATATTTTATAATAAAGCAAAGAGTGCTTTCTTATCATTTTGAAAAATAAAAGTTTTGGAATACAATATGAAAATGTATTTATATTATCATAATATTTTTTTATTGATAAATTTTTTATGAATGTATTATTTGTGAAAAGTATTAATATATTATTGCTGATGCTTGATGCTTGATGCTTGATGCTTGATGCTTGATGCTTGATGCTTGATGCTTGATGCTTGATGCTTGATGCTTGATGCTTGATGCTTGATGCTTGATGCTTGATGCATATTTTTACCCAATCATTAAATACTAATAATTATGATAGTATATATTTTTTTATTATTTATGTCAAATGATATTTTTATATTAATAATAAAAAAGGTTATGACAAAAATCATAACCTTTTTTAATAGAGTATAATAAATGAGTTATTAGTTCATTAATCGCTGAATGATATAACACCTTCAATAATAGCCTCAAATCTTTCAGGTTCAATGATCATTACTGTATCATCTACTTTCAAGTTAGGAGCGAAATCACCTATACTTATTAAGAAAGAGTGGGCACTCTTGTACTGTCTTGCATATTCCATAAACTGATCAACAGTATCCTGTCTCATAGGATATCCTGAAGTATCTAATGCAAATGTACTCTTATATGACTGACCTTCAGAACCAAATTTCTTAATAGTTACAAAGAATACCAATGTATCAGATTTTTTAGTATGATCTGTAACTACATATCCGTTTAATGTTAATATTCTATAGAAGTATTTTTCAAGATATTCTATAATATCCATTTCCAATGCAGTTCTGAATGCATTATTGGCAATAATAGAACTATAAGTTTTCAATTTTTGATCAACATCTAAGTATATATTTCTTATAGATTTAATTATTTCCCATTGTTTAACAGCAGCCTCAAACTGTTTATTTTTTACCAAAGTTTCAGCATATCTATATCTTTCATCTACAACTTTTTCGCTTGCTATATTTTCTTTAGTTAAAACCTGTCCGTAATATTCTCTAGCTTTAGAGAAGTTGCCAAGTTCATAATAAGAATTAGCAAGATTCAAAGATATTGCATCTTTATCTGATATTTCATTACTTTCATAAGCTATTTCTAATTCTTTTATAGCATTTTGGAAGTCTCTGCTTGAAGATAATATTTCACCTAAAAGTAAATGGTATTCAGGGTTTGAATTATCCAAAGCAATAGCTTTTTCTATTTGCTGCTGAGCAGCATGATATGAACGAATTTTGTAAAAACAAAAAGCCAACATATATAATAGCTGAGGATTGCTGTCATTTTGAGCTACGGCTAATGAGAAATATTTTTGTGCTTGTACCCATTCACCATAATTATAGCATACAACTCCTGCTTTATATAATGAATCATAATCCTGATCCCTTATTTTTGTAATCATATCATATTCATCTATAGCTTTTTTACTGTTTCCTGTTTGCTCATATATTTTTGCTAAGAATTCTCTTACAGATAATTCTGTTAATTCTTTTGTAAAATAAGCCCCATCTATCATATTCTGCAATGCTGCCATAGCCAATATATATTGCTGTTGTTTATAATACATATTAGCAGTCATCCATAATATATTAGCATCTTTTTTATATTTAGGGTCTAAAGTATTAATCTCGCGCATGGCTACATCATAGTTTTGTTCATTATAAGCCTGAACAATTTTTTTAAGTTTAATAGGGTATGAGCCGCTCTTTATAACATATTGAGTGGCAAAACCTAATAAAACAATTAAGACTAATATTACAATTAATGAAGCTTCCACGGTTCTTATCCCTTTTATTCATAATATATAACTGGACTTCCAGTTTCTTCTGATTCATTTAAAGCATCTTTGATTTTTTTCATCATATTGTCTTTAACAACAAATACAGACATCTTGTTTGACATATTATGAGAAAAATCAAATCCGCTTACAGCCATAGATACATTAATATCTACAGATTCATCATTGTATTCAAAATTATAATTTTTCAATGCTTTAAAATATCTTTTTGTAGCTTTCCAAGCCTCTTCTTCATTGGCAAAAATTACAGAATATATAATACCTTCATAAAGTAGGCATTGATTTTCCCCAATTCTTGCATTTTTCTTTATAGCTTTTATAAGCTCATCTTCTAATTTTCTATAAGCAGCATTTCCATATTCTTCTCTTATAGAGCTTGCATTTGATATTTTGAAAGCTATTATTCCTATAGCATGCTTATATCTCTGTGAAAATGCTATTATATTTTTTATAGTGCTTGAAAATATTTCATATTCTGATTTATCTATTCTAACTATTTCATATTCATTGTTTTCATAGTAATTTTCATTATCTTCTTCTACAGTATCATCTCCTATATTATATCCCAAATTGTATAATATAGTTTTATACATAAATATCATAAGTTTTTTCAAATTATATGATAACTGTATAGATATGAAGAATAATCCTATAGCCAATATACTGCTATAGAATGTATAATCTCTTTTATATAATAACTTTTGTACTTCAGGAACATAACTTAAAGATAATATCAATATTACGGAAGTAACAACAAAAAAAAGTAAATTTTCTATTGTTCTAGAAACACCTGTATAACTTTTTGTAGGCTGCATTAATACTATAATAAAAGCATATAATATAGAAATTCCAATCCATATCCAAACCCAAACATCAAGTGCATATAATAAATACACAAAGAAATTTTGAGTATTAGGTGATATTAGCAATATGTATATAGGTATAATTACAGCACTATATATCAAAGTGCATATCATAGCAGCAAAAAAGCCGTATATATATGATTTAGATAAGTTTATTTGTTTATCTTCCATAATAGCTACCTAATTTTGTACTAATTAATATTTAATATAATTAACATCACCTGTTTGTCCAAATAGCTTTATCATCTTTTCTAGTTTATCTCTATTTGAATATAATAAATATTCAAGTCCCTTTCTTCCTTTTCCTATAATAGAGATAAAACTTTCTTCAGTAACACAAACAGCATTTGCTCCCAATACTAAATATTTAAATACATCAACTCCATATCTAGGAGATTCTGCAAGTATATTAAAGTGGTGATTTGAATTAAAATCTACTTTATTTACAGTATCGGCAACTTTTTCCATACCTTTTAATGCATACTTATTATTATTTGAAAAATAAACATTATTTATATGAGATATTTTCATATTATCCAAATCTCTATTGCTTGATATCCCTTTTATGATTAAAGGTATATCTAATTGCTTGGCTATTTTTGCTAAATCTTTTTCAGTTTTAAAATGTATCTTATTTAATTCATTTATATTATAGCAGTAAGTAAAATCTATACCAACAGCACAAGCACCATTTTTTTCTGCTGATTGTAATTTCTGTGTTATTATTTCTTGGGTATTATTACCGTCTATCATAATAATACCTCTTTTCCTTCCTTTTATAGTTTTTAATGATAATTCAAATATTTCATCATCATTAAAATCATTGAATATGGCAAGTACTTCACAATTAGAAGCTACATCTATAACTGTTTCATAATATTCTTTTATATCCATAATTCCGTTTATTGCTTCTCTTAAATTATGAATTGTATCTATTATAGTAGGCTGAGATAGATGCATATTAAATAGATTTATTTCTATATTTGCCTCTGGTTCTTTATGAATTATGCTAGGGCTGAAATTATATTCAGAAAGTCCTGTTTTATCTTCACTATCTTCAACAAATAAATATGAAGCATTTGAATTAGATGATAATTTTTCTTTAGCTATCTTTTTGATTTCATCTATAGTGATACTTTTTTCATCTGTTAATTTGAAATGTACGCAGCTCATAGCTTTATTTGCCATAGCTATAGCTTCATCTCTTGTATTTCCTACAGCTATTATATTACCGGCTTTCTCTAAATTGTTTGTAGGAGTAACTAATATATCACCAGGTTTTGTTTTAATAAATATTTCTTTAATACCTTCTATTTTTTTAGCATTTTCAATGCCGTCAATAGATTCTATTATTCCTGTACCGGGAAGAAATGCTTTTTCAACAGAAACTTTATCCCATTTAGGTTTTAAATCGCTTGGAGGATTTCCTAAAGCTATTTCTATTGCATTTTTTATTAAATTTACGCCTGTAGCAAAAGGGTAGGTATAAGCACTCATAAAACCACCGGATAATCTTGCAGCTATTTCTCCAACCATAGCACCATTTTTAGTTACTTTTATATCACCTTTGGCAGCTCCGATTTTTAAATTTAATGCTTTTATACCAGCTTTCATAACATTAATAGCATCATCCAGCTTTTCCTTTTCTAATGCAGAAGGCAGTATATGACCTGTTTCTATAAAAAATGGAGGAAATTCTATTATTCTGTCTGCAACACCTGTAACATATATTTCATCATTATATATAAGCATATCAATAGAAAGTTCAGGACCGTCCATAAACTCTTCCATTATTACTTCTCCTGAAGGCGAAGCACTTTTAGCCCTGTTAAATGCTGCTAATACATCGCTTTCACTTGATACTTTCATTACACCTCGAGCCCCCATATTATCAGCAGGTTTAACAACAACAGGTGTATTCAAATGTTTATATGCATCCATTGCTTCTTCATAATTCCATACAGGAAAGAAATTCGGCTGAGGTACATTATTTTTCTTAAATCTTTCACGCATTCTTATCTTATTTGAAGCAGCATAAGCATCTTCAAATCTATTTCCAGGAAGTCCTAAAGCATTAGCCACAGCAGCAACGGTAGTAGAAGCATCAGTACCTACAGTAATAACTCCATGTATTTCCATTTTCTGGCTTAAATCTCTTGCTGCCCTTACACTTCCATCAACATCTCTAGTTGATACTATCATAGGATAATCGGCTATCTTCATACCTGGAGCATCTTTATTATAATCAAAAACTATTGTATAAAGTCCCATTTCCTGAGCTATTTGTATTGCTGGTACTTGAAGAAGTCCTGCACCTATTATTATTATACGTTTGCCTTTCATATCAATATTGCCTTTTATAATTAATTTAAAATATTCCTATATAGTGTTATTAATATCGAAATTTTAATACCAAACTAGAGAAATTTTAATTATATAGTTTGTAAATATTATTGAATATTATTGAATATTATTGAATATTATTGAATATTATTGAATATTATTGAATATTATTGAATATTATTGAATATTATTGAATGTGTGTTACAATTTATTTAAATATTATATATAAATGATATCGCTTTTATTATTTAATGGGGAGTAAAATGAAAAAATTATTATTTATTTACTTAAGTATTTTTACAGTATTTATAGTATCATGCGGTAATAAAGTGCTGAATCCATCAGAGAGTGTTGATGGTATAACTTATTATGATGTTAATAATGCAGAAACAGCTAAATTTAATATTTCTGTTTTTTATGATGACCCTAATAAGCCAGAGGTATTAAATGATATAGAGTTTAAAAAAATTGCTGAATCTGGTAATGCTATAGTTTATATTCAAAGCGGTCAATCATTTGATATTAATAATGTAAAGAAGTGTTTCAATAAATTTGAAGCAAATTATGATGAAGAAGTAAAAATATATGGAGAGCCAATATCTTTTCCAAATATTAATAATGATAAAGTGGTATTCTTGATATATGATTTTTATCCTAAATCTGATCTATCTGGGACAGGATTCTCTAATTCGGATGATTTACAAAATAATGCTAAAACTATCAATCATGGTAAGTATCTGTATATACATAGCAAATATCTAGAAGACCCTGATAATGTAGCTGCCACAATGATGCATGAATTTCAGCATTTGATTAATGCTAGTGTTAATCTTATGAATGGCAAAAAAGCTATGGATTTATGGCTAAATGAAGCACTTTCAGAATCAACATCTGTTTTATTTGCCCCTGCTATGTATGATAATAGAGCATCTGGTTTTAATAGTTTTCCTTATTATTCTTTTTATTCTTGGTATATTCAGGGAATAATACCTATTAATGGTCTTATTCAAATTAGTTATTGCTCTTCATCAATATTTATGAAATGGATTGAACATGTAGGCGGTATAGAAACTATTAATAAAATAGCACATTCAAGTCCTTTATTAGATACAAGAACTAGATTGGTGAATTCCGTTAAAGGTTTAAATATTGGTAATAGTGTAGAGGAAATATTTATTTCTTGGATAAAAGATATATATAAAGGTAATCTTCCTGGGGTTCAAGTTACAGAAATACCTCTTGACCCTAATAATAATCCATTAATAATACCTGGTCAAGGGTTCCCTTTGGTACCTGGAGCATTTATAATTTATAATGCTAATAAATATAATTTGAATAATACAAGTATCAAAACAGAACTTTTGGATGCAGAAAAAAATATTTATTTGGCATGGAATCCAAACTTTGATTCTGTTGATGTTGAAGGTACAATTGATCCTAGTGCTGTTATGTGGATTAACGCAACTCCTAAATAATCATTATTAAAAAGCGAAATGCTTAACTTTGATTCTTCAAAATTTAGTAGAATGCCTATAGATAAAGTATTAACACTTGAAGAAGTTATGAGAGCTAAATATAGAAAATAAAAATAATAATTAAATATTTAATGAAGTTAGGCTGCTGTTTATTAAATGGCGGCCTAATTTTATATTGGTATATGTATTTTTTATATCAGAGCAGGGAAATGTTAATTATATAGTTTGTAAATGTTATTGAATGTATGTTATAGTTTATTAAAAAATTGTACATATATGAATAATATTATTTTTATTATTTAATGGGGAGTAAGATGAAAAAATTATTATTTATTTACTTAAGTATTTTTACTGTATTTATATTATCATGCGGTAACAAAGTTATGAATCCAACAGAGAGTGTTGATGGTATAGTTTACTATGATGTTAATAATACAGAAACAGCTAAATTTAATATTTCTGTTTTTTATGAGGATCTTAATAAGCCAGAGGTATTAAATGATATAGAGTTTAAAAAAGTTGCTGAATCTGATAATGCCATAGTTTATATTGAAAGCGGTCAATCATTTGATATGAATAATGTAAAGAGTTTTTTTAATAAATTTGAAGAAAATTATGATGAAGAAGTAAGAATATACGGAGAACCAATATCTTTGCCAAATATTAATAATGATAAATTGGTATTTTTAATATATAATTTCTTTCCTAAATATCCTCTAGCTGGGGGAGGATTTTTTAATATCTCTGATTTATATGATAATAAAAAAGATCCTGTTCTTAATAAAGGTAAGTATATGTATATAGATATCAAATTTGTAAAAGAAGTTAATATAGTCTTTGGTGTAATGCTTCATGAATTTCAGCATTTGATTAATGTTAGTGTCAATAGAGTTAATGAAAAACAAACTATGAATTTATGGCTTAATGAAGCACTTTCAGAATCAACATCTGTTTTATTTGCCCCTGCTATAAGTGGAGGTAGAAACAAAATATTTAATTTATTACCATACTATTCTTTTTATTCTTGGTATATTAATGATATAATACCTACACGAAGTTCTTTTGATGCTATTAATGTAAGTTATTCTTCTTCATCAGTATTTATGGAATGGATTTTAGAGAAAGGCGGTAAAGAAGCTATTAGAGCTATAGCAAATTCAGATCCTTCATTAGAGACAAGAGCTAGATTGGTTAACTCCGTAAAAGATTTAAATATTGGTAATGATATAGAAGAAATATTCATTTCTTGGATAAAAGATATTTATTACGGCAGGCTTAATCAGTTTACAGTTCGTCCTTTTGATTTTTGGGATGATACTTATTCTAATTTGTTAATGGATCCTAATAAAGGATTGGCTTTGGTACCTGGAGGATTTATAATTTATGATGCTAATAAATATAATTTAGATAATATTCAAGGTCTTAAGAAACAAGTTTTGGATGCAGAAAAGAATCTTTATTTAGTATGGAATCCAAAATTTGATTCTGTTGATGCTGAGGGGCATGTTAGTGAGAATGATGTTATATGGATTAATGCAACTCCTAAATAATCATTATTAAAAGGCAAATGCTTAACTTTGATTCTTCAAAATTTAGTAGAATGCCTATAGATAAAGTAGTAACAACTGAAGAAGTTATGAGAGTTAAATCTAGAAAATAATAATTAAATATTTAATTAAGTTAGGCTGCTGCTTATTAAATGGCGGCCTAATTTTATATTAGTCTATATATTTTTTATATAATAGTAAAGAAATTTTAATTATATAGTTTGTAAATATTATTGAATATTATTGAATGTGTGTTACAATTTATTTAAATATTATATATAAATAATATTGCTTTTATTATTTAATGGGGAGTAAGATGAAAAAATTATTATTTATTTACTTAAGTATTTTTACTGTATTTATAGTATCATGCGGTAACAAAGTTATGAATCCAACAGAGAGTGTTGATGGTATAACTTATTATGATGTTAATAATACAGAAACAGCCAAATTTAATATTGCAAATTTTAATGAAAATAATGGTATTGATAGTATAGCTAGTTCAGAATTTAAAAAAAATTGCTGAATCTTCTCATGCTATAGTTTATATTCAAAGCGGTAAATCATTTGATATGAATACTGTAAAGGAGTTGTTTACTAAATTTGAAGCAAATTATGATGAGGAAGTAAGAATATACGGAGAGCCAATCTCTTTTCCAACTATTAATAATGATAAATTGGTATTCTTGATATATAATTTTTATCCTAAATCTGAGGGATACTTTGCAGGATTTTTTAATCCGTCTGATTTCTACGATGATAAACCTGATACCCTTAATAAAGGTAAGTATATGTATATAAATATTACAACTATATCATATACTGATGAGATAGTTGGCACAATGTTTCATGAATTTCAGCATTTGATTAATGCTAGTGTTAATCTTATTAATGGTGGAAAAGCTATGGATTTATGGCTTAATGAAGCACTTTCAGAATCAACATCCGTTTTATTTTCCCCTTTTACTGCTGATGATAGAAAAAAAATTTTTTCATTATTTCATTATTATTCTTTTTATTCTTGGTATATTGATGGAACAATTAATTACCCTATAATTATTAATGGAGTTCAAATACCTAATATTTATATTAGTTATTCTTCTTCATCAGTATTTATGAGATAGATTTTAGAGAAAGGCGATAAAGAAACTATTAAAACTATAGCACATTCAAGTCCTTCATTAGATACAGGAACTAGATTGGTTAATTCTGTTCAAGGGTTAAATATTGGTAATAGTGTAGAAGAAATATTTAAATCTTGGATAAAAGACATGTATAATGGTAAAATTGCTGATGTTAAATTTGGTGTTATGGATTTTATGGATAATACTTATGATAGTAAGTTAATGGATTCTAGTCAAAGATTGCCTTTAGCACCTGGCGGATTTATAATTTATGATGCTAATAAATATAATTTGAATAATCAAAGTATCAAAACAGAACCTTTGGATGCAGCAAATAATATTTATTTAGCATGGAATGGAAATTTTGATTCTGTTGATGTTGAAGGTAAAATTAATGCTAATGATGTTATATGGATTGCCCCAATAAAGATTTCTACTACACCATCATCATCAAAAAGCGAAATGCTTAATTTTGATTATTCAAAATTTAGTAGAATGCCTATAGATAAAGTATTAACACCTGAAGAAGTTATAGAAGCTAAATCTAGAAAATAAAAATATTAATTAAATATTTAATTAAGTTAGGCTGCTATTTTTATTAAATGGCGGCCTAATTTTATATTGTTGATACTTTTTTATATTTTTACATGTAAAAAATTAATATAAAGAATATAAAATAATAAGATTATATATTAATATTGACAATTAAAGAGTTTGTTATATTATATTTGTATTATAATAAATAGTTAAAATAACAAAATAGAGAGAATTCTTATGAATAAAAATATAATATTTATTTTTTCTGATCAGCAGAGATGGGATACAATGGGTATTTACGGACAAAAATTGGATACCACTCCAAATTTAGATAAATTAGGTAAAGAATCTACTATATTTAACAATGCCTTTACTTGTCAGCCTGTATGCGGACCTGCAAGGGCTTCATTACAAACTGGTTTATATTCTAGCAAGACAGATGTTTTTGTAAATGCTATTCCTTTGAATAAAAATATAAAAACGATTGCATCATATTTTTCTGAGAATGGTTATCAAACTGCTTATGTTGGGAAATGGCATTTGGCTTCAACAGGTGTAGGAAATGATGGCTCTAGTGAAGATTATATATACAATCCTATACCTGAAGATAAAAGGGGAGGTTATAAAGATTATTGGGTTGTTTCAGATGCATTAGAATTAACATCTCATGGATTCGGCGGATATTTATTTGATAAAGATATGAAAAAAGTAGAATTCAATAAATATAGAGTTGATGCTGTTACAGATTATGCACTTGATTTCTTGGATAATAGAGAAAAAGATAAACCATTCTTTTTATTTATTTCATATTTAGAACCTCATCATCAGAATGATAAGAGAAGATATGAGGGTCCTGAATATTCTAAAGAAAAGTTTTCAAATTTTGAACTTCCTAAAGATATTGAGGCACTTGGATGCGGAGATGCTAAAGAAAATTATGCTGATTATTTGGGAGCATGTCATTCTATAGATTATAATTTTGGAAGAATAAGAGAGAAGTTAGAAAAATTAAATATTTGGGATGATACTTATATAGTATATACAAGTGATCATGGTTCGCATTTTAGAACTAGAAATAAAAATATGCCTAAAAATGGACAAGATGATTATAAAAGAACTTCAGAAGATGCCGCAATACATGTACCTTTGATTATAAAAGGAGGAGAATTTGATACAGGAAAAAGAGAAGAGAAATTTGTAAGTTTGATAAATCTTCCTCCTACTTTATTAAAAATGGCTAATATAAAATATCAAAATATGGATGAAAAATCTATACAAGATATTATAGAAGATAAAAATTATCAAAATGTAGTATTTTTACAGATAAGTGAAAGTTTTGTGGGAAGAGCAATAAGGACAGAAGATTATTCATATTGTATATATGATCCTGATAAAAATCCTCTTGAAGATAAAGACAGCTTAACATATAAAAGTTATTCATTATATGATTTGAAAAAAGATCCATATCAATTAAATAATGTAGTTGATGATGAGAGTTATAATGATGTTAAAATGAAATTGAAAAGTATTATAAAAGAAAAGATTATGAGTATAGAAAAATTAGATGTAAAAATAGATTGATTTGATAATAAATTGTAGTATTTAATTACCGTATTAATACGGTAAAATAGTTTTTTGAGTTTAGTCTTTTTATGCATATACTATAATAGTAGAATCAGTAATTTTATTGATGAAGTTAATATTCTGTAAATTTTATATAATAAAATAGTAAAAAGGAGAATGCTATTATGTTAAAAAAATACTTGTAATCACATTTAGTATTTTGGCTATTATTTCATGTTCTAAAAAGACATCTGATAGTAATGCTGATGCTTGGACAGAGATAACACCAGACACAGAAACTACTATTGAGGTATGGGCTTGGAATATAGGAGCTAATCATTTAGAAGATACTATTCCTTCTTTTAATGCTAAATACCCAAAAATTAAAGTTAATGTTACTGAGTTTGGAGGACCTCCAGCTTTGAAACAAAAATTATTTGTTACTTTGGGTGGAAATTCTGAATTACCTAACTATGTACAAATAGAAGATCCTGATATAGCATTGATAACAGAACAATATCATCAATACTTTTTAGATTTAAAAGATCAAATGCCTGAAAATTGGAGCAATGTAGTAGAACCATCAAAAATACCTACAAGTTTTGATTCTGCAGGTAAACAGGTAGTTATGCCTTGGGGAATAGCTCCAGCAGTATTATTCTATAGAGCAGATTTATTTGAAAAAGCTGGCATAGATGTTAATAGTATAGTAACTTGGGATGACTTTATTGAGGCAGGAAAAAAATTGCAAGCCGCTTTACCTAATACTAAGATGATAGGCTTCCCTCATCCTACAGGTTATTCACATTTTATAAGAGCTACTATGCTTCAGCAAGGAAAAGATTATTTTGATAAAGATGGAAAGATTTCTATTTCTTCAAAAGAGGGTGTAGAGGCAGCTAAACTTCTACAAAGATTGATAAGTGAAGGTATAGCTTTTGATACAACAGATTGGACAGGTACAATAAGAGCTTCAAAAACAGATGATATAGCTACAATACCTTATGGAATATGGTGGGGCGGAACTTTGAAAGATCAGGCTCCTGAAATGAAAGGTAAATGGAAAGCTACATTCTTACCTGTATTAGTAGAAGGACAGCCAAGAACTTCTATATGGGGAGGAGCTTCAGGAAGTATAATAAATTGTGGTGATCCTGTAAAACAGACAGCTACTTTAGAGTTTGCTAAAAATGCAATATTAAGTGTAGAAAATCAGATGATGGCTTTCAAAAAATATGGTTTATTACCAGCATATACTCCTGTTTATGATGAAGAAGAATTTTATGAAGAGGATCCATATTTTGGTAAAGGATTTAATGAGTTAATACCTCAATTAAGTAAGGAAATGCCTTTGGTAGCTAAATATACTGAAGCATTCCCAGATGCACAAACTATGATGGAATCAGCTTATCAGGATTTAGTTAATAATAATGCAGATCCTGTAAAAACTATGGAAAATGTAGCTAAAGAATTGAATAATTCTACCGGCATAGAGATAGCTCAATAAAATTATTTAATAAGCAGTTAGTTTATTTATAGTAAGCTAACTGCTTTTTAATTAATAAATGGAGATGGTATTATGTCAAAAAAATTACTTATCATTGTATTTAGTATTTTATTTGTTGTTTCATGTTCTAAAAAGTCATCTGATAATGTTGATGCTTGGATAGAAATAACACCCGAAACTGAGACTACAATAGAAGTATGGGCTTGGAATGTAGCTGCTAATCATTTAGAAGATACTATTCCTTCTTTTAATGCTAAATATCCAAAAGTTAAAGTTAATGTTACTGAGTTTGGAGGACCTCCAGCTTTGAAACAAAAATTATTTGTTAGTCTTGGCGGTAATGGCGATTTACCAAATGTTGTTCAAATGGAAGATATAGATACTCCTCTCATTACAGAACAGTATCATGAATATTTTTTAGATTTAAAAGATCAAATGCCTGAAAATTGGAGTAATGTTGTAGTTGCTTCAAAGATACCTACTAGTTTTGATTCTACAGGCAAACAAGTTACAATGCCTTTTGGTATAGCTCCGGCAGCTTTATTTTATAGAGCGGATTTATTTGAAAAGGCTGGAATAGATGTTAATACTATAGTAACTTGGGATGACTTTATTGAGGCAGGAAAGAAATTGCAGGCTGCTTTGCCTAACACTAAGATGATAGGTTTTCCTTATCCTCAAGGATTTTCACATTTTATAAGAGCTACTATGCTTCAGCAAGGAAAAGACTATTTTGATAAAGATGGAAAAATAGCTATATATTCAAAAGAAGGAATAGAAGCTGCAAAATTGATGCAGAGATTTGTAAATGAAGGTATAGCTTTTGATACAACAGATTGGACAGGAACTATAAGAGCTTCAAAAACAGATGATATAGCAGCAATACCTTATGGAATATGGTGGGGCGGAACTTTGAAAGATCAAGCACCAGAGATGAAAGGTAAATGGCAGGTTACTTATTTGCCTGTATTAGTAGAAGGACAGCCAAGAACTTCTATATGGGGAGGAGCTTCAGGCGCAATAGTTAATGTAGGTGATCCTACAAAACAAACAGCTTCTGTAGAATTTGTAAAAAATGCTATGATGACAATAGAAGGACAATTAATAGCATATAAGCAGTACGGATTGATTCCTACATACTTACCTACTTATGAAGATGCTAAATTTTTAGAGGCTGATCCTTATTTTGGAGCATCTTTCAATGAATTACTAGCTGAGTTAGTAAAAGCTATGCCTTTATCAGCTAAATATACAGAATCATTCCCAGAGGCACAAACTCTTATGGAATCAGCATATCAAGCTATAGTAAATGATAAAGCAGATGTAGAAAAAACTCTTCAAAGTACAGCTGAACAGTTACAAAATTCTACAGGTGTAGAAATGGCTAAATAATAAAAATATAAATTTATTATAAAAGTTTTATAACAGTTAGTTTGCTTTATTCATATGTGAACTAACTGTTTATTTTTTATTAAATATGTTTCATTATGATAAATAACTTGAAAATATAAAACTTAATTTCCGTATTAATGCGGTAAAATTATTTTTGAGTTTTAAAATCTTTTTTACTATATTGTATATATATTAATTATGTTATTAGCTTTTAAAACTATAAATGAGCAGCTATATTTTAGCAAGTTTACGCTAGCAACAATAAAAAATTATTAATTAAAAAAGCAATTTAATTTAAAAATAGTTGAATACTATCATTAAAATTAAATATTAAATTCTGATTGGAGGAATAATGAAGAAATATTCTAGGAGATTCGGATTCTATTTATCAATTCCTGTCATTATTACTTTGGTATTGTTCAATTTTTGGCCTTTTGTTGAAACGATTGTATTGAGTTTTATGACGCAAAGAAGAGGGGAGTTTGTATTTAATGGAATAAAAATTATCAAAGGCTTTTCGGTGATACAATATTTAGAACAGCAATAATTAACTCTCTTATATTTTATGTAATAAGACTTCCTATAATGCTTATTACTTCTACATTATTGGGAAGCATTATTCATAGAGGTGTAAAGAAATTAAAATCTTTTTTTGAGGCTTCATATTTTATACCTGTTTTAGTTGATGCTGTAGCTTATAGTATGATATTTTTATTGATATTTCAGGACAGAGGAATAATCAATTTTATATTATCTAAATTTGGAATAGATGCTATACCTTGGCTTAAACAATCTATACCAGCGAAACTTCTTATAGTTATTGTTGTTACTTGGCGTTGGACTGGTTATAATATGATTTTATTCCTTGCTGCTATGCAGAATATACCAGAAGATTATTATGAAGCTGCAACTATAGATGGTGCTAATTCTTGGCAGAAATTTTTATATGTAACTTTGCCATCTTTAAAACCAATAATTTTATTTACTTCTATAATGTCTACTATAGGAACATTGAATTTATTTACAGAACCATTCCTGCTTACAAATGGAGGTCCTAATAATGGTACCATGACTCTGGGGCTTTATATATATAATCAGGCATTTGTATCTTTAAATATGACTTATGCTGCAACAATATCTGTAATAATATTGTTAATAGTAGGTGCTTTAACTTTCATACAATTGAAATTAGGAGATAAAAAATAATGGATAAAAAGAATAAAATAATCACTATAATACTATATGTATTTTTATCTATAGGAGCTTTTTTTAGTATATATCCTATTTATTTTATGTTTGTAGCTGCAACAAAAAGTTCAGGAGAAATATTTATGAATACTCCTCCTGTATTTTTTGGTAATTATTTCTTTGAAAATTTGAATTCACTTAGCAATAGAATTCCTATATGGGTGGCACTATTTAATTCATTGAAGGTATCAATAATATTTACAGTTGTTAATCTTCTTTTATGTTCATTATCAGGTTATGCTTTTGCTAAATTTGATTTTAAGGGTAAGAATTTTTTATTTACTTGCGTACTGCTTTCTATGATGATTCCTGTTTACAGCAGATTAATACCTTTATATAGAATGATGACATTTGCTAATTTACAAAATACTCATATTGCTCTTATACTTCCTGGACTAGCTGGAGCATTTGGTGTATTTTTGATGAGACAGAATTTTTTAAGTATACCTGATGCATTAATAGAAGCTGCAAGATTAGATGGAGCAAGCGAAATATATATATTCTTTAAAATAGTTATGCCTTTAATGGTACCTTCTCTTGCTGCTTTAGGAATATATATTTTTATGGGACAATGGAGTGATTTTACTTGGCCTCTTATAATATTAAATACTGAAGATATGTATACATTACCTGTAGCACTTTCTGTATTAAAAGGTGATACTCGTATAGATTATGGACAAATTATGGTTGGTGCAATTTTTGCCGTACTTCCTGTTTTGGTAGCATTTTTATTCTCAAGTAAATACTTTATATCAGGACTTATGGGCGGAGCTGTGAAAGAGTAAATATAATATATAACAAAAACACTCTTATTATATAATGAATTAGTTGCCTATATTTGTAGATTTATTTCTATAAGTATAGGCAATTATAATAATATCATCAATTTTTACTAAAATTTGTTCAATAAAAATAATAAAATAAAAAATATTTGATAAAAAAATTGACAATGAATTATTTATTTACTATACTATAATTATAATATGTTACAGTACACGCAAAATATAAAAGAGATTTAAATATGAATAATAAAAAACCAAATATTATATTAATAACAGCAGATCAGATGAGAGCTGATTCTGTAGAGTATATGAATGAGGAAGTGAAAACTCCAGTATTAAATGAATTAGCAGAAAATGGAACAGTATTTACAAATTCTTTCTGTACAAGCCCAGTATGTACTCCTTCAAGAGCTTCTATTTTTACAGGAAGATATCCTATGAATATAGGAGCTTGGAATATAGGTACAGAATTAAATGAAGATGAAATAACTCTAGCAGATTATTTGAAAGAAGAAAACTATTTCAATGTTGCTTCAGGTAAAATGCATTTTAGACCTCAGCTTAAAAACCTAAATTGGGAATTTGAAGATGTACCAAAAAGAGATAGAGTAAGAGAAAGAGATAAGACATATTATGGATTCGATATAACACATATAACAGAAGATGATAAACAGGGAGAGTATTTAGATTTTGCTAATAGTCATGGAGGCAATTTAGAAATAGGTAAAGGATATGACGGAGTAAATCCTATAAAAGAAGAATTACATCAAACTTATTGGACAGCACAGAAAGCTATAGATGAGATAGATAATTATAATTTTGATAATCCATTATTTATGTGGGTAAGTTTTGTAGATCCTCATCATCCATTTGATCCTATAAAAAAATATTATGATATTTATAAAGATATTAATCCTAAAGAACTTAATAGTAAATTGAAGTTGGATAAGAAAAGACCTGAACATTTAACTAAACAAGGTGAAAGAGGATATTGGCCTGGTGGCGGAGAAGAACATAATTATAGTGAAGAAGAAATAAAAGAAATAAAAAGACTTTATTATGGAATGATAAGTTTTATAGATTCACAAATCGGCAGAATCATTGATAAACTAAAAGAGAAAAATGAATTTGATAATACAATAATAGTATTTACAAGTGATCATGGTGAATATTTAGGAGATTACGGACTTTTAAAAAAAGGTCCTTTTATGTATGATTGTTTGATAAAAGTTCCATTATTATTTTATGGTAAAGGCATAGTAAAAAATAGAAGTGATGAAATTATAGAAAATGTAGATATAGTTCCAACGCTTTTAGATATGCTAGGAAAAGAAATTCCTTATGGAATACAGGGACATAGTTTAAAAAATATTTTAACAGGTGAAGATAAAAATAAAAAATATAAAAAAGGTGCAGTAATTACTTATGATGCTCATGACAGAGGAATATTTATAAAAACATACAGAACTAAACAATATAAACTTTCAATATTTTTAGATGAAGAATATGGAGAGTTTTATGATTTAGAAAAAGATCCTAATGAGGAAAATAATTTGTTTTTTAATAAAGAATATGATGAAATAAAAAATAAATTATTATTAGAGATGTGTCATAAAATGATAGAATGTAGTGATCCTCTGAACAAGAGATATGCTAGCTGGTAATTATTTTTATAATAAATAAATAATTTTAAGGAGATATCAAAATGAAAAAAACAGTGAAAATTATTACTTCATTAGTTTTAATTACATGTTTGTTCTTATTAGCTTCATGTGCTAATAAAGGTGCATCATCTTCTGGAGATGCAAAAACATTAAAAGTGGCTGTAATGCCTTTTTTAAACTCTGTACCTATTGAGTACATGATTAATAACAAATTAGATGAAAAATATGGTTTTAAAATTGAAACTGTATATTTCCCATCAGGAGGCCCTATGAATGAGGCATTAGGTGCTGGTTTATGGGAAGTTGGTACATTAAGTGCTGCTTCTGTATATTCTTTGGCTAATTATAATGCTCATGTTGTAGCTGATATAGGACACTCTGAAGGCGGTATAGAAGTATTAGTTAATCCTGATTCTGATATATTAACAGTTAAAGGTGTTAATAAAGATTTTCCAGAAGTTTATGGAGATGCTGCTACTTTAAAAGGTAAAACTATAGCTGTACCTACTGGAACAATATCACATTTGAATGTTATACATTGGCTTAGAGCTATAAATGTTGATCCTAATACAGTTAATATAGTTCATATGGAATTCCCTCAAGCATATCAGGCTTTAAAAGCTAAAAAAATAGATGCTGCTGCTTTGAATCCTCCAACTTCTTTCTCTGCTGAAGCTGATGGAATGAAAATAGTTTCAAGTTTAACTACATTAAATATACCTCAGTACGATTCAATAATAGTATCCGATGAAGCTTTTAAAAATAAAAAAGACACTATCGTTTTATATATTAAAGCATTCTTAGAAGCATGTGATGCTTTACAAGCTGATCCTAATATGGCTGCTCAAGAATTATTGAATTGGTATACAAAAAACGGTTCTACTTCTACTTTAGAAGCTTGTCAGTCTGAAGTTAAAACTCGTCCTTTTGTTACAACAGAAGAAATTAAAAATATAAAAATAGGTGATTCTGTAAGAATAACAGCTGACTTCTTTGCAAGTCAATCTTTAATAACAGAGGATAAATTAACTGTTGTTGACCAAAATGTAGATACTGAATTATTAGGTAAAGCATTAAATTAAAAAATAACTTAAATTAATTAATAAAGAGGACATCTATATGGAAGAGAATATAGAAAATATTTCATTAAAAGAAAAAGAAAAAATCGTCATAGCCAATAAAAAGAAAGAGAAGAGTAAATTTTTTATTATATCTGTAATATCAGTTGTAGTATTTCTTATAATATGGCAATTAATAACAGATGTATTTAAATTGTTTCCTTCATATTCTCTTCCAAGTCCTTATACAGTTTTTAAATCTTTTATTTATAAACTCACAAATAAAGCACCTGATAATGGTACATTGTTTCAACATATATTAGCATCTTTGCAGGTAGCATTGACAGGTTATTTTTTAGGTGCTGCTATAGGAATACCTCTTGGAATATGTATGGCTTGGTTCAAAAAATTCAATTTAGTTGCAACTCCATTATTTGACCTTATAAGACCAATACCTACTATAGCATGGATACCTATGATGATATTATGGTTTGGAATAGGATTAGGAGCAAAATCAGCAATAGTATTTATGTCTGCATTTGTACCTTGTGTAATTAATACTTATAGCGGAATAAAAGCAACCACTCAAGTGCATTTATGGGTAGCACAAACTTTTGGTGCTTCAAGAAGACAAATGCTTAAAGAAGTTGCTATACCAACAGCTTTACCTTATATATTTACAGGACTTAGAGTATCTCTAGGTTCTTCTTGGACTTCTTTATGTGCCGCTGAAATGTTAGCAGCAAGCAGAGGTTTAGGATTTATGATACAGTTAAACAGACAATTAGCAAGAGCAGATTTAATAATAGTAGGTATGCTTACAATAGGAGCTGTAGGAGCAATTTTATCTGTTGGATTAGGTTATTTAGAAAAGAAATATGTTAAAAGATAATTAGGGGTAATTTATGAAAAATAAAGAAAAAACAAGATTAAAATTATCTGATTTTGAAAAACCTATTTGGGCTGTTATATCTATAATAGGATTTTTAATTGTATGGCAATTATTAACAACTTATACTCCTATAAAAATTACCACACCTAAACCATTAGAAGTATTCAAGTTTTTAGTATGGAGTTTAACTCATAATATAGGTCAGCAAACTATATTAGGACATATAGTAATAAGTATATTTAGAGTATTAACAGGTTTTGCTATAGGTGCTGTAACAGGTGTTATATTAGGAATATCTATGGGAGTTAATAAATATGCAAGAGCAATAATAAGACCATTCTTTGAAGTATTCAGACAAATTCCTCCTATAGCTTGGATACCTATGGCTATACTTTGGTTTGGAATAGGCGAAGTACCTAAAGTATTTATAATATTTATTGGTACTTTTGTTAATGTTACTTTGAATGCTTATGCTGGAAGTTCTCAGGTTAATCCTACTTTAATAGGGGCAGCTAAGATGCTTGGCTCTAATGATAGAGATATATTTTTGCACGTTATACTTCCGGCTTCTGTACCTCAAATATTCAATGGTATGCAGGTAGGTTTTTCAGTAAGCTGGATGGGTGTATTAGCAGCTGAAATGGTTAGTTCTTTTGCCGGTGTAGGTTGGGTTATAATAAGAGGTTCTGATACTGCAAATATACCTCAAGTTTTAGCTGGTATGATAGCTATAGGTATAGTTGGTTTATTATTATCTTCTTTAATGAGATATATAGAAAAGAGATTAACCATTTGGAATTCTACTGGTATATAATAATTAATTTGAGGCGTTAATATGGAAAATAAAACTATTATAAAAATGAATCATGTTAATAAAGTGTTTTTCAGCGAGCATGGATATAAAGAAGTTATAAAAGATATAAGTCTTGAAGTGAAAGAAAATGAATTTGTTGTATTATTCGGACCAGGTCAATGCGGAAAAACAACATTGATAAATTTGATAGCAGGACTTGAAACAGCAGAAAATTCTGATATAGAAGTTAATGGTAAAAAGGTAACTGAGCCTCATCCTGAAAGAGGTGTTGTATATCAAACTACTGCTTTATTTCCTTTTTTGACTGTTATGGAAAATGTAGAGTTCGGACCTAGAGCAAGAGGAATACCAAAGAAAGAGAGAAGAGAAAAAGCAAAATATTATATAGATTTGGTGGGATTAAATGGATTTGAAAATAGTTATCCGAATCAATTATCTGGAGGTATGAGGCAGAGGGTAGGTATAGCTAGGGCATATTGTAATGAACCTGTTGTTATGCTTCTTGATGAGCCTTTCGGACATTTGGATGCACAGACTAGATATATGATGGAAGAAGAAGTTGAAAAGATTTGGCAGAAAGAAAAAAGAACTGTTGTATTTGTTACTAATAATATAGAAGAAGCTGTTTATTTGGGTGACAGAATAATACTTCTTACAAACTGTCCTACAGTTGTAAAAAAAGAATATATTATAGATTTGCCTAGACCTAGAAGATTAACTGATCCTAATTTCCTTAAAATTAGAAATGAAATAAATGATAATATGGATATAACTTTATAACATAAAAAGGATATATTTATGACAAATGATACTAGAGAAGTAAAAGTAAAAGTTTCAAGATTAACAAAAAAATTCGGTGATTTATTGGTTTTAAATGATATATCATTTAATGTTATGAAAGGTGAGTTTTTATGTATAGTAGGGCCTACTGGCTGCGGTAAAACTACATTTTTAAATAGCCTTACAAAGTTATACAAACCAACTTACGGAGCCATACAGATAGACGGCGAACATGTTGACTTAAAAAAACATGATATAGCATATATATTTCAGGAATATTCTACTATGCCTTGGCTTAAAGTAGAGGAGAATGTTAAGTTCGGATTGAAAATAAAAAAACTCCCTCAAGATGTTATTGAAGAGAGGGCAGACAGAGTAATAAAAATGGTTGGGCTTGAGAGTTTAAAAACTTTTAATCCAAGCGAGCTTTCTGCTAGTATGCTTCAAAGGGTTGTTATAGCCAGAGCATTTGCTGTAGAGCCTGAATTACTTTTGATGGATGAACCTTACGGACAATTAGATGTTTCTTTGAGATTCAAATTAGAAGATGAGCTTTTGAATATATGGAAAACTTTGGGTACTACAATTATATTTATTACTCATAACATAGAGGAAGCTGTTTATTTAGGTGAAAGAGTTTTAGTATTAACCAATAAACCAACTTCTATAAAAAAAGAAATACATATAGATTTGGAACATCCTAGAAACATAGCTGATCCTAAATTTGTTGAATATAGAGAAGAAATAACAGAACTTATAAAATGGTGGTAAATTATTATTACAATTTTAAGCTGTTATTATATTTAAAATTATAAATATAGAGTAGGGTAGAGTTACAATAAATTTTCTCTGAATATCACTTGTGTTTCTATATAAGTATATCTTTTATCAGGTATAGTTTTTGTAAGCAAATATTCAAATAGAACTTTTATTGCTCTGTATCCTTGCTCTTGAGGATTTTGAGTTATTGAAGCTATTATGCCTCTGTCTAAAAGTCCTTCTTTTACAACTTCTGAAAAGTCATAAGTGATGATTTTTATTTTATTGTATAGTCCTAATTCTTTAATAGCGTTTATAACATATTTACTGGTTTCTGCACCCGGACATATAACAACATCAGTATCCATATGTTTTAATAAGTTATCTTTACTTTTATCAAAATTAAGATTATTATCTTTTTCCATTTCTATTATTGATTGTACATTTACATTTTTATAATCAGAATTAAGTCTGCTAACTAAACTGTCAACACGTTTTTTGTTTCCAAGCATTTTATTAAAGTTATTTGAAAAAACTAATAAATTAATATTATTTCCATTTGATATGATATTCAAAAGAGAAGCAGCTATCTCTCCAGCCAAATCATAATTGCATCCGACATAAGCTATACAATCTTTACTGTTTACAAAAGAATTTAAAAGCACTATAGGAAAATTATTATTATGAAGTTGAGATATCTTATTTATGACTCTCTCATCATTTATAGCAACTATAGCCATAGCATTAGCTCCTTCATTAATAGCTTCTTCAATGAGTTCTAATTGATTATCAGCATCAAAGTCTTTACATCTTTTTATAATAACAGACATTCCAAATTCTTCTATTTCTTTTCCGGCTATTTCTATTCCTTTTATAACATCTTCAAAAAATAAATTGTTATAAGTATTAAGAACTGCAGCTATTTTGAATTTCTTTTTTCTAATGGCTAATGATTTGGCTATTTTATCAGGTTTATAATTTAATGACTTTGCAATATCCAATATTTTTTGTTCTACATCAGGATCTATTCTTCCTCTGTTATTTAAAGCTCTGTCAACTGTTCCTATTGAAACTCCTGCTAATTTTGCTATTTCTCTTATGGTAGCCATATAAATTCCTTTTGATTGTCTAATAAACATAATAAATATTTTTATTTTATATGTCAAATATTTTATTAAAAAAATAAGTGTTGTAACTATGATATTTTTATTGTTATGATATATTATCAATACTTAAATATAAGTAAACATAATACAATCCGAAATATTTTTTGACAGAATTAAAAAGATAATGGAAAGATACAATAATAATGCTATAGATGATATTGATGTAATTTAGTTAATAGAAGAGCTTTTGATTTGGATAATATATAAAAAGAGGCAGATGATTTATGGCTTACGAATGAGCAAAAGGCTATGTATGATGCTATGCTTAGTCCTATAAATACAGACTATAATAAAAAAGAAAAAATTAAAACAATGTCTAAAAAATTGGCTGTTATAATAGAAAAGAACTCTGAATATATAGATTGGCAAAGCAAGTAATCCACAAGATCCAAAATGAAAATGGATATAAAGAGATTTTTGAAAATGCATAAATATCCTAAGGAGTTTGAAAATACAGCCTTGGGTAATATATTAAGACAGGCATAAAATTACGAGATATTAAAGTATAGCTAATAAGTTATAGTATTATGGGTAAATTTCAATAATTAAAGCATATATATAAATGTATCCAAAAATACTAAAAATACACTTAATTTACAAGCGATAATATATAAGAACTATAATATATATAATTATTATATGATTTTGATTATAAATTAAAACTTATAAGTATATGAATATTATTGGTATTATTTTTTGATAGAGTTTTTATATGCATGGTTTAAATAGTTTAGTTGTAATATAGTTATAACTATTATTATAGATACTAATAATAGTTATAGAGAATAGTAATAAAGGGTTATATATTATATAATGTAATAGTATAACTTATTAAAATAATCAAGGAGTTATATATGCAATAATAAATACTCCAGAAAAACAATAAATTTATATTCCGATAATGTGTATTATGTTAACTTATACATATTATTTTTTATATATGTTTGGGCTTAAATATATATAGTTTAGTCATATTTTATTATCTGTAAGTTATATTAAATTATATAGAAGTTTACTTATGGCAGATATTATATAGAATTTTATACATAAAGCAGATGCAATTTTTATTAGCAATAATTTGAACTTTTTTATAATTTATAGTATAATCTAGCATTAATTATAAAAATTGTTATATTCTGGCAAGTTTAATTGACAGAGCATTTGCCGTAAGCATACAAAGCGAGCGAACAATTTTTATTAGTAATAATAAAAAATAATAATTTTAAATATAATTGGATACAAAATAATGAAGAAAATAATACTTTTAATATTAACTTTATTTATAATACTTGTTGCATGTAAAAATGACGGCGGTTCTATATACGCTATGGAACAAAGATATAGAAATTTTTTGAATATACTTCCAGATGATGTAAAGAATGATTATACTTTAAACTCTGATAAATACGGTAATATGTATAAAGAATGGATTAATGAGTTCAATACTTGGACTGATAATATACTTAATGAAGAAAACAAAAGAGAACAAGAAATATCAGCAAGAATAACACCTGATAAAATAGAATATGCTCTTGAAACTTTAACTAGTAAAGACTATGAAAGAAACTTGCCTGTAGATCTTATGGCTAAAGTAAAAGTTCATACAGATCAATTATCATTGAAAATAGATGAATTGCAAAAAGATGAGGCTTTCTCTAATTCTATGATTAAATTAAAAAAATATGAAGCTGTAGAAAATTTCACAACAGAAGATACTATATTTTATTATGTTTGGAATTATTTAATAACAATAGAAAGACCAAGACGTTTCCAGTGATTATAATCATTTAATTTTGTTCTTATTATAGAAGATATTTTTGATTTTCTTCTATAATATATAGTATTTATATTAGTCTGCATACTTACTTTATTTTTTAATCTAAAATAATTTTTAACTAAACATAATAATTTTATATTATGTTTTATAATCGTATTAATATTTATATTGGAATAATTTTATAATAGGAGTTACAATTTCTATTAGACACAATTTAAAATTCTAGAATTTTCTTTTCTCTACCCTAGCCTATTTTTATAAAATATATAAAATTAAGAATTACCCAAAAAACTGCTTCCTATTCTTATCATATTTGAACCATGTTTTATTGCAAGCTCATAATCTGAAGACATTCCCATAGAAAGTATTGATAAAGGATTATTATATTTTAAATTAATAGATTTATATATAGTATTAAGTTTCTCAAATTCTTCTTCAATGAGTAGTAAATTTTCACTATCTTTTCCTATTCCCATTAATCCTTTAACAGATATATTAGACATTTTTATGATGTTTTCATATATATCTATATAATTATTTATATTAAATCCGCCCTTTTGATCCTCATCACTTATATTGAATTGTAATAATATATTCTGAACTTTATTGTTTTTTATCGCCTCTTTATTTATATATTCAGCTATTTCAACAGAATCTACACTCTGTATTAAGTCAGCATATCTAACTATGTATTTTACTTTGTTTGATTGTATTCTTCCTATAAAATGCCATTTGACATTATTTTTTAATTGAGCAATCTCCCCTGCTCTATCTCTTAAGCTTTGCGCCTTACTTTCTCCAAGCGGTAAATCTATATCTAATGATAGAAATTCTTTTATAGTTTCAATAGAAGAATATTTACTAACTGCTACTACATTTATATCATATTCTATATTGTATTTTTGTTTTGCAGCATTAATATTATTTAATATTTGATTATATCTTTCTAATATTTCATTTCTATTCATAGTTACTTCCTTAGGCTTTATCATATTATAAAACTTTTAGTATTTTTTTCAATTATTTAATTAAATATAAAAATAAAGTGATAAAGTAAAATAGTAAAAATACGATTTATTATATGTTGTATATATTGAAATTTTATCTGATTCATGTTAAGTTAACATAATATTTTAATGAAAATAAATTATGGAGAAAAATAATGAGAGTTCAGGAAAGAAGAAATAGAGAAATGAATTTAAATAGTCTATTAATGACATCGCAAGATGCTTCTATGAAAGTAGCTGTTTCATCTTCTCCATTTGCTGCAATGCTCGAAGAAGAAAAGGAAATTAAAAGATATTCTTATGAATTAGATGAATTAAAAAGACAAATATATGATGCAGGAAATATGCTTGAAAAAAGCGCTAATATGAAAGACTTTCAAAAATTTAGAGATTTAATAAGATCATTAACAGATAAATTAGTAAAAGATGCCTATAGAATAAGAATCGTATCTTCATATATGAGAAGAGGACGTGAATATCAAGTAGTTTCAAAAATAAACGAAGAACTTGATTCATTATACAGATTAATAATGTCAGAACAGAAGAATCATATAGCTATTGCAAATAAGGTTATGAGACTTAAAGGTTTAGTATTAGATTTAATGTCATGAATATATTAGCATTTGATACAGTATCCAGCAGTTTTTCTATAGCTTTGCAAAAATATGATGATTCTATCCTTGAATATAATAAGGAAGATGTAAGAAATCATAACGAGGAAATACTTCCTGTTTTAAATAACTTTCTAAAAGAAAATAATATTTCGCTTGATAAAATAGATTATATAGTATTGGGAATTGGTCCCGGATCTTTTACCGCATTAAGAATAGCATTTGCCACAGTAAAAACAATTTGCTATGCTAAAAATATACCTATTATAGGTATTTCAAGTTTAGAAACATTGTATGAAAATATCAAGAGTTATGAAGGAATAAAAGCAAGTATGATAGATGCTAGGAAAGGAAGTATTTATACTGATATATATTCCGGAAATAATAAAATAAAAGAAAATTTAGATATAACTTATGAAGAGTTTATAAATATCATTAATTCTATAGAAAATAATGATAAAACACTTACTCTATGTGGAGACGGATTTTATAAGAATCAAGATTATTTTAAAGAAAAATTAAAAAATTATAAAATAAATGACATAGATAAATCATTCAATATAATAAAAGCTTCTAATAGTATAAGACTATCTATACCAAGGATAAAATCAAATAATTTTGATAATATTTTCAATTTATTGCCTCTTTATTTGAGAAATAGTGAAGCTGAAAATAAAAAAATGAATGAAAAACAATAGAAAACCCTCCAATTATTAAAAATATATAAAAAATATCCGATAATTATTACGATATATGAAAAATATATCTTGACTTCATAAAAAATATTGTTATTATATATAAGAATTATAATATTTTTCTAAAATAATTGTTGGAGTTTGAAAGTGAGAAAATTGCAATCCTTGAAGGTTAAAATCCCGTTCTTTGTAATGCTGCTTGTTACTGTTATGACAATAATATTAGTAACATTAATAATTAATATAGGCTCTCAAGGAATAAGAAGTTCAGCCATATTTGGTTTTGAATCTACTACGAAAGTTTATTCAAGAATGATTAATGTATGGCTAGGTCAGGCAATATTTACGTCTGAAGCTATAAGTAGCGGTTATCCTGAATTTATAACTTATATTACAACTAGAACACCAGAATCAAAAGCTGCTGTTGAAGCTACCTTAAAAAATATTGTGGCTAATAACCATAATGTTGAAGGTATTGTTATACTTGATGGTGCTGGAAATGTGATAGCTGATAATTTAGATGGTAAAGTAGTTAATACTGCTAGAAATTTCAGCGGAACAGAATTATGGCAAAAAATTATGACAGGACAATCATCAATGCATTACACTGTTGACCCTTCTCCTGCAGACAATAACAAATATGTAGTTAAGATTTTTTCACCAATAAAAGATAGTACAGGTAATATAGTTGGTGCAATATCAACTATGATTGATTGGTTAGGATTTATAGATAAAGAATTAACTCTTGTTAAATTTGGTAATACAGGTCACCCATTTATCGTAGATAAAGACAGATGGGTAATTGCTGACCCTATTCCTTCACATGTTAGAAGTGAAGTTTTAAGAAATGCAGATTACATCAAATATGCTGTAGAAAATGAATCAGGATATTATGAGTTCAAATCTCCTTTTAATGATAAAGACTCAATAGCTACTTTTTACAGAGAACCTATATCTGGTTGGTCTGTTGTTATGAGTATAGAATCGGCAGAATTATTCTCTCATATTACTTCAATGAAAAGATATGCTATTATTGGTACTATTATAATACTTGTAATCGCTTCTTTGGTAATAGTATTCTATATAAACAAAATAACTACTATATTACACCTTTTAGCTATAGACTTAACTAGTTTGTCTAAAGGTGATCTTAGTTGGTCTACTCCTCCTGGATTTGAAAAGAGAAAAGATGAATTCGGTGAGATTGCTGTTGCTTTAATAAATATTCTAGATCAGTTAAATGAAAAAGTAAGAATAGTATATGATGGTGCTTATACAGTAAAAGCATCTGCTAATGAAGTAGCACAAGGTAATATAGACTTATCAAATAGAACAGAAAATCAGGCTTCAGGACTTGAAGAAACTGCTTCTTCTATGGAAGAGATTGCTTCTACAATTAAATCATCTGCTGAACATACTTTAGAAGGTAATAATATGATGATTAATTCTAAAAAAGCTATTGAGGAAGCTGGAAGAATCATAGAAGAAAGTACTCAAAATATTGAGGCAGTATATGAATCAAGTTCTAAAATTAGTGCTATTACTAAAATAATTGAAGATATAGCATTCCAAACTAATATACTTGCTCTTAATGCTGCAGTTGAAGCTGCACGTGCTGGAGAACAAGGAAGAGGTTTTGCTGTTGTTGCTTCTGAAGTTAGAAACTTGGCTCAAACAACTCAAACATCAGTTAAAGATATTACTACTTTAGTTGCTGATTCTGAAGAAAAAATAGCTGCTGCTACAGAAACTGCAAGAGAATCTAAAGAGATATTCCAAAACTTAAGAGTTCAAATAGAAGAAACAGCAAAAATTATGCAGGATTTAAGTTCTACTGCTATGGAACAGCAAGCAGGTGTTGATCAAGTTAATATTGCTATTACTCAAATGGATATGACTACTCAGCAAAATGCTGCTTTAGTAGAAGAAGCTACAGCTGCTTCTGAAGCTTTATTCTCTCAAGCTGAAGAATTGTTATCTGCTATGGAATTCTTCAAATTAAGAGGCTCTAACTATAAAAAGAATATATCTAAAGTTGAAAGAAAAAAAGCTACACCTACTACAGATACAAAAGCAGTACAAGAAAATAAGCCTGCTCCAAAATCTGAACCTCAAAAACCTGTTACTAAAAAGCCAGAGTTAAAGAGTCCTATTAAAAAACATCATGAAGAAAAAATGCCTGCTCCAACTCCAGCTAGAACAGTAAAAGATAATGAGTTTGGTAATACATTTGATACTTCTAAAGATACTTCAGATGGTTTTGAATCATTTTAATCTTTATTAAATAATAAATAAAAAAGCGATAGAGTTACTCTCTATCGCTTTTTAGTTTAACAGTTAATTTTATATTGCCTTCACAATAGACTCTACTATATTGTCAAAATTATTATTTTCACATTTTATTGATACTAATTTATTTTCGTTTATACTAAGTTTATATGCCTTATCATAATAATAAAGCATATTAAGTACGCATTCATATATATTTCCATTATCAAGCAATTCTAATGATTCTTTTAATCTTTCTCCGCCCAAACGTTTTTTTATTTTTAGAATAGATTCTTTTAAATCATCAATATTATATTTTCCATAAGTATTAACTATATATTCAGCTCTGCATTCTTTTGGTATGTCTAAATATATGATTTTTTGAGCTTCTCTCATTTTATTGAATAATGATTTAGGTATTGCTCTTCTTCCTATAAGTAAACTTTCATCTTCAAACCAAAGTGTGGAATTAATATCGTATTTTAATAGTTCATAAGAAAGATTATTTTCAAATTGTTCCTGAGATGGCTGTTCTCCTTCATTTATCCAGCCAAAAGCAGAACCTTTATGTTTTGCTATTTTCTCCAGATCTATTACATTATAGCCTATAGATTTTAATTTATTTAATATCAATGTTTTTCCGCTTCCAGTTCTTCCCGTAAGCAAATATATTTTATAATCCCTTTCAAATGAGTCTAGTACATAGTTTCTATATCTCTTATATCCACCTTTAAGCATATAAACATCGTATCCATAACTTGAACAAAGCCAAGCAGTGGATTCACTACGCATTCCGCCTCTAAAACAATGCATAAGTATTTTATTAGTAGAATTATATTTCTTAGCTATTTCATCAATGGATTTTAATATAGCAGTCATTCTAACAGATACATATTCCAATCCCTTTAATATAGCTTCTTTCCTTCCTATTTGCTTGTATATAGTACCTACATCTTTTCTCTCTTCATCATTGAATAAATATACATTGTGAGCATTTGGAATATGGGCATGATTATATTCTATTGGTGAACGTACATCTATTATAGGCAATTCATCATTATTTGCTAATTTCAAAAATTCTTCTATATCAATAACTTTAACCATAATAACCTCTTATATTATTATGCAAATATAATATAGAAAAAATTAAAAAAGTAAAGACATTAATTTATAACATAACTATATAAAAACCAATAATGAGCAAAAGAACCCATTAATACAAATATATGGAAAATATCATGGGTAAATTGCTTAGTTTTATCATTACATTTTTTACCCAAAGCATATAAAAAAGCCCCTATAGTATAGAATATTCCGCCCCATATAAGCCAATTTAAATGCATTATATCAAATCTATTCATCAAAGGTTTGAATGCAAATATAATTATCCAACCCATTAATATATATAAAACTAGCCTTAGAACAATGTTTTTGTATTTTATCACTGTATTTGACAATATTCCTATCAAAGCACAAGACCATATAACAGATAATATTAATATGCCTACATTTCTAGGAAGTGAAAATATACAAACTGGAGTATAAGTTGCCGCTATAAATACATATATTCCTATATGATCAAATTTTCTAAATAACTGTTTTACTTTACCATCAGGAAAGAAATGATATAGAGAACTAAATGAGTATAAAAATATTATTCCTGTACCATAAATAATTATAGGTATAGGATTAACTTTTGTCTTTACAAGCATAAGAACAAGTCCCGCAATGCCAAGTAAAGCACCTATACCATGAGATATTGCAGAGTATAGCTCCCCTATTTTTTTTGATTTATGATATCTATTTTGCACATCAATATAAAAAGCACTTTTTTCCATCTATACCCTCCTACATTTATATATTTATAATTTTAATGCATAAATTAAAAATAGGAATGGAAAAAATAACTATATTATTATATTATTACTAGCATATTATAACTATATAATGAAAATTACAATACATTTAATACGTATATTAGAATAGCTTTCCTATGATTTCTAAATCATTCCAATCAATTTCATGTTCAATAGGCACAGGGTATGAATTCCAATCAACATTTATAGCTGGTATCCATTCTTTACCTGTACCATAACCATTTTTTCTAAGCCAGTGTGATAATCTATCTTGATAATCTTTTCCATATGTTTTTGCTATGTATAAATCACCATCTTTGAATGCTAAACCTATAGGTAAATAAATACTTCTGTCTGAAAATGTTCTATTAAAATAATCATTAATATATAACCTAGAATTATCATTGTTTTTTAAAGCATCTTCATATAAATTAAGTGACGGAAGACTTTCTATTATATAACTTTTTAATGTAGTATTTTTATAATAAAATGCTTCATCTGACTCTTTCATTAAGAATAATTTATATTTTATTTTAGATTTGTAGCCATATACAATAAAATCCATATCAGCATTTTTATCAAATCTATAAATATTTTGATAAATATCTGATGATGATTTATTGGCTACATATTCTTTCCAATGTATTACATTATTATTTAAATAAATTTCCGGTGCAGTTACACATGACAGCATAAAAAAAAATAATGGAAACAATAAAAATAATTTCATAATAAACTGCATATTATATTATTAAGATATTATATCATATACTATATGAAATTTTTATCAACTAATTTTATTATTTAATAATGGATATTTTTTATATTATTATTGAAAATAATACTTGCAATAATATCAACTTAAAAATAAAATATAGTAACTTTAAATATTATAATTTATAGCAATGAAGCGGAGAGTTTATAATGATAAAAAATATAGCTCATATAAAGTTCAGGGGATCTAATATAGGTAAATTTGAACACTTACATATAGAAAATATAAAGGTAAAAGATGCCTGTGTTATAGAAACAGATGAAGGTGTAGAGATAGGACATGTGCTAAATTTTGAAGATATAGATGTAGATTTATTAGAAGAAGAGAATAATATAAATTCTGATAACATAGAAAATAATGATGAAATACATGAAGATAATGAAACTATCAATGAAGAAGAAATATCAGAGGAATTAAAAGATATTGCTGCTGAAGAAGAAAATAATAGTGTAAAAGTTAAGAATAATAAAAATAAAATATTTAATATTCTAAGAATAGCAGATGAGAAAGATTTAGAGCAGTATAGAATTAATATGGAAGATGCAGCTGAAGCTTTTAAAATATGCAAAGAAAAGGTAAATAATCATAATTTGGATTTGAAATTAATAAGTTCTTATTATTTTTTGGACAGAGCTAAACTTTTATTTGAATTTATAGCTGAAGAGAGAATAGATTTTAGGGAACTAGTAAAAGACTTAGCGGCACATTTCAAAACTAGAATAGAATTAAGACAAATAGGTGTAAGAGATGAGGCTAGATCTATAGGCGGATGCGGAATATGCGGAAGAGAATTATGCTGTAAAGTGATAAAGGGTAAATTTGAAACTATAACTATAAAAATGGCAAAAGAACAGGGTATGCTTTTGAATACAATGAAAATATCCGGACAATGCGGAAGGCTTATGTGTTGTTTGGCACATGAATATAAGGCTTATTGTGCTCTTAAAAAAGATTTGCCTAAAGTTGGTACTAAATTAGTATTCAATAATGTACCGGCTGTTATAAAAGAATTGAACCCTTTAAATAAAAAATTATTAATAGAAACAGAAGATAAAAGGCTTATATATATTAGTGTAAGCGATTTAAAAACAAATGAGGAAGGTTTTTTAATAGCTAATATTAAAGCAGAATAAATATTATAGTATTTAGAATTTTATTAGTAATAATAGATAATTATATAACTAAAATATGAGCTTAATTTATTAGTTAACTTTTAGTTATTAGTTAGTGAACATAGCAATAATGAAAAAAATTAAATGGAGCTGAAAATATGTCAAAAAAAAATTATGTTAAGCGGAATACAGCCGACAGGTTCTCTTCATATTGGGAACTATCTTGGAGCTTTGAAGAATTGGGCTGATATACTTAATGATTATTATGGATTTTTTTGTATTGTTGATTATCATGCTATAACTGTTGAATATGATGTTTCTCAAATGCAAAAAAGAATAATGGATGCAGCTGTTGAATATTTAGCATGCGGTCTTGATCCTAATAAATGTTCTATATTTGTGCAGTCAGATGTAAGAGCACATACAGAATTAGCTTGGATATTTAATTCTATTATACCTGTGGCAGAGCTTGAAAGAATGACTCAGTATAAAGATAAATCTAGAAAGAACGTTGAGAATATTAATGCTGCCCTTTTAACCTACCCTTCTTTAATGGCCGCAGATATTTTACTTTATCACCCTGATATAGTGCCTGTTGGAGAAGATCAGGAACAGCATGTAGAGCTTACAAGAATGATAGTAAGAAAGTTTAATAATAGATATGGTGAATATTTTAAAGAACCAGATACTTATCATGGAAAAGTATTGAGAATATTGGGACTAGACGGACAAAATAAAATGAGTAAGTCTTTGAACAACCATATAGCATTGTCTTTAACTGCAGAAGAAACAGAAAAATTAATAATGCAAAAAGCAATGACTGATACTAACAGAAAACTCAAAACAGATCCAGGCAATCCTGATATATGTAATGTTTATAGCTATCATAAAATATTTTCAAGTGAAGATGAGCAGAAGGAAGTTTGTGAGGGCTGTAAAAATGCTTCTATAGGCTGCGTACAATGTAAAAGAATGCTTGCTAAAAATATTAATAATGAATTGGCACCTATAAGAGAAAATATCAATAAATATTCTAATGATAAAGATTATGTTTATGATGTACTTAAAGAAGGAGCTAAAAACGCTTCGGAAGTAGCTGAAAAAACATTGTATGAAGTAAGAAATTTAATGGGTTTAGTTGATAATAAAAGAAAATAAGTAAAAAAAAGGGGCTTTATACAAGCCCCTTTTTTATAAAGTTAATTATTAATTTTTTGTATTATCTAATTGTAATTAATTATTTTTTGAAAATATATCTGTTAATGTTCTCCACATGTTCTTCATAAGTAACAGAGAATGCATGTTTTCCTGTTCCGTCTGCTACAAAGAATATATAATCGGTATCTGCTGGATCTAATGCTGCTTCTATAGCTTTAGCACCAGATGAACATATAGGTCCAGGAGGAAGTCCTGTATTTTTATATGTATTATAAGGGTGTTCCATACGTAAATCAGCATATTTGAGATTTGGCTTTTCTATATAATCACCTTTTACCAAAGTCATAGCATATATTGTTGTAGGATCAGCCTCTAATCTTTTATCTATTTTCAAACGATTATAATAAGCAGATGATATTAATTTAGGGTCATCAAGAGGTCCCATCTCTTTTTCTACTATTGAAGCCATAGTTAGTATTTCATGAACATTTCTTCCCATTTTCTTGGCTCTTTCCTCTAAATCAGGAAATTGCTTAAAAAGTGAGTCTATCATATACATAACTAATACTTTAGTTGGATTTCCTTTAACTATATAGTAAGTAGAAGGAAATATATAACCCTCAACGCTATCAGAAGGAATATTATATTTTTTTAATATTTCTTTATCATGGCAAACTTCCAAAAACTCTTTTTTAGTAGTAAAGCCTTGAGATTCTAAATAAGTTCCTATCTCATAAATATTTTTTCCTTCAGGTATAGTAAGCCTTACCATAGCTTGTTTTCCGCTATTAAGATGCTTCATGATTTCTATCATGTTCATATTTCTGCTAACTTCATAATAGCCGCTTAAAAGTTTTCTGTCATATTTAAGATATTTAGCAAATAATAGGAATACTTTAGAATTTCTAATAAGTCCCTGCAATTCCAATTTATTAGCTATGGTTGAAGCACCTTCACCCTGTTTTATTTCAAAGTATACTTTTTCACTATCTTTGCTAATAGGGCTAATCATATACTGAATGAATGCCACAGATGAAGCAGATACTATAGCAACAAGTATAATTAATATAATGAATAATTTTTTCATAATTTTCTCATTTTCTATTTCTATTATGTAATTGTTTTTAGATAAAACAAATGATAATACAATATGTAATAATTTTTGACATAATTATTTTTCTATATTGTTATGTATATCATTTATAGATATTTCTTTTTCTTCGCCGCTGTCCATATTTTTTAATTTGCACATGCCTCTTTTGAATTCATCTTCTCCAAGTACAATAGCATATTTAGCATTTCTTTTATTAGCGGATTTGAATTGACTTTTAATAGATTTTACAGCAAAATCATAATCGCAGCTTATATTATTGGCTCTCAAAGCCTGCATGATTTTTAAAACTTCATTTTCAGTTTCTTTAAATGCCACAATATAAGCATCAAGTCTGTCAGTTATGATATTATTCTGATTTTCTAATACAAGAAGAAGCCTTTCTATACCCATAGCACTTCCAACAGCTGGAACATCTTTTCCATTATTAAAAATACCAATCAAATTATCATATCTTCCGCCTCCAAGTATGGCACTTTGAGCCCCTAAAGCATTTGTCTGAACTTCAAAAGCTGTTTTTGTATAATAATCTAATCCCCTAACAAGCATAGGATCAACAGTGAATTTCTGTCCTATTCTTGTAAGTTCTTCGCATAATTTATCAAAATGCTCCTTACATTCATCGCATACATAGTCATAGAATTTTGGTATATCTTTTATTGTTTCTTTACATTTTTCATTTTTGCAGTCTAATATTCTTAATATATTGCCTTCATATCTTTTTTGACAAGTTTCACAGAGTTCTTCTTTTCTGCTTCCAATAGCCTCTTTTAAAGCATTATTATAAGAAGGCTTACATTTAGAACATCCTACAGTATTTATTAGAAGATTAACATCATCAATGCCAAATTCTTTTAATACATTTATATTTAGAAGTATGATTTCAGCATCTATCAGAGGAGAAGAATTTCCTATACACTCAACTCCGAACTGATTAAATTCTCTGTATCTTCCCTTTTGAGGACGTTCTGCCCTATACATAGTACCTAAATAAAATAATTTGTTTATAGCAAACTCATTTTGCATAGAGTTTTCAACATAGGCACGAGCCACAGAAGCAGTACCTTCAGGTCTTAAAGTGAGCGATCTTCCACCTCTATCTTCAAAGGTAAACATCTCTTTTCCTACTATATCAGTACCCTCTCCTATTCCTCTAGTGAAAAGGTCTGTATACTCAAATAAAGGCGTTCTTATTCTGCCATAGCCATAAAGTTTTACTATATTTTTTATTTTATTTTCTATATATTCGAGTCTTTTAGAAGAATCATAGAAAAAATCGTTTGTACCTCTAGGTTTTTTTATATCTAACATATTCACTTGTCCTAATTATTTATTTTTTAATTTAAAACTTCCTGAGTTTTAGTGCTTCCAGCTTTAGATGTATTTTTTGGAGGCTCATATATAGGTTTTGAGTTTCCAACAGCTCTAATGCCTGTTATTTTCTCTTCATAAGAAGGCATAGATGATAAATCTTTAAACATTGTAGAAGAATAATCTAATATTTGTGTATTTTTAGGTTTAGATGAAAGTATTTTTGAAAACTCTTCCAATTTAGCAGCATCTGCAACACCTATTTTGCTTCTCCAATAAAGAACAGTAGGATAATATCTATGATCTTCAGATAAAGAAGAACCAACTTCTGCAAACATCTTATCAGCTTCATATAAATCATTATAAGCGAATAAGTTAACAGCACCTAAATAAAGTCTTGTTCTCATCAAAAGATTAGAATTATCTTTCTTATTGTAAGCAAATGTCAAATCTGATTTAGCCTGAGCAGCGAATTCTGCAGATCTTCTTCCTTCATTTAAGAATCTTGAATAGTAGGCAACTCCTCTGTAATATGTATATTCCTCTACGGATATTCCCATATATTCATTATAAGGGTTGGTATTAAACCATTCTGTTGCTACTTTTGCAGGTCTTGATAATACCTCTCTTATTATATTTCTAGTATTTTCAGCATTTCCATCATATCTATTAACAGGTGTATTTTCTTTTCCTACTGTTACTGAAACATCTTCTTTCTTTTCTTCTACTACTTCTTCTTTTTCTTCTTCTCCATCTACATCAATTAATTCTTCTTTTATCTCTTCTTTTAGGCTATCTATATCATTTGTAGCAGTGCTAGTATGATCTTTTATTATTATAGAGAATAGATTATATTTATCTTTTTCAACTTTTACTGCATTAGTATACAGTTTATCTCCGAAAGATATATAAGCCTCATACATTCCTTCAGAAACCTCTATAACAAAGTTTGTAGAAACTTCTGTATTGAATGAATAATCTTCTATATCAACACCTATAGGACCATTATTAGGGCTTTTATCTATCAATATAGTTAATGGATATAAAGGTTTATCTTCAATTTCTGTTTCTATATTTGTAGGTTCAGGAACATCTTTTTGTTCTTTTGTACCTCTTAGTATATTTGTTTTATATTCAATAGTTTTAGGGTCATCTATAACTATTTCATCAACTATTTCTTTTTCTATAGAAGGTATTTTTCTATTGGAAGCATTTTCAGGAGTTTTTTCTTTTTTAGCTATATCCTGAAGTTCATCTAGTTCTTCTTTTTCTTCTGGTGCTATTTCTGTTTTTACTAAATCTTCTTCAGACGCTTCATTTTCTTCTATTTCTTTCTCTATTTCATCAATATCTTTAGAAGGAGAATATCTTTCAAAAGTATCAAATTTTTGTGCTGTAAATACAGAAAGTCCTTCTTCTTCTGGAAGTATAGGAATAGAATTCTTTATTAATGTATAAACGTCCATATTGGAAGTAGTCCATTCATAAACCTTCTGAGTCATGTCTTGAGGAGATTTTAATTTTTTCATCATTTCACTTATAGGTTTATTCTCACCTGAAAAATAATCATATATTTTATTATTAGGATTTTTTGACAGTATATTCAAAGTTTCATAATAACTTTCATAAACCATAGGAGTAATATAGCTTAAATACATACTCCAATATATTGCTGTAGGATAGTGAGGATTAGAAGTTTTGCAATTATCAGCATAGTATTTAAATATCCTAGCAGGTAATTCTTTATCTCCGGGTAGTATTGTAAGTATTCCGCCTAAATATAGGAAAGCCCTATCATTGTAAGAATATACAGGGTCGTTAGGCAGTTCCAAAGCCTTTCTAAAATCACTAGCTGCCCTATTAACTTCTGTTCTAGCACTTCCAAATTTCACAAATGATAAATATCTGCTTACACCTCTGTAAAAGTCAAATACATATTCATTTACACCATATTGATCGGAATATGAATTTTTCTTAAACCAATCTATAGATTTTTTAGGAGATTTAGTTTGTAAATCTTCTATATAATCTGGAAATGTTATGCTATTTTGAGAAAATAATGGGAAATATAGTAGCAATATAAATGCAATAACTTTTTTCATTGTTATCTCCGAATATTTTTTAACTATTCTTTAAAATATCGACATCTGTTAAAAAACTTAAGTTATTTTACTATAAAAAAATATAATATCAAGTATGATAAAATATTTTTGTGTATAATTAAACTAAATATTAATTTGTGTAGTAAAATATAAACTTGTGATTTTAGTATTATAATAATATATTATATATTTTAATGTTTTATAGTATAATTTGCAATATATTGTTTAGATTTATAGGATAATAACATGTTAAATATTTTTTTATATATAATAGTAAAATTTATAGTTTACATAAGAAAATATTATGATAATATAGAAAAAATCGGAATTTTAAGCGAATTTTACCATCATAAGAAACTAAAACATTTAAATACTATTGACATATACATTAACATAATATAGAATTATGTTAATATACTATATTTACGGAGTTTTTTTATTATGACCCCTGTTCTTCAATTAATACTAACATTCGTCGTTCCTCTATTATTTATCGGTATATACAGCATAATCAATAGAAAAAAAATTACGGCAATAATGATTTTAATGAAATGTTTGCTGAAGAAAAAGCTGTTTTGGAAGGTATTGTAGAAGAAAAAATATCTGAAGTTAGAGATAATGCTATAGATCTGGAAATAGCAGTTAAAAAAGCTGGTTTTATAAGCAAATCTATGGAAGAGGATCTAGCTAAATTAAATAAAAGGATTGAGTCATATAAAGACTATAAAGCTGCAGTATCCCAATATCAGGAGCAGGTTGATTCTCTTGAAGAAGCTTATTTGGAGATATTGAATAAAGTAGATACTGTATTAAAAGAACGTAATACTATAGAAAAGACTTATAAAAGAATATCCGATGTTAAGGCTAAAATGACAGAATTAGAAAAGAATGTCGGATCTATACAGGATAAATTGATAGAATCTTATAATTCTAAATTAAATGAGTTTGAAAGTGAACTTTATAAGAGATTTGATGCTCTTACAACTAATCTTTTAGCTCGTGATGCTCATTACAGCACTATGGCAGAACAGGAGAAAGAGAAAATATCAGCTCTTACAGAGGAATTCAAACTTCATGTTGCTAAAAAAGAAGAATTATTTACTAATCAGCTTACTCAGCTTGCTGAAAGAACAGCCCGTCATAATATAGAACAATTAGCTGAATTATTTGAGAAAGGCAGAGATGAACTTATAAACAAATATTCATCATTCGCTGATGAGATAGATGTTAAATCTAAAGATATAGAAAATCGTTATGAAACTTTAAGCCAATCTAAAGACGGACTTGAAACAGAATTAAATAATTTAAGAGATACTATACATGACAGACTTAATTCTATAACTGAATCAAGCGTATTAGAATTCAAAGATGAAATGGAAAAAACTAAAGAGATGCTCTACTCTACTCTTAAAGAAGGACTTGAGAAAATAAGTCAGGATAAAGAGGAGTTTTTGGATTCTATAGAACAGAAGGCACATTCTTTAGAGAAGTCTATAGATGATATAAAAGATAAAGCAGATTATATAAGCAAAGATTATGCTGAAAAAGCTCATCAATTAGAAAATGAGTTCTCTGTATTAAAAGATGATATAAACAACAGATTTATAGCTGAAGTAGAAAATTTCTCTAATCATATAAGAAATGTACTTGAAAATGAAGATGACGGAGTAATAACTCTTTATAGAAATAAAACTAAAGAACTTAATGATTTAATCATATCTATAGATGGTATGAGTGAAGAAACTATGCTTAAAGCTGAAAGCAGATTTGAAGATATAGTTAATGATATAGATAAATTAAAAGATGATATCTTAACTAGAGCTCAAGATGATATGGAATATTCTATAGATAAAGCAAGAAGTTCTTTAATAGCTGAAATCAATGAGCTTAGAAACGATGTTGAAACAGAAACTAATCTTTTGAAAGATAAAATAGATGAAACTCATTATCAAACTTCTGAGATAATATCTATACTTAATAATAAACAAGAAGAAATACTTGATTCTTTAAATCTACAAAAAGAATATTTATATAAAGATTTAGAAGCACAAGCTAATGATAGAGTCAATGAAATAGAGAAGTTATTTTCTTCTGTAAAAAGTGAATTAGAGGAAAATATTGATTCATACATAAAAAATACTTCTTCTGATTTAACTGCTATTGATGAAAAATTATCAAGTTTGAAAGAACAATATGATAAGGCTTCTTCTGATATAGATACTTTAAGTAAAGATACTGAATATAATATAAAAGAAAATTTAGAAAAACGTTTAGAGATATTAGAGCAATCTTCTGTTGAAATTAATGGTTTAGTAAGCAGAGCTAATGAAAAATTAGATACAGGAATAAAAGATACTGAAGAAAAAATAGATGATATAAAGAAAGAAATTTCGCAGTACAGTGATGCTTATATAGAAAGCTTGAAATCTCATTTGAAAAATGTTTTAGATGATTATGAACAAACAAAAATGAAAGCTATAACTGACAGTATTGATTCTGTTATAAATCAGGTTGATGAAAGTGAAAAAAGACATGATGAGTTAATAAGCAATATAGAAAACTCTATTGATGAGTTCAAAAATAAAATGGATTTAGCAATAAATGAAAATGTTAAATTCAATGAAGAAAGCAAAAAAGAAGTTGTTGATATGCTTCATAATGAGCTCCGTCAGGCTACAGATGCATTTGATACTCTTTTGAATGAAAAAAGAGATAGTATGAACAAGATAAAAGATGAAATTGAAGATATAATGCATAGAGTAGAAAACGGCAGAGATACTTTTGAACGCACTATAAATAAAGTATATGAAAATGCTGAAGATAAAGAAAAAGCATTGATGTCCGATATTGAGGATAAATATAATTCATTAGATAAGAAAATAGACGGCGTATTAGATGAAAGAAGAGCTGATTTGAATGCTATAAGTGCAGAATATAATGCTATGCTTGAAAAATATTCTAATAACTTAAAAGATGATTATGAAGAATTGAAACATCATGCATCTTTAATGAGCGATGAATATAAAATCCGCATAGAAAATTTAGGTGAAAGAATCAATGAGATAATTGATAATGCTAATAATATGCAGTCTATTATCGATTCTAAAGCATCAGAAATAGATTCTTATATAGTTTATAAGAAAGAGGAAATAGATAGAAAGAGCAGCGATATATTTGCCGGCGTAGAAGAGAATGCATCTAAAAAATTAGATGAGCTTAGAGAGTTAATAGATAATTCTATAAACAAATATCAAGATGAAATAAAAGAAATAGAAGCATACAGACTTGAAGAAAAACAAAATATAATTCAGGATGTAGAAAATATTGGTGCTAGCATAAGAAAAGATTATGAACAGTATACTAATCTTCTTGAAGACTTCTATAATAAGGAGAAAGATTCTTTAAATGATTATGCTAATAATTTAAAAGATGAAATAGAAAAAGCTAGAGAAGAATCTGAAACTAAACATCTTGCTAATGAAGCTAATTATATAGATGAATATTTGAATAAAGCATCTTCAAAAATAGATGAAGAAGTTAATCGCTTAAATGAAGAATTGAATAGTTCATTTAATACTTTATACAGCGGATTCTCTAAGATATTAGCTAAAATAAGAAAAGCCAACAACAAAAAATTATTGCAGTATATTTCTAAAATCAAAAGACATGCTAATAAAGTTATATCTAATACAGCAGCAGAAGTTAGAGATAGTCTTGGCTTAACATTGGAAGATTTGAGAAATGAGTTCATATCATTAAAAGACAATGTTGATGATAGATTGAGAGAAGAAGCTGATAAATTAATTTCTAATAATGAAAATGTACTTGCTATATTAGATGATCATAATAATAGATTAGAACAGATCAATGATTTAAGCAATACTATAGAAAATATTAAAGAAACTTTATTAGAGCAGATTAATGAGTTAAATTCTCATTTGTCTGACACTAATGAAAACTTCAATAATATAATAGATAATATAAAATCTTCTATAATTGATAGAGATGAATTAATTGAGCTTCAAAACAGTGAAAAAGATTTCTTGAAAAATCAAATAGAGGATATAAAAGAAGAATTTGAGCTTTTCAAAGATCAGATGTTGAGAACTAATGAAGTAGAAATACCAGCATTATTCGATGAAGAAAAAGAAAGAATAGAAAATATGTTTGATGAGTTTAGTAAAAATTTACTTATGAGACTCACAGACAATGAAAGTGATATACATTATATTAAAGATGTTTTATCTGAAGAAAGAAGTCATTTAATATCACAAATAGAGATTTTAAGAAAAGATGTTGATGATATAAAAGATGATAATACAGTTACTGTTTTATCTGAAGAAAAAGCTGTTCTTGAAAATTCATTAACTGCTTTAAGAGATGATTTTGATAAAATAATTGATTTAGAAAATGATTTTGTTACTCTTAAAAACAGAATGGAAGGTATAGACAGCGGATTAAAAGATGATGTTAAAGATCTATCAGATAAATTAAGAGACTTAAAGAATAATTTAGAGGAAAGAATAGAAAAAGACTCTAATGGCTTATATAGAGATTTAGAATCTCTTAATAACAATTTTGAAGATGTAAGAAAGAATATGTCTTCTTTCTTTAATAAAGATGAAATAGAAGAAATGCTTAATAAAGAAAAAAGCAGATTAGATTCTATATTTGAAAGTCTCACTTCTAATAATGAAAGTTTTAAAGACAGATTAGAAAAACGCATAACTTATTTTGAAGATATGTGGTCTGATAATACAAAAATTAAAGCTATATATGCTTCTGATATAAGAGAAGAAGTTGAAAATATAAGAAAAGAAGCTGATATTAAATATGATAATCATATTGCTGACTTGAAGCAAAAAATGCAGTTAATAGAACAGGATATATATGATTGGAAGAACGGCAATTTAAATACTTTACTTTCTCAATTAGATGAAGCTAAGAGAGGAATAGAAGAATTTATCAATACTTCAGAAGGAAAGAAAAATCAATTCCTTATTGATATGGTTAATGATATAGAGAAGAAAGAAAATGAAATTTATTCTCGTATAGATGAGAAGGTTTTAGAAGCTGAAAATAAACTTTCTTCTATAGATGAAAAACTAAACAAAGCTATAGGTAATAGTTTAGAAGAAATACATAATAGAATAAATGAGTCTGTTGCAAAATATGATGAAGAGATAAAAAGAATTGAACATCATAGAGAAACTGAAGCTGAAAATATAATATCTGACATGGAAGATTTGGGTAACAGCATAAGAGAAGATTATGAAGAATATTCTATTATGATAGATAAAATATACGAAGATGCTGTATCTGAATTAGAAGTTCATCTTGATAATATCAAAAAAGAGATAGAAAGGTCTAGAGCTGAATCTGAAGAAAAACATGTAACTAATGAGAAAAATTATATAGATGATTATTTGTTAGACTATTCAGAAAAAATTGAATCAAGAGTTAATGATAAGTTGAATATCTTAACAGAAAGCAAAGCGCAATTAGATGATATGGTAAAAGAGTCTTTCGATGCTCTTAATACTAACTTGAATGATGTTATAAGCAAATTCAATGAAGAAGCTAATAATCAAATACATTCTGTTGTTAGCAGATTAGAAGAAGAGGCTTCTGAAAGATTGCGTAATGAACAGAAGTATATGTCTGAATTGGAAGAGCAATTAAGAGCTATAAGTGTCAAAATAGATAATGAGCTTTATAATATTTCTACAAAATTAGATAATGAAATATCTGATGTTAAAGCAAAATATAAAGATTTGAGTAATGATTTTGATGAGGCACTAGATACTATAAAAGCTTCTATATTCGATAGAGATGAGCTTATAGAATTACAGAATTCTGAAAAAGAAATGTTAGCTGAACAGATTGATACTTTGAAAACAGAATTTGATTCTTTCAAAGATGAGCTTTTAAAAGCAAATGAGGAAGATATACCTACTCTATTTGAAGAAGAAAAACAGAAAATTGAAAGAGCATTTGAAGATTTTACATCTAGTATTTTAGAAAGAATGAATAATTCTGAAAATGACATGAATTATGTTAAAGATGTTATAATAGAAAATAGAAATGTATTCTTAGACAAAATCGATAACATAAAAAGAGATATAGAATCTATCAAAGAAGATAATACTATAGCACAATTAGCTTTAGACAAACAATCATTAGAGGATTCTTTCAATACTATTAAAGCTGATTTCAGTAAATTGGCTGATTTGGAAACTGCTTTGACTCAATTAAAAGGTAATGTTGAAGATATAGATTTGAATTTCAAAGATGATATAAAAATCTTATCTGAGAGATTTGAAGAATTTGAGAATAAGTCAGTTGCTGATGAAAGATTCGATAATTTGTCTTTTAATATAGATGAAATTAGAGATAATTTAAAAGACTCTATAAATAAATCTTCTGAATTAGAGAATGAGTTTGTCTCTATAAGAGAAAATATTTTAGAAGCATTAAGCAAAAATGAAAATATAGAAACTTTATTTGCTGATGAAGTCAAAAAATTAGATGATTTATTTAGTAATTTAAAAACAGATAATGCAGAGTTTAGAAACAGATTAGAAAAACGTATAGATTATTTTGAAGATACTTGGTCTGACAGTTCAAGAATCAGAAGTCTTTATGCAGCTGAGTTAAGAGATGAATTAGAAAATATAAAATCTGAAGCAGATATAAAATTAGAAAATTATGTTAATGATTTAAAATCTCAAATAGAAGCTGTTAATAATGATGCTTCTGCTTGGAGAGATGAGTACATTAACAATTTAAAAGAAAAAATTGATTCTATAGATAAAGATATTTCCAGTTGGAAAGACGGACGTATCAATGATCTATTAGAACAGTTGGAAAATGCTAAAGAAAGTATAAATAATTATTTAGAATCTTCTGAAGGAAAAAAAGAGGAATTCCTTTCTGATATACTTGCAAAAATAGAGGATAAAGAAAATTCTATCTATAATAGAATAGATGCTAAAATAGAAGATATAGAAAATAGATTATCTATGGTTGATGGAAAAGTATCTGATGATATAGCAAGAGGATTGGAAGAAGTAGAAAATATAGTAAATAAAGCTATAAATAAATATGATGAAGAGATTAAAAATATTGAACATCATAGAGCAGAAGAAAATACTAAATTATTAGATGATATACAATCAGGATATGATTATTATTCTAAACTCATAAATACTACATATAAAGATTCTCTATCATCTTTGGCTGATTACACTAATAGAATAAAAGCTGATATAGAAAAAGCTAGAAAGGAAGCTGAAAATAAGCACATAAATAATGAGAAAAATTATATAGATCAGTATTTGAAAGATTATTCTGCTAAATTAGATGATAAAGTTAATGAGAAAATTAATATATTAAACGACAGCAAAAATAAATTAGATGACATGATAAAAGAGTCATTTAATACTCTTAATGTTAATTTGAATGATGCTATATCAAAATTCAATCAAGAAGCTGATTCTAAAATCAATAGTACTATTGAAAAATTGGAGAAAGATGCATCTGAAAGATTCTTCAGCTATAAAACTTATCTATCTGAATTGGAAGATAATTTAAGAGCTATTAATGCAAAAATAGATAATGAAATATATAATGTATCTTCAAAATTCGATAATGATATATCTGATTTGAAAAACAAATATAAAGAATTGACTATTGATTTTGAAGAATCATTAGATATGGTAAAAAGCTCTATACTTGATAGAGATGAACTTATAGAACTTCAAACTTCTGAAAAAGAACTTTTATCAGAAAGAATAGATGATCTTAAAAATGAGTTTGAAAGTTTCAAAGATGAAGTATTAACTGCAAACAAAGATGATGTACCTACTCTATTCGATGAGGAAAAAGAAAGAATAGAAAAAGCATTTGAAGATTTGACTAATACTTTATTTGATAGAATAAATGATTCTGAAAAAGATATCAACTATATAAAAGATGTAATTTCTGAAGATAAGATTTCATTATTAGAAAAAATGGATAATTTACAATCAGAAATTGATAGCTTAAAAGAAAATGATACTATAACTCAATTAACTTTAGATAAGCAGGTTTTAGAAGATTCATTTAATTCTATAAAAAATGATTTCTCAAGATTGGAAGATTTGGAAAAACATTTATCTGAATTAAAGGACAGCATGAGTAATGTTGATTTAGATTTAAAAGATGAAGTTAAAAGTTTAGCTGATAAATTTAATTCTTTTGAAGATAAAATCAAAGAAAATGTTGATAATTTAAGCGATAATATAGTAGATTTGAATTCTGATATTAATGTAATTAGAAATGCAATAAATGATTCTATTAAGAAATCATCAGAATTAGAAAATAGTATATTGAGAGATAAAGAAGTATTAGAAAATAGATTATTTTCTATAAAAGAAAATTTGATGTCAATGTCATCTAATAATAAAGTTTCAGATGCTTTATTTAATGATGAGGTTAAAAAGTTAGAAAATCTATTTGATAATTTCAAAAATGACAGCATAGAATTCAGAGATAGATTAGTTAAACGTATAGAGTATTTCGAGGATACTTGGTCAGATAATGCTAAAATCAGAAGTTTATATGCTGCTGAAATGAGAAATGAATTAGAAGAAGTTAAGAAAGAAACTGAATTAAAATTTGAAAATTATTTGAATGATTTAGTTAATAGAGTAGAAACTATTGATGAAAATATATCAAGCTGGAAAGATGGAAAAATTAATGAACTTCTTTCAGAGTTGGAATTGGCTAAAAATAATATAACAAGTTATTTAGAGTCAACAGAAGATAGAAAAGAAGAATTAATTTCTGATGTTCTTTCTAAAATAGAAGAAAAAGAGAATGCTATATATAATAAAATAGATTCTAAAATAGCTGATATAGAAGATAAATTATTAGTTTTAGATGGAAAAGTATCTAATGACACAGCTAATAAATTAGAAGAAGTAAAAGAAATAGTTAATAATGCTATAACTAAATATAATGAAGATATTCAAAATATTGAGCATTATAGAGTTGAAGAAGGAAATAAACTTTTAGATGATATAAAATCAGGATATGATTATTATTCTAAATTGATAAATTCTGCTTATAAAGATTCTTTAGCTTCTCTATCAGAATATACTAATAGAATAAAAGCTGAAATAGAAGATGCTAGAAAAGAAACTGTATACAATAACAATATAGATAAAAATTATATAGATGAGTATTTGAAAGATTATTCTGATAAATTAGAAAGTCAAATAGCAGATAAGATAAATATATTAAATGAAAGCAAAAATCAATTAGATGATATGATGAGAGATTCATTTGCTACATTAAATGATAATTTAAATGATGCTATAGCTAAAATAAATGAGAATGCTGACAATAAATTAAATGCTGTAATAAGAAAATTAGAAACCGAAGCATCAGACAGATTGTTTGATTATAAAGAATATATGAAAGAATTAGAAGATCATTTAGCTTCTATAAACAACAAAATAGACAATGAAATATATAATGTATCTTCTAAATTTGACGATGAAGTGTCAGACATTAAAAAGAAATACGATGCTTTGAATATAGACTTTGAAGAAACATTAGATTTGATTAAGAGTTCTATTTTAGATAGAGATGAGCTTATAGAGCTTCACAATTCTGAAAAAGAGCTTTTAGCAGGCAGAATGGATGAACTCAAAGAAGAATTTGATAATTTCAAAGATGAGCTTTTATCTGAAAGAATAGATGAACTTAAAAATGAGTTTAAAAGTTTCAAAGATGAAGTATTAGCTGCTAATAAAGATGATATACCTGCTTTATTTGAGGAAGAGAAACAAAGAATTGAAAATGCATTTGAAGAGTTTACTAATAATCTATTAGAGAGAGTAAATATCTCAGAGAGTGATATTAATTATATAAAAGATGTTATTTCTGAGGATAAACTTACTCTATTAGAACAGATAGATAATTTGAAAGCTGATATAGATTCATTAAAAGAAGATGATGTATTTACTCAATTAAGTGCAGAAAAAGAAGCATTGGAACAGTCATTTAATTCAATAAAAAATGATTTTGCTAAGTTGGAAGATTTAGAGAAACATTTGTATGAATTAAGAGATAATATGGAAGATGCTGATGTAACTTTAAAAGATGAGGTATCTAGTTTATCTTCTAGATTTGACAATTTAGAAAATGCTATAAAAGAAGATAGAGAAAACATAGAAAAAGAATTAGCTTCAGGACTTAATGAAGTATCAAGCTTATCTTCTAGATTTGACAATTTGGAAAATGTTGTAAAAGAAGATAGAGAAAATGTAGAAAAAGAATTACTTTCAGGATTTAATAATGTCAATGCTGATATAGATGATATCAAGAATGATATAATTAATTCTATAAATAAATCTTCAGAATTAGAAGATGCTTTATTAAAGAATAAAGAAGAGCTAGAAGATAAATTGTCAGCAATAAAGAACAATTTACTTTCAATGACTGGAAGAAGCGAAACTATAGAAACATTATTTAATGAGGAAGTTTCTAAATTAGAAGAATTATTTGATAAAGTTCATAATGGAAATATAGAGTTCAGAGACAGATTAGAAAAACGCATAACTTATTTTGAGGATACTTGGTCTGATAGTACAAAGATAAGAAGTTTATATGCTTCTGAAATGAGAAATGAGTTAGAAGAGATCAAAAAAGAAACTGAAATCAAATTTGAAAATTATCTAAATGATTTGAATAAGAAAATAGATAATATAAATGATGATATATCTATTTGGAAAGAAAATAATATTAATGATCTATTGGCACAGTTAGAAAGTGCTAAAGAGGATATATCTGCTTATTTAGATACTACTGAAGACAAAAAGAATAAACTTGTTACTGAAGTTTTATCTAAAATTGAGGAAAGAGAAAATAATATTTATAGTAAATTAGATGAGAAAATAGCAGATATAGAAAATAGATTATCAGAAGCCAATACAAAACTTAATGATGATATAGCAGTAAATTTAGATAATCTTAATAATATGATTAATGATGCTATGGCTAAATATAATGAAGAGATAAAGAATATTGAAAATTATAGAGCTATAGAATCTGATAAATTATTAGAGGATTCTAAAAAACTCATTGAAGATATAAAAAATGGTTATGAGCATTATTCTAATTTAATAAATGAGGCTTATAATAATTCTGTTAATTCTTTGACAGATTACTCCAATTCAGTTAAAGCTGAAATAGAAAAATCAAGAGAAGAATCAGAAGCTAAGCATTTGAATAATGAGAAAAATTATATAGATGAATATTTGAAAAACTATTCTGATCAATTAGATAGTAAAGTATCAGAAAAAATTGATAGTTTCAATACTGCTAAAGATAGTTTGGATAGATTAGTAAGAAAATCATTCCATAAATTAGAAGCAAATGTTCAAGATGCTATACATAAATTCGAAAAAGAATCTAATAGTAAAGTTGTAGAAGTTATTAAAAGATTAGAAAAAGATGCTAAAACAGTTATATTTGATAAAAATGAATACAGTGTTTATCTAACAGAACAATTAGGTATTATCTATAAAAAGATAGAAGATGAAGTATCTAAAATTAATGAAAGAATAGATGGTGATGTATCAAATGTTAAAGAAAAAATCGATTCTGATATAGCATCATTGAGCAGTACTATTTATGATGATATTAATACTATAGTTGAGAAATATGAATCTTTGAGTAAAGATTTTGATTCTTCATTAGAAGTATTAAAAGATTCAATAATAGAGAGAAATGAATTATTAGAAGTTAGTTCTGCTGATAAAGATCTGCTAGTTTCAAAACTAAATGATCTTAAAAAAGAATTTGAAAGTTTCAAAGATGATATAACAAAAACTACTAATGATTCTATCCCTGCTCTATTTGATGAAGAGAAGCTAAGAATTGAAAATGCTTTTGAAGAGTTTAGTGCGGTATTATTAGACAGAGTAAACAATTCAGAAAGCGATATTAACTATATTAAAGATATAATATATGAAGATAAGTCTTATATCTTAGATAGAATAGACAATTTGAAAAAAGAATTATATTCTTTGAGAGATGATGATACTATTAATAAATTAACTTTAGAAAAGAATGCATTGGAAGAATCATTCAATTCTATAAAAGATAGTTTCTCTAAATTAGAAGATCTTGAAAATAATTTGTATCAATTAAGAGATGATATGGCTGATGTTGATATAAATTTAAAAGATGAAGTTAAAAATTTGGTTTCAAAAGTAGATGAACTTGATTCTAAAATCAGAGAAGATGTTTCTAGAGATTTAGAAGATTATTCAAATGATTTAGGTATGCTCAGTAATAATCTAAACACATTGAATGAGTATATAGAATCTATAAAATCAAATATGCAGGATTCTTTGAATAGAGCTTCTGAGATAGAAAACAATATATTAAGAGACAAAGAAGAATTAGAAAATAAATTGTCAGCAATAAAAGATAATTTACTTTCTGTATCTGGAAAGAATGATAATATAGAATCATTGTTTAATGATGAGCTTCAAAAATTAGAGAGTCTTTTCGATAAAGTTAGAAACGATAATATAGAGTTTAGAGAAAGACTTGAAAAACGTATAGAATATTTTGAAGATTCTTGGTCAGACAGTTCTAGAATAAGAGGTTTATTCTCTTCTGATATAAGAGATGAAATAGAAAATGTTAAATCATACACAGAATTAAAATTTGAAAACTCTTTAAATGAATTAAAAGAAAAAATGGATTCTATGAATGATGATATTGCTGTTTGGAAAGACGAGCATATTAGTGATATAAATTCTAAGATGGCTTCTATAAATGCTGATTTAGAATCATTTAAAGATGAATATTTGAATGAGCTTCAATCAAGAATAGATTCTATGGACAGCGATATATTAAGCTGGAAAGATGAAAGAATCAATGAGTTATTAACTCAATTAGAAGAAGCTAAAAATAATATTGCTAGTTATATAGATAATTCAGATGTTAAAGCTGAAAAATTATTATCTGATATTCTATCAAAAATAGAAGAAAAAGAATCTCATATCTATAATAAATTAGATGAGAAGATAGCTGATATAGAAAGTAGACTATCCGATACCGATTCTAAACTTAATAATGAGATAAGCGGTAATTTAAATAATCTATATAATATGCTTGATGAAGCTAGAGTTAGATATGATGAAGAGATAAAAAATATAGAAAGTTATAGAACAGATGAAAACAATAAAGTATTAGAAGATTATAAAAAACTTATTGATGAGATAAAATCTAATTATGATCATTATTCTAATTTGATAAATGAGACTTATAATAATTCTTTGAATTCTTTGACTAACTACTCTAACCTAGTGAAAGAAGAAATTGAAAAAGCAAGAGAAGAATCTGAGTCTAAGCATTTGAATAATGAGAAGAATTATATAGATAATTATCTAAAAGAATATTCTGATAAATTAAATAATGAGATATCAGAAAAAGTTAATATGCTTACCGAAGCCAAAGAACAATTGGATAATATGGTAAAAGAATCTTTTGATAATTTAGAAAATAGCTTTAATGATGCTGTAGTAAGATTTGAAGAAGAAACAAGCAATAAAATTTTAGAAGCTATTGATAAATTAGAGAAAGAAACAGAGTCTGTATTATTCAAAAAATACATGTCAGCTTTAGATGATAGAATTCATTCTGTTAATGAAAAATTAGACAATGAAACTTCTAATCTAAAAGACAAATATGAGGCTTTAAGCTCTGATTTTGATGAGGCTGTTGATATTATAAAGAATTCTATAATAGACAGAGATGAATTAATTTCATTACATAATGATGAAAGAAATGCTATTGTAGAAAGATTTGAAAATTTGAAAAATGATTTTGAATCCTTCAAAGAATCATCATTGAAATTTGATAATGAAGATGTTCCTGCTTTATTTGAGAATAAGAAAAAAGAGATCGAGCATATATTTGAAGAGTTTACAAGTGCTGTTGTTGAAAGAGTTGATATAACTGATGATGAGATTAATAAATTAAAAGATGCTATTGTTTCTGATAAATTAGATTTATTAGAAAAAATGGATAATTTAGAGGTTGAATTAGAATCTGTTAAGAAAGATAATACAGTAGAACAGTTAGCTTTAGAAAAGAAAGCTTTGGAAGATTCTTTCAATGCTATAAAAGCAGATTTTGCTAAATTAGAAAATTTAGAAACTAATTTATATCAATTGAAAGAAAATATGTCTGATGTTGATGTATTGTTAAAAGATGAAGTTAAGGCTTTATCTAACAGATTAGCTGATTTTGAAGAGAAAATAAAAGATGATATAGTTAGAGATTTAGATGAATATTCTATAGAATTGAATAATCTTACTGATAATGTAGGAAAATTAAATTCGAGAATTGATGATGTTAAATCACAAATAGAAGATAGCATCAATAAATCTTCTGAATTAGAAACTCTTATTTCAAATGAGAAAGAAGAATTAGAAAGTAAATTATCTTCTATTAAAGATGAGTTAGTATCAAGAGATGAAAATAATGACAATATAGATAAGTTATTTACACAAGAAAAAGAAAAATTAAATGATCTTTTCAATCAAATAAAAGAAGATAATAAAGAGTTTAGATATAGATTAGAGAAACGTGTTGCTTATTTTGAGGATACTTGGGCAGATAGTAGTAAATTAAAAAATATTTTTTCAACTGATATAAGAGAACAGTTAGATAATATCAGAAATGATAATGAAATTAAATTTGAGAATTCTATAAATTACTTGAAAAACAAAGTAGAATCTATAGACAGTGATATATCTAATTGGAAAGAAAATACTGTTGATGAATTAGTTAAACAATTAGGCGAAGCTAGAGAAAGCATATCTAATTATTTGAATGATTCAGAGATAAAAGGAAAAGAATTAGTAGATAATCTTTTATCTAGAATAGATGAAAAAGAAAATAGCATGTATCAGACTCTAGATGAAAAAGAAAAGAACATGTATCAAACTCTAGATGATAAAGAAAAGAGCATGTATCAAACTTTAGATGATAGAGCAAGAAACATGTATCAATCTCTAGAAGAAAAAGAAAAATCTATGTACGAAGTTTTAGATAATAAAGTACAAGATATAGAGAGCAGATTATCTATTATTGATTCTAAATTAAATGATGATATAAGCTCTAATGTAGAAAATCTTTATAATATGCTAAATGAAGCAGTAGCTAAATATGATGAAGAGATAAAAAATATTGAGCATTATAGATTAGATGAAAATAATAAGATATTAGATGATATTGATAATGTAGGAAAAGAGATAAGATCTTCTTATGAAAATTATTCTAAACTCATAGAAGAAGTTTATAATAATTCTCTTAATTCATTGAAAGATTATTCTAATTCTATTAAAGATGAGATAGAAAAATCAAGAGAAGAAACAGAGGAAAAACACTTATCTAGCGAGAGAGAATATATTGATGAGTATTTGAAAGGATATACAGAAAAATTAGAATCTCAAGTATCTGATAAGATAAACATATTAAATGATGCTAAAAATGATTTGGATAATATGCTCAAATCTTCTTTTGATGATTTAGAAGCAAGATTTAATGAATCTATGGCAAAATTTGAAGAAGCTTCAGATAATAGAGTATTCAAAACTTTACAGGATATAGAGAAAAAAGCAGATGATGTAATTTATGGAAACAATTATATCTATAAGATTGAAGATAAAGTTAAAGACTTCTATGGTAAAATAGATACTAAACTTCTTCATTTTGCTGATAGATATGAAACTTTAGAGAAGAAAATATATGATTTAGAAAGCAATCAAAATTATATATACAGACTCGAAGATAAAATCAGAGATTTAAATGAAAAGCTAGATGATAGAATTACAAATGTTAATGAAAGATATGATAATTTAAGAAAATCTTTTGATGACAAATTTGCTTATATAGAAAGTGCTGTATTGAATAATGAGCAGGTTCAAAAATTGAGAGATGATTTCATTATTTTCAAAGATGATGTATTGAAAGCTAATAGAAATGATATACCTGAATTGTTCAATAAAGAAAGAGAAAAGTTTGAAGAGTTATTTAATTCATTCACTAATGATATAGTATCTAAATTAGACAATTCTAATGCTAATATAGAAGAGTTCAAAAATACTATATACGAAGAGAAGAATTCTATATTAGAAAATATGGAATCATTTAGATATGAATTAGATGAGTTAAAGAACAATGACTCTATTGAAGCTTTAGAAGCTGAGAAAGCTAGATTGGAAGATGCATTTAATTCTTTCAGAGAAGAGTTTGAAAGACTTTATGATTTAGAAAGTGAAGTTTATAATTTGAAAAGTAATTTAGACGGCATAGATTCTAACTTAAGAAATGATGTTGATAAATTATTTGATGAAGTTTCTGAATTCAAATATGCTTTAGAAGAAAAAATAGATATATTAGAAGATAATACAGTTTCTAGAGATCTATTTGATGATGACAGAGAAAAATTATATTCTTTATATGATGAGCTTGAAGCAGGCAATAAAGACTTTAAAGATTTAATAGATAAGAGAATCAATTATTTTGAAGATACTTGGTCTGATCCTAATAAAGCTTTAAAACTTTATGAAAATGCTTTAAGACCTGAAGTTGATGATTTGAAATCTGAAATACTTTCTAATGTACAAAATCAGGTAAATGAAATGGAGAGCAGCCTATCTGCTTGGAAAGACGGTAATTTATCTATTCTTTTAGAGCAGTTAAAAGAGGCTAAAGAGAATATTGATAACTTTATAGAAAGTTCTAAGGATAAGAAAAACGGTATTATTGCCAAAATGATATCTTCTATTAAAGAAGATATATTAGGCAAAGAAAGTGAAATAAATACTCGTCTTGAAGAGAAACTTTCTTCTGTTAATGCAAGAATTGCTGATTTTGAAAATAAATTAACTTCTGATGTAAGTAAATTCAATGATATGATATCTGAAGCAGTAGATAAATATCAAGATGAATTGAAGAATATAGAATCTTATAGATTGGAAGAAAATGAATCTATAATGAGAAATTTGGAAGATATTGGAAGAAATATAATTTCAAATTATGAAAATTATTCTAGAATGTTAGATTCTGTTTATGAGAATAATAAAAACGCTTTAGATGAGTATTCAAATAGTTTAAGAATAGAAATAGAAAAAGCTAGAGTTGATACTAATAAGGGCTATATAGATGAATATTTAAGTGAATATTCTTCTAAAGTAGAAGCTGATATAAAAGAAAGACTAGAAGAGCTTGAGAAAAATAAATATAATTTAGATATTATGGTAAATGATTCATTTAATAATTTGAATCAAAGCATAAATAATGCCGTATCTAAAATGATAGAAGATTCTGACTCTAAATTAAGAGATGTTATAGATAATTTAGAAGTTCAGATAAATGATCTTATAGCTAATAAAGAAGAAGAGATAGTAAGCAGAATATCAGCTTATGAAACAGAGCTTAAGAATAATAATTCTTCTTCACTTGAAGATATTAAAAATGAGTTATTAGGTCTTTATAATGAGTTTAAAGAGAATGTTAACTATGATAATTTAAAAGATATATCTGAAAAATTAAATGGTATAGAAACTTCATTATCAGAAGTTAATACTCAATTAGAAAATAAAGCTAAAGATATTTCTGATAGAATAGATTTGGAAAAAGAAGAATTGTATGCTTCTGTAAATAAATTATCTTCAGAATTTGAGGATTTCAAATCTAATATAGATGAAAGATTCAAAACTCAAGTAAGTGATTTTGTTTCTAATAATGAGCATATATTATCACTCTTTGGCGAGTACAGCGAGAAAATTTCTTCTGTAACTAATATATTAGAAGATATAGAAAATGTTAAAGTATCTCTTATTGCTGAAATAAATAAAGTAAAAGAAGAAATAGATAGTAAATATTCAAGTCTTACTAAAGATTTTGATAAATCTATAGATGAGATAAAAGATGCAGTATTAGATAAGAATAATATACTTCAATATTATATAAATGAGAAAGAATTGTTATGGAAAGAGATTGATGCTTTGAAAGCTACCTTTGCTTCATTGAAAGATGGAATATTAAATTCTAATGAAGTAGTTGTTCAGGAAGCTCCTTCTGTAATTGATAGTGAGAAAGCTCGTATACAGTCTATTATAGATGATGTATTTGAAACTTTAAGTGCTAAAATAAGTAATAATGAAGATAGTATTTCTAATTTAGAATCTTCTTTCTCTGAGTATAAGTCACTTATATCAGATGCCATAGACGGATTTAAAGATGAAATTTCTTCTATAAGAAATAGTAACAACTATGATGATTTAATTGAGGAGAGAAACAGATTAGAAGAATCATTTAATTCTCTTAAAGATGATTTCTCAAAAATAGAAGATTTGGAAAAAGATTTACATCTTGTTAAAGATAAATTAAAAGGTGATGATAGCAGTTTAATCGATGAAGTTATGAGACTTTCAGATGAACTTGAAGAATTGAAATCTAGCTTATCAGATATGAATAATTCTAATAATGTAAACAGTGATAATGATATTGATGCTGTTTATGAGGATTTCAAACAGTTAAATGAAAGTTTAGAATCATTTAAAGAAACTGTTATACCTCAATTATCTAGTTTCAGTAAATTGGAAGATAAGATATCAGAAAACAGGGAAGAAATTTACAAATATATAAATAGTATAATGTATTCTTTACCTGAAGCTTATATAAGCAGAGAAGAAATATCTAATTTAGAAACTAAGTTATATGATATCTTTAATAACTTCAATGATGGTATAGTATCTATAAAGAACGATTTAGTTTCTAATATAGAAAAAGATACTAAAGAGTTCAAAGATAGAATAGAAAAAAGAATTGAGTTCTTTGAAGATGCTTGGTCTAGTGAAGAAAAATTAGTAGAGTTATATGGAAATGTAATAGCAGATAATTTTGATGTATTAAAGCAAGGTTTAGAATCACAATTCAATGATTCATTTGCAGAGTTTAAAGATAAAATAGAGAATATGCAAAATGATTTGAATAATTGGAAATCTTCTAATCTTGATGCTATAACAGATACATTAAATAATGCTAAAGATATAGCTTCTGATAATGCTGATTATTCTGAGATTAAATCTATGATAGAAACATTGAAAGAAGATATATACAATAAACAGCTAGAACTCAAAAATGATTTTGATTCTAAATTAGAAGAAGGTATTTCAAATATAGAATTACAGATAAATACATTTGATGATAGAATAAAAGATTTAGAGTACAGTCAAGATACTTTAGCTTCTGATTTAGCTTTATACAAAGAAAAATTAGATTCTATATTAGATGATTATGAAGATAAAGTACAATCTAAAGTTATCAACCTTAAAAATAGTTTAAAAGCAGAAGAGAAAGACACTTTAGATTATATAGAAAATAATATAAGTTCTATCAAAAATGATATTAACAGTTCTAGCAAAGGAGTAGATTTAAAAATAAAAGCTCTAGAATCTTATATAAGCAAGATAAATAATGAGCTTAATACTAATACTTTGAAACTTTCTAATGAATTAGCTAAAGATAAAAAAGAACTTCTTGATACTATAAATGGTTTGAAAAAAGAGGTTTATGATAGAATTACTGAGGAAGTATCAAATAAAGACTCAGAGCTTTTGAATGACTTTGAAGAGTTTAAAAATAAAATAACTGAAGAAATATCAAATAAAGACTCAGAGATTTTGAATGATTTTGAAGAGTTTAAAAACAAAATAATAAATGCTGTTCCTAATATGGATGAGCTTGCAGAACTTTTCGTATCTGAGAAAGAGGATATAGTAAATGAATTTGAGGAGTTAAAAAATGAACTTCTTGATAATCATCTAAATAATCAGAATTTTGCTAAGATGTTCGAAGAAGAAAAAGCAAAATTAATAGATGAGCTTGATCATTTCAAATCAGCTGTAAGAGTTGAGTATATATCTGCTGAAGAGAGATTTGAAGCACTTAAAAAAGATTATATGAATAATTTGAATAATCTTTTAGATGTTGAAAAAGCAGATTTGGAATCTTCATTTGAAGAGATAAGAAAAGAGATTAACAATATAAAAGATAGTTCTGTATCAAAAGAAGAAATAGAAAAACTTATAGATAGTTATGAACAGGAAATAGGTTCTTCTATTGAAAATAAAAAAGTAGAAGTTGCTGAAAATGTTGAATCAGGAAAAGTTGATACTTCTTATGTAGAAAAATTGATAGAAGAAGAAAGAGCTAGAATAAATGAAACATTAGAATCATTCAGAAAAAATATAGAGGAAAACTACTCTACTGTTGAAGCAGTTGCTGAAGTTCTTTCTAAAGAGCAAGATGAAGTTGAAGCTAAGTTATTAGGTATGAAAGAAGATATACTTAGTGAAATGCCTACTTTAGAGAATGTAAGTCAGATATTTGTAGATGAGAAAGAGAATTTGAAAGAAGAACTTAGAGATGAATTTGCATCTTTAAGAGATGAAATATTGGGTTCTGTTCCTACTAATAATGATTTGGCTAATATGGCTCAGCAGTATGGTGCTAAGATTAGAGATGATTTCCAAATATTAGAGCAGGATTTCTCCGAAAGCATAAAGAGATATAAAGAAAATTTATCTAATGAGATGCTTAGCTTTAGAAATGAGTTTAATGATAGAATAGCTAATATCAAAGATTTGGCAGAGGCTTTACAGGCTGAAAGAGATAGATTGATGGCTGAAATAGATGATATTAAACTTAAATATGAAAGTGGAACAATATATTCTGGTGAGGCTTTAAATACAATAGAAGGCGACAGAGATAGACTTGTAAATGAGTTTATTGATTTCAGAAAATCCATAGTTGAGCTTATAAAAGAACAAGATGAAACTATGACTATGTTAAATAATGAAAAAATTAATATCATTGACAGCATAGAAGCTTTGAAGAACCAAATTTCATTCGATACTATAAGCAGAGATGATGTTGCTGCTATGATTGAAGATGAAAGAAGACAAGTTGCTGAAATGTTTGAAAGCATACAAAATGATTCTATAGATACTGATTTGAGATATCTTACAGACTCATTCAGAGATGATATTATAAAAGTATTTGAAGAATCTAATGATGAGTTTAGAAAACGCATAGAAGCTAGAATAGTTCATTTTGAAGATGCTTATGCTTCAGCTGATAGAATAAAAGAATTCTATAAAGATGCTATAATTAAAGAAGTAGATAATTTAAGAGGTGATGCTGAAAATATACTTATAGATTTAAATGAGAAAGTAGAAAATGCTAAAGAACAAATTGATTTATTGGAGAATAATAAAGTACAAGGCATAATCAATAAAATAGATGAAGCTGAAAATGATATAAATTCTTTAATAAATACAATGAAAGCTAATATTAAAGAACAAGAAAATGAACTTAGAATGTTAAGCCAGTCTCAAAAACATATATCTCAGGAAGTAGAAACTGTTCGCAGAGAGAGAGAAGCTCTTATGGACATGGTTAAAAACTCTGATATAAATATAAAAAATAAACTTGAGAGTTTAACAAGTGCTGTATCTGAAGCAGCAGAGATGGCTTCAGCTAAGATAGCTGAAAAAGAAGCAGCATTCAGCAGTAAAGTAAAAGAAGCTGAAGAATATATTAATTCATTGTCTGATAGAATGACAGTAGAAAATAATAATGCTTTGGCTAAAGCTAGAGAAGATGTTAATAATTTAGTTGCTTCATTTAATGAATCTGTAATAAAAGAAACTAATGATTTAGCACCTCATATAACTAATACAGTTCAGAATTTCATCAATAATGAAATGAAGAAATTTGAAAAATTCTCTGATGTTAGAAGTGCTATAGAAGGAATTGAAAATGATATTAATAATAAGATAACAGATGCATTCAATAATATGAATAAAGAGCTTGAAGATAATATCATTGAATTTAGAAAGAAAATAGATACATATCAGGAAGAGTTTATCAGCGAATTAAAAATGTCTGTAAATATGGAAGGTGAAAAAGCAGTTGATGAGATAAAATCTTTACATGATGATGAAGTTGCTAAATTAAAAGAAATGTACTTAACTACTGAAAAATTTTATACAGATAGACAAGAGAAAAATCATGAAGATTTCTCAAAATTATTTGAAGAAGCCTATAAAGAATATAATGAAAAAATAGAATCTTTATATGCTCAATTAGATGATACTAAACTTCAAATAAGCACTTCTGTTGAAGATGTTGTTGCTGATTTGAAACAGGCTTTAAGTATAAAAGATGAGTTCTTAACTTCTGTTGAGAATAATAAAGAAAAACTTGAAGCAGTTGAAGAGCAAATGAATAATTTACAGAATGAATTTGCTCCTTCAGTGGAAAAATTAAAAGATATAATTGAAGAGAAAGCATTAGAATTACAAGAGAAAATCAATGAATATTCTCAAGATATAGAACTTCAAGGAGATAAATTCAATTCTAGATTAGAAGAATTATCTAATAATGCTAAATCTACTATAGAAAATAAAGTAACTGAATTTGATTCTATTATAGAGAATATTTCTAATAGAATGGATACTTTATTAGAAGAGAAGAATTCAGAGTTTGATGCATTGAAAGCACATTATGAAGGACTTTCAGAATCATTGACTGCATTAAAAGATTCTATATCCGAAGCAGTTAATGAGAGAATAGAAGAAGCAAACAGCATTATAGAGGAAAATGTTCAAACTATAGAAGAATCAGCTAATGAAAAATATGAAAAATACATAGCTAGACTTAATTCTAATTTAGAACAAACATTATCTCTTTTAATGAATGATGCTAAGGAACATATACAAAAAGCTAAAGATGAGATAATTAAAGCTCATACTGATAATTTAGATGAGTATGATCAAAGAATAACTAATATGAAAGATATTGTTTCTGCCCTAGAAGAAGATATCACTAAATATTCTTCTGAGATAGATGCAAGACTTGAAAGCATCAATTTAAGCTATGATGAAAAAACAAATGTTATACTTAAAGATTTTGAAAATAGAACAGATGAATTAAAATTAAAATTGAATGATGCGTCTGAATCTATTGATAAGATGCTTGATGTAAAAACTAATGATATTTCTTTAGAGTATGAAGCTATGAAATCAAAAATAGATAATATAGCTAAAGATATAGAAAAATATATGAATACTGTAAAAGTATTTGATAAGGCTAAAGAAATGGCAGAGTCTATAAAAACTGATGTTTCTAAATTGAATACTTTAGTTGAGGATACTAAAGCTACAACAATTGAAATGAATAAGACTATGTCAGAGTTTGATAGCTTAAAGAAAATGCATCAGGAGATATTGGGTTATGCTGAAAGCCTCAGAAAGGAAAAAAACAGCTTAAAAGATACTCAGGAAAAAGTAAATATGTTAATGGAAATGTCTGGTGAGATTCAAGAGAGATTTGTTAATATAGCAGAAAATAACGCTATTATAGAGCGTACTGAGGAAGGAATACAGGTTGTTATAGATATAGCATCTCAAATAGAAAATAAACTTTCATTTATTAAAGATAAAGAAGAGTATGCAGATGATATATTACAGCAAATAAGAAAAGCAGAAGTAGAAACGGATGCTATATTTGAAAGAGTTGAAAGTATAAAAGAAGCTATGGTAGAAGTTGAAGATACTAGAAAGAACTTTATGGATAAGATTTATTCTTTAGAAAGAGATATGGCTAAGATAGATAAGAATGACAAGAAAGTTCAGCTATTTATTTCTAAATTAGAAGAAATCGATGATATAATACAGGCTATACAAGATCAGGGAGAAAATCTTGTTCGTATGAGAAATCAGTATGATGATTATGATAAGAGTATAGCTAAGAATTTAGAAAGAGCTGAATATTTTGTAAGGTATTTGGAAACTTTACTTGATAATGCCGGTAAATATATATCTGATAAAGGTTCTAAATCTACTTCTAAAAAAACAACTAAAATAGATAGTAAGAAGGAAGAGCTTATAATTAAGATGTATAAACAGGGATGGAAACCTGAAGATATAGTTAAAAATACTTCATATTCAAGAGATGAGATTGAAAAAACTATTAAAGCATGGAAAGATAAGCAATCTAGAGGATAATTTTTAGATAGTTTAATAGTTCTTCATTATTAATTAGAGTCTATAGGTGATTACTTATAGACTCTAGTTTTATATACTAAATAGTATTTTAATATCTAAAATTATATCGAATTTTTTAATTATAATAATTTATTGAATAAAAAATTAAAAATATAATGTTTTAAAAAGACTCTGTGTATGTGTATTTTACAACATTATAATAAATCTACCCTATTTCTTATATAAATAATAATTATTTATTATATGATTAGTAATAAAATAATTGGAAGTTATAGTTATAATTATATCACAACTAAAAATCATTATATAAGTTATATTCCCCACCATTGAGAAGCATTTGCCTGATATGCCCACTGATAAGAAGTTGCTGATTTGATCCAAATTTTAGCTAATTGGTTTCCACTTTTAAATATATAAAGTCCATTAACAGAATATACAGCTTCACTATCAAAAGCATCATCTGTATTATTTGTAACTATTACTACAGCATTAAAATTAGTTTGATACCCAAAATATTGAACTTTCCAACCTGAACTAGGTGTTACTTTTCCTCCAGCAGCATCTATATTTCCAACATTATTTCCATTTGCAGATAATGCTGGAGCATCATTTCCAGTACCTTCTGGCCTTGGTATTACAGGATATGTAGCATTAATTGTAGTTTCTATATATTTATTATCAACTAGATCATTTGTACCATAGGCAGTAACGGCTACATAATATAATGTACCATTATTAAATGTGTAATTTGGAATTTCCCTTACAAAATTTGTTCTTGTATGATTAGACCCGGTTATTGTTGGATATGCTCCTGAAGAATTTTTTATAGCATTATCAGGCTGAGTAAAGTTTGGAGAAGTACCAGCATATATATTGAATCCAGCAAAATCAGAAGCTATTACTCCAGACCAAAAACTTATACTTACTTTATTATCACCAGGTATAGCATAAACAGCGTATGGAGAATTATATTCATCTACTATAGTGATAAGTTCTTCATTACAAGAAATAAATAAAAAAATTGCTATTATATTGAATATAAATATTTTTTTCATAATTAATAACTTAAGATATTAGCAGCAGTTTGACGGCAATAATCAGCTGTGATACTGCTAGTACCATTTACGCTCCTTACATATATTTTTCCATAATAGGCATTGTTTCCATCTATTATTTTTATCAAATAGAGTCTGTTTGCTTTTACGGATAAATTAATATTTCCATACCCATTTTCTGGAGGAACTACAATATCATTCAAAGATGTACCTGACATTACCATCATACTTGTATTAGCAGCATTTTGAAAGTATAGTGTTCCAGCATCATTTATTAATCGAGCTAAATCTCTTCCTTCCATATTTATAGTGCTATCTACATTTATAGTTTGATTTAAAGCTTCTGGCCTAGGAGTACCCATTTTTACGAAATTATCATAATAATAATAACTTTCTAATTGAGGAGTTATTTGATATGCTGACACCCAAACATATATAGGTATACCATTATTTAAATCAGATTCTTTTAATGTGTATATATCAGCACTATTTGTAGAAAAATAAGATCCAACTTCAATACTAAATGAGTACTTTTTTATAGTTGAGGATTTTGTTTCTATTAAAGTAGGTAATGCTTTTTGCTGGTTATATAGTCTATATTTTCTAGGGTTTGTACTATCACCAAAATATATATTATAACCGCTAAATGAAGGTTCATTATTTTGGGCTTCAAATTCTACTGTTATTTTATTTTGTCCAGGTATAACTTTTGTTATATATGGTTGATTTAATTCAAGTGTTACACCTGTAACATCTGGAAGACCACATGAAATAAAAAACAATGATGATATCGTTATATAGAAAAATAATTTAATTATATTCATCACTATATTATAAACAAAATTTTAATTATATCAATAGTTATTTATTTGTACTTCCAAATCCACCTTCTCCTCTTTGTGTATCGGATAATGTATCTACTTCTTCAAATGAGGCTTTTTCAACTTTAGCAAAAACCATTTGAGCTATTCTATCTCCCTTATTTATTGTAAATGGTACATCAGTCAAAGAAGCTAATATTATTTTTAATTCCCCTCTATAATCACTATCTATTGTTGCAGGTGAGTTCAAACAAAATATTCCATTTTTTAATGCTAAAGAGCTTCTGCTTCTAATTTGTGCTTCATAACCTTCAGGTATTTCTATAAAAAGTCCTGTTGGTATTAACACTATATCATTTTTATTTAAAGTGATAGGCTTATCTATATTAGCATGCAAATCAAGCCCTGAAGATCCAGGAGTTTGGTATTTAGGTAATGGATTATCTGATTTATTAATAATTTTTATTTTAAGCATTATTTTCTCCAAATATTTTATTATATTATCTAAAAAGGAAAGCAAGTATCATTATTATAATTAATGCTGTGATACCTTGAACAAAAGTTGCTAAAGTTCTAGCTTTATATGCGTCATTTATCTTTAATCCTGATAATTCTACGACTATCCAGAAATAACTATCATTGGCATGAGAAGCTATCATAGAGCCTGCTCCTATAGACATTAATACTAATATTTGAGATATAGGAGTATTAAATCCTAATGTACCAAGCAAAGGAGCAAAAAGTGATGCCACAGTAACTACAGCTATTGTTGATGATCCTAACATTATTTTTAGGGCTGATGCCATAATAAATGGTAATATCAAACCCATATTTAATGATCCGAATATATGTCCTAATTCAGGTATAATTTTAGCTAATTCAGTAGATTTTAATACTTCAGCAAAAGCACCGCTCGCACCTACTATAGCCAGTATACTTCCTGATGATCTTATACCATCACCTATCCACATAGATATTTCTTCTTTATTAAATTTGTGAGTTAATAGTAGTGAGAACAAAAAGCCTATAAATAGTGCCATAGATGGTTCACCCAAAAATATGAAAATATTTTTGATCATTCCGCTTCCGACTCTAAAAGAATCAAATCTTACTATACTTCCTATAGCCATTAATAATATTGGTACTACTATAGGTGCTAATGCTTTCCAAGTTGGAGGAAGTCCTCCAATATCACTTATTAAAGTTTCATAAGTAGGAGATTTATCCGGATAATTAGGTTTTTTTATATATTTTGATATAAATATTCCATATATTGCACCAACTAAAGATGTAGGAATAGCAACTATCAAACCTATAATTATTATAGTTAATAAATGAGCTTCGAGTCCGAATAGGTTTACAACTGCTGCTGGACCTGGAGTTGGTGGAATTAAAGCATGTGAAGCATAAAGTCCTGTAGATAATGCAACAGATAAAGCAACAGGAGATGCCCCACTTTTTTTAGCAACTGCTTTTCTTAAAGGTGTAAGTATTAAATATCCTGAATCACAGAATACTGGTATAGATACTATAAAACCTAATATATTCATTGCTAATGCTGGGTGGGATTTCCCTACTACTCTTAATACTATTTCCCCTAATTTTAAAGCAGCTCCGGACATTTCTAATATATTACCTATTACACTGCCCAATACTATTATTATACCAACACTTGCTAGAGCATTGCCAAACCCTTTTCCTATTAAAGCAGATATTTCTGTTATATAATTAGTATCATTATTAGATGGAACATGAAGTGTAAAAGCTAGAAATATTGCCACCAATAACATAGCTATGAACGGATGAACCTTGAATTTAATCGTTAAAACCATAACGACAATAATAGATATTGCCAACATAGCTATTACAAAATAACTAATCATTAGATATCCTTATGTTTGGTATTTTTTGAATATTTTTATGTAAAATAAGTATATCAATCGTCTTCTGGAACTTCAGCGTGAATATAGCCTTCCTCAAAGAAATATACTAATTCTTTTTCTGCTTGTTTAGCTACTTCTTCCATTCCTTCTTCATATTCTATTTCTAAGATTAGATTTGCACCCTGAAATGCTCCAAGTCCCATAATATTAAATACACTTTTAGCATCCGCTCTTACACCATTATAAAGTAAAAATATTCCTATATTTGAATATTCATTTTTACTTGATATTTGTGATAAAACTCCTGCTGGTCTTAGATGCATTCCGTTTTTACTTTTGATTGTAACTACATTTGTTAATGTCATTAGATATCCTGAGAATTTATTATATACATATTATAATACATTTATTTATATTTTTCAAGATTTTTTTATATAGTAAACATTAATTTAGTAAAAAATAGTTTTAAAATTTGTTCATAATTCCCGCCCTTTATATTTATGGCTAATTTATGAAATCATCATCTAATGATCTTTTTTACTATTTTTTTACATTATAGCATCCCACCCTAGTTTTTATTAAATTTATAATCTCTTTAACGCACGGTTAGCTTATTATTATATTTTATGAAATTTGAATTATAAATAAGCCTTATTTTTTAGCTTCATTCTGCGTGCGGTGAATAAAGTTTTTAATTTGATTTTCTAGTAAAAATTCTAAATTTAAAAATCGCTTGGGTGGGCATGCTTTTTCTTTTGTAACTGTAATGAATAATAAAATTTGATGTTTAAATTTAAGCAGTAAATATTAAAGGGTGGGGAATGTAAGAAAATTTATTTATTAATATTTAATACCAGTAAAACCTTTTTTTATATAGAATTTATGTTATAATATTTTAACTTTTTTAAAAGGATTTTTTATGGCTAATAATTCTATAGAAATAAGAGGTGCTAAAGAGCATAACCTTAAAAACGTATCACTTTCAATACCTCATAAAACCCTAACTACTTTAACAGGAGTATCAGGAAGCGGAAAAAGCTCTCTTGCATTCGATACTATTTTTAAAGAGGGACAAAGAAGATATTTAGAATCATTATCAGCTTATGCAAGACAGTTTTTAGGTGTTATGGCTAAGGCTGATGTTGAACATATAGAAGGATTATCTCCTACTATTTCTATAGACCAAAAAAGCGTAAATAAAAATCCTCGTTCTACTGTAGGTACCGTTACAGAAATATATGACTTTTTTAGATTACTATTTGCAAGACTCGGAATTCCTTACTGCTCTAAATGCGGACATAAAATTTCTAAACAAAGCGAAGACCAAATAGCACAAAGTGTTTTAAGAGAGTTTGCAGAAAAAAGAATTTTAGTACTCGCCCCTATTGTAAGAGATAGAAAGGGAGAGTATAGAAAAGAAATTGAAGAAGTTAAACTTGCAGGATATCCTAGAATAAGAATTGATAATATAGTTTATAAATTCGATGAAGATGAAATACCAGAACTTAAAAGATATGAAAAACATACTTTAGAAATAGTTATAGATAGAATAAAAGTTGAAGATAAATACTTGTCAAGAATCACCGATGATATTGAGAGAGCCATAAGAATAACAAAAGGTTTAGTAGCATTCTATGAAGAACATGAAAAAAGTGAGGAAGTATTAGAAACAGACACTCCAGAAAATGCTGAAGAAGATACAAAAACAAAAAAGAAAAAAATAAAAATGAGTAAGCAGTTTGAAATAGATAAATATTATAAATTATATACTACTGAAAGATCTTGTGCAAACTGCGGACACTCTATTGCAGATATTGAGCCTAATTTATTTTCATTTAATAACCCTATGGGAGCATGTACTGTTTGCGGAGGTCTTGGAGTTGAGCATGTATTCACTGAGAAGCATATTGTAAAAGATGAAAATTTAAATATTTATGAAGGGGCTTTATCATGTTTTGTAGATGATCATATCGGTTTTGATATGGAATATGGTACTGATGAACTTGAAGTGATTGCAAAGACTTATAAAATAGATTTAAAAAAGCCTTGGAAAGATTTAACTAAAACAGAAAAGAAATATTTACTTTATGGTACTGATAAAGAAGTAAAATGGAGAAAAAGATTCTGGTATCATAGCAAACTTGTTGAAGAAAGAGTGCCTGGAATTTTAGACAGATTAAAATATGATTATGAAACTTATAAAAATAGTTATTATGCTAATTTTATGGACGAAGTTCAATGTCCTAAATGTAAAGGCAAAAGAATTAATGAAGATGCTTTGTCAGTAAAATTCAATGGAAAAACTATAGCAGATTTTTCTTCAATGACTATAGAAGATTTATATGATTATTTTACTAAATTAAAATTAAAACCAAATGAAGAAGTGATCGGTTCACCTATAGTAAAAGAAATTATTTATAGATTAACATTTTTGGTGAAAGTTGGATTAACTTATCTCACAATAGAGCGTTCCTCACCTACTCTTTCAGGCGGAGAATCTCAAAGAATAAGATTAGCATCTCAAATAGGAAGCGGACTTGAAGGGGTACTATATGTACTTGACGAACCTTCAATAGGTTTGCATCAATCAGACAATAAAAAATTAATTGAATCATTAAAAACATTAAGAGATAAAAATAATACTGTCATAGTGGTAGAGCATGATAAAGAAACTATGGAAGAATCAGATTATTTAATTGATATAGGTCCTAATGCTGGTGTCAATGGCGGTGAGGTTGTAGGCATTGGTGATTATGAAGAGTTTATAAAGTCTGATAGATCTTACACTGCTAAATATTTACGCGGCGATGATGATATAGAAATTCCTAAACAAAGACGTGAAGGAAACGGAAAGTTTTTAAAAGTAATTGGAGCAAATCAATTTAATCTTAAAAATATAGATGTTCAATTTCCATTAGGATTATTCATTGTAGTTACAGGACTTTCAGGAAGCGGTAAATCTACTTTAGTTGAAAATATTTTAATGCGTGCTTTGCATAATCATTTTTATGGTAAAACTTTAACTCCGGGAAGCCATGAAAGAATAGAAGGTCTTGAAAATATTGACAAAGTTATAGAAGTTGATCAATCTCCTATCGGAAGAACACCAAGAAGTAATCCGGCAACTTATACAAAAGTTTTATCACCTATAAGAGATTTATTTGCAGCTACTAAACTTGCTAAAATGAGAGGATACGATAAAGGAAGATTTTCATTCAATGTGAAAACCGGAAGATGTCCTACTTGTGAAGGTGCAGGAGTCATAGAATTAGAAATGCAGTTTCTTTCCAATGTATTAGTGCCTTGCGAAGAATGCGGAGGAAAGAGATTTAATGCAGAAACTTTAGATGTTAAATATAAAGACAAAACTATTTATGATGTTCTTGAGATGAGTGTATCAGAAGCCATTACATTTTTTGACGGTATAACTTCTATCACAAGAATATTAAAAATAATGGAAGATATAGGACTTGGATATATTAAATTAGGTCAGCCTTCCACTACACTTTCAGGAGGAGAAGCTCAAAGAATAAAATTAGCAAGCGAACTTCATAAAATATCCACAGGGAATACTTTATATATATTAGATGAGCCTACTACAGGACTTCATTTTGAAGATATAAAGAAATTATTAAAAGCATTAGACGGACTTGTTGAGAAAGGCAATACTGTTTTAGTTGTAGAGCATAATTTGGACGTTATTAAATGTGCTGATCATATTATAGATATGGGACCTTTAAGCGGAGATAAAGGAGGCAGAGTTGTTGCTGAGGGTAAGCCTGAAGATATAATTAATGTAAAAGAATCTCTCACAGCAAAAGAACTTAAAGAAATATTAAAGCCTTCAAAAAAGAAAAAAGAGAATATCATAACAGAAGAAACAAAAAAAGAAGAAAATACTTCATTAATAATAAAAGGTGCTAATAAACATAATCTTAAAAATATAAGCTTGACACTTCCTAAAAACCAAATCAATGTTATTACAGGAGTATCAGGAAGCGGAAAAACTTCTCTTGCATTCGATACTATATTTAAAGAAGGTCAAAGAAGATTTGTTGAATCGCTTTCTACTTATGCAAGAAGATTTTTAGGAAGATTTGAAGATGCTAATGTTGAAAAAATAGAAGGATTAGCTCCTGCAATTGCAATAGATCAGAAGAATGTAAGCAGGAATCCTCGTTCTACTGTGGCAACTGTTACAGAAATTTATGACTATTTCAGATTAATTTTTGCTAGAGTTTCTAAACCTCATTGTCCTCATTGTAATGATAAAAATACTTTAAAAGCTGAAACTCCTTCTATACTTGCAACTGAAATTGTTGATACTATGGATTTGCATAAACTTGTTATAATATCTCCTTTATATCATAGCTCATTCAATCATAGATTCACTTTTGATGATAATGATGCAAAAGATATTAAAAAGATTATAGAAAAAACCAGAGAAGCTGGATATGTAAGAATGCAGATCAATAATAATGATTATGTTATAGATGATATTACAGAAGAAGATATTAAAGAATTGTCTAAAGAAGAAATATATTCTGTAGGTATAGTAATTGATAGGATTGTTGTTGGAAAAGATAAAAGAGCTAGAATTGCAGATGCTATTGACAGAGCAATGGATTTATCAAATGGAGTAGCACATATAAAAGCCTCTCATGGAATAATAGTAAAAGAAAGTTTCCATACAAAATTTCCTGCTTGTTTGCTTCATGGAATTTTATTTGATTTTGAAGTTACACCAAGACATTTTTCATTTAATTCACATTGGGGATATTGTGAAGAATGTAAAGGACTTGGAAGTAAACCTACATTCAGCATAGATTTAGCAATAAAGGATAGCACAAAACCTTTATTTGACGGTGCATTAGATACAGCTATCCATAATATGTTTTCTACTCCGGGAAAGCATTATACTGATTCTTTAATGAGATTTTTAAGAAGAAGTGGAATAACAAAAAAAGATTTATATGAAACTCCTTTCAATGAGCTTGACAAAAAAGTTATTGATGCCTTTTTCTTTGGAGGAGATTATTCTGTAGGTAATGTTATTACTGCATGGCATTCTAATAATGATGTTACAAGCGAAGATTATTCAGAATGGAAGGATCAATCTCTTGGTAAATTCTTTATTGATGAAGAATGCAGTTCTTGTCATGGAGAAAGATTAAACGAAATAATAAGATCCTATACTATACAAAATAAAAATATAAGCCAAGTATGTGCTATGACAGTTGAAGAAAATATTCATTTCTTTGATGAACTTCCAAATCTTTTAACAGAAAGAGAAAATACTATATCAAAAGAAGCTATAAAAGAAATTAGAACAAGATTAAGTTTCTTAGATAAAGTAGGACTTGGATATTTATTCTTAAGCAGAAAATATGCAACTCTTTCAGGCGGAGAGGCACAAAGAATAAGACTTGCTAGTCAATTAGGTTCTAAACTTACAGGAGTACTTTATGTATTAGATGAGCCTACTGTTGGACTTCACCCAAGAGATACAAATCATTTGCTTGATACATTAAAAGAATTGAGAAATTTAAAAAATACTCTTGTAATAGTAGAGCATGACAGAGATACTATGAAAGCAGCGGACAATATTGTAGATATGGGGCCTTATGCTGGTGCTTTCGGAGGTGAAGTAGTTTTCCAAGGTAAATACGATGATATATTAAAAGATGATAATTCGCTTACAGGAAATTATTTAAGTGAAAGAAAAAAAGTATTTGAAAAAACTGCTGTAAGAAATGAAGAAACTGAATGCATAAAATTAAAAAATGTTTCAACAAACAATTTAAAAAATATTGATGTTGATATACCATTAAAAAAGATAGTAGTTGTTACTGGAGTATCTGGAAGCGGTAAGTCATCATTGATAATAGACACTCTCTACCCTGCTCTAAAAAAACGCAGACTAAATCAATATTCAAAATTTGAAAGCGTTGAAATACCTAGCATTGTTTCGGATACTATATTAGTTGATCAAATTTCAATAGTTGGTTCTATTAGAAGTACATTAGTAAGCTATAGTAAAGTGTTCGATAAAATAAGAAATATATTTGCAAAAACTCCTACAGCAAAAGCAAAAGCATTCGCACCGGGCAGATTCTCATATAACGGCAAAGAAGGAAGATGTAATATCTGTGAAGGTAAAGGTATAAGAAAAATAGCAATGCACTTCTTATCCGACATGGAAATTGTTTGCGAGGCTTGCGGAGGTAAGAGATATAACGATGAAACTTTATCCGTAAGATTCAAATCTTTAAACATAGCCGAAGTATTAGAATTAACAGTTGATGAGGCAATAGAGTTTTTTGATTTCGATAAATCAATCGTAAAAACACTTTCTATAATGAGTGAGGTTGGACTTGGTTATATAAAACTTTCTCAAAGGCTTGATACTTTCTCTGGAGGTGAATTACAGCGTTTGAAACTTGCTACAGAGTTAGCTAAAAAACAAGGTGATGAGCATATAGTATACATTTTAGATGAACCTACAACAGGGCTTCATTTTGATGATGTTAATAAACTTCTTATAGCTTTAAATAAATTAGTAGAGAAAGGACATAGCGTTATAATAATAGAGCATAATCCTGATGTTATAAAAGCTGCTGACTATATAATTGATTTAGGATTAGAAGGCGGTACTAATGGAGGAGAAATCATTGCAAAAGGTACTGTTGATCAAATTCTAGAAATGAAGAAAGGCTACACTTGGAAGTATATTTAATTATTATATGTTTTAATTTTATAAGAAAAGGTGGTAATTACTTATAATAATCACCGCCTAAAAACTAACTACAATTTTTTTATATATTATTTGTTAAATGATAAATACTCATAATTTCATCTGGATTTTCATCTTCTTGTATTATTTCTTTTGCTTTTTTTAATGCTTCATGATGATTATTATCAGATAATAATTTAAGTAGTTCGTTTGTATCTTCATCGTATTCAAATATATTTTCTTCTATGTTTCCTTCTCTAATTATACGACGATTTTCTCTTGTTTTGGAAATAGCGTAAAGAAGTTTTTCAGCTTCATGATATATAGCCAAATCTTCTTCAGTCCAATAAGTGCATTCATCTTCTTCGCCTTCCACTCCTTCTGATTTTAATTTTTCTACATAAGCTTCAAACTCTTCATCTGTAGGATGTCCGTTCCAAATATTAGGATCATAACTATACCATTTCCCATCTTTTTTACATCTTTGTTTAAATTCTGCTTCTATTGTATCAGGGTCTTTTCCTTTTATATATCTACATAATGATTCTATAAAAAAGCTAAGTTTTAATAAACGAAATGCACCAGCTGCATCATTATTTTTAGTTTTTTTCATCTGTATCAATTCTATTAATATAAGAATCCATATAAAAGGTATTAATATTGGAATTGATAAATATCTTAATATAGTTTTTATTTTTCCATATTATACTTCATTGTATTTAATTATTATAATATAATTTTAGAACTAATATTATTTTTATCAAGTCATTTTTTATTATAATAATGTTTTGAATTATAATTAATTGTTTGTATAATATTAATAGTAAAAAATACAAAAATGTTATTGATAATTTTTAATAATAAATTATTCTAATATATAAAAATAAAGGTAATTAATATGTCTGATACAAAAAATAAAAAAGAATATAAATATACTCATTTGTCAACTACTGTACGCATAACAGAGTCTGAACTAGATTTAATTAATAAAGTAGTTGCTTCTGATTTTGTTAATAAAAATCAATTTGTTGCATTTTTACTCCGTGATTATTTGAAAAAATATACTGATGAGAATAAACAAGATGATGTAAATACTTTAAATACTGAAGATAAATCAGATAATCAAAATAATAGTAATATTTCAATAGCTGATTTAAATAATTCTATTAATATATTAAATCAAACTATTAGTAATTTAGCTGATTTAATAAAGAAAGATAATACTAATAATGACTAATGATATTTTTTTGATTTCTTTGTAAGTATAATATTTTATATAATTTAAGTTTTATAAAATTTGAATTACTAATTTAAATCTAAAAGAGGATAGTTAAATTAATAACCACCCTCTTATAAAAATTACACAAATATTTTTATTATTCAAATATAGTTTTGTATTCGTCTTTCAAATAAGGTTTGATTTCTTCTGTCGGAATTAATACTCTAGTCTCTCCTATTGCATAAGGTCCGATTTCATATATTCCCCAAGTAAATACTAAACCTTTTGATGTTAAATAGAAATTGTTATTTTCTAATGAAAGCTCATCTAATCCGAAATAAGAATTAGCATCTCTGCCTTCTATTTTTACTAGCTTATCTACTATTAATTTAATCAAGTCAGCATTTTTTAAGTCTGTAATTAAATCTGCTATTTTTAATTGATTTCCTGTTTCTAATGAATATACACTGTTTATTGTAGCATAATTTCCATGTGCACCACCTGTGTATTCATAAACCATTTTATTTATAGATACAACTTTTTCACTTAAATAATCTATACCGAATTGAGAAGAATAATTTTCTATATGTGATATATAATCAGATTTTACCCATTCATCATAAATAGGAGTCATTTTATTGCTTATTAAACTTTGAGCTGTTAATAATTTACCCAAATCATTGAAAGTGTTTGCATCAGTTATTCCAAAATCTTTATTGATGTCTAAATTAACTTTATCAATACTTGCAGATTTACTGTCATTTTTTAAAGCAAATATTGCAGTTTTGAATTGGAAGAATCTTTGACCATTAGTTGATGATTCAGGAGAAACATTTGAATAAGTATATTCAATTATTCTAGCACCTGTTACAGGAGTTTTTGCTGCTTTGAAAGTCATTTCTTTTCCGTCTATTTTGGCAACAAAAGGATATGCAGTGCTAGGGAAATTTCCTTCTAATGTTTTATTATCATAAGAAGTTGCTGAAATATTTCCTTCATCAAGCTCCCCTGCTCTTGTAACATTGAATGTGTTTAAATTTTGATTGATGTCTCTATAATATATTACTCCGAAATTTCCTTTTTCATTTTGTGCTATTTCAGAGTTAATATATTCGCCAGTATCAGCTACTAAGTATACAACCTCATAATTATTAGCTTTTTCATTTTCGCTTAGCTGTAATGGTGTGATTTCTGTTGTAGTATTATCACTTGTTGTTTTTTGTTTGGTATTATTTGAATTACCGCATGAAACAAAAATAAATAAAGTACATAATACTGTTAAAAAAATTGCTTTCATTTTTACCCTCTTTAAAATTATATTACTTCTAAAAATATATTTATATTAATAACAGCCTATACTTTTTTATGTAAAAAATGTTATGAAAAATTATGTCTAAGTTTATCCGTTAATATAGTTTGTATTTTTATATTGTTTTTTATTATGTAAATAACAAAATTTTTTATAAGTATATGGAATTAATCTATTATTATTTTAATATTTCTTTAATAAATATTAAAATAATACAATTCATTTCTTAAGTAATATACTAACATTTTATATTTGATTACCATATCTTTAAGAATGTATCATAAAATAAATATTATCTTTCTAATATGTATAATGTAAAAACTCTTTAAATATATATTTGAAGAGTTTACAATTTTTCCATCTATATTAATAAAGTAAAATATTATTTATATAGTTTTTTTCAATAGTTAACACAATAGAGTTTTGCATAATACAAATACTATGATAATATAATCAAAATATTTAATTAAATTATTTATATTATCAGTATCATTTTTATATATAGAATATCATACTAGTACCAGTGTATAAACTAAATTACCTATGTATTTATTATTTATTCTCATCTTATTATTATAAACTAAGCATAATTATATATATGATTAAAAATGCATATTATTTTATAACTCAATTTAATATTTCAGCTATTTAGTAATATTTTACTTTGTTGTTCAATATTTAATAGTATTTTATTTATTATATTTACAACTATCATAGATCTCTATTATAAGTTTTCTTAATAGTATATTTTAATATAATTTTAACCATTAGAAATATATTATATTAAAAATATTATTTCAATTTTTTATTATAAAAATAAATTTATCAAGATTAATTTTTATAATTGAAAAAATGTATATAATGTATATAAAACAGTTAAATATATTGCTAAAACTTTAATTATAATAACACTATAAATTTTTTATTATTTTTAATATTTATCTTAAATATAAAATATCATCATTATCTATAATTATTATTTTTACTATATTAATATTTTTTATATAATTTATATACTATTTAAAATTATAGTTTTTGTTTTCTATTAGAAATATACTTATATTTTTTATATATTGTTATATTTCTGTTAATGTCTAATTTATTTATAATTTTAATAATACATAAATAATAATACTGTTTATACATCATTATAATGATCTGAAAATAATATATTTTCTATATTTTTTGGTATATAAAATAATTAATAAAAATATATTTGAATATGCTTATTTCAAATAAATAAATAGATTGTTTTGTTCTTGACATTTCATTTTTATAAGTTATAATAATTCAATTAATAGAATTTTAATATCAAATTTAATTAATTATGATTATTATAGTAATAAATATGGGGTTATAAATGAAAACAGTTATATTGGCTGGAGGTCTTGGTACAAGGTTGGGAGAAGAAACAACGATAAGGCCAAAACCTTTAGTTGAAATAGGTGGAAGACCAATTATATGGCATATAATGAAATATTATTCCCATTTTGGTATTAACGATTTTGTAATACTTTTGGGATATAAAGGCTATATGGTTAAAGAATTTTTTGATAATTACAGAAGACATTTATATGATATGAAAATAGATTTTAAAAATAATAGTTCATCTTCTTTTAAAAAAGATAATAATAATTCTTTTGAGGAAGAAAATTGGGTGATAGAACTTATAGATACAGGTGAAAATACTATGACAGGCGGTAGATTAAAAAGAGCTTACCCATATTTGAAGGATGAATCTAGTTTTTGTTTTACTTATGGAGATGGAGTATCTAATATTAATATAAATGAAGAGATCGAATTCCATAATAAACATAAAAAAACAGCTACTATTGGAGCAGTCTATCCTCCAGCTAGATTTGGTGCTCTAAAAATAGAAAATGATAATAGTGTATCTAGTTTTATAGAAAAACCTAGAGGGGATAATGCATATATAAGTGGTGGTTTTTTATATTAAATAATGATGTTTTTGATTATTTAGGAGATGATAGTACAGTATTCGAACAAGAACCTTTAAGGAAATTAGCTGAAAATAATCAGTTAATGGCATTTAGACATGATGGTTTTTGGCAATGTATGGATACTCAAAGAGATAAATCCATATTAGAAGAAATGTGGAATAAAGGCAATGCTCCATGGAAACTTTGGAAATAAAAGAAATACTTAAAATATTTAAAAATAAAAATATTTTAATTACTGGTCATACAGGATTTAAGGGAAGTTGGTTATCGAAATTACTATTAGAGATAGGAGCTAATGTAAGTGGAATATCATTAAAAGCTAATGATTTATCTTTGTATAATTTGTTAAATTTAGATAATCAATTAAAATCTTATATAATAGATATTAGAGATTTAGATAATATAAAAAATACAGTTACATATATTAATCCTGATATAATTTTTCATTTAGCAGCACAGCCATTAGTTATAGATAGTTATAATAACCCCGTATATACATTTGAAACTAATGTTATCGGCACTATTAATTTGATGGAAGCTATGAGAGAATTAAATAATCTAGAATGTGCTATTATGATTACAACAGATAAAGTTTATGATAATAAAGAATGGGTTTGGGGTTACAGAGAAAATGATTCTTTAGGTGGTCATGATCCATACTCTGCTTCTAAAGCATGTTCTGAAATAGCTATAAAAAGTTATAGAAAATCATTCTTTAATAATATATCAATTGTAAGTGCAAGAGCTGGTAATGTTATAGGCGGAGGAGATTTTGCTGATAATAGGATAATTCCTGATATAGTAAGATCCATAGAAAAAGATATTCCTGTAGAATTAAGAAACCCTAATAGTGTAAGACCTTGGCAGCATGTATTAGATGTACTATATGGATATTTACTTCTTGCTTATAATATAATTAACAAAAATAGTGTGTCTGATAGTTATAATTTTGCTCCAATAGATGAAGGGAATAAATTTACTGTTGAATATATAACAAAATGTTTTATAAATAATATTGGAAAAGGAAGTTATAAAATCAATATACAAGATACAAATAAAAAAGAAATGAATATGTTAAGGTTAGATTCTTCTCTTGCTAGAAAAGAATTAGGATGGAATGAAAAATTTAATACAGAAGAAGCTATCAAACAAACTTCTATTTGGTATAAAGAATATTTAAATAATAATGATTTAAATGCTATTACTAGTAAGCAAATCAAAGAATATATTGAAGGTTAATAAAATATGGATAGGAATAAAATATTGGATTTAGTAAAAGAATATGCTAGAAAGGAATATGCTAAAAAAGAATTTATAAAAGGAGTAAGTTCTGTACCTGTTTCTGGAAGAGTATTTGATGAGGATGATATTGCTGCATTGGTTGATAGTGCTTTAGATTTTCATCTTACCACTTATAGATATAATGATGAATTTGAAAAAGGATTAAAAGAATTTTTTGGCTTGAAATACTGTCTTACTTGTAATTCAGGTTCTTCTGCTAATTTGATAGCAATTAGTAGTTTAACTAGCCATTTACTTAAAGAAAGAGCATTAAAATCTGGCGATGAAGTTATCACAGTTGCTGCTGGTTTTCCAACTACTGTTAATCCAATATTACAGAATCATTTAGTTCCTGTATTTGTTGATGTTGAATTAGAAACATATAATGTAAATGTTGAAGAATTAGAAAAAGCAAGAAGCGAAAAAACGAAAGCTGTTATTTTAGCACACACTTTAGGAAATCCTTTCAATATACAAAGAGTAAAAGAATTCTGTGAAAAGTATAATTTATGGTTTATAGAAGATTGTTGTGATGCTTTAGGAAGTACTTATAATAATCAAAAAGTTGGAACATTTGGAGATATTGCTACATTAAGTTTTTATCCGGCTCATCATATTACTATGGGTGAAGGCGGAGCAGTACTTACAAATAATCCTATCTTAAAAAAAGCTATGGAAAGTATCAGAGATTGGGGACGTGATTGTTGGTGTGCTCCAGGATGTGATGATACTTGTAAACAAAGGTTTTCACAAAAATTGGGTGATTTACCTGAAGGGTATGACCATAAATATACATATTCACATTTAGGTTATAACTTAAAAATCACAGATATGCAGGCAGCCTGTGGTGTTGCTCAGCTTAGAAAGATAAATAAATTTATAGATAAAAGAAAGGATAATTTTAAAAAAATAAGTAATAAATTAGAAAAATTTAGCAAGTATTTAATTCTACCTAAAGCTCAGGAAAATAGTGACCCTTCTTGGTTCGGTTTTCTTATAAGTGTAAAACCTGATGCACCTTTTAGTAGAAATGATTTGGTTAAATATTTAAATGAAAATAAAATAGGAACTAGATTATTATTTGCCGGAAATATTGTAAAACAGCCCTATATGATAGGAAGAAATTACAAAATAGTTGGTAGTTTAATCAATTCTGATTTTATTATGAATAATACTTTTTGGATTGGGGTTTATCCTGGAATTGATGATTCTATGATTGATTATGTTGATGTTATTATTGGAGAATTTATATCAAATTTGGGAGGAAAATAATGATAGGAAATATCACAGTATTTGATTGTACATTTAGAGAAGCTGGTTATCAAACTGGTTGGTTTTTTGATGAAGATTTTTGCAGAGATTATTATAAATTTGCACAATCTGCAGGTATTGATTATTTAGAATTAGGTTTTTTTCATAACAAAGAAGCAGATCCTAACAGAGGTCATTTTCGTTATTGTAGTTTGGATAATGAAGAAATAAAAAATATTTTTTCAATTACAAAAAATACGGTTAAACTTTCTGCTATGAGAGACATTCAAAGACCTTTAACTGACTTGCTTCCAAAAAAGGAGACTGTTATAGATACTGTTAGAATTCTTACAAGATCTAGTGAAACAGATTTTTCAATTTTGGAAAAGCATGTAAAAGAAATTAAAAATTTAGGCTATGAGGTATTCATTAATTTTACAAGTTCTGGTCATAATACTATAGAAAAAAATAGGGAATTTGCAAAATTTGCTAAACAACATGAAATACCTGTAATTTATTTTGCTGATACAGAAAGTATTTTTACACCTGAATATGTTAGAAATACTTTGGAAGCTTGTAGAGAAGAAGGTGTTGAGGCTGGTATGCATTTACATGATAAAAATGGTACTGCAGAAATGCTTTTGGAAGTGGCTTTGCATTATGGTTGTAAATATACTGATATTACTATGATGGGACTTGGCGGAAAATGGCATGATGGTAATTTATCTACTGAACATTTCTTAAGAAAATATAATTATAATCCTGGTTATGAACAAACTAGATTAAAAACTATGCTTATACAAAATTTAATCAAATATAATAAAAGCACAGCAGCTGTTTTATAGGATTTGTTATGAAGCTTTCTGATTTTATATTTAAATTTCTAAATGAAGAGTATAATATAAAAGATGTATTTATGGTTTCCGGTGGTGGAGCTATGCATCTTAATGATTCAGTTGGAAATAATAAAAATATTAATGTTATATGCTGCCACCATGAGCAGGCTTGCGCAATAGCTGCTGATGGTTATAGTAGAATTAATGGAAATTTAGCAGTTGTTAATGTTACTACTGGACCTGGTGGAACAAATACATTAACAGGTGTTATTGGTGAATATTTAGATTCTGTTCCTGTATTATATATTTCAGGACAAGTTAAATTTGAAACTACGATAGAGTCTTGCAGAGAACTTAATTTGAGACAACTTGGCGATCAGGAAATAAATATTATAGATATAGTTAAGCCCGTAACTAAATATGCTTCAATGGTTAAAGATCCATTAAAGATTAAGTATGAAATACAGAAAGCAATACATATAGCAAAATCTGGGAGAAAAGGTCCTGTTTGGTTAGATATACCTTTGGATGTTCAGGCTTCAGATATTGATGAAAATAATTTAGAAGAATATAAAATAGAAACTATAAATACACCAATTGTAAAAGAAGAAATTAAAAAAGTTATAGATATATTGCAGAATGCGAAATCTCCTGTCATTATAGCAGGTCATGGAATAAGACTTTCTAATTCTATAAATGAATTTTATGAATTAATAGATAAATTGGATATTCCTGTATTATCAACTTTTAATGGATTTGATATAATTCCTACAGATAATAAAAATTATGTTGGACGTATAGGTACTATAGGTAATAGATATGGTAATATAATTTTACAAAATGCTGATGTTGTATTGTCTTTAGCTTCAAGAAATAACATAAGACAAATTAGCTATAATTATGAAAATTTTGCTAAAAATGCTAAGCATATTATAGGTGTAGATATAGATAATGCTGAACTTAATAAACCTACTATAAATTATACATTAAAAATCAATAATGATGTTAATTTATTTATTAATACTTTAAATAATTCATTAGAAAATATTGATATAAAACAGCATACTAAATGGAGAGAGTGGGCTTTTAATATAAAAAATAAATACTCTAAACTTTTGAATGAGTATACTATTTCTAATGATGTAAATCCATATTATTTTACTTATGAATTAACTAATAAATTATCTAATGATGCTATAGTAACTTGTACAAATGCTACCCCTAGCCTAGCACTATTTCAAGTTGGTTCAGTAAAAACAAATAATAGAATGTTTTGTAATTCTGGGTGTGCTGCTATGGGATTTGGTTTGCCTGCTTCTATTGGTGCTGCAGTTGCTTCTAAATATAAAAATGTTATTTGTTTGGAAGGTGACGGAAGTTTAATGATGAATATTCAAGAACTTCAAACTATTTCCCATTACAATTTGAATATTAAACTATTTTTATATAATAATAATGAATATGCTTCTATTAGACAAACTCAGGATAATTTCTTTAAGAGGAGAACAGGTTGTGATTTTAATTCAGGTGTATCTTTCCCTAGTTGGGAGTTTATTGCAAAAGCATTTAATTTAAAATATTTTTGTATAGATAAAAAAGAAAATATTGACAATGCACTATGTGAAATTTTAAATATTAATGGACCTGTATTTTGTAATGTAATTTTAGAAAAAGATTATTTATTTTTACCAAAAATTTCATCTGAAAAACTTCCTAATGGTAAAATGGTAAGCCGTTCATTAGAAGACATGACTCCTCTACTTTCTAAAGAAGAATTGGATGAAAATATTTATAAAGGATAATTTATGAAATTAAAAGGTAATATTGCTATATATGGTGCAGGAGGAATAGGGAAAGAATTATATTCAGTTGTATCAAAAATAGGAAATAAAATTGTTTGTTTTATAGATAAAAATAAAAGCGGCAATAAAATTGAAAATATTAATATTGTTTCTTTAGATGAAGCTAGAAAATATAATATAGATACTGTTATTATAGGAATATTTTCATATCCAAAAGAATGTAATATATATGACATTGTTTCTTTATTAAATAAATATGATTTTGATAATATCATAACTTTTGAAGAAATGTTCCAAAATTATTATGAATATTTTTCTAAAAGTAACTATTATTGGTTAGCACCTCCTATGTTTTTTGAAAAAGATATGGAAAGAATAAACAAAGCTAGAGAAGTATTTTGTGATGAAAAAAGTAAAATTATATTTGATTCTCAAATGAAACATAGATTGGGTGAAAGTTATAAAATATTAGAGAAACCAGATTACAATAATATACAATATTTCCCAGAAGATATTCCTCTACAAAAAGACAATATCAATTTTATAGATTTAGGTGCATATATTGGTGATACATTAATTAATATTTTAGATAATGGTATAAAACTTAATAAGGTATTAGCATTTGAACCAGATATAAAAAATTATAAAGAATTATCTATAAATATGAAAAAGTTGCAGAAAAAATATAACATAGAAGAGATATTTCTATTACCAGTTGGAGTATCTGATACAATAGAATTAGCATCTTTTAATTATGCTCCATCTGATGGTTCATTTTTTTCTGATAATGGTGAAGTTAATGTTCCTATTATAAGTATTGATGATATAATATATGGATTTAACCCTAATTATATAAAAATGGATATAGAAGGATTAGAATTTAAAGCTTTAAATGGATTAAAAAATACAATTATTAAAGATAAGCCTAATTTAGCAATATCTTTATATCATTTACCTGCTGATTTGTATGATATACCGTTATGGTTTAATGAAAATTTTGAAAATTATTCTCTTTATTTACGTGTTCATTTTAGTCACTGTTTTGAAACAGTTTTATATGCTATATCAGAAGATAAAAAATAAATGTTTTAAAGAATATAATATCTTTAATTTACGAAGATAAAAGGTCATTAATGATTAATAATATAATAATACTAGAAGATATAAAATTTATTTTTAATCAATTAAAAATTTTAACTAATTTGAGTAAATTAGATAATTCAAATATCTTAATTACGGGAGGTACCGGATTATTTGGAAAATCTATACTAAATTTTTTATTATATGCTAGAAAATATTATAATTTTGATATTACTATATTAACTAGAGATAAATATAATTTTTTATTTAATAATCTTCAATATAATAAAGATTTTATACATTTTATAAATGGAGATATTAGAAATTTTAATTGCGATAAAGAATATGACTATATCATACATGCAGCCACTCCTGCTTCTGATAAATTAGAAAAAGAAAATCCATTAGAGATGTATTCTATAATATTAGATGGTACTAAAAATATTATTAATATTGCAAATAAAATGAATGTTAAAAAATTATTGTTTACTAGTTCTGGAGCGATTTATGGTGAACAATATGAATCAATAAAGTCATTTAAAGAAAATTATTATGGAAATCCAATTACATATTATGGAAAGGCAAAAAAAATATCAGAAGAATTGTTTTTAACTTCAAATATAAATGTAAGTATAGCTAGATGTTTTGCATTTGTTGGTCCATACTTAAATTTAAATATACATTTTGCTATTGGTAATTTTATTAGAGATGTCATTCAAAATAAAAATATAATAATAAAAGGTGATGGCAGACCTTTAAGAAGCTATTTATATACTGCTGATTTAGTAATATGGCTTTTTACAATTTTATTAAATTCAGAAAATAGAAGTGTATATAATGTTGGTTCTTCTTATGAAATATCTATATATGATTTAGCAAAGAAGGTTTCTAATTTAGGTATTAATTATACAGGTAATATTGAAATATTAACAAAACCTAATTATAACTACCCTACTCCTAAATATATACCAGATAATTCTAAAATTATTGAAGAACTAAAAGTGAAAGAAAATTATACTTTAGATGAATCAATAAATAGAACTATGGAATGGAATTTATCTATTGGAGCAACAAAATGAATATATCTCCATTAGTTTCTGTATTAATACCCACATATAATAGAAAAGATTTATTAAAAAGAGCTTTAGATAGTGTGTTAAAGCAGACATATAAAAATATAGAAATATATATTACAGATAATGCATCAACAGACGGTACAAAAGAATTTATACTAGAATATTTAAATAATGATAATAGAATTATTTATAGCAGAAGAGAAAAAAATATAGGACCTTTATATAATGGCTCTGAAGCATATACTCATTTAAAAGGTAAATATGCTATTGTTTTATGTGATGATGATTATTTTGTAAGTAATACATTTTTTGAAAATGCAGTAAAAGCTATGGAAGAAAATGAAAATGTTGTTATTGTTAGAGGAATAGTAAAATGTTTTAATGAAAAAAATAATAATATTTTTATAGATACATATAATTCTACAAAATATATAAAAGGTATTGATTACCTATTAAATTATGCAAATCATGAAGGATATGATAATATAACATCATTTTTTGCTATGTTTAGAAAATCTACTGCTGATAAAACAGGAATATTTAAAAAATTTTTACCTTCAGCAGATACTTGGTTATGGCTATATTTATTTCTATATGGAGATGTATATTTTTTATCTGATGAGATTATAGGATGTTATGTTGAACATAATTTAGGACAAGATAAATATAATATAGATACTATATCAAATGTAGATTATATGTATGAATTAATAAATGATTTAAAAAATAAAGCTAAAGAATTGCACCCTAATCATATAAATGAAATAGATGTAAAAATTGAAAAAATATTTTCTAATGTACTAATTTGGCATACCGCACAGCTTTGCAAAATAATTGGTAAAAGAAAAGCTTTTTCAATTATGAAAAAAAAAGATATAATTAGTAAATATCCTAGAATAAAATCCCAAATATTTGGTTCATTAAGTTTTACAATTCCATTTAAGTTGGTTTTATTAGGTATAGAGGTATATGAAAAAATTATAAAAATATATTTTTTGGGTATAAGTATAAATATTAAAAGGAAATAATTATGATGAATAATTCTAATATGCCATTGGTTTCTATTGTAATAGCAACATATAATAGAGAAAAAATGCTTAAGGAAGCTATAGATAGTGCTTTAAATCAAGATTATAAAAATTTAGAAATAATAGTTGCAAATAATGCTTCTACAGATGGTACAGATGAATTAATAAAAAAATATACTGAGAAATATAAAAATATAATTTATATAAAAAGAGAAAAAAATATAGGTGCACATGCTAATGGATATAGAGCTTATAAAGAAGTTTCTAAAGGCAAATATATATTTTTTCTTTGTGATGATGATTATTTGATAAGTCCTACTTTTATAACTAATGCTGTTGATGTTATGGAAAATAATAAAAATGTTGTATTAGTAACAGGCTATGTATTAATGTATTTTGAAGATATTAATAAATATTTAACTATTCCATATAATGATGATAAATTAATATCAGGAATAGATTATTTAATTAATCAGTCAACCGTAACTATGCCAAATAAATATCCTGAAATAATAGCATTATTTTTTCTAACAAGCAGAGAATGTATAGAAAATAATGAATTGTTTAGTACATTTAAAGAAAGTGGTGATTTAGCTATGAGATTTTATGCTCCTAGTTTAGGTGATATATATTTTTTACATGAATTTGTAGGTTGTTATAGACTGCATAAAGCTGTAAGAGAAACTTCAAATATTGATTCTTTATATAATGATTATTGCAGAGCTATAGAGTTTTCTGATAATATAGTAAAAAGATACACATCATTATATCCTAAATATGAAGATTTTTGGAAAAATTATATACCTTTGAAAATTGCTGATTCATTTATTAGAGATAGAATATTTAAAACATTTGGTTTATCTCATTATACTAAAGAAAAAGTAAAAAAATTAAAAGAATTCTTTAAAAAATATAATATTAAAAATATTCATTATAAAATATATAAGTATCTATATGTAGTTTTAGTACCTTCTAAAGCTAGATTTACACTATCACCTTTTATATTTGAATATGTCCGTAGAAGTTATATTTATTGTGCTATATTAAGAATAGGTTTTTATAAAATGGATTCTGCTTTATTTGGGTTTATAAAAGATAAAAATTGGTTAAGAATTTGGATTTTATTTTTTAATTTAAAAATAAAGTTAAAAAATAAATATCATTCAGAAATTCCAAAGTTGTATGCCTATGCAAGTAATGATATATTAAAAAATGGTAAGATAGAAGTGTATTATACTTTAGATAAATCTAAAGAAGATCAAATATCTTCGTATGATAATATTATGGAATTTATTCCTAATTCTAATATTTCTAAAGGAGAACCTATAACTAAAACTAATACAACAAAAATTAAGAAAATAAAAAATGAAACATATTGATATTGTTAGGATTTGTTATGAATAATAATATAAAAATTTCTGTTATTGTACCATCTTTTAATTCTGAAAGGTATATATCTCGTTGTTTGAAATCTTTAATTAATCAGACTTATAAGAATTTAGAAATAATTGTTATCGATGATTGTTCTACTGATAATAGTTGTAAAATTATTGAAGAATTTCAAAAAAAATATAATAATATTATATTATTAAAAAATGAAGAGAATAAAAAAACATTCGAAACAAGAAGAATTGGTATGGAAACTGCAATAGGTGATTATATTGGGTTTTGTGATGCTGATGATTTTCATGAATCTTATGCTTTTGAATATTTATTAAATTTAATACAACAAGATAATTATGATATGGCAACAGGTATTTTTGTATATAATGAAAATAATTGGCCTTGTCCAAAAAATAGTATGGTATATATTTTGAATAATTATGATTTATATAAAAATCTATTTTCTAAAAGTGAAATACATAGTTTATCTATTTCTATTTTTAAGAAAGAAACTATAAAAAAATCCTTATTGGAAGTTCCTAAAAATATAAAAATATCTAATGGAGAAGACTTCTTATGGTTTGCTTTTATTTATTATAATGTAAAATCATATATACACGGTGATAAACCAATATATAATTATTGTAAAAATGAATTAAGTGTATCTAGATCTAAAAATATATATAGTGCATTATCTAGAGTTGTAGATTATTCTATATTATATTATCAATTAGAGCAATTATTAATAAATAGAAATCAATATGAAACATATAGAATGAGGTTATCAAATATAGGAATGGGAATGTCCAAAGCAGCTATGGAAAGATTAAAAAATAATACTGATGATTATATTGAGTTATGGGAAAAACATTCATCTGAAACTATGAAAAAACTTTTAGTTAATAATATTTTAATTAATAAGCAACAAGAAAATATTGACTTTAAAATATTTAATGATAGAATATCCAAAATTGAGCTTGAAATAAACAATATAAATAATAATATGGTTAAAATTGAAAAGAATTTAATAAAATATAGTAATAATTTTACTAATATATTAAAAAATATAATTAATATTATAGTTTGGTGGATACCTATAAGAAAGTGGCGTGATGATTTTAGAAATAAAATGTTAAATCCAGACCAGACCAGACCAGACCAGACCAGACCAGACCAGACCAGAGATAGGAATTATGTTTATTTGAATAATATAATAATAATGGATAAATTACAAGCAGTTTTTTATTAGGAGATATTTAAATTTATGAATAAAATTTTTAATCCATTTTTCATTAATGCAAATCTTGTTATTAATAATGATGATATAAGAAATATTGAAGCTTTTAGAAAAGCAGTATATCATAATATTGGTAATTCATATATTACTTATGCTTTTATGAAATTAGTATGTGGAGGAGTATATGATGCTAAAAGAATAAATGATATTTATGATTATGATTATAATAATGAAAGTGATATTGATTATATTAATAATGAGTGTACTCATGTAATATTTATTTTACAGGATCATATTAGAGCTTATGCTTTAGAATTTCCTATATATTTATTAGATTTTTTAAAAAAATCAACAAACCAATAATAATTCTTAGTTTAGGTTCAAATAATTATGTTAATGGTGAATATGATAATAATTTTATATCAAAATTAAGTAGAGAAAAAATATATTTTCTCAAAGAGCTTTCTAATTTAACAAATGCAATTGGAGTAAGAGGATATCGTACTGTAGAAGTTTTAAATAAGTTAGGTATTCATAATGTAGAAGCTGTTGGATGTCCGAGTTATTATGTTAGAGGTAGGAATAGGATAGTTGAAAAAAAAAATTATGATGATTTTAAATTGGCATTAGGTGGAAGGTTATTTAATACAAATATAGAAAATATATCCTATATATTGCAAGATGAATTACCTATTATTGAATTATTATATTTTAAAAATCATCAATTGAGTTATAGTTTTCATTATGATATAGATTATATGGCATTATCTAATAAAAAATATGTCTCATTTTCTAGTATGGAAGATTGGGAAAATTATTTAAATAATTTTACTATGTATTTAGGTTGGAGAATGCATGGAGCTATAGTAGCACTAAATTCAGGGATACCATCGATAGTTATTAATCCAGATTCTAGAGCTGCTGAAATGTGTGAATTATTTAAAATTCCTTATATGCCACATATTCTTAAAAGACCTTTAATAGATGCTAAATGGTTATATGATTATATTGATCTTGGACCTATGAATATAGAATATAACAAATTATATGATAATTTTATTAATTGGCTAAAAAAGTTTGGAATTGAGAAGCAAGAAAATAATTTTGATTATATAAAACAACCTTCTATTAAATTTCAGGATGATATAACTATAAAAGAAAATATAATACATATGTTAAATTATAAATGCAATATACTAAAAAGTAATATTAATACTTTAAATGATAAATTAAATAATAATTCTCAAATATTAAAATATAAAGATAATATAAATAAATTAGCTTGGTGGATACCAGTAAAAAAATGGCGTGATGATTTTAGAAATAAAATGTTAAATACAGACCAGACCAGACCAGACCAGACCAGACCAGACCTAATATGTAGAGAGTACATATATACTAATAACAATAATATTATAATAATCAATAATAAATTACAACCTATGTTGCAAGATAAAATTGCAGCATAGGTTTTTTTGTGCAAAAAAATATTTTATTTAATTAATTATTTATTTTTATAAAAGGATGTTTTATATGTTAAAAGAATTTAAACCAGATGATATAGTTAAAAGTTGTCCATATTTAGAAATGGGGTCATGTTTTCAACATGACGGCATATTTTGTTGTGTACATGGAATACAAAAATCTCCTGTGTTGATTAATGTAGATGAAATAAAGTCAAATAATTTAACATATGATTTAATAGTTCAGAGAAGAAAAGATTTATTCTATTCTATAAATGATGAAAATGACCATAGTTCTGATAATTGTAAATATTGTTCTAATTTAGTAGATAAAAAGTTTTCAGATGTTAATTTTGATTTTTTAGGCGGTGCTCATTTGCCAGCTGGATTTAATATACAGCATTATACGGCATGTAATCAACGTTGTAAATACTGCACCTTTACAAAACAAAATTTTTTTGTAAAGCCTCAATATAATATATTAGATTATTTTAAAATTTTTGCTGAAAAAGGTAAAATTAGAGGTGGTAATTGGGTAGATTTTAGTGGTGGCGAACCATCAATGCTTGATAATTTTGATGAAATAATAAATTATCTTTTAAGTATTAATTTTGGTACAATAGTTGTTTATTCAAATTGTGTTAAATATAGTGAGAGTATTTTTAGAGGATTAAGAGAAAATAAAATAATATTAACTACTTCTGTTGATACAGGTATACCTTCCTTGTATAAAAAATTAAGAGGTGTTGACACTTTTTCTAGGGTTATTTCTAATTTAATTAAATATAGAAATAGTGGTACTAAAGGTTTATGGTTAAAATATATCATTTGTGAAGAGAATAGAAATGAAGATAGTTTATGGAGTTTTTTGCTTGCTATGATGGCATTACGTCCTAATAATATTATGATATGTCCAGATTTTCCATACGGAGATATAGAAATACCTATGGAAACAGTAGAATTTGCAGGTGAATTATGGGCATTGGTTGAATCTTTACTTGGTATTACTCCTATAGATTACACTTCTTCGTTTGGAGCACCTAAAATGGTGGAATACCATAAAAATTTGGAAGTATCTATAAAAAAACATAGAGAGATTGTTAAAAAATTAAACTATAATAATATAAATGATAATAGTTCTGTTATTAACTCAGATGAATATTTGAAGAATGAAATCAGTGAATATAAATTAAAATTAGATAGGTACAAAGATAATATAAATAAATTAGCTTGGTGGATACCAATAAAAAAATGGCGTGATAATTTCAGAAGTAAAATGTTAAAATAATTCATAAGATGTTTTATGCATGTGAATTTCATCCATTTTTTATAAATTCTAATATTATTTTATATGAATATAATGTTAGTAATATAAAATCATTTAGAAAATCTATATGTTGTAATATAGCTAATTCGTGTATAATATATTCTTTTATGAAGTTAATTTGTGTTGGGGATATAACACTAGAAGAATAAATAATATTTATTCTTCTGTTTATGATTATGGAGATATAGATTAGATTAATAATGAGTGTGTTTTTGTTATTTTAATTTTGCAGGATATAAAATGCAGTATAGTTTTTTTATGCAAAAAATATATTTTGAGGAATAAATCTAATGAATAATATCAAGATATTAAATAGGAATGAATGTAGCGGTTGTTCAGTATGTTATAAGGTATGTCCGCATAATGCTATAAGTATGATAGAGACTAAGGAAGGATTTCATTATCCTTTAATAGATGATGAAAAATGTACGGATTGTGGAGTTTGTGTAAAGCGATGCCATTCTTTAAATGATAATTTTAAGACAAAACATAGAAAGGAGTTTTATGAAGTTAAGGCCTCTGATGAAATTAGAATGAAAAGTTCATCAGGTGGAATGTTTAGTTTAGTAGCAAATTATATACTAGATAGAGGTGGTTATGTATGCGGAGCTAGCTTTAGTGAAGACTGGCTTAGAGTAGAACATATCATAATAGATAATAAGAAAGATTTAGACAAATTAAGATATTCTAAATATATAGAAAGTGATTTAGGTGATGTATTTATAGAGGTAAAGAAGTTATTAAATGATAAGAAGGAAGTATTATTTACAGGAGCACCTTGTCAGGTATCAGCATTAAATCATTATTTAGGCAGAGACTATGATAATTTATTAACTATAGATTTGTTATGCAATAGCGTAGTACCACAAAAGATATGGGAGAAGTATATAAAAGAGAAAGTAGAAAATATAGCAGATATAGAATATGTAAGTTTCCGTGATAAAAATATATTTAAATGGACAACAGGATTGTATATTAAAACAAATAACAAAGAATATTTATCTTTTGGAATAAATGATTTATATTACAAGATGTTTGTAAATCATACATCTTGTAAAGAAGAATGTTTACATTGTAAATATAGACGATTTGATAGGCCAGGAGATATCACTATAGGCGATTATTGGTCAGTAAAGGCTAAATATAAAGATGATAAGGGTATATCATTAATAAAGATAAGTAGTAATAAAGCATCAAAAATATTTAATAAAATAAAAAGTAATTGTGAATATAAAGAAGTAAATATCACACATGATGGTTTTGAACCCTGGATAACACCAATATGGACAAATAGAAAGTATTTCTTTGATAATTTAGATAAAGAATCTATTGAAGAATTATATAAACATTGTTCAGATACTAAATACAATGTAGGTATTGTGAATATGATTAATACTAATAATACTGGCGGAGTATTAACATATTATGCTTTATATAAATTAATAGAGCAATTAGGTTATAATCCTATATTAATATTTAATTATCAGGCTACTAGAAATTTATATGATAATACTCTAGGATGTAAAGCTATACTAAGATATTTGAATGTTGGTAATAGTGTTTATAATGAATCAGAATTATATAAATATAATAAATATTGTGATACATTTATTGTAGGTTCTGATGTAGTATTTGCTTTACCAAGTTGGGTAAATCTATATCATCATTTAATGAATTTTGTACCTAGTTACAAGAAGAAAATATCTTTCTCTTCATCTTTTTCTTGTCTTCCTCAAGATTATAATATAGGTATTAAAAGAAAGTCTTTAATGAAATATTATTTTGAGCAGTTTGATAAAATATCTGTAAGAGAAGATGATGGAGTTGAAATTTGTAAGAATATATTTAATGTAAAAGCGGATCATGTATTAGATCCAGTATTTTTATTAGATAATTATGATGAATTATTGAATAATAAGACTTCTACTATAGAAGGTAATTATTTGTTTGTGTATTATAGAAATTTAGATAATACAATGCAAGATTTAATAAATTATATTGAAGAAAAATTGGATATAAATGTTATAAAATTACCTGTTACAGGAGATTGGAAACCTACACCATTATATGAATTAGAAGATTGGCTTTATATTATCAAGAATTGCAAATATTTAATTACTGATTCATATCATGGATTTTGCTTTGGATTATATTTTAATAAAAACATTTTAATAAAAATAGATTCTGGTTCTTCAAGATTATTATCTTTGATGCGAATGTTTAATTTGGAAGATAGAATAGTTAGTTCGGTTGAAGATATTAAGAATAGAGATTTATTAAAAGATATGGATTATACAGAGATCAATAAGAAGTTAGAAGCAGAGAAGAAACGTTCTATAGAATGGCTTAAAGAAGCTTTAGAAAGTCCAAAAGTATTAAAAGAAGATAGTTATAAAGATGATCTAATCAATATTTTAATAAAAGATAGTATGAATATGGGGGCATCTATATCTAATTTGCAAAATAATAATATAGATATTTCTAAAAGTAAAGTAATTATTGATCTTAATAATAAGATTAATAAACTAATTAATACCATAGCTTGGTGGATACCAATAAAAAAATGGCGTGATGATTTTAGAAATAAAATGCTAAATACAGACCAGACCAGACCAGACCAGACCAGACCAGACCAGACCTAATATGTAGAGAGTACATATATACTAATAACAATAATATTATAATAATCAATAATAAATTACAACCTATGTTGCAAGATAAAATTGCAGCATAGGTTTTTTTGTGCAAAAAATATATTTTGAGGAATAAATCTAATGAATAATATCAAGATATTAAATAGGAATGAATGTAGCGGTTGTTCAGTATGTTATAAGGTATGTCCACATAATGCTATAAGTATGATAGAGACTAAGGAAGGATTTCATTATCCTTTAATAGATGATGAAAAGTGTACGGATTGTGGAGTTTGTGTAAAGCGATGTCATTCTTTAAATGATAATTTTAAGACAAAACATAGAAAGGAGTTTTATGAAGTTAAGGCCTCTGATGAAATTAGAATGAAAAGTTCATCAGGTGGAATGTTTAGTTTAGTAGCAAATTATATATTAGATAGAGGCGGTTATGTATGCGGAGCTAGCTTTAGCGAAGACTGGCTTAGAGTAGAACATATCATAATAGATAATAAGAAAGATTTAGACAAATTAAGATATTCTAAATATATAGAAAGTGATTTAGGTGATGTATTTATAGAGTTAAAGAAGTTATTAAATGATAAGAAGGAAGTCTTATTTACAGGAGCACCTTGTCAGGTATCAGCACTAAATCATTATTTAGGAAGAGACTATGATAATTTATTGACTATGGATTTCTTATGTAATAGTGTTGTATCCCAAAAGATATGGGAGAAGTATATAAGAGAGAAAGTAGGTAATGTAGAAGATATAGAATATGTAAGTTTCCGTGATAAAAATATATTTAAGTGGTCATCTGGATTATATATAAAAACTAGAAATAAAGAATATTTATCTTTTGGAATAAATGATTTATATTACAAGATGTTTGTAAATCATACATCTTGTAAAGAAGAATGTTTACATTGTAAATATAGACGATTTGATAGGCCAGGAGATATCACTATAGGCGATTATTGGTCAGTAAAGGCTAAATATAAAGATGATAAGGGTATATCATTAATAAAGATAAGTAGTGATAAAGCATCAAAAATATTTAATGAAATAAAAAGTAATTGTGAATATAAGGCAGTAAATATTCTACATGATGGTTTTGGTCCTTGGATAACACCAATATTTACAAGTAGAAAGTATTTCTTTGATAATTTAGATAAAGAATCTATTGAAGAATTATATAAACATTGTTCAGATACTAAATACAATGTAGGTATTGTGAATATGATGTTTACCAATAATGCAGGTGGAGTATTAACATATTATGCTTTATATAAATTAATAGAGCAATTAGGTTATAACCCAGTATTAATTTATAGTAAATTAGCTGCTAATAATCTTTATGATAATACTTTAGGATGTCAGATAGCTTTAAGATATTGTAATGTAGGTAACAGTGTTTATAGTGAATCAGAATTATATAAATACAATACATATTGTGATACATTTATTATAGGTTCTGATGTAGTATTTGCTTTGCCAAGTTGGGTAAATCTATATCATCATTTAATGAATTTTGTACCTAGTTACAAGAAGAAAATATCTTTCTCTTCATCTTTTTCTTGTCTTCCTCAAGATTATAATATAGGTATTAAAAGAAAGTCTTTAATGAAATATTATTTTGAGCAGTTTGATAAAATATCTGTAAGAGAAGATGATGGAGTTGAAATTTGTAAGAATATATTTGATGTAAAAGCGGATCATGTATTAGATCCAGTATTTTTATTAGATAATTATGATGAATTATTAAATAATAGTAAAGTAAAAATAGATTATGATTATATAGTTGTTTATTACTCTACTTTTGATGAAAAAATATCAAATATTACAAACTACATATCTAAAGAATTAAATCTTAAAGTAGAAATTATACCAGCGATAAATGGTTATAGAGATAATCCAGAATATACAATAGAGGATTGGATATATAAAATAAGAAATTGTAAATATTTAATAACAAATACATTTCATGGATTTTGTTTTGGATTATATTTTAACAGGAATATTATTATTAGTATTTACTCAGGTTCTTCAAGATTATTATCTTTGATGCGAATGTTTAATTTGGAAGATAGGATAGTTAGTTCGGTTGAAGATATTAAGAATAGAGATTTATTAAAAGATATGGATTATACAGAGATCAATAAGAAGTTAGAAGCAGAGAAGAAACGTTCTATAGAATGGCTTAAAGAAGCTTTAGAAAGTCCAAAAGTATTGAAAGAAGATAGTTATAAAGATGATTTAATTAATATTTTAATAAAAGATAGTATGAATATGGGGGCATCTATATCTAATTTGCAAAATAATAATATAGATATTTCTAAAAGTAAAGTAATTATTGATCTTAATAATAAGATTAATAAACTAATTAATACCATAGCTTGGTGGATACCAATAAAAAAATGGCGTGATGATTTTAGAAATAAAATGTTAAACTAAAGTTAATATAAATTTTTGACAAAATATATTATTTTTAGTATAATTGCTAAAATTAGATTATGGACTAAAAATGAATAAAAGATTAAACAATATAGATTTTTTAAAAATAATATTTAATTTTGGAATAATATATGGTCATATATTACAACATTACCTTATTCCACAATTTAAAGAATATAAAACTTTATTTAATTATACTAGTTATTCATATGGTTATATGTGTGAATTTCTTTTTATAATATCTGGGTATTTTTTATTTAAAGAACTAAATAAAAATGATACTAGAACATTTATAATAAAAAAAATTCAAAGATTATGGCCTATATTTGCATTTTCTATATTTATTACATATATATTATCTCGTTTCTCTTTGTCTAGTTGGACAGATATAAATGTAATACCTGAACTATTATTTTTGAATAGAGCTATAATATATGATATTCCTGTTGTTGTTGGAATAGCATGGTATGTTGGAGCATTATTTTGGAGTAGTATATTTTATTTTATAATATCAAAAATATTTGAAAAAAAAGCTATATATATTATATATTTGATAACTTTTTTTTCATATATGATTTTATTTTCTAAAGTATATTTGTATAGTGAACCTAGAGTATTTAACTCTTTTATAACTTTTTTATGCTAAGAGGTTTTGCTGGTGTAGGTCTTGGTATATTATTTGCTTATAATGTAAGGATAAATAATGATACTAATATAAATTTAAAATCATTTATTATTGGTATATTAGAAATTATTATTTTTATATTAATAATTTTATATTTATCAATAATAAAGATAAAATTTTCTTTTCCTATTGGATTTTCATTATTCACTATATTATTTTATTTATTTCTTAAAGGAGATGGAATATTCAGTATTATCTTAAATAAAGATAAAATAATAATACCATTTATATCTAAATATATATATGGTATATACATTATGCAATTTATTGTATTTGGTATTTGCAATAAATTTTTGTACAAAAATGAGTATTTAGGAGTTGTTAAATTTCCAATATTAAATATTATTATAACAATATTATTATGTTTTATAGTTGGTATTTTATCAAATATAATTGTAGATAAAATAGTTTATTATGTATGCATAAGACCAGACCAGACCAGACCAGACCAGACCAGACTTAATATGTAAAAGGTACATATATACTAATAACAATAATATTATAATAAAAGATAGTAAATTACAACCTAACTATTTAAAATTAATTTGACAAAATAATAATTTAATTTAGAATAAATGTAATATTATTTATATGGTTTTCTTATGACAAGACAAGACAAGACAAGACAAGACAAGACAAGACAAGACAAGACAAGACAAGACAAGACAAGAGATAGATAATATTATAATAATAATTAATAAATTACAACCTATGTTGCAGTATTAAATTGCAGCATAGGTTTTTTTATTAATATTGGAGAAATATAATGTATGAAAATATAAAAAAAGATATTGACAATGTAGTTTGGTGGATTCCATTTAAAAAATTAAGAAATTCATTAAAAAATTATTTACTACAGATCAGTGATTTGAGTAGTAAAATATCTAATTTAGATAATAAACTTAATAATTTAGATAATAAACTTAATAATTTAGATAATAGAATACCTAATATTGTAGAAAATGATTTAAACTATATAAAAGAAAAAATAGGATATGCTGATATTAGAACATATAATATTGATATTAGAACTATTAATATGGAAAAACAAATTAATAGTATAAATAAAGATATAAGAATAAAATTAAATCATATTGCTTCAGAAGAATACAATTATGATAAGAATATTTTTAATAGTATTACCCCACCCTATATATCAATAATAGTACCTATATATAACATAGGTAAAGAATATTTACTAAATTGTTTGAATAGTTTAGTTAATCAAACTTTGAAAGAAATAGAAATAATATTAGTTAATGATTGCTCTCCAAATGAAGAAGATGATTTAATATGCCAAGAATATGCCTTAAAAGATAAAAGAATAAAATATATAAAACATAAAAAAATAAAGGTCCTGGCGGAGCTAGAATGACAGCACTAAGAGAAGCAAAAGGTTATGCTATAGGTTTTGCTGATCCTGATGATGCAGTTGCATTAAATACTTATGAAATAGCTGTTTCTAGAATGCTTATAAATAACGTTGATATAGTTTGTTTTAATTATTATTGGATAGAAAATGATGAAATAACAGATATGCATATAAATATACCACAATTTTTATATGGCAATAATATATTACATTTATTATCTATAGAAAAAATGCATGCTCCTTTATGGGATAAAATTTATAGAAAAGAATTAATAGATAGATTTGAATTTGATTTATTTATTGATAATAATAAACTTGATGATATGATTGCTATAGTAAAGATATTAAGCGTAGCAAATAATTTTGAATATATACCTATTCCTTTATATTTCCATAATAGAAGATATATATCAATAACTAATGATATTGATAAAAAATATATTTTTGATGATAGAAAGTATTCTGTAGAAAATATATTTGATTATTTTACAAGTAATTTTCAATTAAAAGAAAAAAAAATTGAAATGAATAATTTTATTATAACCTTATATAGATTAACTTATGTTTTTATAGACATGAAGTTTTATAGAACTAAGCAAACAGATGAGGATATTGAAATACGTAATTGTCAAATACAATTATTAAAAGACTTGATAAAAGATAATATAAGAGATGGGTATATAACTGAAGAAATTTTTATGGATATATGTAATAAACGTAATTTATTGCCTTTAATAGATTTATATATTAATTAAATTGTCATAAGTAATAAGAATGTATAATATGGTTAAAAAAATTAATAAATAATGTATAAATACCAATATAATTTAAACTATGCAATAATTATAAAATAAAAATTCTGATAAGAATTATGCTAAAAAATATTAAAAAGTTATATTTTTTTAATATTATAAGTTAACATTGATATAAGATAATTTTATAGATTATTAATATTCATATTTTTAGCATAGTTCAATAATCTTGTTTGTCAACATAATAATAAAATTTATTTATAATTATTAATAATATTTTTGATAATTAATAGAAATAAAAAACTTGTTATATTTATATTTTTATATTAGAATAATCAAAATTCAGTTTTATGAAATAATTGGAGCATAAATAATGAGTAATACTAAAGAGAAATTAAAAGAACTTATAAAAGAAAAGTATTTGATAATAGATGGTGCTACAGGTACAGAACTTCAAAAAAAAGAAATAAAAAAAGAATTTTGGATTATAGATGGAAATAATATAGAAGGTTGTAATGAAATATTAAATATAACCGCTCCAAATATAATGAAAGAAATACATATAGATTATTTGAATGCTAATGCCAATATAATAAAAACAAACAGTTTCGGAGCTATACCTTGGGTTTTAAGTGAATATGATATTGCAGATAAAGCTTATGAACTTGCTAAAAGTGCTGCATTAATAGCTAATGATGCAAGAGAAGAATATTTAAAAAATCCTAATTCAAAAGGAGATTTAAATAGAGATGTATTTATTGCTGGCAGCTTAGGACCAGGAGTAAAACTTCCAAGTTTAGGACAAATTAGTTTTGATGAAATGTATAATGGTTATATAGAAGCTGCTAAAGGTTTAATAGACGGAGGAGTTGATATAATACTTCTTGAAACTGCACAAGATGTTTTGCAATTAAAAGCTGCAATACTAGCAGTAAATGATACAGCCAAAAAACTAAATAAAGAAATTCCAATAATGGTTTCTGTAACTATAGAAAAAGAAGGTACTATGCTTTTAGGTACAGATATAGAAACAGCATACACTATACTTTCTAATTTGGATATATTTTCTATTGGTATGAATTGCGGTACTGGTCCAGATATGGCAATGCGTCATATAAAGAAACTTTCAGAAATATCATGTCTTCCTATATCAATACATAGTAATGCAGGACTTCCAGAAAATAGAGGCGGAAAAGCATATTATAGTATGACTCCGGAAGAATTTGCTGATATCAATAGTAAGTTTTTTGAATTAGACGGACTTGCATTTATAGGAGGATGCTGCGGTACTACCCCACTCCATATAAAGGCTTTGGCTGATAAAGTAAAAGGTATGAAACCTAAAAATCCTGCATTAGAAAAACAAAGACCATATATAGCCAGTTTATTTAATGTGGTAAGTATAAAACAAAATCCAGCTCCTTTGATGATTGGTGAAAGAAGTAATGCCACAGGAAGTAAAATATTTAGAGAACTTATGATTGCAGGCGATATGGACGGTATGCTTGATGTAGGTATAAAACAGGTAAAAGCAGGAAGCCATGCAATAGATGTTAATGCAGCTTGGGCTGGACGTGATGAAGTAGAAGATATTACAAAAATTATTTCAGCTTATGTTAAACAAATTTCTTTGCCATTAGTTATTGATGCAATAAAACCTAATGTTATAGAAGCTGCTTTAAAAGTGTATGGTGGAAAACCAATAATAAATTCTGCTAATATGGAACAGGGTGAAGAAAAATTTGATGCTATATGTTCATTAGCAAAAAGATATGGTGCATCTATTATGCTTCTTACAATAGATGAAAAATCAATGGCATTTACTTGCGAAGATAAATTAAAAATGGCTGAGAGAATGTACGACCGTGCTGTTAATGTTCATAAGATACTGCCTCATGATATAATATTTGACCCACTTACATTTACACTTGCAAGCGGTGATGAGAAAAGCTTTTTGGCAGGAGTTGAAACTTTAAATGCTATAAAAGAATTATCAAAAAAATATCCTGAATGTTCTATAAGTTTGGGAGTATCAAATATATCTTTCGGACTTAAAGAAGAAGCAAGAAAGATAATGAATTCAGTATTTTTATATGAAGCTATTAATCATGGACTTACTACTGCTATCGTTAATGTTGCTCAAATACTTCCTCTTTCAAAGATAGATGAAAAAGAAATAGAATTGGCAAGAGAATTGATTTACAATAAAAGCAATACCAAAGAACCTTTAATAAATTATATAAATCATTTCTCTGATAAAAAAGAAAAGAAAGAATTAGCTGGTAATGAAGAAAATATAAAAAAGCCTATAAGGGAAGCTATAAGAGATGCTATGCTTGATGGTGAATGGAAAGATATGCAAAACTTACTCAATGAGGTAAAAGAAAATAGCGAAGAGTTTGGCGGAGAAAAGAAATTTGCCCAAGCTATAATTGATGAAATACTTCTTCCAACAATGGCTGATATCGGTGTGAAATTTGGAGAAGGAACTATACAGCTTCCTTTCGTTTTAGGTTCTGCCGAAGTAATGAAAAAGAGCGTTGACTTCTTATCCGAATTTTTAGAGAAGAAGAAACAAGAAAAAACAGCTAAAATAATACTTGGTACTGTGGCAGGAGACGTGCATGATGTTGGTAAAAATTTAGTTGAAATAATCATAAAAAATAATGGATTTGAAACTGTTAATATTGGTACTAAAGTTCCTATAGAAAAATTTTTAGAAGCATATCATGAACATAATGCAGATTGTATAGGAATGTCTGGTCTTTTAGTAAAATCTACTGAGGTGATGAAAGATAATCTTGCTTATATAAGAGAAAAAGGATTGAGAATACCTATTATATTAGGAGGAGCTGCACTTACAAAAGAGTTTGTAGAAAATGATTGTAAAAAAGTTTATGGAGATACGGCTAAAATATTCTACTGTAAAGACGGCTTTGATGATATATTAGCAATAAAAGAGATAATAGCTGACAGAGATAAAGAAAATAATAATTAAAAAAGGATACTAATCTAGCAATGCCAGAAATAAATCATAAAAATCATGAACATTATATAAATAAACCTCCATTTTATGGAAGAAAAGTTTTTGAGTTTAATAAAGAAATAGAAAAAGAAGCTTTTGATATGATTAACAAAGTTAGACTTTTCAGAGCAGGTTTTGGATATTCTGCTAAAAATCAGGATATGGAAAAATACAATGAAATGATTAAAACAAAAGTGGAACCTAAATACGAAGAAATGAAAAGTAATATTATAGAAAACAATTTAATTGAACCTGTAATGATTTATGGTTTTTATAAAACATTTACAGAGAATGATAAATTATATATATATAATGTTGATTTTAATACTAATGAATTAAAAGATGAAAAAATAGAAATTCCATTAGAACGTATGGAAAATGAGCCTTATAATTCTATAGTAGATTTTTTTGATAAAGAAGAAGATACTATAGGTTTTACTTTTGTAAGCCTTGGAGAAAAGTTTCATAAGTTTTTAAAAGGCTTATATGATAATGATGAATATAAAGAGTATTATTTCTATAATGCATTGGGAACAAATATTATAGAAAACTATGTTGATATACTTCAAAGCCATATGGATAATTTACTTAACTTAAAAAATAACGGCAAAAGAAAACATGTAGGATGCAGATATTCTTTTGGTTATAAGGCACTTACCAATATGTATGGTAACAGGATAATATTTAATCAATTAAAACCAGAAGAATTTAATGTTACACTTACAGAAAGCTATATGATGGATCCAGAAATTAGCACCTGTGCTATAATCTCATTTTGTGAAGATTCTTATTATTTTGCTAATTAATTTATTTTATAGTTTTTAATAAATCAACAACAAAATCATAATTGTTCATACTCATTATATGCATTTTTTTATGTTTTTTAAGCATACTGTGAAATAAATCAGATGATAATTCAACTGCAACTTTTTTTTCTTCTTCTGGAGATTTATCACTAGCTTTTTTGAGTTTATGAAGCCAAGTTTCTGGGATATAAGCTCCGGGAAGTTTATAATATATGAAATATGCTGTTTTATAAGTGAGTATTGGAAAGAATCCTGGAACTAATACAGGCTTATTTTTTAATGGAAGTTCATCTATCCATTTTAATAATAGCTCTAACCTTTCAGCTTCATATATAGGCTGTGTAAATATTGCTTTGACTCCTGAATTGGCTTTTTTAGCAAGTCTTACTTTTAAGTTGTCATTGTTTTTTGCATAACTATTTATTACACAAAAAGGATATATATGCTTCAATGGTTCTTTAAAAGTAAACTCTCCTAAACTCTTACCTTTATTGAGGTCTTTTATTATAGCTATAAGTAATTCAGAGTTACCTTCAAATACAGATTTAGCCTGTTTTTGATTTCCGCCATTTATAGGATCTCCTGTAACAGCGAGTATCATTCTTATATCAAAATAATTTGCACCTATCAAATCATTTTGCAAAGCTATTGAATTTTTATCTCTCATAGTTTGTGTTGCAATGAAAGGCTTATTATTATTGAGTCTTTGATGCAATTGCAATGCTGCAAGTATTGATGATATTTTTAAATTAGCAAATGGTGAATCAGTTACAACAAATCCGTCTATATAATTTGATATATTTGAATTATTTATTTTTTCTTCTATGTATCCTAAATCATATTTAGCCTGAGGAGATATCTCTAATGTAAAAGTGTATTCATCTCTATTTTCTAATTTGGTTATAAAATTTTCTACATTACTGCTATTATTGTTCATACTATATATCCTAAATATTATGTTAATATCCTACTAAAAAAACAAAAAAAGTCAAATAAAAAATCATATTGAAGTTATATAAAAAAGTTATATACTACTTAAAGTTATAATTTTTCAGGATATATTATGAATGTAAGTGAAGATGCCACATTAAAAGAAACCGAAAGACAAATAAGAAAATATAAGGAATTAACAGAATCAAAAATAGAATTTCTAGTTATAAAAATGGGTATACCTACAATTATAAGTATGCTTACAACTTCATTTTACAATATGGCAGATACATTTTTTGTAAGTAAAATAAATACTCAATCCACTGCAGCAGTAGGAATAGTATTTTCAATGATGGCTATAATACAGGCTATAGGATTCTTTTTTGGACATGGTTCAGGTAATTATATATCAATTAAACTCGGAGCAAAAGAAACAGAAGAAGCCTCAAAAATGGCTGCTACTGGATTTTTATCGGCAATGATAGTAGGATTTATTATATTGATATTAGGAATAACATTTATTAAGCCTCTGGCACATGTACTTGGTTCAACAGAAACAATACTTCCATACTCTATAAGTTATATGAAATATATTTTGATAGGTGCCCCATATATGACAGCCTCTCTAGTTCTTAATAACCAATTAAGACTTCAGGGAAATGCTTTATTTGCCATGATAGGCTTGATAACAGGGGCAATTTTAAATATAATATTAGACCCAATTTTGATATTTCATTTTTCTATGGGTGTAAAAGGTGCTGCTATAGGTACAATAATAAGTCAATTTGTAGGATTTTGTATACTTTTAATAGGAACTAATGTATGGGGAACTTTACCTATAAAATTAAAAGATTTCTCGCCTAGCATTCAAAAATATAAAGCTATAATAGTAGGAGGACTTCCTAGTCTTTGCAGACAAAGTATATCCAGTTTTTCTACAGCATTTTTAAATACCGCTTCTGCCCCATTTGGAGATGCAGCAATAGCGGCTATGTCTATAGTTAATAGAGTGGCTATGTTTGCCAATTCTGCAATAATAGGATTCGGACAAGGTTTTCAGCCTGTATGCGGATTTAATTATGGTGCTAAGAAATATGACAGAGTTATAAAAGCTTTCTTCTTTTGTGTTAAAGTATCTACATTTATATTAATTATGCTTTCTATCTTTATATTTATTAATTCATCACAAATTGTGCATTTATTTAATGATAAAGACGAAGCGTTATTATCTGTTGCATATAATGCATTACATTATCAGGCATTAAGTTTGCCTTTATGGGGATTTATAACATTATCCAGCATGATGCTTCAAACTACTAGAAAAACTATAAGAGCTTCCATTTTGGCAGTTGCAAAACAAGGAATATTCTTTATACCAATAATATACATACTTCCTAAAATATTCGGCATAACAGGTATAGAAATAGCTCAGCCTTTTTCTGATTTTCTTACCTTTTTACTCTCTATACCGCTTGGATATAGTATGATAAAAGAAATGAAATCTGAGTTACGAAAAACAATTTAACATAATATATTTATTAAATTAATGCTTGCAGTTTTCTATTATAAGTATATAATGTAGACTATGGAAATAAAAGATTCTACAAGAAGTGCCTTGGTTAGAAAAGGTAATGAACTTTTTAACCAGAAAGATATAGAAGGTGCTTATAGATGCTATCTTACGGCTTCCTACTATGGTGGCATAGAAAAAGTTGCAGATTATTATAATTTTGAAAAGAAAAATATAATAAAAGCTATGCAGCTTTATAAATTTATTATGAAAGAAGATTCTAATCTCGGAGGAAATGTAAGAGCTAAACAAAAGCTAGATAAATTGGCAGAATCTGTGGTTAAAGTGCTTAGAAAATGGCTTAAAGAAGATGAAACTTTCAATAAAGATAATGAAAATGATAAATTGGAATTAAATAGTAAAAATGCAATTCTTCCAAACAATTATAAAAAAAATAGTTTAGAAGATATTTTAAAAGCAAAAGAAAAAATAGATTCTAAAAATAATGATTTACAAGTTAATGATAAAACTGTAAATTCAGATTTCTATTCTAAAAATATTAATATAAAAAAGCCTGTATTTGAACAAATATATACAAATAAACAAAATAAAAAATAAACATATAATTAGGAGTTACCTATGGAAAAAAATGTAGTTGAAATCGAGAATGCTCTTGCATCATTATCATCTAAGTTTTCAAAAAATGATACATTGGTGATAATCTTAGCTGCTGGTCATGGTAAAAGAATTAGAAGTTCTACATCTAAAATGCTTCACACTATATGGGGAGTTCCTAGTATTGAAAGGGTTAGACTTGCAGTAAAAAATGGTATGCCTAAAAGCAATATAACAATAGTTGTTGGAATAAAAGCTCTTGATGTTGCTAATGCAGTTGGAAAGCAGGCTAACACTAATTTTGCTTATCAGGAAGAACAAAGAGGTACAGGTCATGCTGTAAAAGTTGGACTTGATAAGAGTGATTTAAAAAATATAAAATATTGTTATGTAATATATGCTGATATGGGTCTTATTGACTCTGAAACTATGAAAGAGTTTCATGAGGAATTTTTGAAATCTAAAACTGATATGATAGTTATGACTGCTATGTATGATGGTCCTAAAGGAAGTAACTATTATGGAAGAATACTAAGAAGCAGAGGTCTTACTTGCGATGGCAAAAAAAGCAAATACAGACAAGGCTCTCAAGGTAATGTTATAGGAGTTATTGAGTATAAAGACATACTTGCTATGCCAGATGATAAAAAACTATTTAAAGTTTATAAAGATGAAAAATTCTCCTATGAAAAAGATGAATTATTAGACAATTTTAATGAGTATGTTGCTGGTATATATGGTTTTAAAATGAAGCCTTTAGAAGAGCTTATACAAAAATTAGAGTCTAATAATGCACAAAATGAATTATATCTAACAGATTTGATAGAAATTTTTATTAATAATAATTTATCAATATCTACTTATATGCCTAAAGATAGCAGAGTTGTTTTGGGATTCAATGATAAAACAGTTCTTAAAGAGATGGAATCTATAGCCAGATCTAATGTTTATAATAAACTTAAGAACATAATCACTATATATGATGGAGAAGATTTCTTCATTGATGATTCTGTCGTTGAGCAGATATTAGAAATAGATAAAGATGAAAAGCCTTTGGATATATATATAGGAAAAGGTGCTTATATAGGTAAAGGTGTCAAAGTTAATTATGGAGTTACAATATCACATGGTGCTAAAATAGAAGGTAATGTATATCTTGGCGAGCATGCATATATAGGAGATAATGTGCTGCTTTCTTGCTTGGAGAATCAGAAACTTATATTAGATGATAATGTTAAGATATATTCTGGAAATCAGATTAAAGGTAATGTATATATAGGAAAGAATACTACTTTAGAAAGAGGTGTTAATGTTACAGGAAGCGATAATCACCCTGTTAATATTGGATCTAATGTACTTATTAAAGGAGTAAGCTATTTATATGGCTCTATTGTTGATGATAATGCCTATATAGAACATTGTATATTCTATTATTCTCATATAAAAGCATTACTTGATGATAAAGGCAATGTGATAAAATGCAGATTCATAAGACCTAAAGAAGAAGGTGTTGAAGCTGTAAGCAAAATAGAAGATGCTAAAAAATCTAAAAAGAAATAGTGTATTAATATTTGTTACAATAATAATATTATTTGCAAGTTTAAATGCACAATATCAAAAAGAAATAAAAAAAGATGCTCCTCCCCTTACAGAGCATTATGTTAGAATGAGCGGGTTTGAATCGCTTTACACTTGGTCCATAGCCTCTTTAAGGGAGGAACCATATATTAGTGAGTTATTTATAGACGGATACAATAATGTGCATTTTGCTTATTATGATAATCTTCTTAATACGGCAGTATATGTTACTGGAAAAGACGGAAATTTTACTAGAACTATATTAGATAATAATAGGGATCTTGGTAACTTTGTAAGTATAGCATTAAACAATAGAAATGTACATGTATCATATAATAAAGCAAATAAAATATTATATGTCAATAATAATTCCGGTACTTTTAATAATTATACTATGGATATAAGGCAGAACAGAAAAATTGTTGATTTGAAATTAGTTATGTCAGCATTCAATTATCCTACATTATTTTTTGTAGATAATAGAGGCATATTATCCGTATCAAGATTTTATAGGGATAATTTCTTTTCTGATTTTATTTATACTAACAGAATAGTTGACAGTGTTTATCCAGTTGCGGAAAAAGACGGTTATGCATTATATATGCATGAATATCAAACAGGTAATATATTATATGGTTCTAGAAAAACCAATACTGCATTTAAATTTTTTGATGACAGAGCAATAGTAACTAATTCTAGTATTTATTCTGTTTCTTATGAAGAGCATAACAGATTTAATATAGTTTATCTTACAAAAGATAATCCTCAAACTATTAATTATACTAGATTTTATGATGGAGTATTTACTAATGGTGCAATAATTACTGAAGATGAAAATATAATCTCTTTAGATTCAGCATTGGACTATGCAGCACAAATAATGGTTTTATACACTAAAGAGAATGGTAATAAGTACTTATTTATGGATAATAGAATCATAGATTTATCAGTTTTAGGAACAAGTATAGGAAATGTAAGATTGAAATCAGCACAATATCCATATTTTTATATATTGTATTATAACAATATATTTAATGAACTTAGAATTACAAAGATTAATATAAGTGATATTGAAAAATTAAAATAAACCGATAATTGATTTAACATTTTTATATTATAAATGTTATAAAAATAAGTATTAATAGGATTTTTTTATGAGTGATGATCAACCAAAAATATCGTTTATAGAGAAAAACCCAAGAACTTGCCCTGTATGTAAAAATGAATTTTATCATGAAATGCTTCTTACAGGTGGGGGAAGATTAATTGCTGGAAAATTAAGAGATGATTTAAGAAGAACTTATGAAAAAAGTAAAAAATATGGTACAGTTTACCCTTTAATATATGTAGTAGTAGTTTGTCCTCATTGTTTATATGCAGCTTTTCAAGAGGATTTTAACTTAATAGATCATAAAAAAATAGATGAAGCTGCAGATGGTGCGAAACTAAGAGCTTCATATATGAAAGAATTTTTTGGAAACGATGTAGATTTTACAAGACATAGAACACTTATAGAAGGTGCTGCCAGTTATTTCTTAGCTTTAGATGGATATCGTTATATAGGAAAGGACAGCGCACCTACTTTAAAAAAGGCTTTATGTTCTTTGAGATTAAGTTGGACTTTGGAAGATTTGGCAAATGTCTATCCTAATGAAAATTATGATAGACTTATTCCTTTCTTTCAATATAAAGCTAGCGAATTATACTCTGCTTCTATAGAGTGTATGCAAAATGGAAAAGAAAATTTTGAAAAATTAAAATCATTTGGTCCTGATATAGATAATAATTTTGGATATGAGGGTATGCTTTATATGGGAGCATTGCTTGGAATGGATGCTTCTAAATTTATACCAGATCCTAAAGTAAAAGCAGAAACCCTTGTTCAGGCTAAGAGAAAAATAAGTAAAATATTTGGATCTGGAAAAAGCAGTAAGTCAAAACCTTCTGCTTTACTTGAAAAAATAAAGGAACTTCATGTCGCTATAACGGAAGAATTAAATCAGCTTAATGAAGAATATGGTATAGATGTAAGCTAATGAAGAAATTGAATGCTTATTTATTAAAAGAATTTCTATCTTTCTTTTTTGGTTCTTTGCTGCTTTTTGTTGTGCTAGTTACTATAGCTGAACTAAGCGGCAGATTATCATATTATATTCAGCGTCCTGAAGTGTTGAAATATATTATTATATACCATTCTTTTAGAATACCTCATAATATATACTATATATTTCCTGTAGCTTTAATGTTTTCATCAACTTATGTATTAGGAACATTTGTAAAAAATAAGGAAATGCTTGCCATTGAAAATTCAGGAATTAGTTTATTTAGATTTTCTATGCCAATGTTTATTATTGTAATTGGTTTATGTTTATTTCTAGTATTATTTTGGCAATTTGTGGCTGCTCCGTCAAATAAAAAATCTTTCATAGCAAATGATACTATAAATGGATATGATCAGGCATCTAAAAGTGGACCGTGGGAACTCTTTGGAGGAAATAATTATTTATATTTTATAGAAACTTATTTTTATAAAGAACAATATATGAAAAATACCATTGTATTAAAACTTAATGATGATGGAGGAATTAAATTTAGAATATCAAGCCCTCATATACAATGGAACAATGAAGATAAAAAATGGTATGTTTTAAATGGAATATTAACTACATTCAATGAAAACAAAGAAATAAAAGTTGAAAAAATAAATAATTATCCATTAGATGTTTTGGAACGTCCTGAACATTTTTATGGAAGACCTCTTCTAGATTCCATGAGTTTAACAGAAGAAGCTCGTATTATAAAACTGCAAAAAGAAGTTAACATGAATACTTCAAGATTAGAAACAGACTTACATTATAGAATATCATATTGTTTTTCAGGTTTTATTATTGTATTGCTTGCTTCATTATTTTCTAAATTTTCAACTCAAAGTGTTTTAGTTATAAGTTTAGTTATGGTTATCATAGTTGCTTTGATGTATTACTCTATACTTATGATATTTAGATCTATGGGAGAGGCAGGCAATATGAATCCTTTTATTGCAGCTTGGATGCCTAATATTATATTTGCTATACTTTGTATATTAGCATTTAAGAAATTCCATTAATTTAATTCTTTTTCCATAATTAAAGCATTAAATTGATCATCATAATATTTTTTCTAACAGCGATTTCTTTAAATCCATTTTTTATATAGAAGTTTTTAGCATTAATATTATTTTCATGTAAATCTAATTTTATACTGTTTACATTATTATTTTTTGCATCATCAAATAAATATGATAACAATTTTTTGCCATAACCTTTATTATTGGGATATGAAGCTATAAATATTATATCTGCTTCAGGTTCTAGTAAAAAATATATTAAAAATCCTGTTATTTGATTATCATCTTTTATTATAATAACTTTATGATATTTATCTTTTATATACTGTTTTATATAATCTTTTGATAAATGTGTATATTCACTTTTTGAAGATATTAAAGAAATAGAATCTATTATATTATCATTAATATTATTTACAATTTCTAAATTTTCCATTTTAATATTTAAAAATAATGAATTTAAAATAAAAATGAATAAGGAAATATAATCACTTCCCTATTCATTTATTTAAACTATATTTTATTATAATTTACTGTTTATTTCATTGAATAATTCTTGTTTTTTTGTTTTTACATATTCAATTATTTCTTCAACTTTTACCTCAACACTTTCCTGTGATTTTCTAAGCTTGAATTCAACAACTCCTCTTTGAAGTGCTTTTTTACCAACTATTATTCTCATAGGAATACCAATCAAATCACAGTCATTAAGTTTAACTCCAAGTCTTTCTTTTCTGTCATCAAACATAGTTTCAACACCAATAGAGTTTAAAGCATTATATATTTCTTCTGCTTTTTTAAATGAGTCTTCTGTTTCTTTATCAATGGCAACCACTATAGCTTCATAAGGAGCAACACTTATAGGGAATATTATACCTTTATCATCATAATTTTGTTCTATAACCGAAGCCAAAGCTCTATTAACTCCAATTCCATAACAACCCATTATAGGAGTAATCTCTTTATTATTTTCATCTAATACTTTAAAATTGAAAGCCTCTGTATATTTATCACCAAGTTTGAAAATATGTCCTAACTCTAAACCTTTTTTCTGATAAAGAACTTCTCCGCACACTGGACATCTGTCGCCTTCTTTAGCTGTTCTAAAATCACCCCATACATCAATATTAAAATCTCTTTCTATATTAACATTTTTTATATGAGTATCATCTTTGTTACCGCCAACTATTGCATCAGCTACTGATTTTATAGAATTATCAGCAAATATTCTTATTTTCTTTTTTAATCCTACAGGAGAAGCAAAACCTACTCTAGCACCTGTAACTTCTTTTACAGTTTCTTCATCTGCAAGTTCTATATCGAGTCCTCCTAATGCATTAGATAATTTAGTTTCATTAATTTCTAAATCACCTCTTATAGCAACCAATATAACTTCATCTTCTTCTGTTTTATAAATTATACTTTTAATAAAATTTTTTGAAGATGTATTAAAGAACTTTTCTAAATCATTTATAGTTTTTATATTAGGAGTATGAACTTCTTCTAATGCTTTATCAGTATAAGATTTAGCTGCTTCCTCTTCTCTGACATTAGCTTTTTCAACATTAGCTCTGTAATCACATTTAGAACAGAATATAATTGTTTCCTCACCTACTTCGCTTAATACCATAAACTCTTCGCTGCCTTCTCCGCCCATTGCTCCGCTGTCTGCTTTTACGCTTACAGTATCAAGTCCCATTCTTTTGAAAATTTTTGTATAAGCACCGCTCATATCATTATAAGTTTTATCAAGACATTCTTTAGTTATATGAAATGAATAAGCATCTTTCATAGTAAATTCTTTTGAACGTATAACTCCAAATCTTGGACGTATTTCATCTCTGAATTTTGTATGTATTTGATATAATGTTAATGGAAAATCTTTATATGATTGTATTTCATTTTGTGCTGTAATAGTGAAAGCTTCTTCATGAGTAGGGCCCATTGCCATATCAACATCGTTTCTATCTTTCAATCTGAATAATTCTTTTTTAAATCTTTCCCATCTTCCTGAAGGTGTTAATAATTCCTTTGAAACAAGTATGGGCATTATGCATTCATTAGAACCTATTGCATCCATTTCCTCTCTTATGATATTAGATATCTTATTTAACACTCTAACTCCAAGAGGTAAATATGAATAAAGACCATTTGATATTTTTCTTGCAAGTGCTGCTCTTAACATTAATTTATTTGAAGCTATTATTGCATCGCTAGGTGCTTCTTTTAATGTAGGCATAAATAATTTTGATAAACGCATAATATTTCCCTTAAAAGATTAAAAATTTTTTATTAATGATATATTATAAAATTAAAATTATCAACTACAATAAATTTATATTATCTGCAGTTATAACTATAATATTTTGATTTTTATTAAACATATATGCGGTTCTTGAAAAAGCTCCTATTGTGAATATCATATGTTTTGCTAAAGATAGTAAATATATATCCATATAAACTTGATTTTTATTATAATCATTATATATATAATCAACTTCTTTATTTAGATATTTTAGTATATTATTTTTTACCCATTTCATATCATTAGAGAAAAAATAAAATTTTGGTTTTATAGGTTGTAATAAATCTATCATTTTATATATTGATTTAAATATATACTCTTTATAATTTTTTTCATTTTTGTTAAATACTCCAAATCCTCCATGAGAATATATATCACCTCTTCTTATATGAACTGATACAGAAGCAGGATGTTTTATAATATCATTATACATTTCTAAATTATTTCCTTTTAATCTAGGGTATAAGTTTTTGTGTATATCTAATTTAGTATTAATATATTCTTTATCAAATAAATTAAGAGTAGGAAATACATATAAATAAATATTTTTTTTCAATTTGCAGGCTTCATATATATTATTTATATTGCCATCAGAATAATAAAATAATCTTTTATATAAATTAGCCTCTTTTTTTGTTACAGTTTCTATTTTTATATCTTGAAAACAATTTAATAAATCAAATTCACGTTTTTCTTTTTTATCACAATCCAATCCAAATTCTGAATACCAATTTAAATTATATTTTACCTTTTTGTTATAATGATCTTTTATATATTCTCCTAACATATATCTGCCTAATTGACCAGAAAAACCATCCATTTGATCTATTATTATCATATCTTCATAATAAGTAGAATTATTGACATCTGTTAAATACTCAATTTTATACATTGTGTTAACTATATCATTTAATATATTTCTGAAATTGTTTCTATGTTTAGAAAAAGGAATAAGCCAAACTAATTTATTTATAAAATGATCATAATCATCATGCAACATTTTATTCTCCATTTTTTATATGCATATTAATTATATATGTAAAAAATATTTTTTCAATAATTAATTAATATATATGATCTATTGAAAAATAGTTTAAATTTATCTATAATTAATAAAAATATAATTTAAATAGGTAATCAATTAATATGTATAAAAATAGAAATATTTATTTATGTTCATTTTATAGTCTAGATTTATATCCATCATATACTAGATTTATGCAGCAAGCTAAAAAAATAGATATATTTGATGATATATTTGTATATAATCAATTTAATCTGCCAACTGATAAAAAATTCGAAGATAATTTTTATCATAAATTAAAGGCAAAATATAGGTATGGTTATTGGGTATGGAAACCTTTCATTATACTAAATGAAATGATTAAAATTAATGAAGAAGATATCATAATATATATGGACATAGGATGTAATATTAATGATTCTGGTATTAAAAGGCTTTATGAATATTTAGATATTGTTATAGAATATGATAATTTATGTTTTGAATTAGAGTTTCTTGAAAAATGTTGGACTAAGGGAGATTTATTTAATTATTTTAATAAAATAAATGATAAATCAGTTACGGATTCAAAACAAAGATGTGCTACAGGATTAATTTTAAAGAAAACAGAAAAAAATGTTTCTTTTTTAAAAGAGTGGTTAGATGTATTTTATAATGATTTTTCATTAATTGATGATACTAAATCGCATATTCATAATTTAGATGGATTTATAGAAAATAGGCATGATCAAAGTGCATTTTCAATACTTTCAAAAATACATAATTTTCATAGTATTAGTGCAAAAGAATTTGAGACTAATGATCATAATTTTCCTTTTAATGCTTCTAGAGATAAAAAATTTATAGGTGAAAAATTTACAAAAGATATAGGTTGGTTAGTTCCTATAAAAAATATGAGAGATGAAATTAGAAATTATTTAAAATATAATATCAATAATTTTTTATCAATACATTTAGGTTATAAAAAAGCTAAATCTATTTCAGACAAAATAGTATATAATTTTTTTAATTTAATACTAAAAAATGAAGTAAATAAATATTTATAGGATTTATTTATTTTTAATTATCCAAGATGTTTCTTTTCTTATTTCACTATCCATATTGATAATATTATCTATAGTTAAGGGAACATTTATTTTTCTGTCGCATACTTTTGATACAATATCAAATATGTCAGTAAATCCTATTCTTTTTTCTAAGAATGAATACACACATATTTCATTAGCAGCATTTAAAACACAAGGATAAAGTCCGCCTTTCTTTCCGCATTCATAAGCTAATCTAAGCATTATAAATTTATCAAAGTCCATTTTATAAAAATTGATTTCGGAATGTTCATATAATTTTAATTTTTCAAAAGGCGTATTTCTAATTTGAGGATAAGTTAATGCATGCTGTATAGGAAGACGCATATCATTTTTGCCAATCTGGGCATATATCTCTCCATCATTCATTTCTATCATAGAATGTATTAAACTCTGCGGATGAATAATAGTTTCTATTTTATCATAATCTAAATTAAATAAATGATGAGCTTCTATAACTTCAAAGCCTTTATTCATCATAGTTGCACTGTCTATTGTTATTTTACTTCCCATAGCCCAAGTAGGATGTTTCAATGCCATTTCTACAGTAACATTTTTTAGTTCTTCTTTTAGAGTTCTGAAAAAAGGTCCACCTGACGCAGTTATTATTACTTTTGAAAGTGACTCTTTAGGAAAATGTCTTAACATCTGGAATATTGCAGAATGTTCACTGTCTATAGGTATTAAGTTTGCATTATGTTCTTTTAGTAATTGATTTATTATATCTCCACCTACTACCAATGTTTCTTTATTGGCTAATGCAATAGTTTTACCTTTCTTTATTGCTTCAACAGTAGGCAAAAATCCTGCATATCCTGTAAGTGCATTAACCAATATATCAAAATCAGTATGCTTTACAAAATCAGCTATAGTTCCTTCATATACATTTAGATTTTTAGCACAATCATAATCTTTAAAAATATTCTCTGCATTCTTATCGGATATATTTACAGTTTTAGGTTTGAACTCTGTACATAAAGTATTTAATATATCTATTTTACTATTTGTAGACATTCCTACTATTTCAAAGTCATTATTAAACTCTCTCACAACAGAACAAGTGTTAGTACCAATAGAGCCTGTAGCTCCCAATAAAAGAATTCTTTTTTTCATAATATAACTCTATAAAAAATATTTATTTTATAAATAATAGAACGATTTTTAAATTATTTCAATATATTAATAAATATTATAAAATTATTATATATTGAAATATTTATTAATAAATATATAATATAATATAATATAATATAAAGCAGGAAAATTATGATAATAGTAAACAGGCAACAATCAATAAATTATCATCTTATAATAAACATTACAAACTCGAAGAAAATAATTTCTTGGGGGATTTGTAATGTTTTTTGATATACTTTATAATATCTTTATTTATCCAATAGAATTTATTATAGAAATATTATTTTACTTATTTAATACAGTATTTCAATCAGGATATGGAGTAAGTTTATTTTTTCTAAGTTTATGTATAAATTTTTTATCACTTCCTTTATATAATATAGCAGAATCTTGGCAGGCTAAAGAAAGAGCAATTCAAGATAAAATGAAGCCAATGATCGATAATATTAAATCTGTATATAAAGGAGATCAAAGATATCTCTTAATAAGAGCTTGTCAAAGAATTAATGGATATAAAACTATATATGCTTTTAGAGGTACTCTAGGACTTTTAATACAAATACCATTTTTTATGGCGGCATATAATTTTGTACACAGTATATCTGTATTAAATGGTCAGAGTTTTTTATTTATAAAAGATTTATCTAAGCCAGATTCTTTAATACATATTGGCAGTATTAGTATTAATTTACTTCCATTTATAATGACTTTATTTAGTTTGCTTGCTGGATTTATTTATGCAAAAAAATTGAAGTTCAAAGAGAGTCTGCCATTATATATAGTATCATTAATCTTTTTGGTATTATTATATACTTCACCATCAGGACTTTTATTTTATTGGACTATTAATTGTTTATTTTCTTTAATAAAGAATATTGTAATAGAGTTTAAATTATATGAAATATTTCTGAAAAATAAATATAAGTTATTAAAAGTATATAACATATTTTTTATTATCATTACTGCAGTATTTATATTATTAATTTCTTTAGCTAGTATAGAAAGAAAAGCATATTTATCTGATTTTGTATATTCATTTAAAGACGGTAATATTTATGGTTATGAAGCAACAATCAAATATAATAGTAAAATATTTAAAAGCAGTGATTTATTTGATATAAATATTAATACAGATGTTTTCTTATCAGATAATATAGAAGATGTATTACTTATTGATAATACTATAAATACTAAATATGTTAGTATATCATTAAATAAAAAAATAGAAGATATTGACGATGCAATAAATATATATTATAAAGTATATTTAAAAAATTACACTATTAATATTTTTATAATCATAACAATATTATTTATAGTTTTTAATATGAATAAAATATTTTCTTATATTTTTAATAATAGTATTATATTTGATATTTATTTAAAAAATAGATATAAGCTAATATTAACAAATTGTTTAGTCATTACAATATTATCTGGTATTTTTATACCTAGTTCTCTTATAGGGGCATCACCTCAAGAATTTACAAATCCTTTTTACTTGGTAATAAATAATTTCACAATAAGTACTGGATTGTTTTTATTTTATCCTATTTTTATATATTTTCTATTTTCAGAAAAAATAAAAAACTATATTACTTTATTATCTATTTTTATTGTATCTATACTTTTAATAGATACATTTATAATGAAAGGAAACTATATAAATATTAATTCTGATTTTATATTTGATAATTCCAATTTTCTTAAAGCATCATTTAAAGAAATATACATAAGTGTAATATTATTTATTTTTTCAGTACTAATATTAATATTATTCATTAAAAAAAATATTAATATTCTAATAAATATTTATTTTATAATAATCATAACTTTATTTGGTATTTCAACTTTAAATATTATTACAATATTTAAAGAACATTCAAAATTAATTTCAATATCAAATAATAAAAATGATATTAAAATATTTAATTTATCAAAAACAGGAGAAAATATATTTGTTTTCATATTAGATAGAGCAATAAATTCTTATTGGATTGATGCTTTAGATAGATTTCCTGAATATAAAGAAAAATTAGATGGTTTTATTATTTATCCTAATACAGTATCTTTTTCTGATTTTACAACATCCATATCTTCATTGTATGGAGGATATGATTATTTACCTTATGAATTAAGTACTAATTTAAGTTGTAATATAAAAAATAAACATAATGAGTCTTTGCTTACTATACCATTATCATTAGAAAAATATGGATATCACTCTATTTTATTAGAACCTGTTTATGCTAATTTAAAATTAATACCAGATCTTAGTATATTCAAAGACTATACTAACATAAAAGCATATAATAATAATATTGTTGATAGTTATAGTCTTGCTCAACATTTTAATATACGAGACTTTAATGTCAATGAGCATAATAAGATAAAACAAAAAAATAGAATTTTTAAATTTTCTATTTTTAAAATGATTCCTATTAATTTAAGATATGATTTTTATAGTAATGGTGACTGGTTTAATTATAATGATTTTAATGTTAATCCCAGCATATATAGTTATGCTATATTATCTAATATTAGGAAATTTATAAATATAAATAATGAAGGTAATTATTACAATATATTACATAATATGATTACACATGATCCGCAGTTTTTTTCATCTGATTATTTACCTCATACTATAATTAAACCTGTTAAAGCTGAAGATATGGTAATTTATAAAGATGAAAATAGTACAAGACATTTTTATGCTAATATAGCTTCTATAAATATTTTAACTAATTTTATAGATTTTTTAAAAGAAAATGATGTTTATGACAATACTAAAATAATAGTAGTTTCAGATCATGGAAGAGATGTTAACACAACGGTATTTGAAAATAAATTAAAATTTGTTTCTTGGTATAATGCTTTACTTATGTATAAAGATTTTAATTCACATGGAAACATTAAAATAGAAAATAATTTTATGACTATAGCAGATGTTCCATATTTAGCTACTAAACATATACAAGGTATAACAAATCCTTTTAATAATAAGATTATTACTAACGATTATAAAACTAATGGAGCGAATATAATACTATTAAAAACTTGGGATATTAGTAAGCAATTTTATAATCGTTATAATTTTGATATTTTTTATACAGTAAAAGATAATATATTTAATTTGCATAATTGGAAAAAATATACAATAGATTGGAATACTAAAGATACTAATTGGAATCCTAAAGACTCTAGAGAAATAGAATTAAAATAAATAAAGTAAGCATATAAACTGTCGATAATATTTCAGAATAAGTGTAACTAAACATAACTATTGAAATTTATCGTTAATTATATATAATACTTATTCAAATTAATTTAAAATTTATAAAATAACGGATTTTTACTAAATGTCAAATAAGAAATTTAATTTAAAAATAGCTACATTAGCATCTTGGGTATTATTATTTTTTGCTTGGATTTTCTTTTATGCAGTAACTCAAACTCCTACTCCTGTTTTTTGGGCAGTATTAGCATTAACTTCCATAATAACTATTACTACATTAATAGTAGATAGAAAACAAATAGTATCTTTTTTGAAGATGCGATTTGTACATAAAGCTTTTTTTGGAATATTATCATTAATAATAATTCTTGCTATACTTGTAGGTTTATATATTATAAGTATAAATTTCCCTATAAGATTTGACTTAACACAAAATAAATCATATACAGTATCTCAGCAAACTATGGACGTTTTATCAAGAATAGATAGTCCGCTTTCTATAGTAGTATTGAGATCACCTAGTACAGATCCAACATCAGCAGATTGGAGAGCGGATTTATTATTAGAACAATATAAAAGAATAAATAAACATATAAGTGTTGAATATATTAACCCTATAGAAAAACCTTCTGCTAAAAGTAAATATCAAATGACTCAGGTTGGAGAAATAGTATTTACTTACGGACAAGGAAAACAAGTAAGAGTTTACAGAAAAGATTTAACAACTCAATCTAAAGTTACTTCTGATCCTTTATTTGTAGGAGAAGAAAAATTCACTCAATCTATATACACTTTGCTTGATACAGAATCTTATACAGTATACTTCACAATAGGACATGGTGAAAGACAAATACAAGACAGAGGCGGTGAAGGTTTATCTTATGTTAAAACTTATTTAGAAAATGAAAATTATAAAGTAAAAGAATTAAATATAATACTTGAAAATATACCAACAGATGCATCATTAATCGTAATAGCTGCACCTGTGGAAACTTTTAGTGATTTTGAAATAGACAAATTAAATAATTATGTAAAAACAGGCGGAAAACTTCTTGTTTTATATGATAGCTTTATGGATAGAAGTAAATTTAACAGCAATTTAGGAAACTTCTTATCTGATTGGGGATTTAAAACTAAAAATGACTATATAATAGATACAGCTTCAAGTGTAGTTATACCTGTTAATATAGTACCTCAATATACTTCTCACCCAATAACTCAAACATTAAAAGAAGGAAATGTATTTGCTTGTTTGGTTGTTGCAAGAAGTATATTAAGCGGTGAAAATAAATACAATGGAAGTTTTGAAAATATAATTACAACTACTCCTCAAGGTTACGGAAAAGAAGAAGCTACTTTCGATTTATCAAGAGCTAGATTCAATCCGAGAACAGATATACCTGGTCCTGTGCCTTTGGCTATAAGCGGTACTTATGAAATAGAAGGAAGAAAAGACCCAGCAAGAATCGTAGTATTTGGAGATGCTACATTTGCTTTAAATGCATACATCAATCCCGAACAAGGTCAGTCTGTAGATATTGCTTTTGCCGGAAATAAAGACCTATTTATGAATACTGTTGCTTATCTATTGGAAGCAAGACAGAAAATCACTATAAGACCTAAAGAAGCAAGCATTAAAAACCTTACTCTTACAACAACTCAAACTAATTTTATTAGATATGTTGCTCAAATAGGTTTGCCTTGTTTATTCGGTATACTTGGTATATTAATATGGTTCTTAAGAAGAAGATAATTATTACAATAAAAGATTTGCATAAGTTAATATAATATGAATAATATAAAAAATCTATACAAAAAATATTCATATTATATCAACTATGCTTTATTAGTTTTTATAAATGGCATTGCCAGTGTATTAAATTATATATCTTCAATATATATAAATAGAAGTTTATCAATATCTGATTTCGCACACTATAATGGTATAATCAATATATATTCAATAATAGTTTTAACAGTATCAAGTTTCAGTTATTATATTATGCATAATTATAAAGATGATGAAGATGCTAAAAGTTATTGGGCTTATGGATATATACTTGCTATAATAATATTTGTTATTTATATATTATCAATACCGCTAATGGATATACTTTTCAATATAAAAAGTTATAGTTCACTTTTAATAATGTCTATTGGAATATTTGCATCAATTTTGGTTATAGTTTCACAGTCTATATTAAAAATTAATAATTATATAGCTTATGATTATACAGCTAGTTTGATTTCAATATTTATAGCTAAGATTTTATTACTTGCATACTTTATTATAACAGGATTGACATTAGAAAGAGCTATTATATCTGTGTCTTTATTTTGTGTATTATATTTGATAATTAATTTAATAGAATTAAAGAAACTCAAACTGCCTTATTATGTTCAAATTAATAAAATAAAAACTTATTTTTCAATTAAAAACTTATCAGAATTTTTAACATATATAATAAATATAGTTATTATAAATTTTATATTTAATTGGATATCATTAAGCGATGTATTAATGGCAAATAGATATTTGGATAAAACAAGTGCAGGCTACTACTCTACTATATCATTAATAATAAAAATGTTTTTCTATATAGGAACTCCTGTTGCATCAGTTATGTTTTCTTATATTTTAATAGCTAAAAAAGACAATAATAAAAATAAAGAAAGAAAGATCGTTTATTATTCTATTGCTCTTTTTGTATTTGCATCTATTTGTTTGTCAGCATTTTTGATTATATTTGCAAAACAAATTGTATTAATACAATTTACAAATAGATATGAAGCCATTATTCCATTGATTCCACAGGCTGTAATATTTGGATTTTCTTTAGGCTTTACGGTCATTGCATTTAATTATGGACTTGCCTATAAACTATTTGCACCATTTTACGGATACTTGATTATATTTGCTTATGTATATTTCTCATTAAGAAACGGACTTAGAACCTTTGAAAATTTTATCTTCATAATGAAAATATTTTTTATAGCATTACTTATATATAATATCTTAATCATATTAATACATAGAATAATATTAAGAACTAATGAAAACTAAAATAAAAAATAATAATTTGAAAATATTATAAAAATTCTGAGCCTCGACAAAGCCATAGAGTAAACAATTTTTATAGTTTATTGTTATTACTAATACAAATTAAATATTAATTCTATTATTGATTTTTAAATAGATAAACGAGCAGCTGATAACTGACGAAGGAAGTTGTCAGCTATTTTTTAGCGAGTTTATCGCTAGAAATAATAAGAAATTATTATTTAGAACCATTTTCAATAAGTATTTTTTCTATTTTAGAATCATTTCTATATCTTGCATAATCTAATGCTGTGTTTCCATTTTTATCTTTAGCATTAAGATCAGCTCCAGCTTCTATCAATAACTCAGCTATTTCTGTATTATAATCAAAAATTACCCACATTAAAGGTGTAATATTTTCTAATTGTATATTTCTTGAATCGTCTTTTATAGATAATCTAGTATTAATATTAGCCCCAGATTTTATTAATAACTCAGCTACTTCTGTATCTACATTAAATGTCAAAGGAGTAAAATCTTTTAAATATAATCCATCTGTCTTGAATGATACTTTTGTATTTACATCAGATTTTTTTTCTATAAGCATTTTTGATAAATCTGTTTTCTCCCTCTGTATAGCATGTATTAAAGCTGTAAATCCGGAATTGTCTTTTATATTAACATTAGCACCTTTTTCTATTAATATCTCTGCTATTTCATATTGCTCATAAAGAATAGATAAGATTAAAGGTGTAGCACCGCTTTCTTTCTCTTTTTTATTGAGATCAGCACCTTTTTCTATTAGCAGCTTTGCAATTTCATCTTGCTTATAAATAATAGATAATATCAAAGGTGTAGCACCATCCATAATATCTAAATTTATATTGACCTTTTTATTATTTAAAAAATCTAAAACTTCTTCTTTATTACCATTAGCTATATATGCTACAAATTCTTTTTCATCTTTACTAAGCTCCGGATACAAAGCATTAAAACTAAATAAAGTACACAATACTGCCATTAATACAATTTTTTTCATATAAACCTCTTTTAAAATATTTTACAAAAAAGATATGTTAATTATATTATTTTGTCAAGTATATACTTCATTAGGGTATATAATTTCACGATGCTAACATTTAATTATTTAGTTTATTTTATGTATATTAGAAATATTTATATATTTAACTTTTTAATGATTTACAAATAAAAAATCTCTATCAGCTTTAACTAATAGAGATTTTAACACTACATATTCTTTATTATTTAGCACCTTTTGATATAAGTAACTGCTCTATTTTAGGATTATTTTTATCTTTCGCATAATCTAATGCTGTTTTTCCGCTTTTATCTTTAGCATTAACATCAGCTCCGGATTCTATCAATAACTTAACTATTTCAGAATTATCAGTAAAAATAAACCATATTAAAGGTGTAATATTTTCTAATTTTATATTTTCTCCAGCATCTTGAAAAGAGAATTTAATATTAATGTCTGCACTAGCATTTATTAATGATTGAGCTACTTCTTTATTTTCATTAAGTATTAAAGGAGTAACGTTTTTCATATATACTCCATTTTCATTTAATGATACTTTTGTATTTACATCAGATTTTTTTTCTATAAGTATTTTTGATATTTCTGTTCTATTGTACATTATAGAATATATTAAAGCTGTGAATCCTAAATTGTCTTTGATATTAAGATCTGAACCTTTTTCTATAAGCATTTTTGCTATTTCATCTTGCTTAAAAATAATAGAAAATATTAATGGTGTCGCACTATTTTTTATTCTAGCATTTATATTAATTTTTTTATTATCTATAAAATTTGAAACTTCTTCAATATCACCAGATGCTATATACGATAAGAATAGGGCTTCATTTTCAGAGTTTGCAGGATACAGTGCATTAAAACTAAATAAAGTATACAACATTGCCATTAATACAATTTTTTTCATATAAACCTCTTTTTTTAAAATATTTTAATATATATATATTATTATTTTCTCAATTTTATATTTATTAGTTATTATTTAGGCAATACAGAATTTATATTTAATTACTATATTGCCTACACTATTGAATTATATAACAACTAATAAAAATTATTTATGAACTTTTTAAAGTGATAAATAAGTAGTTGTCAGCTAGCTATCTTTCAGCAAGTTTATCTCTATAAATAATAATAGATTATTAATTAGCATTTTTTGCTATAAGCAACTCTTCTATTTTAGTATTGTTTTTTTCTTTTGCATAATCTAGTGCTGTTTTTCCGCTTTTATCTTTAGCATTGATATCAGCTCCAGCTTCTATCAATAACTGAGCTATTTCAGTATTATCATTCAAAATAAACCACATTAAAGGTGTAGCATTTTCTAATTTTAGATCTTGTCCAGGATATTTTGCAGTCAATTTTATATTAATATCAGCACCAGCACTTATTAATGATTGTGCTACTTCTTTATCTTCATTAAGTATTAAAGGAGTAAAATTTTTCATATATATTCCATTTTCATTTAATGAAAGCTTTATATTTACATCAGCTTTTTTTTCTATAAGCATTTTTGATACTTCTGTTCTATTTTTCATTATAGAATGTATTAAAGCTGTAAATCCTGACTTATCTTTGATATTAAGATTTGCACCTTTTTCTATAAGCATTTTTGCTATTTCATCTTGCTTATAAACAATAGATAATATTAATGGTGTCATACCATCATCTAATTTGGCATTTATATTGATTTTTTTATCATCTATATAATTTGAAACTTCTTCAATATTACCAGATCCTATATACAAGAAGAACTGTGCTTCTGTTTCTTCGTTTGCCGGATACAAAGCATTAAAACTAAATAAAGTATACAATACTACCATTAATACAATTTTTTTCATATAAACCTCTTTTTAAAAATATTTTACAAAAAAGATATATTAATTATATTATTTTGTCAATATGAATATTTTATTGTAAATGATAAAAACAATTATTATATATTTTAACTTTATAATATTGTGAATGATTATATTGTTAATGTATTTTTTTAGTGAATATATTTAAATAATTAATAAAAATAAATATCTTTTATTTACTATAATATTGTTGATAAAATAAAAGCTGATAACCAAAATAATCAGTCATCAGCTAATTTATTCAATCATATAGTAAAATTATTTACTATTATGATTTCTTTCTCTTTAAATCAATTTGTCTTTGAATCTCTTTTAAGTTTTTAACATATATGGTATTAGTTCTTATATCTATTTTACCTGTTTTTACCAATGTATTTAAAACTTTTTGTACATCAACTACTTTTACACCGCACCAATTTGCTATATCATTTATAGTGGCATTTAGTTCCTGAGGTTCATAATAATGATCTCTAGGTATGTTTTGAAGCTCTGCCAAAAGTAAAAGACAGTCATATACTCTCAAGTCAGTTTCATTTAATTGAAGTATTAAAAGTCTTCTTTTAGCATCGAATATTCTTTTAGCAAAAGTTTTTGAAAGTTTCAAAGCCATAACTGTATTATTAGCCAATATGCTTTGGAAGTTTTCTTTTCTCAACTCTAAAAGCACAGTAGGTTCATTTGCTATAGCCGATGCACTTCTTGTAGTATCTTCTAATATAGCCATTTCACCGAAAAACTCACCAGCATAAACTATGTCTAACAATTTTTCAACATCTTTTATAACTTTTGTAATTTTTACTGAACCGCTTTGAACTAAATAGAATTTATCACCTTTTTCATATTCCAGAAATATAACATCATCAGTATTATATTTTTTTGTATGAGAACTTAAATTATTATCCATATTTGTTCCTTAATTTCTTTTTATATTACAGTCTTGAAATACTTGCATTCGCTTCCTTTGAAAAATTATCCATAGGAGGCATTGAAATAACTTTTTGATAATATGCTTTTGCTTTAGTTTTATTTCCGCTGCCCTCACAGCTTTTAGCTAAAAATAGTATAGCCTCTTTAACATTTTGAGATTTAGGATATTTTTTTATTGCTGACAACAATACAGTAGAAGCATTATCATATTTGTTTATATTATAATAACATTTACCCATATAGAATATAGAATTCTCGGCAACAGCAGTATCAGGACTTTTAATTAAATTATTGAATGCTTTTAATGAGTTAACATAATCATTATTATTATATAACTCAACAGCCTTATTATATGCAGGGTCATTAATTGCTGCTTTAGCCTGAGTTTTTGGAGCTGAAGCAGGAGCATTTGAAACAGGAGGTGCTATATCACTATCATCTGTAATATCTAATTCTTCTTTACATTCTTCAATTTTTTCTTTTACAGTGTTATAGAATGCTGAATCTTCATCTGCATACTGTATATATCTTTTATAAGCATATAGAGCATTTCTATACTTTTTATTTTTAAAGTAAAATTCCCCTATTCCGTATAATCCCTCTAAAGGATCCTGTCCTTCTTCGCTTATATCATTTTCAACAAGTTCTCTTACTCTTTTATTGATTCTTCTAAGCTGATTTGAAAACACCTTAAGCATTTTTATGATTATAGGTTTATTTTTTTCAATCAAACTTTCAAATTCTTCATAAGTAATTATGATAACAACACAATCTGTTAAGCACTGAACCGTATCTTCTTGCGGATAAGTACCAAGTATACTTTTTACCCCAAAAAACTCGCCTATATTAATAAGTTCCCTAGTTTCATAACCTGTTTCTTCTGATAAAAAGATACTTTGAGCCTGACCTTGTTTCAAGATATAAACTCTGTCTGAGGTGTCGCCTGTAAAATATACTATAGAACCTGCTTTATATACTCTTGTTTGCATTAACTTTTTTCCTCAACTAATAATTTAATTATATCTAAAGTTTTTTAGAATAAAAAAAGATTATTTTATTATTTTATTCTATCACTTATAATACTTTTTTCAAGTTATTTTTTTCATTTTCTTAGCTTATTTATCATATCTACAGTTTCAATATCAATGTCTTTAGACCTTGTATTTAAATCATCTATTATAATTGTAATCTCTTCATCTTGCATATTCTGACCGAATTTGGCTTTGGCAGTAAGATTTTCAATTTTTATTACGCCTATAAGCATATTATTTTGTGCATAATCAAACATCTTGTTGTCTATAGACAGATTATCATTATTAGGTTCGTATTTTTTTACTATTTCATATAAAATTTCTTTTCTTCTTGATATATCATCTATAGTTTCAAATTTACCTTCTATAAAAACAGAAAAGAAAAACTGTGTAGGTATCATTTTACCATTTAAAAATTCAGACGGTATATATGAATATGGTTTTGAAGCACTAAAAGAAACTTTAGGATTATTCTTTAGAATTTCATATTTTCTGCCCGCCATAGCACCATGAAAATATATTTCATTGTTTTTATAGCAAAAACTTATAGGTACAGCATAAGGTATATCATCAGGCAAAGCCATAACACCAAATTCTATACTATTAAGCATACTGTATATTTCTTCTTTATCTTCAAATATAAAATCTTTTCTTCTCATATACCAATGTATAACCTTTCTAATTATAAATTATAACTGTAGACTAAATCAATAAATTTTATTATAATATATATAACGGTTTATTATATTTTTTCTTTATAATTTAATTAATATAAATACATTTGGAGTTCGTTTAATATGAAAATAGCTGTTTCTCAATTAGAGATAATACCATCTATGCCTTGCGATAATACTGTTAGAATAATAAGTTTTATAAGCAAAGCTAAAAAAGAAAATGCTGATATAGTGATATTTCCGGAATTATGCGTTTCAGGTTATATGATTGGTGATATGTTTGAAAGCGAAGGATTCATAAAAGAATGCGAGGAACTTGGAGAAGAAATAATAAAATCTTCAAATGGAATATATGTTATTTTTGGCAATATTGCATCTGATAAAAATAAAAAAAATTTTGATGGAAGAATAAGAAAATATAATGCTATGTTTGTAGCTAAAGATGGTAAATTAATACATAATAATACCACTGAATACCCTTTTATAATAAAATCCTTACTACCTAATTATAAAGAATTTGAAGATCCAAGACATTTTTTCAGCTTAAAAGATTTAGCTTTTGAGAATAATGCTGATATAAAAGAATATTTAAAACCTTTGGAAATAGAATGCAATGGTGAAAAGATAAAATTAGGTCTTACTATATGTGAGGATGCATGGAGCAAAAATTATACATTTTCTCCTATGGACATTATAAATTCTAACAAAGATGTAGATTTATTTATCAATATATCAAGTTCACCATATACTTTAGTTAAAGATGCTAAAAGACATAGCATGTATGGAGAAATTGCAAGTAAACATAATACTCCTCTTATATACATTAATAATGTAGGAATACAAAATAATGGAAAAACAGTGTATACATTTGACGGAAGAAGTTCTGTTTATGATAATAAGGGTAATTTATTATTAACAGGAAAAAGATATGAAGAAGATTTGTATTTCATTGATATAGATGTGAAAAACAAAGCATTTGGAAAAACTATAGAGATAAAAGAAGAAAATGAATATAAATTGATATATGAAACTGTTATTTACGGAATAAGAAAATTTATGAAATCTATAGGGATAAATAAGGTTGTTATAGGCGTATCCGGAGGTATTGATTCTGCATTATCATCTGTAATGTATGTAAATGCCATTGGAAAAGATAATGTTTTACTAGTTAATATGCCTAGTAAATTCAATTCTGATACAACTAAAAACCTTGCAAAGACTTTATCTGATAATTTAGGATGTGCTTATATGGTAGTTCCTATACAGGAATCAGTAGATTATACTGTAAAACAATTAGAAAGCTCCCCTATTATAAAAGACGGTAAAGAAGATCATCTAAAATTATCATCTTTTGTTATAGAGAATATACAGGCAAGAGATAGATCATCAAGAGTATTATCTGCTATAGCTGCTAGTTTTGGCGGCGTATTTACATGCAATGCCAATAAAACAGAAACTATGGTTGGATATTCTACTATGTATGGAGACGGAGCAGGATTTTTTGCTTGTTTGGCTGATTTATGGAAATATCAGATATACGGACTTGCTAATTATGTTAACAAAGAAGTATTTAAAAAGGAAATTATTCCTGAAGGCACTATAAACATTGTACCTAGTGCCGAACTTTCAACTGCTCAGGCTGTAGATGAAGGTAAAGGCGATCCTATAAAATATGATTATCATGATTATTTATTCAAATTTTTAATGGAATCTTGGAACAGAGCTATATTAGAAGATATACTAGAACTTTATATAGAAGGAAATTTGGAAGAAAAAATAGGATGCCAAAAAGGAACATTAAAAAAATATTTCAAAAATGGTGCTGAATTTGTAGATGATTTAGAGAGATGGTGGAAGCAGTACATGGGAATGGGTATATCTAAAAGAATACAGGCTCCTCCAATACTTGCAGTAAGCAGAAGAAGTTTTGGATTCGGAAATAGAGAATCGCAAAATAGAATCTATTATACTGCAAAATACTTGAATTTGAAAAATAAAATTTTTGAAATTAATTAAAAAAACTTTAATTAAATATATTTTTACTGTAAAATTATAGTGTAATAAAAATTTTACTTGCAAAAAGCAATAATAAATGTTATATTTATAACGTGATATATAATTTTTTAGAATATTGGGAAATTATAAAAAGTGGCAGCAACTATTATAGACAATAATATAAGGCAGGATATCCTTGACTATTCTGCAATATTAGAAACAACTGTGAAGGATATTAACTCTTTTCTTGAAGAAGTTGGAAGAGTTTATAGCTTTATAGGTGAAAAATTTCCTATGATTGAACAGGAAATGAAAAATGAAAACGAAAAAGCTAATAAGCTGCTTTCATATTTTACCAATAAAGAAAAAGGAGAAAAAAACTTCTCTAATGATTTAGATGAGAACCAAGAAGATTTTTTTAGATCCTTTGATAGAATGCAAAGTTTTATATCTCAAGACAATGAACTTTCTGATTCCTTAGTAGAAGACGTTGGCAGAACTAGTAATATTATGGATTCCATAGAACAAATTAGGATGCTTGCTGACCAAATTAAAGTTTATTCATTAAATGCCATTATAATATCTTCTAAATATGGTGCTGGTGGTAAGGCTTTTGGAGAAATATCCAAAAACATAATCAAAATGTCTGAAACATCAAATGAACAGGCAGATCAAATGAATAGAATCGGTAAGGAGTTATTTGTAAGGTTTGAGTCATTTAAAACTGAAATATTAAAAACAAATGAATTGCAAAGACAGAATTTTACAATCATGAGAGAACAGCTTGATAAAGAGCATAATAACATGGTTAATTCCTTTGCAGTATTTTCTAATATAATATCAGATATAATATCAAGAGTTGATAATACTTATGATTTTATATTTGAAGTAATGATGGTTCTTCCTCGTGAAGATATAGTAAGACAGCAGACTGAGCATATAATAGAATCTATGAATTCCATAGTTTATGAAAATAGAAATTTCATAGAATATTATGGAAAAGAAGTAGAAACTATGGATGCTGCTGATCTTGAAAAAGAAGAAAATCAAAGTTTAGAACATAAACTTCTTGACTTGCTTACTTTTGATGATGTAGTTTTAACTCTAATAATAGAAAACTTTAAATCAATACATGAGGAAATTGATCTTACAAACTCAGATATTTATAAAAGTTTAAAAGGTTTAAAAGATGCATTGACAGATATTACATTAGATAGAACTACTATAGTTGAATATATGATTGGAGGCGAAAGCGGTAAATCAGAGTTTCCTTTCACAGTTTCAGAGTCTTTGTTCAATGAATATATGGGATTCATTAAACTTTATTTAGAAAACTTTAAATTATTTTTAACTAATAAATACAGAATATCTGACAGCAATATAGCTATAATAGACTCAATAGAAGAATTGGAAAGCATGTTCTTAGAAACAAAAAACATTGCTAAAACTTTTAACTCTATTAACTTTTTAGCTAAAATAGAACTTGAAAAGAATAGCGATATATTTAATAATTCGCAGACTTTCTCTATAGAAAGTGTTGAATCAATAGCTACTAACATTACAGAAACAGTAGATGGATGTTTAGAGCAGTTCCATAATATTAAATCTGCTATTTTCAGTTCAATTAATAAATTTAAATCTAATATCAATCAGCAGTCGAGCGAGCATTCTTTTATAGAATCTATGACAGACAGCGTAAGCAAACGTTTAGATGAATCAAAATATATTATTAATAATAACATAAAAAGATTAGATAGTTATGCTGATGAATTATTTGGACTTATAGACAAAACCCTAATAGATTTAAGTTCATTAAGTACATTGCTTACAAAGATTAATGAAATAATAGAAATCTTTAATAGCATGAGAAATGTTATAAGAGATAAGAAAAATGAATATTATAATTTATTAGGTATAGAAAATTGGAAAATAGAAAGTGATAAATATTTGGATATAGTTAATTCTTATACGATAAAGAAAGAAAGAGCTATTGCTAATAGTATTTTATCTGGAGAAGATGCGCCGAATGTCGATATAAGTATAGATGTAGGTGCTGATAGCGGCGATTTTACTATGTTTTAATAAAAGTAATGGAGGTATTTATTTATGTCAGTTATAGAGATAAATGATAATCTTAATATAAGAACTATGAGTAAATATTTTAAGAATGTCATAAAAAGTGCTAATTATAACGAAGATATGACTGTAAAATTTAATTGTGAGGGTGATGCCCATGTGGATTTAGCAGGACTTCAAATACTGTATGCTATGAAAAAAGAACTTGCTAAAAATCAAAAAAACCTTATAGTAGAAGGTATGGATAATTTGTTTGTAGAATATTTAAAAATAATTAATGATAAAAATAATTAATGATTAAGAGGTTAAATCTATGGCTAAAACAATACTAATTGTAGACGATTCTAATACAGCTAGAGCATCTGTTGAATATACTTTAAAGAAAGGCAGCTATACTGTAGTGTCTGCAGATGATGGTACTACAGGATTAGAGGTTCTTGGTAAAACACCAAATGTTGATATGATAATAACAGACCTTAACATGCCAAAAATGGATGGTATAGAATTCATTAAGCATGTAAGAAAAGTAGATCAACATAAATATACCCCTATTCTAATGCTTACAACAGAATCTCAAGATGAGAAAAAAATGGAGGGTAAAGCTGCAGGTGCTAGTGGTTGGCTAGTAAAGCCATTTAACCCAACTCAGCTTTTAGATGTAGTAAAACGTTTTTTAAATTGATTTCTAACCATCTTATTTTATATAATAAGGATTTTATAAAGGTAGAGGTGCTATATGTTTGATAGTGATGAATTTATTTCGATATTCCTAAGTGAAGCCAATGAAATTGTAGAAGGTCTTGAAAACGACCTAGTTTTGTTGGAAGATAATAAAAGTGATGAAGATCTTTTAAATAAAATATTTAGAAGTGCTCACACTCTTAAATCTTCAGCAGGTACAGTTGGCTTTACAACTATGAGTGAGTTAAACCACGTTGCTGAAAACTTATTAGAAAAAGTTAGAAGCGGCAAGTTGGATGTTACTCCTCAAATGATTACAGTATTGTTAGAGTTCCTGGATACTGTAAAATTAATGTTGCAAAATATTGTAGACGGTAAAAGTGAAACTGAAGGTGTTACCAATATAGATTCACTAAAAGCTAAAATAAAAGCTATAGCTGACGGTAATGATGTAAGTACTGCTGCAGCTGCACCAAAAGCATCTCCTGAACCTAAAAAAGAAGAGCCTAAGAAAGAAGAGGCTAAAGCTACAGAAACTAAACCTGAAGAAAAAAAAGAAGATACGAAAGCTGATGAATCATCTGCTACTTCAGGCGGAGAAAATTCATTCCATATCGAAATGGGATTTAAAGCTACTATTTTTGATAATGGTATAGACCCTCTTATGTTCTTAAATGACCTTAGAGCTATAGGTACTATTAGTAACTTAAAAATAGAGTGTAATAGCTTACCTACTATCTTAAATCTTGAAGATCCTTATGTTTGTTATACTCAGTTCTCTTTGGATTTTGAAACTAATGCTCCTGAAGAACAAGTTCAGAATATTTTCTTATTTGTAATAGATGATAATGATATTAATATTATAAATACTAAAGCTGAAATAAAAGATGATGATGAAGCAAATAAAGCAGTTGAAACTAAAGAAGAACAGCCTGCAAAAGAAGAGGCTAAAGAAGATACTGCTGCTAAACCTGAAGAAAAACCTGCAGAAACAGCTGCAGCTGCTAGTAAACCTGCAGCAGCTCCTAAAACTGGTACAAAAGTTCAGGCTCCTTCAACAGTAAGGGTTGATACAAGAAAATTAGACAGCTTAATGAACTTAATCGGAGAGCTTGTTATAGCACAGTCAAGAATAATGCAGCTTACTCAAAGTTTAGATATAGATAATGGACTTAAAGAGGCTGTAAGTTCAATGGATAGAACTTCAAGACAAATACAAGAAGAAGTTATGAATATCCGAATGATGCCTATCGGTCCTATATTCACTCAATTCCATAGATATGTTAGGGACTTAAATTTAGAATTAAACAAAGAAGTTAAACTAGTTCTTAAAGGTGAAACTACAGAAATAGATAAAAATATGTTAGAGCAGTTATCTGACCCTCTTAAACATATTATAAGAAACTCTATGGACCATGGTATAGAGAAAACAAAAGAAGAAAGAATAGCTAGAGGTAAGCCTGAATATGGTACAATAACAATGTCTGCAGCTCACCAAGAAGGACATGTTGTTATAGAAGTATCAGATGATGGTAATGGATTGAATAAAGAAAAAATCTTTAATAAAGCTGTTGAAAAAGGACTTCTTTCAAAAGATGGTAAATATTCTGATATAGAAATATACAGAACTATTTTCTCTCCTGGTCTTTCTACTGCTGAAAAAATAACAGACATATCAGGAAGAGGTGTTGGTATGGATGTTGTTAGAGCTAATGTAGAAAAAATGAAAGGTAAAATAGAAATTAAATCTGCTGAAGGTCAAGGTAGTACATTCATAATAAAATTACCTTTAACATTGGCTATTATTGAAGGTATTACTTTTGCTTTAGGTAAACAAATATACATAATGCCTTTGATTTCAATTATAGAACAAATAAAAGTAAAAAACGAACAGGTAAAACCTTTTGAAGGCAAAGGGGAAATGATAAAAATCAGAGATGAGTATTTGCCTTTAATTAGATTACACAAAGTATTTGAAATAGATACACAAGTTGAAAATATAGATGATGGTATAGTTGTAGTTGTTGAAGCTGGATATAGAAAATGTGCTATATTTGTTGATGAGCTTTTGGATCAGCAGCAAGTAGTTATTAAATCTTTAGATTCAGCATTCAGTAAACATGCAGGAATAGCCGGAGGTACTATACTTGGAGACGGAAGAATAGCCCTTATTATAGATATACAGGGACTAGTAAATATGTCTTTACAAGGAAAAATTAATAACGGCGTTAAATAAAGGATTGTAATATGTTAGATAATCAAAAAATAAATGCAGCTAATATACCTCAGGTTGGAGGTACATCTTTAGAACATGATGAAAACATTTCTATTGAACCTAGTCAGCAATTTTTAGTGTTTAAAATTGATAATGAAGAATATGCTCTTGATGTATTGAGTATTGAAGGTATTGTAGGCGTAACTAATATAACTCCTGTTCCTGGAAGTCCTAAATTTATGAGAGGACTTATGAATTTAAGAGGTAATATTCTTCATATAGTTGATATAAGAATAAGATTTGGTTTGGATAGAAGAGATGATCATTCTATTGAAGATGATGTTATTATAGTTATATCCACTACTAATAGAAAATTTGGTATATTAGCAGATATGGTAAGTGATGTTATTACAGTTTATGAAAGCCAGATGACAGAAACTCCTATTGATAATATGAGAGGACTTCAAATTTCTAATGTTATTAGATTGGAAAATAAGATCATTATGGTTCTTCCTATAGAAGAAATCATAAAATCTAATGAAACAACCAATCAAACAGTATAATATCATTGAGGTATAAAAATGGAAGATATGAATGAGCATATGCCGGCTCTGAGTGATGCTGAGTTTAATGAATTAGTTAAAATTATTTATGATAAAACTAGAATACAAATGACTAGTCATAAAAGGGCTCTAGTAACCTCTAGATTGAGTAAGAGATTAAGAGCCTTAAAAATGGACTCTTTTAGGGAGTATATAGACTTTGTCAAGAATGCTAAAGATGAAGAATTAACTAATTTCGTTAATGCTGTTACTACAAATAAAACTGACTTTTTCAGAGAAAATAAGCATTTTGAGTATATGAAAAGTACATTTCTTCCAGATTGGGAAAAGAATTTTAAAGCTGGCAAAGTGAAAAATCTGAGAATATGGTCTGCAGCATGCTCAACTGGAGAAGAACCCTACACTATTCAAATGACTTTGCATGAATATTTTGGTGCTAATTATGATAAATATGATATAAAAGTTTTAGCTAGCGATATAGATACAAATGTATTGGCACATGGTAGAGCTGGTATTTATAAAGAAGAATCTGTTGAACCAATACAAGAAAATATATTAAGAAAATATTTTTTGAAAGGTACAGGTGATAAAGAGGGATTATATAAAGTTAAAGACATTTTGAAAAAGAATCTGTTTTTTAGACAATTAAATTTCAAAGATGAAGATTTTGATATTCATACTCAATTTGATTTGATATTTTGCCGGAATGTTATTATTTATTTTGATAAAGAATTCCAAAAGGAATTATTTAATAAATTTCATAGATATTTGAAAGAAGACAGTTTAGTATTTATAGGACATTCAGAAACATTATTTGGGGTGTCTGATAAATTTAAATATGTGGCAAGCAATATTTATAAAAAGATTTAACTAGGGGTGTATAATAATGATTGATTTTCCAGCAGCAGCCAATAGCAATTTTAAGAGAATCACAATATATATAGGTGGTTATTATGCTTCAAAAGAACCTGCTGTAATAAAAACAGTTCTAGGCAGTTGTATATCTGTATGCCTGTTTGAGAATAAATTAAAATTCGGAGGTATGAATCACTTTATGCTTCCTGAAATGAGAGAATGGGAAAATCCGGCTGAAGATTATAATAATACTAGATATGGTGTTTTTGCAATGGAGGTTCTTATAAACGAAATTATTAAATTAGGCGGTAAAAAAGAAAACCTTACAGCTAAAATATTCGGAGGCGGACATGTACTTTCAGGTATGACTAGCAATATTCTTCAAGTACCTGATAAGAACATACAATTTGCTAAGAAATTTTTAGCAGATGAAAAAATACCTATAGTAAGTGAAGATATAGGTGGTTCTTGGCCTAGAAAAGTATTCTTTTTCAATACTGAAAATAGAGTACTTATGAAGAAACTAGAAGGTAAAACTAAAGAATTCTCAGCTGAACAGGAAATTAAATATTCTAAAAATTTACAGCATAAACTTGAAGAAAAATCAGACATTACATTGTTTTAATATATTAATAATTAAGGATTTTATATGGCTACAAAAATTAAAGTATTAGCTATTGATGATAGCGCATTAATAAGACAGTTGCTTACTAAAATTGTAAACTCAGACCCTGCATTAGAAATGGTGGGAACTGCTGCAAATCCAATTTTAGCTGAAAATAAGGTCAAAAATCTTAAACCTGACATTATTACTTTAGATATTGAAATGCCAGAAATGGATGGTATTACATATCTTAAAAAGCTTATGCTTAACAACCCTATTCCCGTAATAATGTTTAGTTCTCTTTTAGATAAACATAGAGAATTAGCTTTAGATGCTTTAAATATTGGAGCTTTTGATTATGTAATTAAACCTTCTGCAAATGTTAGAGACGGTGTAGAAGAATTAGCTACAGACTTAGTTGAAAAAATTAAAAATGCTTATGCAAACAGAGCTAAGTTTTATAGAAAACATGGTGTTACGGTTCCAACAGAACCTGCTGCTACTACAGAAAGAAGTTCTATTAGTTTAGAAGCACCAAAAACAGCCGGATTCAAAGTTTATCAAAAAAATACTGCAGATATCATACTTCCTCTTACACCTTCAAGAGAAACTCCTATGGATAAGATAATTCTTATAGGTTCTTCAACAGGTGGTACAGAGGCTTTAATAGAATGTCTTAAAAATGTTACTCCTTCTGCTCCTCCTATAGTTATTGCTCAGCATATGCCTGAACATTTTACTACTTCATTTGCTAAGAGATTAAATAGTATTCTTAAAATAGATGTATTTGAATCTGAAGATGGTATGAGTGTTGGAAGAGGACAAGCTGTATTAGCAAGAGGTGCTAAGCATACTATGATTAAAGTTAGAGGCGGTAAATATTACATTGAAGTAAGAGATGGAGAGCCTGTTACAAGACACAAACCTTCTGTAGATGTACTTTTCAGAAGCGGTGCTGTTTATGCTAAAAACAAAGCTATCGGAATAATACTTACAGGTATGGGTGATGATGGTGCTAATGGTATGAAAGAAATGAAAGATGCCGGTGCTTACAATATAGCTCAAAATGAAGAAACTTGTACAGTTTTCGGAATGCCTAGAGAAGCAATTGCAAGAGGCGGTGTTGATGAAGTTTTACCATTAGATAAAATACTTGCTGCCGCTCTAAAAAGAGTGTAAATGTAAAATGGATAATAATATAGATTTATATGAATATATAAATAGATGGGTAAGCGGATTTAAAGCTTACCCATATTATAAAATAGAAAAAAATTGGATTTCATATCCAAATTAATATCTTCTCATAAACAGTTTAATAATATTTCTATTATTCCTACTGGTTCAAAAAGAAATAGAACAGATATAAACTATATGGAATATTTAAATATATTTTTAATATTGGATGATACAACTAATACATCTGATACTAGAAAATTTAAATCTTCTATTTTAGAATTAATTAAAAATAATGATTTATATTCAAATAAGGTTAATGTTACATCGTCATCTTTAATTTTAGAATATGAAAGTGAAAAAATTGTATTAATACCTTCATTCAAGAATTTAGATAATAATGTTGAAGGTGCTTTGGTTACAGATAGTAATGAAAAAAATGAAATTTTTTATCCTAAATTGGATAATAGAAATTTTGATAAAAAAGAACATGATTGTGGTGCTAATTTTATCAATTTAATAAAATTATTCAAAAATTTATTCTTGGCTTTTTCTGCTGAAATTAAATATATTAATGAATTAACTCCTGCTATAACAGAAGCACTTATATGGAATTTACCAAATGAATATTTTCAATTCAAAGATTATGCTGATGCTATATTAAAAGCTCTTGACTATATTTATCAAAGAATAGCTAGTGATGATTATATGTCTCTTTCTGAAATTAATGATATAAAAGTGCTATTTTCATCTAGAAATAATATGGATAGGAAAGAATTATTAAAAGCATTGTACAAATTAAAACAATTTATACATGAAAATATATAAAATTCTAATTTTTTCTCATAACTTCTAATAGTAATATTGAATTAATTTAAACTAATGATATAATAGTTCTAATTTTTTATAATAAATTTCTTAGGGAGAAATATATAAAATGAAAAAAATACCAGAAATTTTTGGTAGTATGGTTTTTAATGATAATGTAATGAAGGATAAACTTCCTAAAGACATTTATAAAAAACTCATAAAAACCATAAAAAATGGAGAGCGTTTAAATTTAGAAGTTGCCAATGTAGTAGCTCATGCTATGAAAGAATGGGCTATAGAAAAAGGTGCTACTCATTTTACACATTGGTTTCAGCCTATGACAGGAATAACAGCTGAAAAACATACAAGCTTTATTACTCAAACCGATGACGGTTCCATTCGTATGGAGTTCACAGGTAAAGAATTAGTTCAGGGTGAGCCTGATGCTTCTAGTTTTCCTTCAGGAGGACTTAGAGCTACATTTGAAGCTAGAGGATATACTGCTTGGGATCCTACATCTTATGCTTTCATAAAAGATGATACATTATGCATACCTAGTGCATTTTGTTCATATAGCGGAGAATCTTTAGACAAGAAGACTCCCCTACTTCGTTCTATGGAAGTTATAGAAAAAGAAGCAAAAAGAATATTGAAATTATTCGGCTATGATGATGTGAATAGAGTATTTACTACTGTAGGTGCTGAACAAGAATATTTCTTAATAGACAGAGATCTATATTTACAAAGACCTGATTTAAGATATTGTAAAAGAACATTATTTGGTGCTTGCCCACCTAAAGGTCAGGAATTAGAGGATCATTATTTCGGAGCTATTAAACCTAGAGTTCTTGCTTTTATGAAAGAACTTGATCATGAACTTTGGAAGCTTGGAATAGTTGCTAAAACAGAGCATAATGAAGCTGCTCCTGGACAATATGAATTGGCTCCTGAATTTACAGTTACAAATATGGCTACCGATCAGAACCAAATTACTATGGAGCTTATGAAAGTAATAGCCGAAAAACATAATTTGGCATGCATACTTCATGAAAAACCTTTTACAGGCGTAAATGGAAGCGGTAAACATAATAACTGGTCTATTGCTACAGATACAGGATTAAACTTGCTAGATCCGGGAGATAATCCTTCTAAAAATAAAAGATTCTTATTATTTTTAGTTGCTATACTAAAAGCAGTTGATGAATATCAGGATCTTTTAAGAATAACTACTGCTAGTGCTAGTAATGATCATAGACTTGGTGCTGCTGAGGCTCCTCCTGCTATTATATCTATATTCCTTGGAGATGATATTACAGAGATACTTGAATCTTTGGAAAGCTCTAAAAAATATAAAGGAAAAGAAAAAGTTGAAATGGAAATGGGAGTTAATTCTTTAGCAAGATTAACTAAAGATACAACTGACAGAAACAGAACTTCTCCTTTGGCATTTACTGGAAATAAATTTGAATTTAGAATGGTTGGATCAAGTCTTTCTGTATCAGGCCCTAACATCATTTTAAATACTATAGTAGCTGAAGCATTATCACAATTTGCTGATATTTTGGAAAAATCTGATAACTTAGAAAAAGATATTGATGAGTTAATAAGAGAAACTTTTAAAAAACATAAAAGAATAGTATATAATGGTAATAACTATTCTAATGAATGGGTTAAAGAAGCAGAAAAGAGAGGTTTATTTAATTTAAAAACTACTCCTGAAGCATTACCTCATTTCATATCTAAAAAGAATATTGAAGTATTAACTAAACATAAAGTTTTAACAGAAGCAGAAATACATTCAAGATATGAAATAAGTATGGAAGAATATGTTAAAGAAATTAATATAGAAGCTTTAACATTAATAGATATGGTACATAAACAAATACTTCCATACTCAATAGAATATGTTGGTGAGCTTGCAAATACAGCCGATAAAAAAAGAAATTTAAAATTGAAATTTGATGTTGAAAAAAAGTTAATTAATAAACTCAATGATTTAATAAAAGACCTTGATTCTAAATTAGAAAAATTAGAAGGATATACTGTAGAGGCTAAGAAAATTAATGATATAGCTAAATCAGCAAAATTCTCAAGAGATAAAATATTTGCTTGTTTAGAAGATATGAGAGTTACAATAGATGAGTTAGAAAGAACAGTATCAAAAAAATATTGGAAACTTCCAACTTACGGTGATATGCTATACAGTTTATCATAAAGTAAAATATAACAAGGGTGATAGATTATATAATCTATCACCTTTTCTTTTTATAACTTATTTTATTTATTTTCTTCATTCATAATAGATAAAGAATAATTTAAATGCTCTATAAGTTCATCATTAAATTTTTTAGGTGATATTATCTTAAAAGAACCAAGCCAAGGACTTACAAATATTCTAAACTCTGTAAAAGATGAAAAATCAAAATTAACTATTATAGAGCCATCATCTAATTTCTTTTTGATTTTCTGATTGAATCCATAATCTCTATTTTTAAAATAATGAGCAACATTTGAATTAAAATGAATAGTAGTTTTTATTAATTTATTATCACTCCAATATATACTTTTTTCTTCTCTATTAGTTTTATTAATTTTTCTCTATAATCAATCCTATTTTTATGTTCTTTCTCATATTCTTCTTTTTCTTTAATATTATTAAATTTTAATTTCTGTATTATTTCTATATTAGATATATTGCTTATAGAATAAGTTTTTATTTTTTGATGTTTATGATCATAAGCAACCAAATACCATATACCTTGAAAATAATAAATAAGATACGCTATAGCTTTAACTTTATAATTAATATTACTGCTTTGAATATAATAATCAAAATTTATATCATTCAAATCTTTTACACATGAAAGTAATTTTTCTATATTTTCACCATCACCGGATATATTATTTATATCATTATTTGAAATCACAATAACATCATAATATTCATTATCCACATTTTGAGGTAATAATTTATATATTGTCGAATTAGGGATAAGAGCTAAATTTGAACTTATTTTTTTCATAAATACAGAAAATAATATATCTACATTTTTTTTAAGATTATCATCATCAAAATTGAACCCCTTTTTCAATTTTTTTAAATCATCTTTTTTTATTGTATACCTATTATGTTCTGAAATTAAATCTATCTTTAAATATTTTTCTATTTCATCTATATCACGCAAAGCTGTTCTTTTTGATGAATCATTAAAATACTTAAATTTCTTTTTATCTATAAATCCATCCAATATTAAAGAAGTATACAACTCAAATAATCTCTCAAATTTCTTTTTATCTGACATACTATATCCTTTTAAAATACGCTATGTACAAATTCTTTAACAGCATTACCATTAATATTAAACTGTTCATTATTTATAGTAAAATATCCATCTAATATGCCTTTTGTAGTTTCCATATCTATTTTACTAAATCCTCCAAAAGACTCATATAGATAATTTCCTGTAACTGTAAATACAAAACTAAAACCTTCTTCTTTAGAATAATAATCTATAACATCTTTATATTCATGCGATTCAAAGTTTTTATATACATACCATTTATTTTTAAACAAGAATTTAATAATTCTTGAATTTTGTGATTCAGGCTTAGAGTCATAAATAAATACGGGAATAGGATCTGTGGTATAAGAAGTATAAACTAATGCCGCTATTATATTATGAGCATATCTTGAAGGATTTCTTCCTACAGTATTAACAGCCATAACTGAACTTGTGTCGGTTATAGCATTTTCACTTCCAGGAACAACTAAATATCCGCTTGGAAGCCCATAATAAAAAGCAGTATATAATGCCCTATTATATTTCCAATTTACCATAGAAGCTGTAAAATTAGTAAATTTAAATGAAAACTCTGCATTAATTAAATTCTCTATAGAAGATTTTATATTTATTTTAGTATTATAAAAGTTTGGAATCTCTATACTAAATTCACCAACATTTTTTCTAAATTGAGCCCTTACAAAATTATCATAAAAATCTAAAAAATCTTTTTCATTTTCTTTTATGATAAAAGATTGAGAATCACCATCAAATATATTGAAAGCATAATAAGAGAAATACCTTTTTAATCCATATTTATAAAGTTTCCAAAATATTATATGATTATCATGAAACAAGTATAAATATAAATTTTCTACCATATCATCATTTATATGAATAGATTTTGGAATACTAGTAAAATCTCCAGTGTAGTAAATACCATTATTATTAGTAATAGAAAGAGTATTAGCATCAAGTACAGGAGTATCATTCCTCATATATGCTTTTAAAGGTATTACTCTATAATTAACATGTATAAATATAGCTGTAAATAATATAATAAATAAAGCTACGATTATTATGGCGATATATTTTCTTATATAACTCGAAGAATATTCATAATAATCATCTTTTTTTGCTACAAGACGTTTTTTTATACGCATAATTTCTCTTCTGTATCGCTTTTTATATTATCATTATTTTCTAAACTAGCTTTTATACTCTCTTGCACTTCTTCTTCTGTTCTTTTTTCTATAGAAGTATCCAAAAGCTTGCTTAATGCAAATAATGCCACTTCTATTTCGTCATCTTGCGGTCTTCTAGTAGTTATTTTTTGAAGAGCCAAACCCGGAAGTATAGCAAGTCTCATAAGAGGGAAATTATAAAATTTAAATCCTAATTTCAATATTTCATAAGATATACCAGAAACTATAGGAAGTAAAATTATATTAATAGCCAATACGGTTAAATTTCCAACTATTTTAGGAGGAGTATATGACGCATATATATATGTATATACAAAATAACTTGTAAACATATAAAGCAATATAGAAACTGTTAATACTAAAAACATAAATGTAGTACCGCATCTAGGGTGTATAGTTGTATAATCTCTAATATTTCCTGTATCAGGATCTAGTCCATGTTCATAGGCATTAACAACCATATGTTCAGCACCATGATATTCAAATACTCTTTTTATATCTTTAAAAAATGATATTACAAGAAGATATAAAACAAATATAGATAATTTTATACATCCTCTTACTAAATTAAATACAACAAAATTACTTTTCTCATCTATGCCAATAAGTGTAGTTATAAAATAAGGTAAAGCTATAAAAAGTCCCACAGCAAATGCCAAAGACACTAACATACTTAAAGTCATAGCAATATTTTCACTTTTTTCGGATTTAGGCTTACTATCTTTTTTATTGTTTTCTTCCTCAATACCTGCAGTATTAGCAGAAAAAACCAAAGTTTTGTATCCTAATCTCATCATATCTACAAAATTTACAACACCTCTTATAAAAGGCATTTTACTCAATTTGTTTTTATTTTCAGGAATAGCCGCTTTAATAAAATCTATTTGCTTATCAGGCTTTCTAACAGCAACAACATAATGACTTTTATTTCTAAGCATTATCCCTTCTATAACAGCCTGACCGCCTACTCCTTCTTTGATTCTATTTTCATCTAATTGTTTACTCAAATTATACACCTCATCTATTTTAAAGTTAAAGTAAGGTATATAATATACTAAATACAATATTCTTTCAAGCATAAAAAAAACTTGAATTTGTAAAAAAATTTATATATTATATGATATGAAGCCCTTAATGATATTAATTATTAATTTTATTATTCTTGCTTTTATTTCATGCAAAAGCACAACTCCTCAAATGAAAGAAGTACAAGAAAAATCACCAGTAAAAAAAGAAGAGCAAATACCAAAAGCAACTACTTTAAAAGATAGAGTGGGATATTATAAAAGTAAAAGTCCATATTTTACATTTAACGCCGATTTAAAAGAAAATGGATATGCATATGTAGTATTAAAGGGCTGGATGGTTTATAGGGGCTATGTAAAAGTTGGCGATCCTTCATCTGAAGCTACAAAGTTTAGACTAGATATTGACAATATTACTTATGTTATATTAGAATTTAAAGATTTAAACAATGCAAAAGCGTCAGTTATATTAAAAGAAGTAGTACAGCAAGTGCTGCCAATGAGTAAAGTGCAAAATCAATAAATATATATTAAAAGAATCCTTCACTCTTAGCATCTTTGCTCATAAGTTCAGTTAAAGTATCCTGTATATTCGCATTATTGAAAAGTATATTATATATGGCTTCTGTGATTGGCATATATATATATTTTTTTGAGCATATTCATAAGCAGCAGTAGTAGCATATACTCCTTCAGCAACCTGACCATGACTTTCAGCTATTACATCTTGATATTTTTTACCTTTAGCAAGTTCTCTGCCTAGTCTATTGTTTCTACTTAATCCGCTTGAACATGTTACTATTAAATCACCTATTCCAGAAAGTCCATACATAGTATCTATTCTAGCACCTTTACTTAAAGCAAATCTCACTATCTCATGCAATCCTCTTGTTATAAGAGCAGCTTTTGTATTATCACCAAGTTTAAGGCCATCAACTATACCACCTGCAATGGCTATAATATTTTTTAAAGCTCCGCCTATTTCAACACCTTTTTGATCAGTAGAGTTATATATTCTAAATTTAGGAGGTACTGTCAATGTATCTCTTACATATTCAGAAACACCTTTCTCCCCTCCTACAACAACTGCAGTAGGTACTCCTTTTGCAGCCTCTTCTGCATGAGAAGGTCCTGAAAGTGTTAATATAGATAAATCACCTGATATTATGCTCCTTGCAACCTCGCTCATAGTTTTTCCTGTTTTTCTATCAAGTCCTTTAGTTGCAGATACTAATATTTGATCATTACTTATATAAGGCTCTATATTTGTACAAGCTTCAGCAAAAGCAAATGATGGAGTTACTATTATAACAATTTCACTGTCATTTACTGCATCGCCTATATCCATAGTAAATTGTATGTTTTTATTTAATTCTATGTTTTCCAAATAATTATCATTTCTATATGAAGTGCTTAATAATTTATAACTATCTTCACTATGTACCCATACTTTAACATTATGCTTTTCTGAAAATATATTTGCAAGGGCAAGTCCCCATCCGCCAGCACCTATGATTCCAACACTTATCATGATATACCCCATAATCCATTATTTTTTAATATAGTATATACAAAAAATAACTATTATCAATACAGAATTGTAAAAATATTATGTAAACTATTTATTTAAATGATTTTTCAAGTAAAATACATATATTATTAAGTAAATCTTCTTTATTTATCTTATTATTATCCTTAACCCAGCAGAATATTACAGAAACTAAAGCACCTGAAAAAAATTGAGATATTATTTTTGTATTTTCAATATTGTCTTCTTTCATAGTTTCACCTAAATAGTCTATAAATATTTTGTGCAATGAGGAAACGAACAAAATAGTATTATTATGATCTATTAATGATACATCGAAATACTGTTTATTATCATCAAAGTAATTAATAACCTTTTCTAATATTTTTCTATAATTTTTTTTAAAGTCGTATATAGAATTATCTTTTTTTAATTCTTTTATAACGTCTTGCTTTATATCTTCTATAATAGAATTAAGTAATTCTTCTTTATTATTAAAATGATCATAAAATGTAACTCTATTTATCATAGCATTATCACATATTTCTGTTACACTTATATCTTTTAATGAATTAGTTTTTAAAAGCTCAAGTAATGATTCTTTTAAAAGTTTTTCAGTTTTTAATATTCTTAAATCTTTTTTATCATTCTTCATTTGTATAGTATGCCATATATTAGAATAAAAATAAAGTTTATACTTTTTTAAGTGTAAAATAAATATATAACGATTTATGTGAAAATCTATTTTATACATAAATATACTTTATATTTTAATAAAAAACAAATAAATTTACTTGCAAAAAATAATATATATTATACTATTAATAAGTTCTTTGACAGAGATATGTAAAATATATATTAATGTGAAAGAAATATAAAGGCTTAAAAAAGCTAGTCTCGATACCCTACTGCGCTCTGTGCGCCTTCGGAGATGTAGGAAAGCGGGATTAATCTTCGCAATATTCATCTACAACAAAGTCTCGATACCCTATTGGCACTCTGTGCGCCCTTGGCGATATAGGAAAGCGGGATATAAGATTCTTTTGGTTGATAGAAATGCTAGTCTCGATACCCTACTCAAATGCTGTTTGTCTTTGGCTATAAAAAAATCGAGCGGCTGATAACTTTAGTTGTCAGCGCCTTTCAGCGAGATTTTTTTATTAGTGATATAGGAAAGCGGGATCTATAATTATTAAAATTAATTGTGTAATACTTTTTATTATAAAAAATAAAAAGTATTTTTTTATATTGATATATTGTGTATCACACAGTATAATATAATAAACAATATATAAAGGATTTAATATTGAACTATGATGATATAGTATCAAATTTGATGCAGGAACTAAGACGCGGAACATTAATAATAGTTGTTCTTAGTCAATTAAAAAAAGAAGAATACGGATACAATTTGATTACTAAATTAAAAGAAAACGGCATCACTGTTGAAGCTAATACTTTATACCCTCTTTTAAGAAGATTAGAAAATCAAGGTCTTTTAAAAAGTGAATGGAACACCAAAGAAGATAAGCCAAGAAAATATTATTCTATAACAAAAGATGGAAAAGAAGTTTTAAAAAAAGCTGTTCATCATTGGAAGGAATTTTCATCTAATGTTAATAAAATAATAGATAAATAATTTTTTAATTAGGAGTTCATATAATGAAAAATAAAGAAAATAAAAAAGCAGAAGATATTATTGAAAGATATATTTATACTGTTACAAAATCAATGCCCGATAAAATAAAAGAAGATGTTTCAAATGAAATAAGAACTCTTATTGATGATATAATAAAAGAAAGATTTTCAAACTCAGACTATAAAATAAATGATATAAAAAATATTTTAACGGAAATCGGAAATCCTTATGAACTTGCATGTAAATATGATACTAATTACAATAAATCTTTGATAGGATATCCTTATTATATATATTATAAACTTGTATTAAAAATTGTATTATCTTCAACATTGCTTGGAATAGTAGTTTCATCAATATTTAATATATTTATAAATAATGAAGCTTTTAATTTAATTAATACAGCAAGCGATATTTTTACTGCATTGTTATTAGCATTTTCATTTGTAACATTAATATTTGTATTTATTTCAAATAAGAATATAGATATTTCCAGCATAACAGTAGATTTTGATAATCTTCCAAAACCTATAAATAAAAAAAGAAGTCTATATAATTCAATTATTAAGATATATGCAGCAATTATATTTTTATCTCTTTTATTCTTATCTCCAAATATATTTTCAATAAAAATAAATAATGAATATTTTGCATTCTTTAATATAGACATTATAAAGAATAGTTTTCTATTTCCTTTAATATTCATTTTAATGCTGATATCAAGAGAAATTATCAAAATGTTTTCAAATACTTATAATAAAAAGACATCTATATTATTTATAGGAATTGATATAGTATCAGCTATTGCATCATCATTATGGCTATTATCATACAATGTAATTAATATTAATTTTATAAATGCATTAACAAAATTAGAATCAGCAAATTCTCTAGCTTTTAATATATTTAATAATTTTCAGTTATTTTGTTTAATCTGTATATTATTTGCTTTGTTTCTAGATAGTATATATGTTTTATTAAAATTAAAAAATAACCTTGCATATAAAAGGTATATATGCAAGGTATAATAAAAATTTATATGAAGGACAAATCTGCAATTATTTATTATATAAAACTATAGATTCATAAGGTCTCAACTTTAAAGTATTATCAAGTACTGCCTCATCATAATTTGAAAGAAGGCATTTCGATTTTTTTATATCAAAATCAATATTGCTTAAATCTATAGTGCACTCATTACCGTAAAAATTATTTATTACTAAAAGTTTTTCATTGTTATATTCTCTTATGAAAGCAAATACATTTTTATCATCTTTTAATATAGGTATAGTTTTACCTTCTGAAATAACTTTATAATCTTTTCTTAATTTTATTAATTTTTTATAATGATTAAATATAGAGTTTTCATCATTAATATTATTTTCTGCATTGATATCTTTGTAATTAGAAATCACTTCTATCCAAGGTTTAGCATTTGAAAATCCTGCATTCTCTTTGTTATTCCATTGCATAGGAGTTCTTGAATTATCTCTTGATCTACTTTGAAGTATTTTATATATTTCTTTTTCTTCTATACCATTATTTTTAAGTATATTGAAATAGTTTATTGACTCAACATCTTTATATTGATTGATATTATCAAAATAAGCATTAGTCATACCTATTTCTTCACCTTGATAAATATAAGGAGTGCCTCTCAAACAATGAATAACTGTAGCAAGCATTTTAGCAGATTCTTTATGGTATTTTTTATCGTCTCCGAATCTTGATACTATTCTAGGCTGATCATGATTGCACCAAAATAAAGCTGACCATGCATTATTATCCTGCATTCCTTCCTGCCAAGAGAATAAAATATTTTTTAATTCCTGAAAATCAAAATCCATTAACTGCCATTTATCATTATTTTTATAATCAACTTTCAAATGATGAAAGCTAAATACCATACTAAGTTCATTTTCTTTTTCACCTGAATATTTAATGCAGTTTTCTATGCTTGTTGATGACATTTCGCCTACTGTGATAGCATTATCATATTTTCCGAAAGTATTTTTATTTAACTCTTTTAAATATTTATGTATATTTATTCCGTCAGTATAGAAGCGTCTGCCGTCACCTTCAAAATCATCTTTAAAAACTTCAGGCTTTGATATAAGGTTTATAACATCAAATCTGAATCCATAAACTCCTTTTTTTATCCAGAAGTTAACTATATCAAAAATTTCTTTTCTTACTTCTTTATTATCCCAATTCAAATCAGCCTGACTGACATCGAATAAATGCAAATAATACTCATCAAATTTTTCTACATACTGCCAAGCATTTCCTCCGAATTTAGATACCCAATTTGTAGGAGGTATTTTTTTCCCATCAACTACTTTGCCCTTTTTGAATATATAATAATTTTTATATTTTTCTTCTCCATTCATAGCTCTATTAAACCATTCATGCTCTGTAGAAGTATGATTGAATACCATATCAAACATTATATCTATATTTCTTTTTTTAGCTTCTTTTATAAGTTCTTCAACATCTTCCATAGTACCATAAGAAGGAGCAACATTATAATAATCAGCAACATCGTATCCATTATCTTTTTGAGGAGAAACGAAGAAAGGTGTACTCCAAATAATATCTACTCCTAAATTTTGTAAATAGTCTAATTTTGATATTATTCCTTTTATATCTCCAAATCCATCATTGTTGCTGTCCATAAAAGATTTTGGATATATTTGATAAACAACTTTATTTTTAAAATTCATAAATGATTCCTAATTAAATAATTTTATAATAATATTTATAAGTTTCATAACGGCAGCCAATAATATATAGTTAACTGCCGTATATATAATAAAAACCTATAAATATTTACCCCGCTTTGTTATTTTATTTCTATAATTTTTCCTTCACCGTTTTTTATTATAGTATTTTCCTTTAATAAATTAATTTTAGTTCCGTCTGTAAACACAACAGGAGATACTAAAGATTTTCCATGATTTTTTACGTACTCTAAATCAACCTTAGCTATTTTGTCTCCTTTTTTTATTTTATCTCCCACTTTTACAAAAGATTCAAAACCTTCTCCATTAAGCTCTACAGTATCCATACCTATATGAATAAGTATTTCATTTCCGTTTGCAGTTTCTATACCATAAGCATGTTTTGTAGGGAAAGCAGCTATTATTTCACCATCGCAAGGAGAAGTTACCATACCATCAGCTAATTCTATTGCAAAACCTTCTCCCATAGCACCACTTGAAAATGCTTCATCTGCTATGTCTGATAATTTATAAAGTTTTCCATTCATAGGTGAAACAAAATTATCATCATCTAAAGTTATAGCTTCTGCAGCTGATGCATTATCTGAAACAGTTTCTGAAGATTCTATATTATCAGTTAAATCTTCTGGTTTTAATTTTTTCTTTCCTACTATAAGAGTTAATACTAATGGTATAGCTATAGCAAAAATCATAGCAACAGCAAACATTAACATATGCTTTGGCTGTATTGAAAGTATTCCCGGTATTCCGCCAATACCAATAGATGTAGCCATAACCTTAGAACCAACTGATATAATTGCAGCCACACAAGAACCTATCAAACCGCATATAAATGGAAAACCATATTTTAAATTTACACCGAATAATGCAGGCTCTGTAACTCCTAAATAACATGATATAAATGCCGGTATATTTATTTGTTTAGCCTTGTTATTTCTTTTCTGAAGTATGGACATAGCAACTACTGCAGAACCTTGTGCTATATTTGATAAAGCTATCATAGGCCATAACATAGTGCCTCCAAACTGACTCATAAGCTGTAAGTCAATAGCATTAGACATGTGATGAAGTCCTGTTATTACTAAAGGAGCATAGAAGAATCCGAATACACCAGCAAATAAAACTCCGAATTTAGATGTTAAGCCAGTATATACAACATAAGAAACAGCCTCACCTATTTTCCAACCTATAGGGCCGACAACTGCATGTGCTATTATAACTGTTGGTATTAATGAAGCAAATGGTATTATAACCATAGAAACATATTCAGGGACAACTTTTCTCCAAAACTTCTCTAAATAAACTAATATAAATCCCGCCATTATAGCCGGTATAACTTGTGCCTGATAACCAACCATAGGCATTTTAAATATTCCAAAATCATAAAATTTAGGATCAACACTTCCAACCAAATAAGCGTTAACAAGCTGAGGAGAAACCAATGTTATACCTAAAACAATACCCAAGATTTGAGTAGTTCCCATTTTTCTAGTGATAGACCAAGTAATACCAACTGGAAGGAAATGGAAAATTGCCTCACCTATTAACCATAAAAAATCATTTGTTCCAGCCCAAAATTGAGATATTTGAGTTAAGCTTTTTGTACCCTCTTCAAAAAATTTTATATCTGATATTACGCTTCTAAAACCTAATATAAAACCTCCGCATATAATAGCTGGAATAAGAGGTGAAAATATTTCGGCTATGTTAGACATTAAACGCTGCAAGAATGTTTGATTGCCTTTTGCTGATTCTTTTACAGCATCTTTACTTACTCCTTCTATACCAGAAATTTTAACAAATTCATTATAATATTCTGAAACCTCATTACCTATTATAACTTGAAATTGTCCTGATTGAGTGAAAGTACCTTTAGTAGATTTTAATTTTTCGATAGCTTTGATATCTGCTTTTTTAGTATCTACCAAAACAAAACGCATTCTTGTAACACAATGAGTTATTGCCTTAACATTTTCTTTACCGCCAACATATTTTAATAATAAGGTGGCGTCTTCGGTGAATTTTCCCATAATATGCCTCCATAGCTTTTATATATTTCTATTATCATTAACTTGTACGTACATATTAACATATACGTACAAGTTTGTCAATTATATACTTGTATTTTTTACAAATTTTATAAATAAAATATTAAATGATAAAAAACGCTTATAATATTTAATTAGAATAAATTTTAATATAGATAATTCTTCATAATTTAATACTGTTTTTATATTTGAAATTCTAAAAGTGTGTTGTAGTTTTATAAGTAAGATAGAAAATAGTATATACTGAAAATTTTTAACTTTGTCAACTGATGACTTTATATAGAATTATCAACTTTTTTGCCGCACAAAAAAGTTGCAAAAAACGCAATAGCCTAGAACTTTATATTTTAAAAATACTTATTAAATATAGTATATATCCTAAATTTATACTAAAATGCAGTTCTTTTGGTTCTTTTATACCAATAAAAGAACTGGGGTTCTGGGCAAAGCCCTGAAAATATTTTAAATTAAAAAAATTATTTTTGACAAAGTATAGTTGTTTATGTATATACATCGATAAAATATATTTTTAAGAAATTATCTTCTGGCAAAATCTCTGAATTTAAATTTATCTGGTCTATGTCTTGCTGAAGTTATTTGAAAAACTCTAGTATCTGATAAAAAAGTCCTAGATTCTACATTTATCACCATATCATAATCTTTTAAATCTAAAAGTTTCTTATCATTATTATTTATTTTTTCACATGATATTTCTCTTTCAGCATAGGATATTTTTAACTGAAGATTTTTTTCTATATGTTCATATAAAGAGTCTTTTAAAATATTTTCATCTATGAATGGTATAATAGATGCATTGATAAAGTCTATATCTAGTATAATATTTTCACCGTCTATATTTCTTATTCTCTCTATGGCCCATACTTTATCATCATCATTTAATTTTAAAGCACTCTTCACTAATGCATCAGGTTTTATACATTCACATCTATGCACTATAGTTTCTACTTTTTTACCATACATTTTTGAAGCAACTTCTTTAAAACTGAATATTCCTCCGAATTCAAAATTGTATATATTTGAATTAATAACTATAGAACCTTTGCCTTTATGTTTTTGAATGCATCCATTATTAGATAATAGCTGAAGTGATTTTCTTATAGTATCCCTTGAGGCATCATATTCTTTCATCAGATCATATTCACTTGGAAGTATATCACCTTTTTTATAGTATCCAAATCTTATTTTATCAAGCAAACTATTATAAATTTCTTCGTACTTCGATGCCATATTAACCTCTTAATTGATTGAAAGATTATAATATAAAAAGTTATGTTTGTAAATATATGTTTTTAATAGATCTAATTTACAAAAAATAAAAAATGTAGTTTATCATACAATAGTAATTTTTTTGTACTTGATAAAAAAATCAAAAATAATAGAATAGATACAATATTTATTTTAGGTGAATAAAAGTGTTGAGGAAATTGATATATATTATTTTTTTACATTCAGTTTTTTTAATTTTTTTATTTTTGCACAAACTAACAATACAAATACTATAATACTTCCTTATGCTCAGTATATGGAAAGAATCAAATTATTAATACCAGAAATGAAATTGACAGCTTCTCAAGAAAGCAATGCTGCAAACAATTTAACAAAAGCAAAAAGTTCCGGAGATGTTAAATTTGATTTACAGGCTGGTGCTATAGGAAAGCAAAGCCATTTTGATGAATACAATTTTTTACCAACATCAGATTTCAATTATAATGGATTTAGAATAGGTGCGGGTTTCAGCGGACTTGTACCATACTCTGGAACAAGATGGTCTGTAGAAATTAAGCATGATAGTTTTTTCGGAAATTTTAATACAGGAGATATTTCATTGCCTGTTGATACTCCATTTGGAACTGTTAATGGAAAACTTCCAAATTTAAGCACTAATAATTTTAAATACTATTATCCAAGTATTAAAATACAAATTGCACAGCCTATACTAAGAGATTTTTTTGGTAAATTAGATAGATACCCTATAAAGGATGCAGAATATCAGCTTACTATAGCAAAATTAAAAAGAATAATAGATGATAACAGTGTATTAACATCTTATCAGAAAATTTATTATCAATGGATAATGGCTAGAAAATTAATAGCTTTATATAATGAAATGATAAGAGAAGCAAGAAGTTTTGAAAATCAAGTGTATAAAAGATATACAAGCGGTGTTATAGATAATGATTCATATCAAAATGCAAAAAGACAAACTTTAAAATATATAGAAGCAAGAGATAAATCTGAATTAATGTTAAAAAAAGTTATGAGAAATATTCAATTCTTTATACCTGAAGAAAATATACAGCCTAATGAAGAAGATTGGAATCAAACATTAGAAACTTCTATAAATGCCAAAATAGATATAGTACCATTTTTAGAAAGTGCTCAAGGTCAAATGGCTTATCAATTAAAATTAAGAAGCGAATATGCTATTTCAGTAATGAAGAATAATGCATTGCCTGATTTATCTATAGTAGGAAGCGTATCATTATCTAGTTTAGATGACAGCGGATATTTTAAGTCTTTTTCTACTATGACAAATGTTGATTATTTTGTAGGTCTTATGTTCTCCTACCCTATAGGCGGAAGAGATGCCAAAGCTAAAATGGAAGATGCTTATGCTGCTTTGAATGCTGTTACTGCCGATTTTGACAGAGTTAATAGAGATTTCGATGTGCAGATAGGTACTTATTATGATGAGTTTGAAGCATACAAAAAAATGCTTGAAAATAAAAAATTGGAAGTTAATGCTATAGTATCAAGAATAAATACGCAAAATGCTAAATTCAGACAAGGACGACTCCCTATAGATGAAATAATAAATGCAAGACTTGATTTAGCACAGGCAAGAGCAGAACTTCTTAATTTGCAGTATTTAATAATAACTACTGTTATGGATTATAATTCTCTGGTGTTACTTAATAATTAATATTTTTATTGGAATTAGATATGGATAAAATAATTGAACTATTTGCAAAAAACAGATTATTAGTTAATGTTATTATTTTGGTTACTCTAGCTGTTGGAATATACTCTTATCTTAATATAAAGAAAGAAGCTTTCCCATCAACTAACTTTGATGTTATGATAGTTCAGGTTATATATCCGGGAGCTTCTCCGGAAGACGTTGAGCAATATGCAATGATTCCATTAGAAGATGAACTGCAAACTATAGCAGGCATTGACGAGTTTTATTCTATAATAATAGAAAATGCAGGAATTCTTACTATAAGAATAGACATGAATCTTAAAGACTCAAGACCTGTGAAAGATGAAATATTCAGACGTCTTCAAAATGCTCCTAATGTATCTAAAGATGTTTCGGAGATAAAAATCTTTGAAGCTAATGCAAACAGACTTCCTATATACAATTTAGGTTTAAGATTCAAGAAAGGAATGGAAGGAAGTGAAAAAGAACTTTATGATATATCTAAAAAATTTGAAAAAGAATTAAAGTATGTAGACGGAGTTGCAAATATTGAAGTATATGGAAGAACAGACCCAGAAATTCAAATACTAGCAGACCCTAATAAATTAAATGAGTATTATACTTCGTTATCAGAAATAGTACAGGCATTGTCTTTAAGAAATATACGCTCTACAAGCGGAAGCATGAAGCCTGATGAAAATGCTGATTTAGAAGAAAAGAATAAACTTCTTGTAACTACAGGACAATTTCAAGATCCATTATCTATTACAAATGTTATTATACGTTCTATATTTAATGGTCAGCCGATAAGAATCGGAGATGTGGCAAGAGTTGAAGAATTATTTGTTGATAAAAGCGTATACATGAGAGTTAATAGTCAGAGTGGATATTCAATAAATATAATAAAAAAAGAAGATGCTGATATATTAAAAACTATATATAATGTTAATGCATATTTTGAAAAAAATAAAGATACTATACCAAATAATATAGAAATAGTACCTATGGCTGATAACTCAAGAACAATTAATGATTTGCTTAATGCAGTTTCTTCAAATATTATAACAGGATTCATAATCATATTTGTAATACTTATAATATTTTTGGATTTCAAAAGTGCAATATTTACTTCTCTTGGAATGCTTATAGTTATTTCTGTTTCTCTTATTTATATGACATACTCTGGAATAACATTCAATATAATTTCTCTAGGCGGTATTATAACGGTTTTAGGTATGATAGTTGACAACTCAATAGTAGTTTCAGAAAATATTTTTAATTATCATCAAAGAGGAATAAGAGGACTTGACGCCACAAAAAGTGCTGTAGGAGAAGTATTTATGCCTATGCTTGTTTCTACTCTCACAACCGTTGCATCTTTTGCACCTATAATATTTGTTACTGGAACTATGGGAAGATTAATAAATCAATATCCTAGAGTTGTTATAGTGGCATTAGTTGTAAGTATATTTCAGGCTGTGCTTCTTTTACCTAATAACTTAATTACTAAAGAAGAACTTACAGGAGAACATAAAAGAAAAAGATTTAATTTCAAAAATCCTCTTGATTTTGATAAAGATAAATTATTTGATAAATTAAAAATACCTTTTGTTAAATTTTTAAGATTTACATTAAAATTTAGATATATTGTATTAATATTTTTTGTAATTACATTGCTTATCACTTTAGTAATAGCAAGAGTAATATTTGCAAAGTTTACTTTAGTTTATGATACTAGTGCTGATGTTATAGTTGTTAATATGGATACAGGAGTTGGAAGTTCTTTATATAAAACAGAAAAATATCTTCAGCAGGTAGAAAATATTATTTATGAAACTGTAAACACTAATGATATAATAGCAGTATATAGCCTATTAGGAAAACAATTAGATAAAAATACTGTAGAAGTATCTGAAGAAATGGATAATCTTGCCGGTATTATGATATATTTAGTTCCTGCAAATAACAGAAAAAAAATAGCTTATGATATAGTAGATGATTTAAATTTAGCAATAGAAAAAAGCGGTATAAAAAAGGAATTAGCATTAATCACAGTAAATACTAAACTTCCAATAAACCCGGGTAAAGCAGTTGATATAAAAATAATAGGAAATGATACTGCTATGGTTAAAGAAGTAAAAGATAAAATGAAAGAACATCTTTTAAGTTTAAATGGAATAATAAACTATGATGATGATGATAAAATCGGACAGGAAGAATTAAGAGTAATATTTGATTATGACAGAATGGGAGAACTCGGAGTGAATGTTGCTTATGCTGCAAGAGAATTGAGAGCGGCTTATGCTGGAATAGTCGCTACTTCAATTCAGCAGTTTGAAAATAAATTAGACTTCAGAGTAAGATTAGATAAAAAATATACTTATGATACAAATGTACTTAATAATCTTTATATACCAAATACATATAACAGACTTATACAATTAAAAGATATAGCAGACATATATATTACAAATAATCAATCAAGCATAAAGCACTATAATGGAAAAAAATCAATAACCATGACCGCAGATATTGAACAGGGAAAAAATACTGCTATACAAGCAACTTATGCAATGCAGGATTATTTTAATTCTATATCAAAAGATTATCCTAACATAAGTGTAGAGTTTGCAGGAGAGGTAAAAGAAACTAGAGGCTCTATAATCGGTATTGCTTGGGGATATGTTATTGCTATAATTGCTATATATGTAATACTTCTTCTTCAATTTAATAAATTCGTTCAGCCTTTCATGATTTTGGGTATAATACCATTCGGAATAATAGGAGTTATACTAGGATTTGCAGCACATAGAATGCCTATGTCATTTGTTGGTGCTGTTGGTATAGTTGGGCTTGCTGGTGTAGTTGTAAATAATGGTATTATAATGGTGGACTTAATAAACAGAATACTTGAACAAGGAAACATACATACAAAAGAAGATGTACTTAATGCAGTAGTTGAAGGTGCAGGAGACAGATTCAGAGCAATATTTCTAACAACAGTTACTACAATATTCGGACTTCTTCCAACTGTTTATGGTATAGGAGGACGTGCTGATTTGATAGTACCTATGGTTATGGCTATGGCTTATGGACTTTTATTTGCTGCACTTTTAACATTGATACTTTTACCATGTTTATTTATGATATCAGCAGATTTGAAACTTATAAAAATAAATTATAAGAATTAAAACTATACAAACTTAAAAATTTTTAGTATACACAGACTACAAGCGAACAGTTTTTTATATATTATGGAATAAATAAAATGTCGCCTTCTATTATTTGAGGTAAACTGTTAATTATTTCTCTAACTGCTAAAAATGAATTTGACTTAATAATTAAATTAATTTTTTGAGTGGTGCCATAATATTGTATTGCTATTTGTTTTAAATCTTCATTCTGTTTTACTAAATGTTTGGAAGGCATAAATATAAAGTTTTACTCCTTTTCAATTTATAAATAATATACTATTTCTTTTCCTTTTGGCAGTATTCCTATTTCCTGTATATTTAATTTATTCAATGATATAAAATCATCTATATTTTCTAAACTTCCATAAAGCTCGCTTACTAATTCAAATATATTTCTATCTTCATCTAATATTATTTTATTTGCAGAAGATAGATTGAAAGCATTATTAACAAGGTAATTTTTAGTTTGTGATATTAACTCTAATATATTATTATAGTCTGATTCATCATCTGTGAAAGATAAAGATTTTATATTATCATCTAACCATTTCTGAATATTATTATAATTATTATTTATTCTATCATTAATTTCTAATGCTTTATCTCTTGTTTTTATTTCAGAATATATAACAGACTGACACATTCCAGCAGCGGCTGTATACATAAAAACTTTATCTATAGCAAAATTTGTATTTGCTATATTGGCATCATATATAGATTTATTATATTTAGTTTTTAATTTTGGATTAATTAAGTTTTCAAATATATCAAGTTTACTGCTTACATCATAATTAGGTATTTGAGCAGGAATAAGCATAGCACTCATAAGCATATTTATTGCATTAATTGGCTTATTTCCTATTTCATTTATTGTATCTATAAATGAATCATTTAAAAGTTTTAATATACTGTCATAATCATCATTTATGCCTGCTATATAAGATATTTGATTAAATACATCTGTAAAAGACTGTGTTGCTATATCTCTGATTGTTATAAGTTCTCCAACAGATGTAACTGCAAAAGTTTTAACAAAATTAAATGAAGCATATTGAGCATATACATCAACACAATTTTGTATTTTATCAATTATATTAGATATACTTTCTAATAAAGAATTATCAGTACGTATATTATCTTCTATAAATATTATTTCAAATATGCATTGATTAGCATTATTGACTATACCATCATTTCTTTTTATAGTTCCAAAAGGTACTACTTTTTTTATACCATATTTAGGGTGAATTAATGTTCCTCTGCCTTTTTCTTTTAATGCTTTAACAAATCTGTCAGCTTCCAAGTCATAGTTTTCACCGCAAAATATTATATTGAGAGGGTATCTGTTTTCTCCGACTCCCATATCCTGAACATAAGCACCATCTATATCAGGAAAAATAAAAGATGTTGTTTTCTTATCAAATTCATAAGAAACATCTTCATAAAGAAAATTAAAAGGTATGCCGCTTGGAGATATATAACTTGCTTCTAATAATCTATCTTCCCAAGACATTTAAAAAGCTCCTGAAGGCTTAAAAGTGATATTAGGATTTTTTGTATTAATAGGTCTTGTCATTTTTGCTTTTCCTGTAGTATCTCTTATTTCTACAATTCCTTTAGTTGTATTTTCTATAGTTTTAGTTACATTTGCTCTTTCTTCTTTTGTTGTAGGTGCTACAAGAGAGCTTTTAATATCATTCATTTTTTCAGATAATCTGCTTGTTATATTTCCAACTAATGGTATTTTGGAAATTAAACCTAATACATTTTGTAAAGGAGTTATTAATAAAGCTATGATTCCTTTTCCAATTTCTATTAAAGCACTTTTTATTCCATTTTCTTTGAAAGCATTAACAACATTTTTCCATACAGCAAGCAAAGTTCTAACTAAATCTATACCGATTTTAAAAGGCATTATAAAAGCCTGCAGAAACCAAGGAGCCGAATCTATAAACTCATATATTTTATTAAAAAGATTGTCTAAAAAATTGAGTGCCGTATTTACAAAATTAATAACAGCATTTTTAACAGTGTCCCAGTTCTTTATTAAAATATATATTAATCCTATTAATATACCTACTGCTATAATTATTATACTAATTGGATTAGCAGCCATTATTATATTAAAAGCCATTTGAGCAATCGCAGCAGCAAGCATAATAGTTTGATATGATTTAAATGCAGCAACTATAGCTAGTATAATAGGAATAAAAGGTTTTAATATACTAATTATTGTAATAGAAGTTTTTATTAAATTAAACATGAAATTAAGTATAGTTTTAAAATCAATTTGTTTTACAAAATAAAATATACGGGAAACTATATCTTTTACCTTATTAAATATTGAATTGAAATCTATCTGTTTTATAAAACTAATAATATCAGATATAGTATTTTTAATATTATTGATTATATAGTCAAAATCTATTGAAGATACAAATGTTTCTAGTTTTGAAGCAATATCTTCTACATCTATACTTTGTATAGCTTTTAAAATAGAAGAACTTATTTTTATTAATCCCGGTAAAAATACACTTCCTAGTCTTGCCAGTATTTGACTTATAGTAGTTCCTATAACTCTTCTTTGATTTGCCAAAGAATTATCCATAGTTCTTAAAAAATCTCCCTGAGCATCTTTACTGGCTTTCATTAAATATTTATATCTGTACATAGTTTTTTCTGCTGATGTAAGAGATTTCCAATCAATATCAAATGCTTCTTCAAGATTTCCAACACTCATATCTATACCCAATGCTTTTAAAGGCTCTGTTTCTCCGCTTATTCCAGATTTTATTTTCTCAAAAGCATCTTCAATATCTAAACTATAAAAACTGGCCATATCTCCAGCCAATGCCGACATATTTTGACTCATAGTAACTAATTTATCGCCTGCAAGTCCGCTGCTTTTCATCATAGCACCTAATGTACTTGTAAACTTTTTAGCTTGAAGCTCTGAAAGTCCGAAAGACTGTAAAGCAGTTTTGGACCATTTATTTTATCAGCATTTTTTCCAAATGTAACAACAACTACGTTTTGAACTTCTGTTAAATCGCTTGCTAAATCTATGGCATCTTTGCTTATTTTTATAAAAGCAGCACCTGCTACACCTGCTGCTACTGATGAAGCTATGCCTATTTTAGCTGTAATTTTTCCTATACTTGATACTGCTTTTGAAACATTTTTACTAAAATTATCTTTGAACTTTAATGCTTCTCTTTGTGCTTTGGCAAAGTCTGTTTGTATAGAAGCTGATAATTTATTGCTTGATTTTTGCATATTCCTAATAGGGGCTGTAAATTGATCTATAGCTTTAAATACTGCTTCTATACTATATTTGCTTGCCATAAAAAACCTTTCATTTTTTTAGTTTAGATATTTCTTTTTGTGTTTCTATCAAACTGCTTATTAATGGATTATAAAAAAATTTTATCTGTTCTATAGTCATATTTTCTATATTGGGTAATGAACTATAATCTGAACATATTTGCAAAAGCATAGAGCATATTCCTGATATTCCTAATACTTTTGTTTCTCTTCCGTTTTTAGCTATTATAGAACTTACCCTTGTATAAAAAGTATCATAACAGCTTGTAATAATTTACTGTCTGCTCCGTCTAAATTGGATATAAATTTAGGATCTCTTCCTATCATATTTCCTATTACAGAATACATCTTATGGACATTTTCTTTTTATTTATAATTATCCATAGACATATAATCAGCACCTTTCAAACGTCTTATTTTTAATTCTTCTCCTGATTTCTCTGAAAACTCTGATACAATATACTTTAAAGTTCTATCTTCTTTATTGATAGTGAGTCTTCCCTGCATAATAGCTTTAATAATTGTATTTTTTTGTTTCTCAAAGCCTTCTTTATCTTCTTCGCTCATTATAGAAACATCATTATCTATGTCCCACATTTCGCAAAAGTCATTAAACTCTATTTCTGCAGTTTTTCTTTCTATTTTTATTTCCATAAATTATCCTTGTTTTTCAAATGTTCCCTGAAAACTTACTGTTTTTGTTTGTTCTTTTTTAGAAGTATAAGCATCTCCGACTATTTGTCCTAAACCGCTGAATACATCTCCGTTTATAGTAGTAAATGATATTTGTACAAACTCATGTTTGTTCATTACATTTTGTAAAAATTCTTCATCGCCTCTGCTATCATCTATAACTATAGGTATATCATTCAATTCAGAAGGTTTTATTGATTTTACAAGTCTTTGAGTACCATCTCCATTAGGTTTAACTTCATTAGTAAAACCTCCCGGAAAGAATTGAGCATCAACTTCTCCATCTACTACGAAGTTTCTGCCATCAATATATATTCCTTTAATAGGTCCGCCAACTCCTGCCATATTTCCTCCTATTTTTGCTAATAAAAATTGTTCGCTTTAACTAGTCTGTCAAGTAAACTTGCCAGACGCTCACAATTTTTATCATTATCTTTTTAATATTAAAAATATTATTTTTTATTATTGTTATACTCGCCTCAACATATAATCATCAAATAAATAAATTTATTTCTGGCTTACCCAAAGGGTACCTACTCGGGCGGCTCGCTTTTATTGTTGCTAATAAAAATTGTTCTATCTATTATTATTTTTCTAAATATACTCCTACATATATATCTCCGCTTATTATTTCAACATTACCAGATATTTTTACTGGGAATGTCCAATTAATTCTTTTAGGATTTTGTTTATCTATAGATGCTGTTATATTTGCTTTTGTGAACTCTTTATCACTAATAATTGCATTTTTCTCTAAACTGTCAGCCAATGTCATTAAAGCCGCTTTAGCATTCTTAGGCTGTTTGGCTGTAGGATTTTCTGTTACAGCTGAATCAGGCAATAGTGGAGCACCTTTCCATTCATCACTTGCAAATATTAATTCACAGTTAAATAATACATTCATAATTTTTACTAAATCACAAACATATTTATAAACTCCTATATCATCATTAGCAGGGTGATAAAATGTAACTATATCATTTAATACAGCTGTATTTCCTACTTTAATATTTGTAGAACTTCCTAATTTAACTGCATTATTTCTTACTGTATAATCTTCCTGTTCTTCATCTTTTCCAGCTTCAAGCTGAGTTAAATATCCTTTGTAATTTTGAGGAGGATTATTATTTGCCGTACTAACAATATCTTTTGCTAATCCTCTTGCAGCTATGCAGAAAGGCAATTCCCTGCTTCCTACACTTGTAATTAAAAAGTTTATTCTATCTGTTATTTGAGCATCTCCATTAGTAATAGCTGTTCTAGTATTGAAATCATCTGTACAGCCATTTGCTACTAAACAAGGCTTTCTAATTAAATTATTCCATCTTCCTTCACCAAAGTTTCTATATTTAGATAATGTATCTTCATCATCATAATTTAAAAGATTTAATATGAATGTTTCCCATACTTCTCCTATTTTATTTAATGCAGTATCTACATCAGGATTTAAAGCACCATTAGAAAATTTAGTAATTGAAAAAGTAAGTCCTTTAACTATTGCTTCGCTTATATCTATACTTATTTGATTACCGCTTTCTCCTTTCCATTTAGCAGTAATAGGAAGTTTAGACTCAGATATTTCTCCAGTAGTTACAGGCATTTCTAATATACTATCTATAGAAGTTTTTATCTTTGTTAATACAGAATCTGCATTATCTCCTTTAGATACTAAAAATTGACAGGCTATTCCTCCTATATATATTTTTACAGATTTTTGTTCTGTTGCATTTCCTGTTACTGTTATTTCTCCATTAGCAGCTACTGAACTTTCTTTATCTGTAAGAGGATATATAGTTACTGGTATACCGCCTATACCGTCATTATTTGTAGGAAAAAGCATTCTGCATGCAAGATGTATAGGAGAACCGTATCCGTATTTTTCTGCTACATCTCCTAAAGTTGTTACTGAATATTTATCTAATGTATATTGAGCATTTGAATTTCCCTGTCCTATAATTGCTATTCTTTGAGGTAAAAACATAGCACTTCCTACATTAAAATTACGAGGTGTTACATCTATACCTAAAACTCTGGATAAAGCACTAACATCTACACTCATATAATTAATATCTCCTATTATTGTTATGTTCGCCTACACCTATTAATATCAGCATAATAAATTATGCTGATGGTTTCGGCTCACTTATATAATCTGCATTAAATATTATTTAACTTCTATTATATTGTTATGTTCGCCTACACCTATTAATATCAGCATAATAAATTATGCTGATGGTTTCGGCTCACTTATATAATCTGCATTAAATATTATTTAACTTCTATTATATTGTTATGTTCGCCTACACCTATTAATATCAGCATAATAAATTATGCTGATGGTTTCGGCTCACTTATATAGTCTGCATTAAATATCACTTTGCCTGTATCATTTAATAAACATTCACCTATTATGCTTTCTAATACTACAGGATCTTCTTCAAAAGAATATTCAGCATAATCAACAATTAATGTTAATCTGCAAACTGATACGCTTTCTGAAGAATTAGAATCACTATTTTGAGTCAATTTTTCTCTTTTTGTGATATAACGTCTTACTACTAAACCTTCTAAACCTAAACATAAATATCCGCTATACATTAATATATTTCTTATTATAGTAGATATTCTATCAGCCTCTTTGCTTGAAGCCTCATCTGCATTTTCATCAAAACTCTTATTTTTTAAAGCATAACAATCTATATAAAAAGTACCCTGCGATTTTTGTCTTACAATATTCATACTTCCTGACTGTGTAAGATTATCGCTTTCAAATGTAATATTAACTAATGGCAAAGCACCTTTTTCATCGCCGTTTATTTCATTAGAATAAATTAGCCAAGGATTTATTCTTTCTACATAAATATCTATATTATATTTGTTATCATCTTTTCCTTGTTCTTTGGCTAGTTTCTTTTGATTTTCAAGCTCATATTTTAATATACTAGCTATCTTTAAACGTATAATTTCAAAAGTATCTTTCTTATCAATTAGTTTATTTATTATTGCATTCATATTAATTATTATGCTTTATTTATTCTTTTATAGGTATTTTATCAATTTTCATAATTTCAAGAACTAAATTATATATACCTAAAGTTCTGTCTGGTCTTATCTGCTTTATTGAGAAATAAAATTCTTCATTATTAGTATTTATATAGCTTAGAATCCAATTTTTAGAAGGATAGGCAAAACCTTTATTTTTCAAAGTTTCTATACAGCATGTAATTTCTACCTGTCTTGAAGATACTCCAACCATAGTATTAGTATCTAAAAAAATCCTATATCAGAAACATTGCATATAATAGGTTCTATTTTTGTACCGTCATTAAATTGGAACTCTGTACCAAAACCATTATTAATATCTTCTAATGTGAATCTTAAATCTTTTTTAGCTTGCTCTAGCAGATTCAATTTTTTTTGGCTCCCATATTTTTAGAGTATTTCTTTTCTTTATTTTCTTCTTCTGAAATAGTATTATTTTCTTGCTGACTGCTTGTTTCTGTATTATCTTCTTCTATTTTCTCTATAATTTTTACATTCAGCAATTTTTCTGCATTTCTATCTAATAAACTTTCATCTATTTCTTCAAGCTCATTTATAATACCTTTCCTAGTAGAAATTGCTTTACCTTTACATATCCTATATTTCATTTGACTCTCCTTACTTCAATAAAATCATACTGTTGTTTTTATGCATCCGAAACTATCTAGTGAAACAGGAATTAAAAGCGGTCTTGTAGATATTTCAGCAGATAAACTATCAGCTGGTTCATTAAGCCAAGCTCTTATTGTGTATGCTCTGTTTTCAAGATTCATATAACTAGGTATTATACTTTCTAAGCGAGGATCTACTCCAGTTATAGTAGATGATGTGCAGTATATTTTTCTGAAATCACAATTAATACTTTCTGAATCAGGTATCATTATAACTTTATCAGGATCAAGGAAATTAACATCTTTTCCGCTTGCATTAGTATAATATCCTTCATAACAGTAACATCTGAATCTATTAGTACCTATAAGAAGCTCGCCTAAATAATCAGCATCATCATATAAATATTTAGGATCTACTATTCCTACATTAGCATTTCTAAGATTCAATTTGTCTTTTACTTTGGAGTTATTGCAATAATTCTCCCAAGCATTAGATCCGAATATAATATTTACAGCTCTTGTTTTTCCATCTTTTAATATTTCTTTATAAAGATTAGATATATCTTTGTCAGGATCTGAATTAGTATAATCAGACCAAGCAGTTGATACTGTAACTATATGGCTTGCTTTAGGCTTATAATCTATCTCATAAACATTGTTGCCTTTATCATCTTGCAATGTTAATTTTCCAGTTTGAAATATTTGAGAAGCCTGATATTCTATATTTCTTGCTATTGCCAATTCGCCTTCACGCATTTTATCCATTATTCTTGACTGCAAATCTGCTATATATGGAACATTTGCAGATGCATAAGGATCTAAACCAAATACTTTTGTATCTATATCTTCTGCTGTTATATCAAATCCTATGGCAACTTTAGGCGGAGTGAACTCTTTTTCTGTATATTCTGTTCTTATTAGTTTTGGAGAATGTTCTGATAAAGCAGTAACAACTGGTGCTACTTTTGAAGAACTTCTCATTATATCTATTTTTACTTTTCCAGCACTTACTATATCTCTTGGTGTTGTCTTAAACCATTTACTTAAAAAAGGATTAAGAACTTGTCTTTCTTTATATGACTTTAAAAAAGCCTCTCTAATATTTGGCATGTAAACTCCTATTGCTGCTATACTCGCCTCAGATTATAACTGTTGGCTTTAGCTCACTTTTTATATTCACTTCTATAAATAATTAAAAATTATCACTTTCCTATTTCTATGTAACTTTCTAAATATATAGAATACATTCTTAATTTGTATTTTATTTCTGTTGTGATTCCAGTTCCTGCTTCTTGACCTTTTAAAATTACTCTGTTTATATCAGCACTTCCAGAAAGCATTACTCCTACAGGATAATCGCCTGCTTCTGTTTCTTCTACATCATTTAAAGCTATGCCTACTGGATCGCTTGAACCTGTTTCATAAGGTTTGTATTTATCGCCGTTTCTCATTAATATAGTGCCTTTTTTAATAGGGCTTGAAGCTTCAAGAGTAACTAAAGGTGTTTCGCTTTTTAATACATTTCTTATTACTCCATCGTATGATATTTTTTCTTCTTTGATATTACTCATTCATATACTCCTTATCTTTTAGGATTATATTTGTTTAACTCATTCAAGTATTGTTCTTCTAATGCTTTATCTTTATCTTCTTCTGAAAGCATATTAGTATTTTCAGGATTTTCCTCTATATGCATATTAAGTATATTTTTACTAAGCTGAGCACTATGATACTCTGCTAAAACTTCATCATCACTAATAGAGGCTCCGTTTTCTATATAGGAAATGGATTTATCTATAAGATTGCTTGCCTTTCCTAATTTTATATGAGCCATAACTCTTTTCCTTTCATGTTCTATTCCAAGATTGAACACTGTTTTATATAATTCTGGCTGCTGTTCTTTTAATTCCTGTAAATCCATAATTTCCTTATCCTCTTTTTTTGTGTTATTATTTTCTGATGTATTAATGAACTCTGCTGTTTTTGTGATATTATTACTGCTGTTATTTAAATCATTATTTTCATCATCTGTATTTACTGCAAGAGCTAGAAAAGCAACCGCTTTTTTCAAGTCATCTTTAGCCTTATTGCTTTCTGACATTTTATTTATGCAGGAATATATTCTATTTTTGGCCAATATATATGCTTCTTCTTTGTTAGAAACTTCTCCATTTCCATTACTGACAACTTCATCTGAAAAGCCTAATATTTCCTCACCATAATAAAATGTTTCATTGTCCATCAGTTTTCTTATTTCATTGATATCTATATTTAATTTTTTAGAATATGCTTTTGCTATTATATTTGTTAATGCTTCTATTTCTTTTGCTTGCTTATTAAGTTCTCTGTAATCTCCGCTTGTAGAAATGCTTACATTATGAATCATAAATACAGCATTATCATAACTTATGATTTTATCGCCTGCCATAGCTATATATGAAGCTATAGAAGCACATAAGCCTATTATTTTAATAGTAACTTTACCTTTATTATTTGAGTATTCCTTTATTAGATTATGTATTTCTATACCTGAAAATACAAATCCGCCCGGAGATGTAATTTCTATTTCTAAATCGCCATTCATATTTTGAGTAAGATTTCTAAAATCTCTTGAAGTAAAATACCAGCCTATTATTCCAGATATAGATATTTTGTTCATTGTTGTTATGCTCGAACTTGGCTAATTATCAGCTGTCAAATAAATTTGTCAGTTTGCCAAGTTCTTATTCCTTTATTGTTGTTAAATACTTAATGCTTACTACTTTGTTAACTAGGTATAAATAAAGTCATATCTAGTTTATTGAAGTATGTTTATAATATAAAACGGTGTAAAAAGATTGCAATATAGATAGCATTTTTAGGCATTTTTATTTATTATAAAAATAATTTGAAGATGTATTTATTTTATACCATTCCTGCCATTCTGATATTTTTTTCAAGTTGTTTTGATATTCTTTTATTAAATCTTTTTGTGTGAGCATATTTGTGTTAGGGTAATAGAAGGCAGGTGGATTAGATAACGGTATGGTTATATATTTTGTAGATTGGCAGCCCATCAGGAATAAAGTTAAAATAAATATAAATATTTTATTCATAATTAACAGCCTTATATTATTTTTTATTGCTTGCTATTTTATAATAATTTTCTATGCTTGTATTCAAAGCTCTTAATTCATTTTTTGTAAGATTTTTATTTTCTATTTCATTTATTAAATTACTGCTGTTTTTAAAAGTTTCATCTATGTATATCTGTCTTTTTTCAAAGTTTATATTTTTTAAAGCAGTTATATTTGATATTTCTATTTTTGCTGTATATATTTCTTTTTCTAAATATTTTATTTTTTTATCTTTGGTTTTTATTGTATAATTCAAAAAACTTATATATCCAAATACAATGCCTGTAATTAAAAAATATATAAAATATTTTGATTTCAAAAAACTTAATAGTTTTGTCTTAAAAAAATTAATTATTATGCTGATTATTACTGTCATTTTCTTTATAATTTTCTTTGTAATTATATTTTGCCTTAAAGAAATTATTTATAATAATGCTCAAATCAGTTGTTCCTGTAACTAAACTTGCTCCCCACATTACTATAACTATTGCAATAGATTCATTATAATTAGGAAATCTTTTTTGAGTTATCATTATGAAACTTGTCATAATAATTCCAAAAGCAAAAGCTCCTATGCTTGTAAACCAGCTTGTTTTTTTACCCAAGCCTTTAGAATCTAAAAAACCAAATAATTTTTTCATGTTACTTTCCTATGAAATGATTGGTAAAAAAATATATTGTGCCTAATATAGTACCCAATGCTGTAAGCACTCCTGCCAAAAGCAATATAAAATTTGCGGCTTTTTTTATTTTTGTACTTGTAATACTATCATCTATATTTTTTTTAATCTCTTTCATTTCATTAATAATTTTTTGCTGTTCTTCACTAATTACTTTAGCCAAACTTTCTAATTTTTCTAATCTATAATCTATTTTTACCATATCCTCTGATAGATTATCTAAATATTTTTCATGAGAATCTAATCGTTCTTTAATTTCTTTCATAGTATTAATTAAACCATTACCGTTTGAACTGCCGTCTTCATTTATTCCTATTCTATGACATATACTAGCTATTCGTTTATCTAAATCGCTTATGGTTGTTCTTGGCATATAATAAAAATCCTTAAATATCTTTGATTAATTCAAAACGTCTTATCCTATCATGAAGCCCGTTATATCCGCCGTTAATCTTTTTAGTAATTTCTTTAATATCTCTTATTCCAATTAAGCCTCTATTTTTATAATAGCAGCATGCAACTTCTGAAGCTACATCTTTTTCTAATAATAAATCAGGATTATTTATTAAATCTAAACCTGTCAATTTTGAATATTTACTATAATTGTTTCTTCCTGTAAGCTGAATTATACCTCTGCCTATGAATTTATATCCGTCTCCTGCATTTATATTGCCTAAATCTTTTCTATTGCCGTAAACTAATTCTGCTATAGATTTCCAGCCCTGAGAGCATATATTTTCAGCATTTTCTAATGTTTTTACTTTAGACGGAAAAACTTCTAAAAGTCTTTTAGGAGAATATTTAAAACTTTCTTTTAATACAGTAAAATTCTTACTTTCATGACTTGTCTGTGCTAAAAACATTTTCATATCATATTCATCAGTAATAGAGTATTTACTAAAATATTTTTCTAAATTTAAAGTACAGAATTATAGCAATACTTTATCTTTCCGACAGTTCTTACTTTTTTGATTTTGACATAATATAAAATAATGAATAATGTAAACAATATAAAAACTATTAATAAAGCAATAAACATATAAACCTCCTATATAATTATTATTTTGTATAAAAAACAAAGCCTATTACATTAAAACCTAATTCACCTGCTGGAATTACAGTACCATGTTGAGTAAGGTGTTGAATAATAACGGTAACAAATAATTGTTTTTTAACCTATTAACATTTGTACACAATCCTATATCTAGAGGAATGTTAAAAGTATCTACATTTCTCATTTTATAATCGTATATAAATCTATCATTCATTATATTTGATACAATAGTATCTTTATAGCATTTTATCTCACTATATATTAAATCTGTTACATTATTAGCTATATTTATGTTTCCACTCGGATTATAGTATTTACCTTCAGATTTTACAGAAAAACTTTTTTTACATACATACCATACATTCTTTTACCATCTAATGTTTTTCCTGTATCAAATTCTACATTAGTTTTTATATCTTTAGGTATTAAAGACATTATGCTATTTATTTGATTCTGAAGATTTTTGTCGGCATTTGTTCTGTCTGTTATTTCTTTACTGATTTTCTGATTAAGTTCTGTTTTCACAGCATTATCAGCTTGTGTTATTGTTTGAGTAAGAATATTTTTTAATGCCGTATCTGCATCATTATAAAGTTTTTTATGGCTTCTAATTTCTGAGAATTATCTGCAGTTTCATCTTCTCCATTTGGACTGATAGATGCTGCTTTTAATAATGACTGAGAAAATCCCCAATTATCATTAAGTAAATCTGCTATTATTTCTGTACCGTTTGTATTGCCCGGACTTCCAGCATCTACTGCTTTTGTATTTGGAAATTCTTCTCCATTAGTATTTATAAATGCTTGACTGTAATCTTTCATATAATAATTAAAACTGACTAAACATATTAAAAAGATATATTTGTCAGTTTGCTCCTTTTTTATTCTAGTTCTTTATATTCTTCATTATCTATATTATTTATAGGTTTGCCTGAAGAATCTTCTATATCTTTAAAACTAAGTCCCATTTTATCCATCACATCTTTTTCTTTTTTTAATATTCTCATAACTTCTTGGAAAGATTTTCCTACTATTCTTTTATTCCAAAAATCTCTTGAACCTATACCGTATTCTATAGCAGTTGCTGCTGCTGATACATCTTTTTGTATATCTACGCTTGGTCTTGATATACTGCTCCAGCTTGCATTGGTCCAAGAATAAATAGTTTCTATATCATTTTCCATTATTGCTTTTGATAAATTTTTAGCTTCCAATTTTCCATTTAATATGCTTGATATTACTTTTTCATTATATATTGGCTGTAAAAACTCTTTTGAAAATTGATAATTTCTTGCCTGAAGATAAACATTAAATTCATTATTGGCCTGTCTTGAAGCTGAAAAATTATTCTGAAAATATAATCTTACTATTTCCGGCGGTATTTCCAAACTCCAAGAAATAGTATTTAATATAGTTTCCTGAAATATTCCAAAGTTAACATTTGGTCTAACTGTATTAAAACTAACGGGCTCTTCTCCGTATTTTAATTCATCTAATACCATACCCGGCAAATTATCTGTTATATTAAACTTTCTGCTTTCTTCTTTATCATTTATTATAATATCTGTTTTCTTTATAGCTCCATGCTGATAAGGTGCTGAACCTAATCCTTTTTCTCCTTTTTTTATGAATAATGGAAGCATAGCATTAATAACAGCAGCACGCATTTCTGAATCTTTATATCTGTCTAAATCTTTCATCATATATAAAATATTAGAAAGTATTGGTTCGCCCCGGCAGTCATCTAATAATTTATCTGTACCATATACAAGCCATGCTAATCTTCTTCCAGATTTCTCTCCATAAGCTGGTATTCTTTTATATTCTAAAAGATTGTCATTATAATTATTTGTAATATAATATGCTACTTGTCTTCCTAAGTTATCAAACTCTATGCCATGAAGTATTTTATTTCCTTTTCTAGGTGTATATCCTAAAGGTGTTCTTACATGACTTCCATCTATTAATTGAATATAAGGCATTTTAGTTTTAGGAGATATTCTCAAAATTACCAAACAATCTCCGCTTATTAATGCAGTTTGTCTTACATCTAACTGTAATTGTCCGAAAGTTTTTTGATTATAATAATCGCATAATTTAGGATTTTCTGCCCATATATTAAAATCTAATTCAGCTTTCTGACTCCATAAAACGGTTTCTTCTTCCGTCATTTTTGTATACATAGTTAAAGGATTAGCCTCTAAAGTTAACCCTTTATTTATTTCATTTCTTAATATTCTTCTTAAAATACCTCTGGCATAGGGATTTTCTTTAAATAATTGTACGCTTCTTTTTCTTAAAGTATAATAATCTACAAAAGTATAATCTTTAGTAATTCCAAATGAGCCCGGAAATGTATCGCCGTTAAATATTGTTTGTACTATATCAGTTAAATAATAATTATAAGGATTATTCAATCTATCTGAATTATTATTTATTAATAAAGGCTTATCATTATATTTATTTATATTAATATCTAATCCAAATATTTTGAATTTCATTAATTTTTACCTTAATAAAATAATTACCAAGAAGGATTTACATGTATTACAGAAGGCTTACCTATACCTAAATGCATTTCTAATTCTCTCATTTGATTAAGTATATCTTTTTTAGCTTCTATTAATTCTGATAAATTATGTCTTGTAACTGTTTGTGTAGTTTGTCCTGTATTAAGAGTATAGCTTTTATGATTTTGTACAGATAATATAGCTTTATCATATTCAAAAAGCAGTATTCTTAAATTGTTATATTCATTTTTATAATATTCTTTACTGGATAAAGAACTTATATTATTATCATCATCAAGTTTATTACTCATTATTATTAAAGTTCCTAGAGTAGGGCATTATTATAAAATTATATTAAATGCTTGGAATAAAAATGCAATATAGGTAACTTTTCTACTTAATTTCATCGTAAAAATAACCTTGCTTAGAATATTCCCAGAAATCTTTCCAATTAAGATACTCTATATTTAATTCATATTTACAAATATTAAATGCAAAAAATTCTAAATTAGCTAAATTATAGCAATGTGTATCGAATAAATGGTTTTCCCGTCCTGCTGTTAATTTCCAGCGTGTGCGTATATATTTATTTGTTATTTTATCATATTCATCAATTCTATTTTCTGCTGAATAATGATCAAAATAATCATCTGCAAAATCATTAGGAAAATTAATATACCAATCGGGTAATAGTTTATTAGTTTCTCTTGGTAAATTAAGAGTTCTTGCTATAAAGTCTTTTTGCTTTGTAGTGTTTATATGAAGTGCTAGAGAAAGACCTGCTTTTAATATAGTATCTCTATTGAAAGCCTTATAAGTTAATCCGCCTTGTATATAATCATTTCCTTTTATGGCATAGACTCCGTAACTATAATGTTTGCAAAACTCATATACATAATCCGTATATTTTCCGCTGTCTATAAATGTACTATTTATTCTGTATATTTTTTCATCATCTGAAATCCAATTCTTATTCATTACTATATCATCAAGCTGTTTCCAAACTATAGAATTATAATTTTCTGTTTCTCCTTCTATAAAAAATGCATCTATCAAATAGCTTATTCCTCTTTCACACCAGCCTCGTATATCTACCCATAATCCGTTTTTTTGTACATCTACAGCTGAAGTTAATAATAAAATACCGCTTCCTGTTTCTTCTATAAAATTTTTATTATTTATTTGATTTTTTAAATAATGATAACTTCTGTTTTGTTTTACTTTATCTGCTCTTATAGCTTCGCCTCTTTCTTCAAATGGAAGTCCTTGCATAAGGTTTCTAAATTCTCTATATTCCTCTTTATCTTTTAATCTATTATTTTTTATATCCCAGCATTTACTCCATTTTTGAACTATATCCTCCCAAGAAAACATTCCTACAGCTGAATATAAAGCAGAAATGTGATAGCTTATTAATTTAGGATCTTTAGATTTTGAAGTTGAAATCCATTCTCCTTCCTGAAGTATTATAGATTTATCATGATTTTTCATTATATGTCCGCAATATTTGCATTTATATCCTACAGAACTATAATCTATTTCTCCGTTGTTATGACTGAATACTATTCCGTATGTATGTCCTGTTTCTGTTATGCCGTGAAATATTAATTCCTGTTTCTTCTTGCATTTTATGCAAGGAACAAAAAACTTTCTTTGATCACCTTCTTTATATAATTTATATATTTTACTTGTTTGTTCTACTAATGGTGTAGATATATATAATATTTTTCTTTTTGAAGCATAAGCATTAGTTCTATTATCTGCTAAACTTACTGGATCGCCTTCTTTTCCTATTTTATCAGGCATACCGTCCAATTCATCAAATAAAATTACTGGAAAACTCATACTTCTTAATTTGCCCGGATTTTGTGCTCCTATTGCTATTAAAAATCCTCCAATATAATCTTTTTGCAAACTTGTATCGCCAGTCTTTTTTGTATTTACTCCAGTTTGTGAAAAAATCCTATCTCTTAATTTACAGCTGTCTATCATTCTTTCTACTTTTATTTCCATATTCATTTTTACAAGTTCTTTATCAGCTGAAATATATAATTGAGGCTTAGGATCGCAGCCTATATTATAAGCTATAATATTTTCTAAAATGCCAGTTGTTGCTCCTATTTGTACGCCTTTCATTACAACTATTTTTTGATATGGAGATTTTGGCGACATATTATCAAGTATTTCTCTCCAGAAAGGAGTTCTTGAAAACTTATAAAATCCCGGTATAGGAGATATTTCTTTATCTAATGCTCTAACTCTTTCTATATAATGACTAGGAAGTTCATATTCTTTTTTGTATGTCAATCGGTCGAACATTTTTATTATAAAGGATAATTCATGTTCTTTATTCATTATTATTTTCCAAATGTTTATTGAGCAGTTTATTTATTTCTCTTTTTATTGATTCTTTAGTTTCTGTTAGAATCATAGAAAAGTCTTTTGTCATTTCTTCTATAATTTTAATTCTTACATTATTTTCATTAGTTTTTATTAATGCTGTTAAATTATCTACTGCACTATCCGGATAATCTAATAATCTTAAATTAAGAAGTTCTATATACTTAAATATATATTTCATAACAAAGTCTTTTTCTATAAGTTCTAAGTCTCTTTCTTTTATTTTTTGTTCTCTTTCCTGTGCCTGTAATAATTTGTATAGTACATCAGCCCAGAACTTTAATTTTACTGGTTCATCATATTCTATAACAAGTTCTTTTATAGTAAGGTTCATTAAATATGCAGGAAGTCCTGTTATATCTGTAAATTTCTTTTCATCTAAGATTTCAGTTTCTTTTTCTTCATTATTTCCTTTATTTTTCAGACTTTGACTGCTTTTATCTGTAATTTTTTCAATATTTTCTAAGTTATGTCCAGATATTGATTTGGCAAAATTATTTATATCCTCTAATGTTAATCCTTTATTAAGAAGATAAGATATATTAACTTCATTTGTTAGGTCATATCTGTACTGATTATCTCTAATTAATTTTTTATTTTTTACTGCCTGTCTTAGAGCTTCTATGCTTACATTTGCTAATCGTCCAAACTCTTTTGAACTTACTTTCATAAACTTCCTGTATGATATATTAATTGAAAACTTTTCAAGTATAAAAAAATGCATTTACTATTCAAAAGCCGCACAGCTGGAGCATAATTGCGTACGCTGGTATGGCTCACAGTACCTTAAAAATGTATACCTATCTTGAAAATGTTTTTATAGCTATTACACTACATATATGAATATAAGCAATATACTTAACAAATTACAATGCAATACCGCTTTTGCTAAACCTCTTGAAATAGTTTTTTCTGAATACCAGTTTCATAATTACCATCAGTTAATTTCATTCATTACACAAATAGCATTAAAATCAGAAAATTTTTATTTCACAGAGGAATCTTTCAGTAGCACAAATAAACTTATAAACTCTTTTGAATGTATGAATATTAAGCAGGCTGAAAAATTATCTAAAAAAGGAGATAAATCTATAGCAGCGTACATCAAAAAGTATGGAACTGCAAATGATAATAACAAATATAATTACAGAGAAAGAGGTTTAATTAGATTAAAAGGAAAAGAAAATTATGCTTTATATGGTAAGAAATTAGGCATTGATTTAATACAAAGTCCTTATAATGCTAAAAGAGATTATATAGCTGCTAGAATTGCTTTAGAGTATTGGTTTCATAATAAATGTAATGAAAAAATTAATAATTTGGAAGAACTTACAAGAACTGTTCAAGGAAATATTTATTCTATAGATAAAATTATAGAAATGATAAATATAATAAAAAGTCCAAACCAAAAAGGAGATATTAATGCCTAACAAAAAAACTTCTATTAAAGAATTAGATGATTATATTAAAGCTCATAAGGATAATGAAAAAGCAAAAGCTGTATTAGATGAAAAGAAAAAAGCAGCCATTAGATATCTTAAAAATAATACTGATGGAAAGATAGAGTATAATCATAAAAATATAACTTTAGTAAACACAAATAAATATGCTTATTCTTCTGAGGTTACAGGTATTCAAAAAAATATAGATGCTCTTATAGAAGATAGAAAAAAGCAGGAAAAAATAGAAGTGTTAAATGGAACAGCAAAAGTTATAGATGTTTCCAGTTACATAAAAATGACTGATAAGGAAGCATAATTATATTATATGTTTAGATTTTAATAATTTATTTATATTAGAATTGAATATATTTTGAAAATCTTTAATAGGTTTCTCTATAGCAGGTTTTAACCATTCTCTTTTTTCTATTCTAGCTTCTTTTTGAGATAAATTATATATATGTTCTTTTGTGAAATAAGTTTTATCTCCTGCTTTAGTGAAACCTGTTATTTTATAAATATTATCTTTATATCTTAAAAATTTATTTTTCTTATATGCTTCATAAGCTGCTGCTATAAGACGTGATTTTTTACTTCCTTTTCCTTTATTGTATTTAATTATATTTCTTTTTATTTTATTATAATAAAGTTCTTTTGAAACTAAGTTAGAATTACTTCCATTTCTAGCTGCTGTTTGAGCCATTAAAATATTATTTCCTGTTTTACTTTTCTTTATTCCGCCTTCTTCATGCAAAGCCATATATGATATTTTATCTCTGGCACCTACAGATGAAAACATATTAGATATACTTGTATTTTCTGCTTTTTCTACTTGTATATTTCTCTTTGTGAAATTATTTCTCAAATTAAAATCATTGTTTATATTTTGTAAAGCATTTTTCCTGCTTAAAAAAACAACAGTATTCAAAGTGTTTTTTATTGATATTTCAGCGGCTTTTTTAATATTTGCAAATCCGAATTTTAATTTACTTGTATCTACTTTAATTTCATACATAAATATTATTCTTTTTCAAAATAGTATTTTATATAGTTATTGATTATAAGTACAATACTATCATCATCAATAAATATTAAATGCGTATTAGAATATGGTTTGTTTTTGAAGTTAAATATAAATCTATATTCATTTTGTAGGCTCATTTTATTTCCTATTTTGAATGTTTTAGATTTAATACCATTTTCCTTAAATATTCCAGAACCATCATTATAAATAATAAGTTTTCTGTTTTCTTTATCAATATAGATTCCAGATCTTCTATATAATTGAGCCTCTAAATATAAAGTATTAATTGATAAAATAATAAATAATATATATAAATATTTCATACAAATAAATTATATGTTTCTATTAGATTACAGTCAATAAACTGTTGCGATAATTTGTGTTATCGCAACAGATAATTAAAAAATTATATGCATAAATTAATAAATAAATGATGTAATTCTATATTTTCTAAACTAATTCTAGTATTATTTGATTTATAATGTGCTTTATCATTATCTTCTGCTACTGTTATTTTTATGCAATCATCATTAGACCATTTTACTGTAGAATCTTTACCTGATTTTACTAATTCTAATATCCATTTATTTATTTGTTCATAGAAATATTTATAATCTTTATTTTGCACATATCCTATTATGGCAGATATATTATAATTTTCTCCATGAATTCCTAATTTAAATCTTTGTATTCCACCATTTTTATTTTCAAAACCTGTAACATATTCCATTTCCCGTTTTTTTGATGGAGTTGGTAACCTTTTGGCTTCAATAACAAGAATTGTTTTTCTATCAATACCATAGCATGCTATATCTATTTTACATTGACCTTTTTGTGGTTCTTCAGAATTAAAATAATAATTATGTTCTACTTTATTATAGGTGGTTAAAAATTTTACTAATTTTGAAGTTAAATTATTTTCATTTTCAGAACAAGGTTGCATTTGCTCTTCTTTATAAAGATATAGTTTCCATTCGTCTAATCTATTATATATAAAATCAATGGCATTATCAATTAATTCGATTTTTTGATTAGTACAGTTATTGTGTGATAAAATATTATTTTCTAACATTTATTTATCCTTGAGTAATTATATCATTAATTACATCATCTACATCTCTTATAGCTATAGATTTAATCCAATATCTTAATTTATTAGGTTTTACAATTATTAATATATCATTTGAAAAAATACGTATAATTCTATTAATATATAGAGAAGTTCCATATTTATAATATATTTCTTTTACTAAGTTATTCATTAACTTTTCATCGTTAATAATATTAAAACTAGTATTTTTTGTAAATGAATAAACACTAAAAATTATACCATTCTTTTCAAACATATATAAGAAATTAAAATTATTAAAAGAAGTAAGCATTAAACGAACAAATGTATCATTATATTTATTAATATCTTCTTTACTAGTTACTTTTTTCATAATATATGACTCATTACCTTTTTTTATAAAATCTATAATATAGTCAATATCATTTATAATATCTTTTTCCCATTCTAATAAAGATTTTTCAATATCCTTCTCAAAAGGGACAGAAATGACATCATTTTTTGATAATACATATCTTTGAGATATACTATAATTGCTTAATATTTTTATAGAACTAGACATTATTTTTTTATTTCTATAAAAATTGTTTGCTAATTCTATTAGATTTATATCATTTTTATTATTTGATATAATGCCAACTATTCTATCTTTGTATGCTATATCATATTTTTTAGAAATTGCACAATCTAAATTTACACCTTCATATATCAAGAATAAAGGAGATTTATATATTTTTTCATTTCTAGCTCTTACAAATTTCTTTTCTTTTACAAAATTTAAATTTTCAAATATATTTGAATTTATTTCAAATTCTACATTTTTTAATTGTTTCTCTGATATATATTTATAATTTGCTAACCATTCAGCCTTCTTTTTTTGAGATTCTGAATTTTCACCACCAATTATATATCCTTCATAAGATTCTAAATTTTTAGATTTTAAAAAATCTTTTAGTTTAGGAAAACTATATAATTTTTTCATTAAATAAATTATTCTACCACCACCCAATATATTTGATAAACAAGAAAAATTATATTGTAGTATATCATTATTATAAATTATATTATTATCATAATGATTCATTTCAAAAAATATTTTATTTTTTGAAATGATTGTGTTTCTAAATATTAAATGTTTGATTTTATGATTATCTTCTACTTTTTTATTTTTTTTCTACTAATAGAGCAACACACTTTGTGTTTACTTTTTTATTATAATTATTAAATAGGAAATTTATAGAAGTAAAATCATATATTTTAGATACATAAAAATTATTAAAATTTCTCTTTTTCTCTTAGATAATTTTTTATTATATAAAATACCATATGGCTGAATTAGTAAAGATTTTCCATTATCAGATAAATATTCATTTATACATTTTATTTGTATATCGTAACATATTACTCCCTTTTTTATTTTTTGCCTATTATCTGTATCTACTTCAAATGGTGGATTTCCTATTATGATATCAAATCCATTTTTGACCTTATTCTTTATTTCATCATTACTATCAAAAAAATTATTATTAAATATATTTGAGTTTATTAATTTATCAAATTTAAGTTTTTCCCATATAACATTAGGCGTCAATGCATCGCATATTCCAAGAGCTAAACTAAAACATGTTAATTGTGCAGCCTCTTTTTGTATTTCTATACCAAATATAGAATTAACTAAGATATTTTTCAATTGTTCTGGTGATAACATATTACTATCATATGGAGAAGATATATTTTTATTGATAATATTTTTTAGTACAAGTCTTTTAAATGCCGATACTAAAAATATACCAGAACCACAAGTAGGATCAAATATTTTCTCATTACCTCTTATCTCATTTAAAGGCATAACCTCATCTAATATAAGATTTACAAGATGGATAGGAGTAAATATAGCTCCTAATTTATCATTTGCAAAGTATTGATATATTGAACTTAATACCTCTACAGGAATATGTTTAAAATTATATAGTTTCCAAAGATACCATTGATTTTTATAATTTTTAGCTTCTATTACTTTATATAAAGTATTGATAATTTCTAAATCTAATTCTTTTATATTGTCTAATACAAAAATATCTCCATTAAATTTATTTTCTAAAATCAATAAAAGTTTTTTTAAAGATTCTATATTTTGATCTCTTAGTATATCAATATAAGATGAATATTTTTCTCCTATTGTATAAAAAAATTCTTTTTTTAATACTTCTCTATCTTCTAAATATTTTATTAATAGTGTTACTATTAATAATTTTCTGCCGATAATATGTTTCTGTTTATTATATTTAAATTTATTCATTATATATTTATCAGCATCTTTTATTTTATCTATTAATATCTTATGAGATAATTCTTCTTCTATTATTTTATCTTCATTTGAACTATCTTCCCAAAATGTACCATCAATTAATCTATAAATTGAATATTTTTCAAATTGTTTATTATTATTTATTGAAGTTTTTAAGTCTATGATATCATTTATAAATTCAAAATGATCTCCTTTATATGTGGGTTTTTTATTTGTAAATATTATATCTATTTTAGTATCATTAATTATATATAGTATTGGTACAGATGCATTTAACCATAAATAATATTTTATATCTTCAAAATAAGTATCAATTAATTTGTCATAAGTATTGTCTATAATATATGCTATTGGTTTTAGCGAATTAACATTATTTTGTAATAATATATAATTAATTTTATTACTTAATTTTCTTGCTTCATAAGCATATACTTTTACATCGTCAGTTTCCTGTGATAAATCTTCATTAAGATTTATAATATAACTTTTTAAATTTTGATCATTTTTGTCAAAACCTATTAATTCTAATATATCCATAATCTATTACTTTTAATAATACTATATTTTAATTATTTATATTAATAAAAATTAATCTAAAATCCTTTTATTATATTAACATTTCCCCAATTACAATATTGATTACCATTTGGAATTAATGATTTATATGGTTTATTATAAATAGTATCTAAATTACGATTAGATAGTTCTTCTTTTAATTTTTTTTCTAATTTATCCCACCAAGAAATTCTCATAAATATATTTTCTATATAACTAAATACTAATTGGATTATTATATTACATATGTTATTTTTTTCTTTTTTATATGTTTTTATAATGGAATCTATAAATTTAGGATTTATTTTATCATCTGCAAACCACTGAAAAATTACAGCACCACCATTTTTATAATATATAGAATTAATTGCGATATTTTCTAAATTATTAATATCATTTTGTAAACAATTACCATCAAAATCATATAATATGGGAGCTGCTCCAGAAAACAATATATCTGGTATATTAGAGAATGTAAAAACTAAATATTTTATTGAATCGTAGTTTTTATTTATAAATACTTGAAAATATCTATCTCGCATTTTTTTACAATCTTCTGCACCTTTTTCGAGTTCTTTTAAAAAAGTATTATCATTTAATAAATTCTTATAAAATACATTTTTTATATAGGAGTCTATATTTCCATATTCTTTAGTAATGAATTCTTTTAAATAGTTTGGGATAGTAGCAGACTTACATTCTCCAATAAAAGGAGTAGTTATTACATTAGATATATCACTAATAAGATTTTTTTGAAATTCTATACTCCATTCTTTATTATAGTATTCCTTAATAAAACCTCTATACCCCAATAAGAAAGCATTTTTTTCATTTATTTCTACATCTTCTTCATCGATATCTTTAAATAGAATATTATCATGATATCTACAAAATCCATAAAACGTAGAAGCTTCATTTACTCCTATTTTTTTTGGTTGCAATATACAACTTGGATCCTTATTATTATCATCAAAAAATTTATAAAAATTAGTTTCAAAATTATATAAAAAATTATTTTCAGATATTTTTCTTAATGAAGAACTTTTAGATATTGAGTGAGCACTAGTCATATCATTAGAACATTTGGCTTTATCTATTTCATGGTAACATTTTCTAAATCTTTTTTTAGACTTTAAAATATCTGTAACATTTTTTTTAATAATGTTTTCAAAATTTTTATAACTATTATCCATATCAATTAACTGAGATTTTGTAATATAATTTGTTCTCTCAATATCAAAACCCATAACAACAATCCTTTCTTCTTTCATTTTTTTCATTTTTTCAATTATAAAACGAAATACAAAATAAATAGAATATTTTTCAAAAAAAGCTTTAATCTTATCTATATATTCATTATCCATACCAATTTTTATGTATTTAGGATAATCAAGTTCATTTGTATCCATATCAATTTGAAAATATTCATTAAATATTGAAAAGAACTCTATAATTTCTTCTTTATTAAGATATAAACAAAAATTTTCTTCCTTAGTTCCATCTAAATTTGATATTATACAACAAATGCTGAACATCTTTAACCTCGACATATTAATTAATATATTATTTTAGTTAAATATTTGTGTTTTTATATACAAAATTTTTATCATTAAAAGATACCTTATTATCTTGTTTATTATTTATAACATTAATTCCAACTAGACCTATTGTAGCACCTAAAGCAAGTGCAACACTTATGAATGTACTCATATTACAGTTAGCTCCCAATTCTACCTTAGACAATTGTTGTTGAGTAATTCCTGCTCTATTTGCTAATTCTTTTTGTGTAATGTTCTTCTCTAATCTGATTTTATTAATTTCAGAAGATAAATTTTGTAAAGTACAATTTATATCATAGTACCTTTTTGTATCAATATCTTTTAAATACTCATTTTTATTTCTTTTTGTTAATTTCATAATAAGTTTCCATTTTTACAATATATTTTTATGCTAATTTTTTTACCCATTCCTTGGCTAATTCTTCTTTAGTCTTATAAGTTAAATAAAAAATTTTCATAATTTTTTTTACATATTTTATTTCTTTTGAATAATTATTTTTCTGTTTTTTTATAAGGATAACCATAATAGCGTATTCATCATTCACATTATTTTCATCAAATGCATAAAAAAATAATATTCTAGACTTATGATTTTTATTATACAACTTAAGTTCCCAAATATTATTTTCTAAATGCTTACATTTTGGTTCTTTAAGCTCTTTACCATATAACTCTAATTGATCTAAAAGTGCCTCTATAGCTGTTTTAAATTCAATATCTTCAATTTTAGACATAGATTTTTCAAATTTATCTGTTTTCATTATAATTGTCATATTTAATCCTTACAAATAAAAATAATATTATTAATTTCCATATACAACTCCTTTCCTATAAATCTATACATTATATTTTACATCATAAAAGATGTAATGTCAAATATTTTTTATATTTTTAAATTAATTATATTTAATTAATATTTATAATAATCATTGCGATAACGGTAATTATCGCAACTATAGAATATTATTCTACCTCCAAACTTTTTAAGTATATTCCTGTTATAGCTATACTGCTATGATTTAATGCCTGTCTAATAAGCTCTATATCTTTAGTTTGTTTGTATAAAGTAACAGCAAAATAATGCCTTACATCATGTATAGAGTAGGCGGCTTTTATTTTACCTTGATTATATAAACGCTTTGAACTTCTATAAAAGATGTTCCTTATTACTTCAGAGCTTTTGTTTTTGAAAGGATTATTAAAAGAAAGATTATTCTGTTTTAATAATTTAATAACTTTGTCAGTAACTTTCCAGCTTATTTCTTTTCCTTTTGAATATGAATAATATTTGTTATTTCTTATTTCTAGTTTAGGTAAGGCACCAACACGCACACCGCATTCCATTATAAAAATGATGGCCACTTTTATAAGCGGATCTGATATATCTTTAATTATTAATTCAATTTCTTTTTTAGTAGGTACTTCCAAACGTTTTTTATTTTTTACAGGCGGACGAGTTTTTGTGCCTCGGAAAGGATTCTTTATAAACGGATATCTTCTCTCTAAAAATGAAAAGAAAGAAGAACAGGAAGAAACTAATGCACGTATACTTAAATTAGAAAGCTCACTAGAATTGACTTCTGTTATAAAATCATCAGCTTCTCTAGCTTTAATAAATAAAATATTCTTATTATTCATACGGCAATACTCTTCTAGTTTATTAAGTCCATTTTTATACTGTCTTTTTGTGTGATTGCTTTTTGTTTTTGAACATTGCTTAAAAAAGTTTTCTTTTTCTGTTTCATAATCTATCTGTTTAATAAGCTGTTCTTCTTTCATATAGTCAAGTATATTCAAGTAGTTAGCTTGCTTTACTAAAATCGCAGCCTGCTGTTCAGTTATTATATTATTATTGCCTTGGAATATTAATTCTTTATTTTTTTTAGAAGCCATATTTATACCTTTTCATAAATTAAAGACTTATTACTATTTTTACTCTTTATTTATATGAAAAGAATATAAACTTTTATAACTTTTTAAATATACATAGCTATTATTTATTTTTAGACTTTTATACTATATTATTTTCAATCAGTACTGTAAAAATTTAATTTATCAGTAAATTCATCAATTTCTTTTTTAATTCCTTTGGGGCTTCTATACTCATACTTCAAGTTCTTTAACAATATTCTGTATTTTAGAAAACTAATCTACTTTATATTTTTTCATTTTCATATCCTATATACATAATCGATATTATTCTTTTCTTTTTCTCCTTTTATCAAATTAACAGATTCATTAAAACTCATATCTAAAATTGATAAATAAACAGCACTGGATACAGCCCTCTTTTTATGAATGCTGATAATTTGTTTCGGTTCATTAAAATATTCATTATTAACAAAGACTTCTTCAACACCTAGATTTTCTAATTTTATTAATAATTCTAATAAAACATCTATATCTGTTAAATCTCTATCAATATTATATGAATTAATAATATCTTCTATCATAAATATTATTCCTATATTGTTATTGTTTCATTGTTATCTTTATGTATTTTTGCTATATTTATAGCATCGCATATAAAAACTTCGTCTATTATAAAATTAATTTGCTTTGAATTATTTTTATCTAATTCAATTTTTTTTATGTATTGATTTAAAGTAAAATGATCATTTGATATTAAAACTCTATTACACCCTTTGTTTTTATATGATTGTAAGCTATCAATTAATTTAGTGATATTCATTAAAATGGTACCTCTTCGCCGAGTAGGCGCCTACCGGCGTCATCTTTCCTGATTATTATTTTCTGCTGTATTATTAGATTCTTTTTTATCTGCAAGCATTTGCATTGACTGCATAATAATTCTCACCTTAGATCTAGTACTATTGGTGTTTTTATCCTGCACCTTTCCTGCCTTAATGTTCCGCTTAGGCGACTGCCCGCCTTTGGCGTAAAAACCTGCTTTCCTTTTGTAAGATATTTATTTGCTGTTTCTGCAAGTTTATCAGACGCTGTCCGCCTTTGGCGATGCCACTATATCGAAATAATTTACTTCTGTAGTATTTTTTGTACTTACATAATAATTATTTGCTACACCGAAGGTGGGCAGCCGCCGAAAACTCAGAAATTTCCATTCCATTTTGTGTATATTTTCTCTGAGGATCAGCAGTGGCGAAGCCCGCCTGCGGCGAATCTTCCTATTAATGTTACACTATTATGGTCTGTCATAATAACTCCTAATTTAATTTGATTACTATATCACAAAGTAAAGCTGTTATATTTGATAAAAAGAAACAAATCAAATAGAACGCCTTAGCAATATCATTTTTAGATGTAATACTAATAAAAATACATATAACACTAAATATTCCAAAACTTATAGAACCTATTTGATAAACAATCATTTATATATCCTTGCTTAATATATTTTCTACTGTATTCATATAAAAATCTAATTTATGATTACATTCTAATCTTTCACCATTTATGCTTACAAATAATTCATTTTATTTTTTACTTTGTTATAACTGACATCAATATTTTTATATTTATATTGCAATACTCCAAGAATGTCATTCATTCTTCTAAACTCATCGTTTATATCATTATAATTAATAATAGCTTTAATCATTTGATTTAATCTTTTTATCTAGCTTATTTTTTGTACATCTTTTATTATCTTTAACATTTTATTACAATGTTCTTCTATTTGAAGTCTTTGACTGCATCTATTTAAAATATATCCAAGTGTATAGAACCTATCAAAAACTTTCATACTCAATGTATTACAATGCTGTATCAAAGCAGCAGCTCCTATTAAGTTTAATTGTATGAATGACATATATACACACATCAAATCAACATCATTTACGGTCCATATTAATTTTTCAGCATAATTATATCCTAATTCTTCAGCTATCTGACATGAGGCTATAACAAAACCTCCGCTTCCTACTGCTGGTTCATAACAATGAATGAAATCTCTTTCTTTTAATAAAGATTTATCAAAAGTGATTTTATTCATACAATATGATAATTCATAAGGTGTAAAAAACTGGCCTTTATATTCATTTGTAAGATTTAGCTCCTGAAATAATGTACCTAAAACATCTTGATATCTATTGTTCTGATATTCATTTGCTATTTCTAATTTGAAGGTATTAAAAAGCTCCATTTCATTTTTATCATAATGATCAGATATTTTTTTAAGCTGTTCTATTCTGTTTTTTATTTCTTCAGGATTAAGACTTATTCCTATAGAAATATTTAAAGCTGTCATAGCTATAAAATCATAGAATACTTTAGCTATAGTATGTTTATAAGAAACACTTTGTAATATGTCATATAAGTTTTTATATTTAGATGATTTTAATTTTTTCATGATTTACTCCTAATCAGCAAAAAGCATTTTATTGCCTTCACTATCCACTTTATCTCCGTCTGAATCAAAGTCCCATCTGTTTATATTATCTTCATCTACACCTGAACTTAATGGATCTTCTTCATTTTCCTCATCTATTCTATAATTTGAATTATTTTCATCTTCTGAGAAATCAATTATTTCATTGTTAGATTTTATTTGTTCTTCAAATGTAGTACCAATAGTTTTATTTTTTCTTTTATCAATTTCTTTTTGTATATCTTCTCTCGCCGCAGGCGGACAGTCGTCATAATTATCAAGCATTGTTATTTCTTTTAATTCTTTCAGTTCTTCAAGAGTAAGTTCAGATAACTTTCTTCCTTTTGTTATTTTATTTTCAAGTTCACGGCTACGGTCGCCGCAGGCGTGCTGTCGCATAAACTTTCTGCCTTGTAAAATGTGTTTAGCAGTTTCATTGTAATTATTATCTATCTTTTTTATTTCACTCTCTAATAAAGATATTTGTTCTAAAGCCTCATCACTTAAAATAGTATACTGTTCACCTTTTGATATTTCTTTTACTTGTTCTTTTAATTTTTCTATATTTGTATCATCAAGATATTCACCTCGTTTTTTAATTCTTCAATAATTTTATTTCTATATCCTTCTGGTAAATTATAATCCGAGAGATATTTTTTTAATGAAATAGTATTTATAAAAATCCATATAGTACCTTCGTATTACCCAGTAGGGCATATAGAAAAATCAATATTTTCTTTAGTTTCTTTATTACTAATTTTTGAAATAAATCTTTGTATAGCATTCATAACAGTGTTGGCTTCTGCTTTATCATCAGATTTGAATGTTATACCAAAAAGACCATTATCTTCTATAAAGTTTAATTCTCTCATTGTTCTTATCCTTTATTTATTGTTGATCAAAAAGACTTTAATTATAAAAACTAATTTAATTCTGATTCTTCTAGCTTATGAAATAAATCTAAAGGCTTAGTCAAATCAACTTTTTTCATTCTGTAATTTTCTATATAAGATTGATGACTTACAACTTTAGCTTTAGCTTTTTCTGTATCTTCTATAGCTCCGTTAAAAATATATATATCGCTGAATATAATCCAATTGAATAATTGTACATTCTGCCATTTATAACAGCTTCTTGCATAACCGCAATCTTTTATCTCTAATTTTTCTTTTAATTCTTCCTCTATATAAACATCTTTAGCTTTATATTCTCCTACCTTTACATATAGGTCCTTTTCATATATGCCTTTTGAGTAGTTATCTATGATTTTTATTAATCCTAGACTTTCAAATAACTCTATATCTTTTGTTATATTTCCATCCCAAAATATAGCAATTTCAGTATTTCTCATTTTTCTGCATAGCTGCATAATAAACTCCTTATTCCTATGATGCTAATTTATTAGATTTGATTTTAAACTTCTGCATTTCTATATCTACTACTTTTAAGTTTAGAAGACGGCTTGTAAGTCTTCCTTTGATATATTCAGCATCAGTTTTTTTATTCAAACCTTTTAATAAATCATCATAACTTTTATTTGATGTGAGAATAACTGTTTTTTCTCCGCTTCTTATATTATCAAATATTTTATAGTATCCATCGATAGCGTAATGAAAGCCAACGCTATCAATATCATCTATCATAATAATATCTGCATTTTTGGCATTATCTATTTTTTTATCAATAGTAGCTTTCATATCTTTATCCTTAGCATTTTGATTAAATAAGTTTTTATGTAAATCTTCAAAATGGCTTGCTTTCATATACATTACTTTTATATTATTAATAGCGTATATCTGCCATAACATTTTAAGCATTGTAGTTTTGCCTGTTCCACTTTTACCTCTGAAATATAAGGACATTGTACTTCCTACATTCAAATATTTTTTTATAGAATTAATCAGCTCAGTTTGATTAAATCTTTCTGCAAAAAGATCCAAAGTCATTTCATTGTCTAATGTACCAAATAATAAATTATATGTTTTGATAATGCTCTCAATTCTTTCTATCTTTTCTGATATTTTACTTTTTTCATCGCTGACACAGTCGCACATAGTAGGCAGTTTGTAGCTTCTTCCTGAAAAACTTAAATCATCTGGAGATTTTACAAATCGGTACTCATCGCATTTAGTACAATTTGGGTCTTTTCCGTCCCTTGCTGTTTCTTTTAATTCTTCCAAATATTTTTTGTAGCTTTGCAGACAATAACTGTTATCCGCAATTTGCAATTTGTGAATACGCCTCATCGAAGTTTCCCCCCTCTTCTATAATTTTTAATAAATAATTAAGTTTATCAATTCCGCTTGGTATTGATATCTTTTTTGTTTCCTGTGTTTCTTCGCTTTGAGTTTTATTTTCTTTGTTATCATTATTTTTTGTACTTTCATTTTTTTGGCATAAAGCCATTTTCAATAAATCCTGCAGTTTCATAGCATATCTTTTTTCTACTGGTAATTTATAAAATGCATTTTTTGTAATTTCTAAAACATCATCAATATTGTTATTTACTCTGTTTTTAAAGATTTTTATTAAATGCATTTTATAAGGAGCTCTTGTCGAGTAGTCTAATTTTTCAAGCAATAATTCTTCATACAATTTTTTAAACTTTTCTAAAAAATCACATTGAAGCTGAAGCTCTTTTATTTCTTTATCATCAGTTAAAAGTTTGACAGGATATATTGGATTTTCCTCTACATCTTCATTAAACAAACTAGGTTCATCATATATTACAGTAACAGGAGCTTCGAGATTCTGAAGTTTTTTATCTTCCTCTTTCAGCTCTTCAATTTTATTTTTCAGACTAGTAAAATCATATACAAGAGCTTTTCTTATAACTTTTTTGTCTTTATACTCTGTAGCTATTTTTATTTTTAAATAGCCTTTTGCTTTTAAACTTTTTCTTTGTCTTGTAAAATTAGTTTTTTTATTAGTTATATATTTGTCTTTTATGTATTGTATATTTTTGTTTGTTAAATGAAATATCCAGCATATAAATTCAAACTCACTTAATGATAATCCTAATCTGTTTCTGTATTCCATAATTTCAAAAGGTATTGCCAACAGATCTGCAGGATAATCTATTTTTCCGTAAAGTGCCGAAAACTTTTCTAACTCTGCCATTACTTTACTCCGCCTGATATATTTTTATAAGTCAATTTTCGTACTAACATTAAACCGCCTCTGTGATTGTATTTTTAAAAAAATATTCCTCCTTCTGCAGTGATAAAAATTATTAAAGCAAAGAACTGCCTAAATGATTTAAATAAATTTTTACTGCATTTGTTTTTGATATTTTTTAGCAGGAACGCTAATTGATGAAATAAACTCTGTTCTTTATCTAAAAAAGTCAAGCATAACTTTTTAGTTGCTATTATTGTCGATATTTTTGAGAATTGTTGTTGTTTTAAATCTAGTATGCTTTTTACGCATACTAGATTTTTTAATTTATTGATTTGTATTTCGAGAGAAAATTCTAAAACTCGTACCGCTTTCAAAAGTCTTAGAAAATTCGTTAAAATTAAAAATTTTCAGTATATATTATTATATTTTAAACTTTTTATGATTGCATACCTACTATATTATGCAGTTATAAAAAGTTTTTATATTAATCTGAAAAATGAATTTTTTCAGATTAATATAAATTAATAAATATATCTATCAGAAATACTAAACATTAAATAAATTAGTATTCTAATAAATTGCTATTAAGTATTGCCCCGAGTTCATATCTGTTATTGTCGCTGCTGTAATTATATATATAAAATGTTAAATAATCATATTTATAATCAGCCATTTTTTGTCCTACATATAAAAGTCCATTAGCAGGTATGGAACTTAATATATGAACTTCTTCTAAATTTCTATATTTTACTATATCATCAAAAATTTCATCTATCTTTTTAGTAAATAAATAATAGCATCTTTTATTTACCAAACTTTTATGTGAATGCTCTTCTAATATTACTTGATGTGTTATTGTGATGATATTGCTGTATGAATAATCGAATCCTTTATTAAGAATAAGATTTTTATCATCTTTATAAACTTGTTCTATATCATTAATATTTGATTGTCCTGATAATATTATTCCTATTGGGTGATTAATATTATCTATTCTCATAACATTTGATTTGCTTTCTACAAAACTTTTTAATTCAGGCTCATCTATTTCTATATCTTTAAATCCCCAAGATAATGAATCTTTTGGCTTTGGGAGAAAAACAAAATTATATCCGTATTTCTCTAATATATAAGCAATAGAAACAAGTATGCTATTAGGAGCTATTGCATAAAGTACTATAGGATAATCTTTAGTTATATTTTTTTCTTTAAACTTTGATAATATGATATTTTTTAATTTCTTTATAACATTATCTATTTTATTTTCTTTTTCATTTTTGTATTCTTTATATTCTTTATCTAAATCTATTTGCAAATCAATAGGAGGCATTTCTCCAAAATTCTGAGCATTTCCTCTTATAGAATGAAATATTTTAACTCTTTTAATATTATCATCTTCAGTCATATAATCAAAAATTTTATTATTATCTTTCATGCTTTACTCTCTATACATGTTTTATAAATTAATCAAAATAAACTATTTACAAATAATATAAAAAATATATATTATAGAAACATTTTCGTAATAATTTTAACATAAAATAGAATAAATTGATATTGGAGATAAAATGAAAATATTAGGTATAGACACTTCATGCGATGATACTTCTGCTGCTATAGTTGAGGACGGAAAAAATGTACTTTCTTCAGTATTAAGCTCATCAATAGATGCACATAAAGAATTTCAAGGAGTAGTTCCTGAAATTGCTGCAAGAAAACATTTGGAAGCCATACTCTATGTAATAGATAAAGCATTAAAAGATGCAAATACCACTTTAGATGATATAGATTTATTTGCAGTTACCAACAGACCCGGACTTTTAGGATCTTTACTTGTTGGAGTGGCAAGTGCAAAATCATTGGCATTTTCTTTAAACAAGCCATTATTAGCTTTGGATCATATAGCGGCACATATTTACTCGCCTCATCTTACAAATGATATAGAGTTTCCTTATATAGCATTAGTTGTATCTGGAGGACATACTATAATAACCGAAGTGCATGATTACGGTGAATATAAAGTTGTAGGTACTACTTTAGATGATGCTGTAGGTGAAGCTTATGATAAAGTTTCAAAGTTTTTAAATCTAGGATATCCGGGCGGTCCTATAATAGACAGATTAGCTAAAGAAGGAAACAAAGAAGCAATAAAATATCCTATTGTATTATTAAACGGAATAGATGAATTTAATTTCTCATACAGCGGACTTAAAACTGCATGCGTTTATTCTACAAAAAAATATCTTAAAGAAGGATACGAAGCAACTAATGAAAATATAGCTGCTGCATTTCAAATAAGTGCAATAGAGCCTTTATATATCAAAACTTTGAAATATGCTGAAAAAAGCGGTATTAAAAGAGTTACATTATCCGGCGGAGTGGCATGCAATAGTTATTTGAGAGATAGATTTGGAAACTCTAAAGACTTTGAATGTTATCTACCTGCTTTAAAATACACGACAGATAATGCTGCTATGGTTGCAGGGCTTGCTTATCATATGAAAGATAAACAGGATTTTGCTGATTATAATTTAGATTGTTTCTCAAGAGTTTTGAATAAAAAATAATAATAAAAACAAAAGTGCAAAATAAAATTATAATTAACTAGAATTTATTTACTAGCTTTATTATAAAATAGACTTGTTTCAAAACTATTTATAAAATTAGTTATATAATTATTAGTATAATCAGTGTATAACTAAACAACTATATTTTGTCAAAAATATTTTTTTAAATTTAAAATATTTGCAGGGCTTTGCTGCGAAGCACACAGTCGTGCCACACCACCACTTCTTTTGCCGACGCTCTGCGTGCCATAGGAAGGCACCTACTCGGTGGTGCCCCAAAGAAGCAAAAAAGGCTATATTTAAGCTTAATTTAATAAACTATATTACATGTAATACAATCTTAGTATGCTTTAGTACTAATTTTATACTTGCACTTTTTGGTTCTTTTTGCGGCGGGAAAAAGAACAATATAAAAATTGACAAAGTTAAAAATTTTTAGTATATATCATACATTTAATAAACATCATTAAAATATAAAGTTATAGTAATTGCGTTTCACAAAGCGTGCCTGCGGCAGCAACTTTGGCGAAGCTAGCAGAGAATGTGCAGCAAAAAAGTTGATAATTCTACATAAAGTGAATCAGTTGACAAACTTAAAAAATTATTTATCAATAGTTTTGAAACAAGTCTAATAATTAAAATTTATGCAATAAAGAAGAATGATAACTAATTATTATATAATCAATTATCATTCTTTTATTTTATTTAATTAAAATTATATTCCGAATCTTTTCATTATAACATCAATATTTCTTAGATAGTATGCATAGTCAAAACAGTCGTCAATTTCCTGAGAGCTTAAATATTTTGTAATGTCCTCATCTTTATGAACATTCTCTCTAAAGTCTTCATTATTGAGCCATCTTTTCATTGCATTTCTTTGTACCCATCTGTAAGCATTATCTCTGTCAATGCCTTTATTAACTAAGCTTATCAAAATTCTTTGGCTGAAAATTAAACCGCCTGTCTTTTCAATATTTGCTTTCATAGCTTCAGGATAAATTAAAAGCTTATCTACTATATCAATGAATTTGTTAATAGCATAATCAACTGCAATAGTAGAATCTGGAAGTATAACTCTCTCTACTGATGAATGGCTTATATCTCTTTCATGCCAAAGTGTAATATCTTCCATAGAAGCCAAAGCATTACCTCTTACTATTCTTGCTAAACCTGATATTCTTTCACAAGTGATAGGGTTTCTTTTATGAGGCATAGCAGATGAACCTTTTTGCTTTTCACTGAAATATTCTTCTGCTTCTCTTATATCTGTTCTTTGAAGGTTTCTAATCTCTGTAGCAAATTTCTCTAATGAACTAGCAACAATAGCTAAAGTTGTAAGATACTGTGCATGTCTGTCTCTTTGTATTATTTGAGTAGAAACTTTATCAGCTTCTATACCTAATTTTTTACAAACTATTTCTTCTATTCTAGGGTCAATATTACTATAAGTACCAACTGCACCTGAAAGCTTACCAACAGAAACCTGTTTTTTAGCCTCCTCTACCCTTTTTATATTTCTTTCATTCTCATCATACCATAAAATAAATTTTAAACCTAATGTCATAGGCTCAGCATGTATACCATGAGTACGTCCTATGCAAGGAGTATATTTATGTTCTTTGGCTCTTCTTAATAATACTTCTGATAATCTTTTTAAATCATCTAATATAATTTCAGCAGATCTTTTCATCATAACAGCTAATGCAGTATCTTTAACATCACTTGAAGTTAAGCCTTTATGTATATATTGTCCGCCCTCACCTACATTCTCTTGAACAGCAGTTACAAATGATATAATATCATGATTAGTTTCTTTTTCTATTTCAGCAATTCTCTCTACTGTAAAAGTTGCTTTTTCTTTAATATTCTTTACTGCCTCTGCAGGAATCTCTCCTATTTCAGCCATAGCCTCACAAGCAGCAATCTCAACATCAAGCATAACCTGAAACTCATTTTGCAAGCTCCAAAGTTCTCCCATCTCTTTTCTAGTATATCTCTTTATCATAGATTATTATCCTTAATATAAAATATTGAATTATTATAGACAGAATTATAAATTATTTCAATTATTTTTTAATAGTTGTAATTTATAAAAAAAGAATTAAAATTATTGCATTAAAAATATATTTTTAATATACGGAGCAATTAAAAATGGAAATTTATGATTTAAGAAGCGACACAATAACAAAACCAAGCGAAGAAATGCGTAAAGCAATATATAATGCAGAATGCGGTGATGATGTGTATATGGAAGACCCTACAGTAAATAAACTTCAGGAAATGGCAGCAGATATAACAGGAAAAGAAAAAGCAATATTTGTTTCAAGCGGTACTATGGGTAATTTAATACCTATGATGATATTAGGAAGAAAAACAAGACAGGTACTTTTAGAAGAAGAATCACATATAATACATTATGAACTTGGCGGTGTTTCATCTTTGGCCGGAATAATACCATTACCTGTTAAAGCTGAAAGAGGAATATTAACTAAAGATATTATAAAAAATTATTTAAATGAACAGCCTTATTATATGTCATCTGTTAATATAGTGGAAGTAGAAAATACTCATAATAGACATGGCGGTTCTGTTTATCCTATAGAAGTATTGAAAGAATTACATGACTTCACTAAATCAAAAAATGTTCATCTTCATATGGATGGTGCAAGAATTTTTAATGCCTCTATAGCTAATAAAGTATCTGTTAAAGAAATAGCTTCAAATACTGATTCAATAACTTTCTGTTTATCTAAAGGCTTAGGCTCTCCGATGGGTGCTATGATATGTTCTAATAAAGATTTCATCGACGAAGCATTTAGAATAAGAAAATTAATAGGCGGAGGAATGAGACAAATAGGACTTATGGCTGCTGCAGGAATATATGCTTTAGAAAATAATATACCTTCATTAGAAGAAGATCATCAAAAAGCAAAAAAAATAGCAAATGCAATAATTGAGTCAGGAATAGGAACTCTTAATTTAGCAAATGTAGAAACTAATATAGTTATAGCCGATACTAAAAAATTATCATCAGAAATATTATCAAAACTTTCAGAAAAAGGTATTAAAGCAAGTTCTTTCGGAGATTATAAAATAAGATTTGTAACTCATAGAGATATAAGTATGGATAAAGTAGATAAAGTTTGCGAAATAATAAAAGGTTTAAAAATATAATTAGTAAATAAATTATAGGCTCATAACTAATTAATAAAATTGTTATATTTTTAATTGAGTTTATATTAGTAGTAATAATAAAAAGAGTATGCTTTCACATTCGGCATACTCTTTTTATTTTATTTATTTGAAATTTTTATCCAATTTGAAATACTCTAATTCAGATGACAAATTAGTTGTTCCATTAACAACATCTTTTCCAAGTAAGGAACTATCATTAACTAATTCAGCATTTTCCTGAGTGATTTTATTTAATTCATTCATAGCTGTATTAATCTGTTTTACACTTTCCTCCTCTTCAGATGTAGCCTCGTATATATGAATCAATATATCAGCAACTTCTTTAGCAGAATTTTCTATTTCTACAAGTATATCCAAAGATTTTCTTACAGATTCGTCTCCAACCTCTATTTTTGAAACAGTATTTTCTATAATGCTTGTAATATTTCCAGCAGCTTCATTAACATTTTGTGCTAAACTTCTTATTTCTGAAGCAACAACAGCAAATCCTCTTCCTTGATCACCAGCACGTGCAGCTTCAACTGCCGCATTTAATGCTAATATATTAGTTTGAAAAGCTATTGATTGTATTAACTTTGTGATATTTGATATTTCTTTACTAGACTCTGAAATTTCAATCATATTATGTGATATTTCATTAACAGCAGCTACCCCATTCTGTGTAGACTCTGTAACTTTAGAACTCATATTCTTAGCATTATAAGAATTTTTGGAAGTACTTGAAATAGCAGTAAGTAAATTTTCTATAGAACTAGTTATCTCTTCAACAGCTGCAGCCTGAGAAGAAGTTCTATCTGATAAATTATCTATACCTCTTGATATCTTTTCAGAAGAATCATTAATTAATGATATATTATCCTTCAATTCAGAAACAATGGTATACATTATATGCTGCATATCATTAATAGAATTAGCTAAAGTACCTGAAACATCTTTTCTTTTTAAATCTCTTTCTTCAAATTGACTGTCAAATCTTCCATCCTGCATCAATGTCATTATTGTAATAGCATGATATAAATTATTTGATAATGGTATTACTATTCTAGCAACTAAAAGAAATTCTAATACTATAAGTAAAAATATACATAAAAAGAAGCTTAGCATTAAAAATCTGAATTGAGAATAAAATATATCGGCACTTCCTTTAAATACTAGTATCCAAGGAGCATTATCAGTTTTTTTAATAGAATACCATTCATTACCTATTATATCTAAATCACCTATATGAGATGATAAATTATTTTTAAAATCAGCGAATATAGGATATGTAAATAAATTATTAGTTTCATCTAGGATATAATCTTTATTATCATGAGTCATAAAAATACCCTTATCAGAAACTATATAAATTTCATCTTCAAAATTTTTCTTTAAACTTTCAGTTATGGTATTTATATTCGCAAAATCTATTGCACATACGCCTTTTAAACTTCCATTGGTATAAACAGCCTTTCCAAATGTAATAGTAAGTTTATTAACAGCAAAATCTATATAAGGATCACTAATCATTATATTATTAGTGGCTACAGAATCTTTATACCAATCTCTAGAAGTTTGATCATAAGTACGGGGATAAACTTCCAAAGTATTCATAAAAACTCCACCTTGAGGATATGGAGTGCTATTTCCAAAATATACATTCAAATAACCTTCATTAAGTTTCTGAACATTAGTAATAAAATTACCAAATTCCTCCCAATTAGGATTAGATGATAAATATGCATCCATAACATAAATAGTATTTTTTAATTCTTCAACATATCCTTCTGTTCTAGTTTTTGCCTCTAATGCTTGAAGATTCTTTTCTCTTAAAAATCTAGATTTATATAAAGGCTTATAAAAAATATATATAACAACGAATAACAACAGAAGAAATATTATGAAAGGAGCTAAAAATTTGATCATTAATTTATTTTTCATAATGACAACCTTTATAGAAATTTAGTATATATTTTAAATATACTAAATTATGTGCCTAAAGTCAAAAATAATGATAAATTTTTGTACAAAATTCTTTAATTTTTAAGATTTGATATGACTCTTATATTTTCTCCATAAGACCATATGTTATTATTATCACTATAATCTATAAATATAGATTTTGGAGAAATAAGCATTTTTAATGCGAAAATAGAAAAAGAAAACATATTATTCATATTAGGCAAACTACCCTCTAATATATTTGCTCTAAGTAATTCATTATTTACAGGAACTTTATAATTACTGTAATTGCATTCTATTATATTTAATCCTGATTTTTCTATAAATTTTATAAGATTGTCCTTATTAAAATTTACAATATGCTCAGTAGATAAATATCTCATAAGCATATCATAACTGCATTGATCTTTCATAGGAGAATTAGGCACTTCAATATATAAATATCCATTAGGTTTAAGCATATTTTTAATTTTTAATAATATTTCAAATGGATTTTTAAAATGTTCTATAACATGCGAAAGCATTATTATATCATATTTTTCTTCACTTTCTAAAAAGTTAGGTTCTAAATCAATGTTATATTTAGCTTTGGCATAATCTCTGGCATTATCATTGAGTTCATAACCGTAAACATCACATCCATATTTTTTAAATATACTCAATAATAAACCATCAAAAGCACCTATTTCACATACTTTTTTATTTTTACACTCAATATACTTGTTTAAGAAATTAAACTGCGATAAGCTTCTAGCATAACGCATTTTGCTTTTAGCTTTTTCAAATAATTTATTTTTTATATTATTATGATATTCATTCTTATACAGAAGATATATTTCTTCATCAGTGGGCTGATCTATAAAATAAAGCCTGCAATTACTGCATTGATAAACTTTTTTATCATTCTTCCATATATTTTTAATAATACCGATTTCAGTATAATTATTACTTCCGCAAACCTCACATATCATAAAAACATACTCTATTATTAGTATTATTCAAAAGAAAGCTCAATTCCACATTTAGGACATTTAGTCATATCTTCTGTAATGCTAGATCCGCAGTTAGGACATTCATACACTTCTATCTCTTCAACAACTTCTTCAGAAGTAGTTTCGTATTCATCATCAGAAGCTTCTACAACCTCAACAACATCTTTCATTACAAGCATTAAATTATCAACAACATCTTTTTCGAGATTAGTTTTTTCCATTATATCTTCTACAGACATATTATATAATTCTTCTATAGAATTGATATTATTATCTATGAGAGTTTTTATAATAGCTTCATCAATACCCTGTAAAGAATATAAGTTACTTTCAAATACTTCTGCTGTTTCTAATTCTTCATCAGCAGCTTGAACTTCTTCTGTAGTATCTGAGAATATTTGATTCAAAGGAACTATATCTTTTAATAATTCAGGATTTTCTTTAATATCTGTTTCTGTTTTTATATCAAAATAATATCCTGTAAGCTGAGAAGCTAATTTTACATTATAACCGCTTTTACCCAAAGCAAGAGAAAGCTGTTCATCAGGTATAATAATCATAGCTTCTTTCTTTTCAGGGTCTGTAATGATAATTCTTATAGGCTTAGCTGGAGTTATAGCCTCAGCAATATATTCTCTTATATCTTTAGACCATTTTACAACATCTATTTTTTCGCCTTCTATTTCCTTGATTATAGACTGTATACGAATACCTTTTTGACCGATGCAAGCACCTATAGGATCAACTTCAGGCTTATTAGATGCAACTGCAACTTTTATTTTTAATCCTGGCTGTCTTACCACATTTTTAATTTCTATAGTACCGTCAGCAATTTCAGGTATTTCTAATTCAAAAAGTTTCTTTATAAAGTCAGGCTTAGTTCTAGTAAGCAATATTTTTGTATGAACCTCTTTACCCTTCTCATCTTTACCGCCCTGAACTTTATATATATATGCTCTTATTCTATCACCAACAGTATAATGTTCTCTAGGAGATTGGTCTTTTTTCTGTAATTCTCCTTCTGTTTTTCCTAAGTTTATGTAGATAGTTCCTCTATGTTCTCTCTGGAAATATCCGTTTACAAGCTGATTTTCTCTTCTTTTAAACTCATTGTATATAAGATTTTTTTCTAATTCAGAAATTTTTTGGAAAAATGCTGTTCTAGCTACTGTACTTTCTATTCTTCCGAATGCTTCAACCTGATCAACAAGTATTAAAACTTCATCGCCCAAATTAATATCCTGATCTAATTTCTTAGCCTCTTCTAAAGATATTTCTTTATTTTTATTTCTAACTTCTTCTACAACACTAGCACCCTTATATACAGTAGGATTATTCTTATTGTCAAAATGAATATGAAATTTTATATCATCACCATATTTCTTTTTCAAAGCTAATTCCATAGTAGATGCTATAACCTCTTTTAAAAGATCTACACTGATATCTTTTTCATCAGAAACTAGCTGTAAATAAGTTCCAACATTTTCAAACATTTTGACTCTCCATTTTTTTATTTTTTATTAAACATGTTTATAGTATATAAATATTAACAATTTAATCTTGCTTTTATAATATCTTTTTTAATATTTTTATATTTTTTTCATTAATAACATTATTTTCATCGGTTATACTTATTATAATGCAGTCATCTTCAGACTTTTTCAACATTGCATAAGCAGTAATAAATTCCTCACCGCTCCTATATTTTATTTTTATAGGCATATCCTCAAATAATTCATATCTATCATTGAATTTCCATCTAAATCCCGCAGAAGAAACTGTTATAGTATAATCACCCTCATCATAACCATTAGCCTTTATACAATCCTGAATCTTTCTAGTAGTCTCTATACAATGAGTATGAGATACACTTTCCTTTTTCTTGAAAATAACAGCATATACCTTTTTATTATCAGAAATAGCTCTTACTTTCAAATCAAGTAAATATATATTATTTTCCTCTAAAACATCTTTTATACCATTAAACAATAAAGCTTCGTCTATTATATTATTATCTATTTTTTTATTTAACTTTTCTTTATTTTTTAATTTCTTTCTCTTAGGCTCTCTGCCGTATTCTTTTTGTTTTTGAGGTTTAGTTTTATTATTATTCATACAAATGCTGTTTTTTATTATTTTCCTATAATATAAAAAAAGAGTGTCAGTTTTTGCTGCCAAAAACCAACGCCCTTCATTACAAATATTTTCGGAAGTAATCTTATTTTACCCTACTAATGATTTTTGTCAAGTATTTTAATAAAATTTATTATTATGTTAATATTAATTAATTGACTTTTATTATTTTATATTTTATCATAAGAAAATAAACTATGAATAGTATTTATTAAATGATTGGTAGAAGATGGTATTTTATATATTAACAATTATATTTTTTTATATGTGGTATCTATAGCTATAAAAATGCTGCTTGAAAACAGACCTCCATATTCATTTATAGCCTGGCTTACAGTTTTAGTATTTTTGCCTTATATTGGTGTAATATTTTATATATTTCTTGGAATGGATTGGAAGAAATCAAAAAAGAAAATTTCTGCTAAACTTCCAGAGGATATGATAAAAAATTATTTTTCTTCATTGCTTAAAGAACAAATAAAAATACTTGATAATATGCAGGGTAATTACGGAAAGCATATAAATTTGGTTAAGCTTGCAATAAAAAGCGGATACTCACCTATTACAGTTCAAAATGAAGTTTATGTTTTTGATGAAGGCGACAAACTATTTGATGCTATAATTCAGGATTTAAAATTAGCAGAAAAAACCATACATATGGAATATTTTATATGGAGAAGTGATAAGCTTGGAAATAGAATAAAAGATGTACTTATAAATAAAGCAAAACAAGGCGTTGAAATAAGGCTTATTTTTGATGGTGTAGGTTCATTGAAAAGAATAAGCAGAAAATACAGAAAAGAATTAAAGGCAAATGGAATAAAATTTTTATATTATCATGACCCTTTTTCTATATTATGGACTAGATTTGTAAACTACAGAAATCACAGAAAAATAGTTGTAGTTGATGGTGTTGTAGCATATATGGGTGGAATGAATATGGGGCAAGAATATATAGACGGAGGAAAACGATTTAATTCTTGGAAAGATGTGCATATGAGAATAGTTGGAGATTCATGCAATCTTATACAGAATGTTTTTGTATGCGATTGGTACAATGCCGGAGGAAGAGATTTAGAAATTTTTAATATTGAAGAAAATAAACATAAACATTTCAAAAAAATAAAATATGTTAATAAAGAATTAAACGAAGAAAAAGTTTCAATCATAAGAAAAGATTTATTTCCACAATCTTTCACAGATAAATTTCTTCCTGTTCAGATAATAACTTCAGGGGCAGACTCTAAATGGGACAGCATACAAAAAGTATATTCTAAAATGATAGAAGAAGCCAAAGAAAGTATTTATATAGAAAGTCCTTATTTTGTACCTGATGACGGTTTTTTGAGAACTTTAGAAAATGCTGCATTATCAGAAGTGAATGTAAATCTTATGATAACAGGAAACCCTGATAAATTGGTTGCTTGGTGGGTAGCTCAAACATATTTTGAAACTTTACTCAATGCTGGTGTAAATATATATTTATATGAAAAAGGTTTCTTGCACAGTAAATTCTGTGTAATGGATGGAAGAATAGTATCATGTGGTACTTGCAACATGGACATAAGAAGCTTTTATTTACATTACGAAATGAATGCTGTTATATATGATATTGATATAGCTAAAAAATTTGAAGATATATTTAAAAAAGATATGCTTGATTCTCATAAAATAACTATAGAGGAATATTCTAAACAGCCTATGCTTGTAAGACTTAGAAATTCGGCTTGCAGAATTATAGCCCCTGTTTTATAATATGGCATATTTTTTATATGGTAAATAATTATGATGAAGAAAATAAAAATATCAGAATTAGATAATCAAGCCCTTTTCGATTTAGGGCTTTCAAAAGAAAGGTATATTCTTTTTGTAGATGATATAGGTATAAAAAAAGATAATATACCAACTCTAAATGAACTCCTAAGAACTAGAGAAGATTTCTTTATTAATATCTCATCAGAGAAAGATGAAAGTAATAAAAATTATATAAGCGGTAATGATCTGCTTACAGCTTTGTCTGAAATTAGAAATCTTATATATCATGCATCACTAAAGTATCCTTTAAAAAATATTTCTATATTTGCTAGACTTATCAATTTGAGGAGTTTGCATCTATATGGTGATTTACCTAAAGATATGGAATTAAAGCCTCTTGATAATATAGAAAATTTAGAAAGTGTTTATATAGAAAATGGACTTACATTAAGACAAGATGTTTATTTATCTATGAGAAGCACAATAAGAGAAATAGGTGCCGGAACATTCAGAATGGAGTCTTTTGATAAGAATCCTAATTTGAAAAAAATAGCCATTCTTACAGGAGTTTCTCATGAGGAAGAAATGCCTAAAAAACTTCCTGAATTAGAAGAGCTTTATATTGAAAAAGGAAAGAATATAAGATCATTTAATTTTATATCAGAAATGAAAACACTTAAAACTTTGGAATTAAATAATATACCTACATTAAAAGAAATTCCTGATTTAAGTAATTTAGAAGATTTAAAAAAGGTTATTTTAACTAATCTTAGAAATCTTGAAAATATGGATGCTATATTAAATCATCCTAGAATAAGAATTTTAATATTAGAAAATATAAAATGCTTTAATATAGATATGCTTTCAAAGGAAACAGCTCCTAGATTAAAATATGTATCCGTTATAAGCGATGATAAAAATTGGGATAAAAGGACAAAGAAGTTGTTAGAAGAAAAAGGATACAAGGACTATAATGAAGATTAGTGCCTTTGAATTTGATATACAAAAAGATAAGTATAAAAATTTAGATATAATAAATAATCATTTAAAAAATATAAGTGATAAAGAAAAATCTGATTTAATAGTACTTCCTGAATTATCTTCTAATGGTTATTTATTTGAAAACAGAGAAGAATTAATAAATACTGCTGAAGATATAAAAGACGGTATATTTATAAATAGCCTATCTGAAATGTCAAAAAAATATGATATATCTATAATTGCAGGATTTGCTGAAAAGTTTGAAAATAAAATTTATAATTCTGCTGCAATAATAGAAAAAGGAAATATAAAAGGCATATATAGGAAAATACATTTATCCGATTTTGAAAAGAAATTTTTTGATATTGGAGAAATAAATAACGCGGATTTAGTTTTCAATATAAACGGCATTAATATATCGGTACAAATATGCTTTGATTTATGGTTCAATGAAATATCAAGAAAGCAAATATTAAATGGAAGTAATTTAATATGCGTGCTTGCTAATTTCGGTTCAAATACCACTTTTGAAATAGCTAGGATAAGAGCCATAGAAAATTTAACTCCTCTAGTATTATGCAATCGCATAGGTATAGAAAAAAATTCAATTATGGAAGCTTCTTTTATTGGCAAAAGTTTTATATGCGATGAAACAGGAAAATTACTTACAGATATTGATAATAATCAAAATAACAAAATAATCAATGCTGAAATAGAAATAAAAAACAAAAGACAAAATATAATATGTTCTGACTTTATGAAAGAGATTAAAAGACATTATTAATAAAAAAGAATGAGCCTAATTTATATAATCAAGCCCATTCTAAATATAATTTTAATATTATCAAGTTTTACAATTTGAAATAACTTACAACATCTATTAATTTCTGAGCTTCGCTGCTTAAAGTTATACTTGCTTCTTTTGACTGCTCTACTAAACTAGCATTTTCCTGTGTGCTTGCATCCATTTTTAATACTGCCTGATTAACCTGATCAACTCCGCTTTGCTGTTCTACTGCTGTTGTAGAAATATCTCTCATTATATTGGCTGTATTTTCTATTTTATCTTTAATATCAACAAATATTTCCTGAGATTTTCTAGCTGCTTCTGTTGCTACTCTTATTTTCTCATCTGAATCTGCTATTAAGGAAGTAATATCTTTTACAGATGTTTGAGTATTCTGTGCTAAAGTTCTAACTTCTGAAGCTACTACAGAGAAACCTCTGCCCTGCTCTCCTGCACGTGCTGCTTCAACTGATGCATTAAGTGCTAATATATTAGTTTGAAAAGCAATATCTTCTATCAATTTTGTTATATTAGTTATTTTTCTGCTTGCTTCATAAACATCTTCCATACTTCTTGTTGTACTGTCTATTATAAGTCCTGCTTCTTCTACAGATTTTTTAGAATCATTCATCATATTATTTCCTATGACGGATTTTTCTGCAGAATTTTTTATTGTAGAAGCCATTTGCTCCATAGAACTAGCAGTTTGCTCTAATGATGATGATTGAGATTGAGTTCTTAAAGCTAAATCGTTATTTCCGCTTGCTAATTCTTTTGATGTCAATTCTATATTATTAGAAGAATCAATTATATTGCTTACTATATTTTTTAATTTTTCTATAGTATTATTAAATCCATTAGCTATTATTCCAAATTCATGATTTTGATATTTGTTAGTCAAAAATTTACTTGGTGCTGATACAGTTAAATCTCCGTTTCCAAGTCTGTTTAAATCGCTTGCTATTCTTGATAATACTCTTGATATATTTTTATTAACATATACTATAACTATAAATGATGTAACAATAAGAAGTAATAAACTTAAAACTATAGTTATTTTTATTAGAGTATTTTTATTAGCAAAAAATTCACTGTCAAGCATAGTAACGCACATTATCCAATCTATATTTTCAAGTCTTGAGAAAGCCATTATTTTTTTACCTTCATCTTCATAATGTAAAGCACCTTTTCTTTGTGAGGCTGCAGCAGATAAAGCATTTTTAGAACCTATGGATATAGTGTTAACTTTTTTAACTTCTTTATGTGCCACTCTTCTTCCTTCTTCATTAACAATATATATATTACCTGTTTTTCCTATAGTAATTTCAGAAAAATATTTTTGAACAAAAGAATCCCATCTTAATTCAGCATATAACACTCCGGCAGGTCTTGCATTAGTATCAAATACTCCGGCCAAAACACCTATCACATAGTTTCCTGTAACTGATGATAAATAAATCTCATCTTCAATGGCATATTTATAATTATTGTTTTGAAGCTCTTTCCATATAGTTTTTTGACTTACAGTATTCAAATGTTCATTAGATGCCGTATCTAAAACAACTCTTCCATTTAAATCTATTAAAGCAAAAGCTGAAAAATGAGATTCTAATTCTTTAAGAAGCTCTGTAAATTCACCGCTTGCTATAGATAAAGTATACTGATTAGGATTTTCAAAATAATCTAAAAATTCAGATTCTTTAGATATGACGGAAGTCAAATCTGACTGATCTTCAATCCATATAGAAACTAAATCTCTATATCCGTCAGCAGTTTCCATAAATCCGCTTATGGCAGTTCTCTCCATAAATATTGCAGAAGCAGATATTATTACTATCATAAGAACCAAAAGCATTATAGCTACCGATGATATAATAGTAAAAGGCATTTTAAATTTTAAAGTTTGCATAAATTTCATAAATAATACCCCCATATATAACTCAATTATTATGATAATAGTATATGATATTTTTTTGAAAAAGTCTATATATTTGTAAATAATTTTTACTAAAATCTTTAAAAATCTTCTATTTTTTTACATATTAAGTAAATATTTAGTAAATTTATATTATAAATGTAAATATTTTTTGTTTTTATTTTTTATATTTTTCTTTGACAAAATTAATATAATTGTATATCATAAGAGTATTATAAAAATTAAGGATTCAATATGTATAATATCAGCCAATTAAAAGACTTTTTAAAAGAAAAAAAGATGGATGAAAAATTTTCTTCTATTTACGGAGGTGATGCATATAGTATATCTGAAGCATATAACAGATTAAGCGATACTATAAAACATTTTGAAAGTATAGAAAAAACTCAGGAAATATATGTTTTTAGTGCTTCAGGAAGAACTGAACTTTCAGGTAATCATACAGACCATAATAATGGATGCGTATTAACAGCTTCTATAAATTTAGATAAGTTGGCAGTAGTGGCAAAAAGAGATGATAATAAAATAGTTGTTTATACTGATTATTCTAATACTCCTGACATTATAGATATTAATGACTTGAATATAAATAAAGATGAGTACGGAAAATCTAATGCTCTAACAAGAGGCGTTTGTGCAGGAATTAAAAACAAAGGATACAATATAGGCGGATGTACAGTAACTTTAAATAATAAAGTACTTATAGGAAGTGGATTAAGTAGTTCAGCAAGCTTTGAATCTTTGATTGGTGAAATACAGAATGCTCTATACAATGAAGATAAAATAAGCAAAGTTGATATAGCAAAAATTGGGCAGTATGCTGAAAATGTTTATTTTGGAAAGCCTTGCGGACTTATGGATCAAATGGGTTGTTCTGTAGGCGGTATTATGTCTATAGACTTCAAAGATAATGATAACCCTATAATAGAAAAAGTTGAATACGATTTTGAAAGTAAAGGTTATGCTCTTATGATAGTTGATGCTAAAGGAGATCATAGCGGACTTACAAATGAATATGCTGCTATAAGAGAAGAAATGAATGCTGTTGCAAATTATTTCGGGAAAAAAGTATGCAGAGAAATAACTAAAAAAGAATTGATTGATAATGCTTCTAAATTAAGAGCAGAAGTTGGTGACAGAGCTATAATGAGAGCTTATCACTTTTTAGAGGAAAATGAAAGAGTAATCAATCAAATAAATGCACTTAAAAAAGATGATATAAATACATACATAAAACTTATGAATGAATCAGGGCTTTCAAGCTTCATGTATTTACAAAACTGCTATTCTGTTACAAGTTCAAAAAATATGGGAGTAGCTTTAGGACTTACTCTAACAAAAGACTTCTTAAAAGGAGAAGGTGCTTGCCGTGTACATGGAGGCGGATTTGCTGGAACTATACAGGCTTTAATACCTGTAAATAAAGTTGAAGAATATAAAAAATACATGAATTCAATATTTGGTGAAGGAAGTGCTGTAAAAATAAGAGTAAGACAATCTCCTGTTTGTGAAATCTAAAAAATCATAATTGATAATTATAACTAAAAATAAAAGACAAGGCTAATTCTATAGTCTTGTCTTTTTTATACTATTAGACTTGTTTCAAAATTAATTTTTCCAAGGCACAGTATTTTTTAGCCAGCCTCTCTCATTCCAATAATTAAAGTCATTCTCAGTGAAATTTTTCTTTTTATGCAATGATTTTATTATTTTAAAAAATATCTTTGTTTTTATAGATGGCTTAACTTTACCATATTCCCTTTTTATTTTTTCTGCAGCTAAATCCATCTTTCTTGCAATAGAATCTTTTATTTCATCTTTAACATTATTCCAAGTAACTTCTCTTACCGCAAATCCATAGCTATATGTTTTCGCTACACCCCAAAAGAAAGTACTGTCTGCCATATCCTTACAAGTATTTTTCATTCCTCCACCTGCAGCAGTAGAGATACATACAACCTGTTTTTTAAACATAGATTCATTTGGTCTGTGAACTATCCATCTATAACCATAATGATCTAAAAAAGCCTTCATAGCACCTGTTACATGGTACACATACACAGGACTTGCTAATATTATTATATCAGCATCATCCATAGCATCTGTAATAGGTTTTAATTTATCATAATGAGGACATAAAGTTTCAGATTTTATAAAACAATTATTACAGCCTACACAAAAAGAATTAAAGTCTCTAGGAAGAAAAAACTCTGTAACTTCTCCTCCTAATCTATCATAAAGCATTTTTGCTACATTGTATGTTGAACCTTTATGATTCTGTCCATGTATGACTGTTATTTTCATTTTTTATATTTACCTAAAAGATTAATCTCTTTTTATTTCTCTAGGGAAATCATATTCTTCTAAAGGTAATAATTTAGGAGCTTTCTCTGAAATATCTCTAAGTTCTTTTGAATAGAAATACTCTGTTCCTGAAATCTTTTTAGATATATATTTTCTCATACTTGAAATATATATTGTAACTCCAGGGAAAAATCCTTCCATAGAAGTAATGCTGCTATGAGATAATTTTTCAAATTCAGCACTCATTTCATCTCTTCTAGCCTCTAATTGAGCTGTTTCTCTTACAAGATTTGTAATTCTTCTAAGTATATCTTTTATTCCTTCTCTTTTATTAGGCGGTATTCTTTGAATAAATGCTTTTGGATTTTTGAAATACTCTGTACCTAAAAGGGATTTAATCTTACTCATTTCTTCTTTATTTGTTTTAACTGTTGAAACAATATTTTTAAACTCTGCATCAGCCTCAGCATCTCTGCCAACTGTAATTGTAGTTTTTGATTCACTCATAGAGCCAATACTTTTAGCCCAAACACCATTCAAAGCCTTTACATTACCACCGATAATAACGCCCTTACCTTCCAATACTATAACTCTATCATTTCCAGCTATTTCAGCATTAACAAGCTGCTGAGATAATAAATCACCTTTACATATTATATTGGCATTCCTAATGAATTGAGAATACATCTTTCCATTAACATGAATTGTACTGTTAGGACCTCCTATTATACCTCCGGAAACTATTAAATTACCGGCACATTCTATATATGCATCCTCAATATTGCCATGTACATATATATCACCCTCTGTTTTTATAGAGAATCCCGGAGCAACATTATCTTTAATAATAAGAGAACCATTAACTTCTATATTACCAGTTGATAAATCTACCTTATCTATTTCTGCTACAGTACTTACTGATAAAGTATTATTATGATTGCTTAATATTCCTCTTATACCGCTTCTAATAGTAATACCATCAGAATCGACAACAACGTTTTTGCCTAATTTATAACAAGGATCATCATCATGATGAGCTTCCATTAAAACATCATATATATCAAGTCCATCAATAGAAGGTTTTTCTTCCATAAAGTGAGCTATTTGAACTCCTGCTTCTATATTATGGATAAAACCTCTCTCTTTAAAGTCTATAGCTCCTGTTTCTGATTCTTTTCCGCTATCTAAAGTAAAATCATAATCAAGTATTACTTTCTGAACATTACCATCTATAGGTTTTCTGCCCTCAACAAAGACACACATAACGCCTTCATCATATTTCAAATTATACTCTACAAGTTCAGTTATTTTATCATAATTAACCATTAATTTGATAGGTATTTGAGATATAATAGTTTGTATTTCCTCAAGTACAAGCTGTTTTTTCTGACGCTTTTGAGGAGGAAGAACCATTACCCCTCTCCATTTATCAGCTACATTGATAACAGGTATAACAGAAACAGATTTAAGCTCATCATAAAATACATATCCATAAACAGTACTTTTATAAAGTCCTGTCATTTTATCAAATTTTACATTTTTACTAGCTTTTACACCTTCTCGTTTTGAAATTGATTTTAATACGGCATCTCCAGGACGAACATAATTTTTTAAAAGTTCCTCATATAAATTTTGATCATTGCTATCAACATCAACAATTTGATCGTAAATTTCTCTTGTATTTACAAGATTATCATAATAAAATTCATAATTATTAGGATCAATTGATAATGTTTGTGTTGTAACTTCTTTAGCCATATATTCTCCTTACAAAACGAATCAGCATATTCAAACTTTTTTACATAAGAAGAGCATAACATCTCCTCTATTAAATAATTTAACATATTTATCAAAAAAAGTTTTAATAATTTTATTGGGTTTCTTCTCTATAGGTATAGACCCCCAAGAAAAATCACTGATTATATTAAAACCTATACTTTTCATATATTTAGACAATGTAGTCTTTGAAAATAGCCATAGATGCTGCGGCATTACAGCTCTCCAAGCTCCTCCATATTTTTTAGCAAACATACCATCAGCATTTGGTGTTGTGATTGCTAAATATCCGCCTTTTGCAAGTATTCTGTAAATTTCTTTAAGAGTGTCTGCTGGATTAGGAACATGTTCTATAACATGTGAAAAATGTATGAAAGAAAAATAATCACTTTCAAATCCTACATCAAGCAAAGGTTTTTCATGCACTGTTATACCATAATTTTTTCTAGCATACTCAGCAGATGATGAGCATATTTCAATACCTTGTGCATTATAACCTTTAGTCTTCAAATAATTTAACATCATACCTGTAGCACAGCCTATATCAAGAACATTTTTATTAGGAAGTTCGCTTTCTATTTTGTCAAAGCCTATATCTTTCATAGCGAGCTTCATAAGACCAAAAAAATTTTCCTGATTGGCTACCTCATATTCAAAATAATTATCACTATATATATCATTTATTTCTTCCTGACTCAAAACAGGATACTGATATATAAGTCCACAATTTAAACATTTATTGTAGCTTACTAAATCTGTTTTTATATAAACTTCAGACTTAGTACTACCGCAAAATTCACATTCTTTGTTTTCCACTGTATAACTCTCCAATATTATATTCGGAAAAAAAGATTGTTTCTTTACATATTACACAAAATATTATTGCATTTAAGATTATTTGTTATTAACTGTTAAAATTATCTCAGTATTAACACCTACTACTTCATCTGCAGCAGGAATTTGTGATAATACAACATCATTTTCGTACATATCATCAGTTATGGTTACTTTAGGAAGAATATTAACATTTGTCATAGTATTTAAAACATCATTACTAATTATACTAAGAGCTTTATCATACTTCATACCTGTAACATCCGGCATTTTTACAAGAGCTTGTTCAGCAACATTAACTACCAAATATACAGTTCTTCCTCTTTTAACCTTTACTCCGCCTTTAGGCTCCTGACTTACAATAGTACCTAATGGGTAATTATTAAAATAATGTGTCTGCACATTAAGATTCATACCCTCTTTTTCCAATAAATTAAATGCTTCAAATATTTCTTTTCCTTGAACATCTGGAAGTTCAAAAGATTCTCCTCCAGATTTAACAACTATAAATACTATTAAAGTTACAACGATACCTTGCAAAACAAAAAGCAAAACAGCGAAAAGTATCAATCTTCTAAATACTAAAAATGACTTAGGATCACTGATTATTCCATCAGGTAAAATTTTATAGATGATTTTTTTTATAAAGGATATTATTTTATTAAAAAATTCTTTTACTTTAGCCATAATTTACAATCATACTCCACTTTTAATTAAAATATTCTCCAACAACTAGTTTATTTCCGCATAAAAACTCTTTAACAGTCTGTCTTTTTTTTCCTTCTCTTTGAAGTTCCTTTATAACATATATTCCATTAAGAGCATTTATATAAATACCATTATTATTAATATCAACTATCTTGCCAAAATCAGTATTATTATCTAATTTACATATATATTCACTATTAAAAACTTTTATAGAAACATCTTTGTAAAAACAGTAAGCTGTAGGCCATCTAACAAAAGCCCTTGTCATATTATGCAAACTAAGTGCATCTTTTGAAAAATCAAGCTTACCATCTTCTTTCTTGATTTTACTGCAATACGTAGCCAATGCATCATCTTGCTTTATCATATTAGATATATGCTTATTAGTATCTTTGAAAAACTCTTTAAGCAAATATACTCCGCTTTCTTTTATTTTATCATATAAATCATTAAACTTCCAATCTTTATCTATATTAACCTCATGCTGAAGTATAATATCGCCTTCATCCAATTTCATATCCATTTTCTGTAAAGTAGTTCCGCTTTTTTCAAATCCATAAAGTAAAGCATGCTCAACAGGACTAGCACCTCTAAGTACAGGCAAAAGAGAGCCATGAATATTAAGAGGCATAATCTTAGGCAATGATAAAGTTCTCTTATTTAGAATTTTACCATAAGCTACCACTATTAAAAAATCAGGGGATAAATCTAACAGAATATTATAGAAATCATCTTTATTTATGCTTTCAGGCTGAAAAAGATTAAGATGTTTCTCTAATGCAATTTCTACTACAGGAGAATTGATAATATTACCCTTTCTATCTTTTTTAGTATCTATAGGAGCTATTACTCCATTAAGATTAACATTATCTAATTCCATTAATTGTAAGATACAATCTCTTGTAAAATCGGTTGAACCAGCTACTATAACATTATACATAATAGATTGATTATATATTTTTATTGTTAAAAGTCAAATATAATTATGAAATAAATTATAATGTTATCCCTCTATAATATCAACACCCTTTACATTTGATAAAAATTGTATAAATAAATCTAATACTATAGGATCTACAGCTATTTTATTTTCTGTGAACATCTTTTTCATAAAAAATACTACTTCTTCAGGATTTTTATTTCTGCTTCCTTCCATAAATGTTAATGTATCATATATATCTACAACTTCCAACATTTTAGCAGGAAAATATGCAAAACATTCAGCATTTATTATATCTTCAGGCTCGAAAGACATTAGAAAATCAACTTTATGTTTAGGATCATTTATCTTTTTATCAAAAAAATTCTTCAATATTCCGCTTCCATAACCATAACATTCATGATGAAGTCCCACAGATAAGCAAGATTCTTCCCTTTGATTTAATACATATTTTAGAAAATAGTATGCTTTAGCAGTATGGAAATCTTTAAAATCTCCATCTTTAATAAAATCATCTGTAGGAACAAAATCTATCATATTAAGCATAGCAATATCATGATAAAAAGCACCTATAGCATAACTTACTATTTCAGAACCTGTAAATTTTCTTATTCCAAGTCTATACACATTTTCTAGTTTATCTATACTTTTTACAAGATTAAATCGGCTTAAAATAGTTTTATATTTTTCAAAATAAAGACTTTTATAATCCTGTCTTAATTTACTGCTTAATCCCTTATTAAATATATTATTATAATAATATAAGAATTCTATCATAAGTATACAAACTCTATTACTATGACTCAATATATTAGAATCATCAAGCATATCTAAATTATCAAATATATCTCTATAAAAATATTCTTTTTCCAAATATGTTACTATAGCATTCATTATACTTGAAATCATAATTTCAGTTTCTGTACCAACTGTATCATTGCGATTCTTGCCAGCACTTTTTATATATTTCAGATGTCTTATAAAATCTAATCTTCCAACAATACCCATACCAGTCAATAAACGCTCTATATTTGGTGCTATTTCAGGTGTTACTTTAGGTGTTTTGGCTTCTAACTTTAATTGATCTAAATATGGCTTTAATAAATAAAGTCTATTACTTGGTTTTTCTTTTAACATTCTAGTTAAAAGAGTATCATTGGCTGATTTTAATTTCTCATTTTTTGAAATACAATTTTTATAAATATGATAAAAATATTCATATTCATTGAATTTATTATCATCTGATCCTTCAACAACATTATTTTTATTTGTTTGAGGATTATTAAGATTAAAAAATTTATTAGAAAATGATGATATGTAATATTTAGAATCTTTTAATAAAACATTATCCTTCTCTTGTAAAAGAATATCTAAACAATTACCAGGCACAATAATACTTATACCTTTAGGATTAACACATGTTAACTCTATATTTTCTTTAGATATCATTTCTTTTAGTTCTATGAGTTTATCAAGATTAATCTCATAGTATTTATTCATTGACTTAAACATAATTTACTTCCCATTTTTAATTTTTTTTATGATTAATCAATTTTCCATTTCTTGTAAAATTTCATCTATATGTTTAAGCTGCCTATCTGCTGTTTTATTATAGTCTATTTCTCCAAGTGCTATTTTATATGCTTTATCAATCAAATTATCCATTTCTAATTTAGCTTTATTTTTCATAACTTTTTCTGCTAATTCCTTAGTAACCGCCCATCTTTCCTTAGCCAAATTATAGAAAAATACTGCATATTCAAAACTTTTCTTTATATCTTCATCGAATTGAGAATTATAGAAATAATAATTTTTTTTGTCATAAAGTCCGGCAAGATAAATATAATTTTGAGTTATAAGATAATTAAACTGCATATGCATAAGATCTTTATATCTTGTATATGCTTCCTCTGTTTCTATAATAGTTAAAGCTCTATTAACAAAATCAAAAGGAGCATCTAATGCTCTTTCAAGATAATCTACATTTCTAAGCAAATCATATTCAGCATAATAGGATGGTAATGCATAAAGCCTGTAATAATCCTCAGCATATACTATATAACCATAGTCTTTTTTCTCTACTATAGTAGATTCTTTCATACCTATTTTAGGATATAGGCTTATACTAAATATAAAAACAAACAATAATATTATTTTCTTCATGATTCGCAGCTTATAATTTAAATTATCACTGCTTTCATTAACGGTATAAATAGTATAATACTTTATTAATTATTATTCTGTTTTTCTTCGGCTTCTTTTAATATCTCAAATATAGCACTGTTATTATTATCTCTAGCTATATCAATAGGATAGTTTCCTCTGTTATTTCTAACCATAACATCAGCACCAGATAATACTAATTCGCTTACTATATCAACACTTCCAGAATTAACAGCTTTATGTAAAGGAGTATCTCCATTTTGATCTTGTATATTAAGATTGGGCTTCTTTTCTAATAACATTCTTACAATAGGAAGTTTTGAATATTCAGAGGCTATATGCAAAGCTGTATCACCATATTTATCAACAGCATTAATATCTACTTTCTGAGTTAATAATATTCTAGCTATATTTTCAGCTCCGCTTTTAGCAGCTATCATTAAAGGAGTATAACTTGATATACCAGCATAGTTTATATCAGCACCTGCCTCTACTAAGATTTGAAGTAAATCAACATTATCATTATTAATAGCATATTCTATTAAGCTCTCTCCGTCTTTAGTTACAACTGAAAGATTAGCTTTATTAGCTATTAATAACTTTGTAAGCTCAACATCATTATTCATAACAGCAACAGTTAAAGGACTAAGCCCATTACTATCTTCTACATTGATGTTTGCTTTATTTTCTATTAAAAGATTTATCATATCATTTCTGCTTGATTCTATAGGACTGTTCATAGCATATAAAAGAGGTGTTTTCTCTTCATAGCTTTTAGCATTAACATTGGCTTTATTTTCTATTAAAACTTTAGCAAGTTCAATATCTCCATTATTAGCAGCATACATTAAAGAAGTCCATCCATCATTATCTGCCGAATTTACATCAGCCCCATTTGTAAGAAGCACTTTTACAGTATCTATATATGAATTTCCAGCAGCTATTATTAATGCATTTTTACCATTTATAAGTCTATTTAAAGTATTTTTATTGATATTTGTAATTATTTTACCCATAACTTTGGCACTGTCTGCAGATTTCTGCTGAACTAATACTAAATCAACAGGAGATGAACTTGTATTATTGAATTTAGATCCTGCTGCAGCCATTATTATATTTCCATACATATCGCTTTCACCAGCATCTTCTATTTTAGCACCTTTAGATACAAAATAATCTACTAATGCAGGATTAAGCGATAAAACTGCATTATAAAGTACAGTAGTTCCATCGGCATTTTTATAATTGATATCTGCCCCATTATCTATTAAATAACGAACTATACTTTCATCACTATTAGCAATAGCATAACTTAAAAGTGAAGGTTCTCTTTTTAAATCAAATGAATTTTTTAATAAAAGTTCTATCATAGTTTTATTAGTTTGAGCAACAGCATAATACATTGGATATTTTGCTATATCATTACCTGTATAAGAACCGTACACATTGGCTTTTCCTTCTTTTATAAGAAGTTCAGCAATTTTTGTATTATTATTGCTTATAGCTAGTATTAAAGGAGTAATTCCTGAATCATTAGCTATTTCTGCATCTGCTTTATTTTCTATTAAAAATTCTACAGCTTTTATATTATTATTTTGTACAGCATAAAATAATGGGCTTTGATTATTATCACCTGTTTCATTAACATCAGCACCATTATTATTAACCATTTCTTTTACAATACTATCTCCGTACTTTTTCTTATATATTTCCTCACTGTATATTTCATAGTTTATAACCATTTTCTCCATATCAGATTTGCTCTTTACAAATAAGAATAAACCTACAAGTATACCAGCACCTACAAGAAGTACGAATACAATAGCACAAGCTACTACGGCTACTTTAAATATATATTTTTTATTTTCTTCAGCTTCTTTAGCTTTATCTATTCTTTGAATATTAGAATTTATATTATTATTTGAATTATTTTGATTATTATTAATCAAATTATTATTTTCATTACTATTATCTAAATTATTGTTATTATCCAAATTTTCCATAAACAAATTATTCCCCACAAGTTATTTTTTGAATATAATAACATATTTTAAATAAATTAAAAGAGATTAATATAAAAAATATATATACTACCCTATTGTAATACAAAATTCCTAGTTTCTATATAAGGTGTCTCATCTGCAATATATGATTCTATAACAACAATATAATTTCCTCTAGGAAGTGATGCTAATTCCTCTTTTGATATGGTAAGTTTGAATACATCATTTTCTAAAACAGCATTATATTCCCTTTCACCTCCATTAGGTAATTGAAGCAAAACTTTTACTGTTGTATTAGGGTCAGGCATCTCCAAAGCATTATCAGGATAATTATATGAAGAAACATAAATATTTATATTCATGTCATTATTTCTATTTGCTATAGCGGGCATGTCAATATCTTCTATTCTGCTCATTTTTGTAGATAATTTTTCAATCCAATATTCAGCAGTGTAACCATAATCTTTAAATGCACTCAATTCTATATAATTAGCTTTAGAATCTATTCTAGAAATAAAGAAAGGACCATTTGATATATAAGCATGTCCATATTTATCTATAAAATCAATAGCAGCCTGATATCTTTTAACAGCTTCTTCTTTTGTTATAAAATCTTCTATTCCAGCAGGTATATATTGAGAATCACGCATTTCTATCAATTTTTCTTTTATGTCAGATACGCATGTAGGATTTTTTACATCTATAGAAGTTAAAGACTGATCCTGTGAAATAGTATAAACATTTCCAGATTTAGAACCTTCAAGAACAATTTTCATTATAGCTTCATTTATCTCGAATGGAATAACGGTATTTCTATTAGGATTACCTATTTTGGGGCCTACTGAGGCAATACCTATTTGTCTGTTCATATCCATAGGCCAATAATAATTTCCATAAACAGTAAAACTTCCGTCCTCATTTATAACACTTCCAACTGCTCCGTCCATAGCAGAAAGATATCTTCCAGCCATAGCTGAATCATAATATTTATCGTTTTCATTAGTTTTTGTTATTATATTAGCAATGAATACACTTCCATACATTAAATCAACCAAAGATGAATCTATTCCATGATGCCATTTAAAACTTCTAGGCTTGAAATCACATTTTACATAAGCAGTAAGATTATCTGATTTTGTATAAACCAATTCACCTTTATCATTAACTTTAACAGTTAAACCCTCTTCCCATTTCTGAGTATAAGGATTGTACATTTTAGCATTTTGCGGAACTTTCACAGTACCAACAGGTATTCCATTATTTCCTGCTCTCACTTCTATTTCTAAACTATTAGTATCAGCCTCACCAAGTATGAATTCTGTTTTTGCTGTAGAAGGAGATTCAAATGAAGCACCAGCATCAGAACAAGGTCCTATCATTATAGCAGAATAAGCATCAGAAAATCCTCCAACTCCCACAGGATCCCAAGGACTTATAAATAATGAACCTTGTGCAGAATGCTGAAGAACTCTTAATACTTTTTCACCATTTCTATTTGGTTTTATATCAGCACTTCTTATAGACCAATCATTTATACCATCTCCTACACCATAAAGCATTCTTCTATTAAATCTTTCTTTATTTGCCACAAAAAACTGAGTTTGAGAGTTTAAATATATTCTAACTGCATCTTGAAGTCCTATTTCCTGCAAACGCATATTACCAGTCCAATATTCATCAGCAGTTAAAAACCAGCCATTTGAATTCTTATCGCTTATTCTTGAAGCCTCTTTATTGTCATAATTCCAAAACTCTGCAACATTACCACCAGGCATATAATTGCCTTCTCTTACATACATCTGTCTTAATGTAACATCCCACCAAGCACGAGTAGCACCTGCTCCCCAAGCCTCTGTTATAATATTCCATTCATAATCTTTTGGGTCTGATCCATATACAACCTGTGTAGATTTATTTCTGTCATATAATAATTTTTCAACTTTTATTCCTGTCTTTTCTATTAAATCTGATATAGCATTACCTGCCGGAAGTCTTCCTGTAGGATCATCAACCCTTATAACAAATTTAATAGTTACTACTTCTCCGTTATATTTCCACCAGCCATTTTCTTTTACTAGTTTTCCTCTATTCTCTGGAAGATTAGCAGCTTTTTCCATAGCTTTATTTATATCATTAAGAGCTTTTTCCTGATTGCCGTTTTCTGTCATACCCATTTTTGAAGGTATAAGATTATATCTATAAGTACCCGGCTGTCCTGGTGTAGCTTGTGTAAATGAAGGCTGTCCTGCTCCTCTTAAAATTTCATCAACAAGCTTTTTTCTATCAATTAAGAAATTCATAGCAAATCTTACTTCTTTTATAGCCAAAGGATTAAAATGAGTTTTACCATCTCTTGTTGTAACTGTATATGGGGCTTTATTCGGTACTGGATTAAATAGTAAAGACCATGAACCTGAAGGTACTGCATAAGTATCGAGTTTCTCTAAATCAGTTTCACCTAATGATAAATATGTACTTCCGTCTATTCCGCTCGCCATTAAATCAGCTCTGCCATCTGCTACATCTTTAATAGCTATTGTCATGTCAGTTCTCACTTCATATATTATTTTATCTATTAATGCACCGCCTCTGTCTATTTCTTTCTGTTCAATTTCTTCCTGGCTGTTGGAACATGACAATAATATTATAAATAGTATTAATATAGGAAATTTATATAAAATTTTATTATTCAATTTCATTATTTAGCCTCATTACTATATACAGATTAACATAATATATAATAATAGTATAAACAATAAAAGTCAATAAAATAATATCTATAAATTATATTCAAAATATTTTTATAACTGCAAACAAGATAAAAATTATATTATTATAATTAAAATATTTTTTACTAGTAGTATATGTACAATAAATATCTAATAAAATAAATAAAATATGTCCTTGACAAATATAAAAAAGAAAATTAGAATACCTAATTAAACTCAAAATTATTTTGAAATAAAAGATCTCGGAGAAAATATGAAAGTAATAGATATAGAGAAAAAACCTGAAAATGAAAAAATATTTTTTGGAGATTTTGGGCATTATTTAAGAATAGATTCTGTAAGTCATGAAGTGGCTAGAAAATTGAAAGAAGCTAGTGAGGGAAATACTTGGTTCTCAAAAGAAGTTGATTATAAATCTGATAAAACAAGATTCTCTTCATTGCCTGAAGATGCACAAAGAGCATTTAAACTCAATATAGCATATCAAACTTTAATGGATAGCGGAGTTACATCAGGATTTTCATCAATATTAAACAGAATAGTTACAAGCTCAATATGGTCTATTTTATATGCAAGAATAGCTATAGAGGAAAATATACATGCTGAAAGTTATTCTTACGGACTTTCTGAAGTATTCGGACATGAGGCAACAGATACATTAGATTTAGTATATAATGACGAATTTGTAAAACATAGAATGGAAAAAGAGGTGGAATTATTCGGAAATGTTGATGAATTATGTAATTTAGAAAATTCTACTGCAACATTAGACGAAAAAAAGCAGGCAGTATTAAAATTGCTTATGGGAATATATTTGCTTGAAAGTGTAAAGTTTCCATTCTCTTTTCTTGTAACTTTCACAATTAACAATAATTATGACAATGCAATAGCAGGATTCACAAAGACTATTAAATTAATAGCACATGATGAATTAAATACACATGTACCTACTGGTAAAAATGTAATGAATATACTTAGAAAAGAAAATGATCAAGGTTTTACACATTTATTTAAAAGCGGTTGGTTTAATGATATGGCTAAAGCTATGACAGAATTTACTGTTAATGAAGAGATAAAATGGGCTAAATACCTTTTTGACGGATATGAGGTAGCAGGTATTAATTCTTCAGTAAGCGAACACTTTATCAAATATTGGGCAGGTGTTAGATTGAGAGATTTAGGAGTTGAATCTCAGTATAATGAGAAAAAATCAGATATTATAGACTGGTTTAACAGCTATAGAGATATAAACAAGCAGAATGCTGCGTTACAGGAAACAACTAATACATCTTATCAAAAAGGTGCTTTGAAAAACGATTTATAATTTATGCTTAATTTTCAAAGTAAAAAATAATTATCAGGGTTAAATTATGATAGAACTTACAAAAGATAAAAAACATATAATCATTAAAAGGGACGGCAGAGAAGAGCCTTTTAATGAAGAAAAATTAAGAAAAGTTATAGATTGGGCTACTGAAGGTAAAGAGGCTTTCACTAATCAGCTTCTTGAAGGGCTTAATATTAAAATTAATGATAAAATGAAAATAGAAGTATTATATGACGAGCTTATAAATACTGCTGTTAACATGATAAGTCCTTTATACCCTATGTATGATACAATAGCAGAAAAGCTTTATTTAATGAAAATATATAAAGAAACATGCGGATTAAAAAAAATAGGTTCATATCCTCATATAAAAAATTTCTTAAAAAAAGGTATAAAATATAAAATATATGATAAGGATATAATTCAGCTTTTTACAGATAAAGAATTAGATAAAATAAATTCTATGATAGATCCTAACAGAGATTTATTATTCACATATAAAGGACTTGCAATATTCTATAAAAAATACTGTAAAAACATAGGAAACAAAAAATTAGAGCTTCCTCAAATAACATATATGGTAGCTGCTATGTTTTCATTTTATGATGATTATTATAAAGGTGAAAATAAAGATAAATTAGAAATAAGCAAATCTGAAAGACTTAAATATATAAAAAGAACTTATGATATGCTTTCAAGACATGAAATTACTTTTGCCACACCTAGAATAGCAAACAGTATGACAATAAAAGCACAATTAGCTAGCTGTATATTAAACACACCTGCTGATGATACTTGGAGCTTGAATCAGACAGACGGAAATATGGCATTATATTCAAAATTTTCAGGTGGTATAGCTTATGATGCTTCATATATAAGGGCAGCTGGTTCAACAATACAAACTAATAGAGGACGTTCTGACGGTCCTATACCTTTTATAAAAAGAGTTGAGCAAACTATATCATCATTCAATCAGGGCGGAGTTCGTAAAGGTGCATGCGTTATTACTTTTCCTTGGTGGCATTTGGATGTACTTGATTTGATTATGCTTAAAGATGCAGGCGGTACTGAAGATACTAGAGCTAGGAAATTAGTTTATTCTATTAGGATAAGTAATATATTCAGAGAAAGAGTTAATAAAGACGGATATGTAACTTTATTCGATCCTAAAGAAACTCCTCTTTTAAACGAAGAATACGGAAAAAATTTTGATGTTGCTTATATGTATTATGAAAGTAAATCTTCTATAAGAAAAAAGAAAATAAAAGCTAAAGATTTATTATTTCAAATATTAAAAGTGAGGCAGGAAACAGGAAACTTATATTTAACCTTTGTAGACAACATTAATGAACAGAATATGGTTAATAAATTTGTAGGAGCTTCAAACCTCTGTCAGGAAATAGTAATACCTTCCTACCCTTCTAAACTCATAAAAGAAAAATATGTCATTAATGAAGACGGAGAATATGAAATCATACAGAGAAAAAAAAGCGGTGAAATAGGTATATGTAATTTAGTTTCTGTAAATTTAATGTCTTGGGTAAATTTCTCACCTGAAAAGAAAAAATCATTCTGCTACACTCTTTTAAGAGGATGCGACAATATTATAGATACTCAATTCTACCCTGTTAAAGAAGGTGAAATTGCCAATAAAAAGAACAGACCTATAGGAATAGGAGTTATCAATTATGCTAATTTACTTGCTTCAAATAAAATAAAATATACTGATAAAGAAGCTTTGGAATTTACAAATAAAGTTTTCGATGATTTATATTATCATATATACGAAGCATCTAATATACTAGCAAGAGAGAGAGGACCTTATAAAACTTTCAATGAATCCAAATGGAAAGAAGGATTAACTCCATTTCATATATCATTATTAAACAACAATAAAAAGAATAATCTCAATGTAAGTGTAGATAAAGAGAAATGGGATAAACTTGCAGAAAATATAAAAAATAATGGTGTAAGATTTTCATTCCATGGAGCAATAGCCCCTACTGCTACATCAGGAAAAAGCGTATCAGCAACAGAAAGTATAGAACCTATAGTAGATTTATTCTTTATAGAAGAAGGAATACAAACACTCCCTAGCTTAGTACCTAATATCAAAAAAAATAGAGAGTACTATGAAAGATGCTGGAATATTCCTGCAAAAACTATAATAGAGCTTGCTGCTGTAAGACAGAGATATATAGATCAGTCTCAATCATTGAATTTATATTATGTAAAACCTGATTCTGCTAAAGAGCTTTGGGACGATATTCAGTATGCTATGGATTTGGGATTAAAGACTCTTTATTATATGAAAACTCCTAAATCTAATTTCGAACTTGAAGAAGTTTGCGAATCATGCACATAAAAAGTAAACATAATTAAGTTAACATATCAACAAAATATGTTAACTTAATATGTTTTTATAATATTCTTCTATAATATATATCCCCGTATAGTTTATAAAAAAATATCAAAATTTAAATTAAATTTCAATTTTTGTATTGACATAATGTTTTTTTTAGTATATAAGGTGTGCGTTAATTTTCACAATTAACAAAAAATTATTTCGGAGTGAATCAATATTATGAAAAAAATTTTGATTTTCTTAAGCCTTATAAGTATGTTAATACTTATTTCCTGCGGAGGCGGTGCTTCAAGTGCTACTGATATAGTTATAACAGGTTCCTCTTCAGTTTCTCCATTGATGTTCAAATTGGCAGCAAAATTTGAAGAGCTTAATCCTGATTATACTGTAACAGTAGAAACATCAGATTCTACTATTGGAGTTCAAGACACTATAAACGGCAACAACAATATAGGTATGGCTTCAAGAAATTTGAAAGAAGATGAGTTAACCGGCTTAGATACTTATTTATTATGTCAAGATGGTATAGTAATAATCGCTAACAAAGATTCTGAAATTACTCAGATAAGCGAAGAAGAATTATACAATCTTTATATGAATAATACAGCTATAGGCAATATAACTAAATCTATTTCAAGAGAAGACGGATCAGGTACTAGAAGTGCATTTACTGATTTAACTTCTGTAGGAAAAGAAAATCCATTACCTTCTACTGTTGAAATATTGGATGGAACAGGAAAGGTAAAAACCTCAGTTATGAGCGATGCTTCAAAAATAGGTTATATCTCTTTGGGTTCTATTGATGATACAATAAAGCCTTTAGCTTATAAAGCAAAAGGACAAAATGAATATGTATCTGCTTCAGTAGAAAATATACAAAGTGATACATACAAACTTTATCGTCCTTTTTATATATTTACAAAAAAGGAATTGAACTTGATGAAGGGACTAAGGCTTTCTTAGACTTCATTAATAGTGAAGCAGGGAAAACGGTTATAAATGAAAATGGCTATGTAGCTAGCTAATTAGAAAATTAATAAGTCGATGTACAATGATTTTTGTATATCGGCTTTTTTATTTTCTGTCAGCTGCAACAAAACAAACAACACAAAACAAAAAATCAATAATTAGGATATAATTTTGAATAACAATATTAATAAACATATACGAAATGAAATAATAGATAATATTATGAAATATGTATTTTTTATATGTTCTATATTTTCAGTTATAGTTGTATTTTCAATATGTATTTTTATATTTATCTATAGCCTTCCAATATTCAAAGAAACAGGATTTTTGAAATTTGTTTTCGGAATGGATTGGTCGCCTTCATCAAAACATTTTGGTATATTTCCAATGATAGTAGGCTCTGTATATATAACTATTCTCTCCACTCTATTAGGCGGAGGATTTGGTTTCTTTACAGCAGTTTATATATCAATGTTTGCACCAAATAAATTAAAAGTGATATTATCTCAGGTAATAGATTTGCTTGCAGGAATTCCATCAATAGTTTACGGCTTTTTTGGAATGTCTGTATTAGTACCATTTCTAAAAAAGATTTCTCCAAACGATATAGGCGAAGGAGTATTGGCTAGTTCTATAATACTTGCAGTGATGATACTTCCAACAATAACATCTATTACAAAATATAATTTAGAAGCAGTTTATAAATATTACTATGACGGTGCTAGAGCTTTAGGAAATACACATTCTCAAGCTGTCTTTGGTGTTATAGTAAAAGCTGCTAAGTCTGGTATATTTTCGGCTATAGTTCTAGGTATGGGAAGAGCTATAGGAGAAACTATGGCAGTTATGATGGTGGCTGGAAATGCTCCTTTTATACCTCAGGATTTATTCTCATATTTCAGAACTATGACTATTAATATAGCTTTAGAAATGGGATATGCTACAGGTATACATAGATCCGCATTGATTGGAACTGCTTTTGTATTACTTTTATTTATACTTATAATAAATATAATACTATCTCTTTTGAAAAGAAATAATTTATATTTTTCATTTTCATTTACTAGCCTTTTTAAAAAGAATAAAGAATTAAAAACTGATATTAATAACTTTTCTTTTAAAAATTACGAAATGAAAATGCAGACAATAAAGGGTGATATGCTAAAATATATTTCAATATTTGCAACTGCAGTATCAACTTTATTTTTAATATTTATAGTAGTATTTATACTTGTAAGAGGACTTCCTCATATAACATTAAATCTTTTGTTTGGAAAGAGTAATAATTCACAGATGACGCTTCTTCCTGCAATAGTTTCTACTTCTATGATGCTTTTTATGTCATTAATAATAGCAATTCCATTAGGTGTTTTTGCCGCTATTTATTTGACTGAATATTCAAAAGCAAAAAGCAAACTAATATCTTTAATAAGAATATTTACCGACAGTTTATCAGGAATTCCTTCAATAGTGTTCGGGCTTTTTGGTATGCTTGTATTTGCTAATTTATTGGGTATAGGAAGAAGTATATTAGCAGGTTCTTTAACATTAGTTTTAATAATACTGCCATCTATAATAAGGCAGACAGAAGAAACTTTGATGTCAATTCCTGCAAGTTTAAGAGAAGGAAGTTTAGCACTTGGAGCATCTAAAGTGAGGACTATATTTCAAATAGTTCTTCCATGCGGATTTTCAGGAATTATGACTTCTGTTATTTTAAGTATAGGAAGGATAGTAGGAGAAAGTGCCGCTTTGATATATACAGCTGGTGCAGTACGATATATGCCAAAAGGTTATTTGAGTTCAGGAAGTTCATTTTCAGTTATGATGTGGATGTTCTCAAGTGAGGGTTTATATATCAATCAAACTTTCGCTACAGCTAGTATATTACTTATTATGATTATAGTTCTTAATGCTTTATTATTCTTTGTAAATAAAAAGTTAAAAAGGATTATTAATTTTAAGACTATATAAAAAAGGATAAAAAATGAATAATGAAATAAATAATGAATTAAACTTTGATTTTGATACGGATAAGATTATTAAAGTTAAAGATTTAGATTTATATTATGAATCTTTTCAGGCTTTGAAAAAAATTAATATAGATATAGACAAAAACAGTGTAACAGCTTTTATAGGACCTTCAGGCTGCGGTAAATCTACTCTTTTAAAAACTTTCAATAGAATGAATGACTTAGTGCCAAAATGCAGAGTTGAAGGAAACATAGAAATAGCAGGAGTTGATATATACAATAAACATATAAATGTATCATACTTAAGAAAAAACGTAGGAATGGTATTTCAGAAATCAAATCTTTTTGCTATGAGCGTTTATGATAATATAGCTTATGGACCTAGAACATTCGGCATAAAAAAGAAATCTCAATTAGATGAAATAGTTGAATACAGTTTAACAAAGGCAGCTATTTGGGACGATATAAAAGACAGATTAAATAAAAATGCTTTAGGACTTTCAGGAGGTCAGCAGCAAAGATTATGCATTGCAAGAGCTTTATCTGTTAATCCAAAAATACTTCTTATGGACGAGCCTACAAGTGCATTAGACCCTATAAGTACAGGTAAAATAGAAGACCTTATAAATGAATTAAAAAATGAATATACTATAGTAATAGTAACTCATAATATGCAACAGGCTATGAGGGTATCAGATAAAACAGCTTTCTTCTTATTTGGTGAAATTGTAGAATACACTGATACAGAAGAAATATTCTCTAAACCTAAAGATGAAAGAACTGAAAAATATATTACAGGAAGATTCGGTTAATTAATAATTTATTATCATTGCTTAATATAAGCTTTTATTTTTAAATTAGGTAATTATAACAACAATAAAAAATGGAGATAAAAATGAAAAAATTTGAAGAAGAATTAAATAAATTGATAGAACATGTTACTGAAGCAGGTGACATGATATTAGAGGCTTTAAGAAATTCTACTAAAGCATTAACTAATGGAGATATTGAACTTGCAAATCAAGTAATAGAAAATGACAGAAACATAAATAGAATGTCATACAAAATAGAAAGCTCATCTTTGAAAATGCTTTTATTAGAACACCCTGTTGCTACAGATTTAAGAATAGTATCATCAGCATTAAAGATAGCTACAGATTTAGAGAGAATCGGAGATCAGGCTAAGGATATATGCGATTTACTTAGATTCTTATTGGAAGGAAATATATATAAAAAAAATCTTGATATTATAATAGAGATGTCAAACATAATAGAATATATGATAACTAATTGTCTAAATGCTTTCAAAGAAAAAAATGCTGAACTTTCAAAAAATGTTATAGCAAAAGATGATGAGGTTGACAAGCTATTCTATAAAATGCGTGATTCTATGGTAGAACTTATTAAAAGCGGTGCTGAAAATGCTGATCAGGCTATATACTTAATGATGATAGCTAAATATTTTGAGAAGATGGGAGATCATGCAGAAAATATAGCTAAATGGGTTTACTATTACAGTACAGGCGAAAGATTTAAATAATAATTATTTATATAAAAAAACTCCTAACTTCATATAGTTGTTAGGAGTTATTTTTTATATTTTAATTTAATTATATTTTAATTATGATAATAATAATTTATCGCTTAAAGAACCGTCAGCAGTTTCAAATTTCTTGAGCAAGTCAGCTATCTCTAAAGATTTTTTCTCTTCACCTGAAACATCATATATAATGTTACCATCATTCATCATTATAAGTCTGTTTCCGTAATGAATAGCATCTTTAATATTATGAGTAACCATAAATGCTGTGAGTTTATCTTCTCTAATGATTTCTTCTGTTAAATCTAATACTCTTTTAGCTGTTTTTGGGTCAAGTGCCGCAGTATGTTCATCTAATAATAAAAGTCTTGGTTTTTTAAGAGTAGCCATAAGCAAAGTTAATGCCTGTCTTTGTCCTCCTGATAAAAGCCCTACTTTTGATTGAAGCCTTGTTTCAAGTCCTAAATCAAGCCTTTTTAATTTTTCAACATACTCTTCTCTTTCAGCTTTTGTTATACCCCATCTTAAAGTTCTTCTTTTACCTTTTCTTTTAGCAAGTGCCAAATTCTCTTCTATACCCATATTAGAAGCGGTACCAACCATAGGATCTTGGAAAACTCTGCCGAAAAGTCCTGCCCTTGCATACTCTTTCTTATCTGTGATATCTACTCCGTCAACTGATATTGTACCATAATCAACTTCATAAACTCCGGCAATTAAATTGAGAAGAGTGGATTTTCCTGCTCCGTTTCCTCCTATAACTGTTACAAAATCTCCGTCATTTAATTTAAGATTAACACCTTTAATGGCTTTTTTCTCTGTGATAGTGCCTCTATTAAATGTTTTATAAACTTCTTTTAATTCTAACATAAACGCCCCCAAATATTATTTTCTTTTTCCGCCTACTACTCTTGTAACTTTTCTATTAATTACAGGCACTGAAAGAGCAATGGCAACTATTATAGCAGTAAGAAGTTTTAAATCTGTAGCCTTTAATCCCAATTGAAGAACTATAGCTATTATTATTCTGTATATTATAGAACCCATTACAACAGAAGCCAATTTGTACCAAAATGAGAATCTATTACCGAATACAACCTCCCCTATTATAACAGAGGCAAGCCCTATAACTATAGTACCAGTTCCCATACCTACATCAGCATATCCCTGACTTTGAGTAACCAAAGCACCGGATAAAGCAACCAAAGCATTTGATATCATAAGTCCTATTATTTTCATAACATTAGTATCAACGCCTAATGCCCTAATCATTCTCTCATTATTACCTGTAGCTCTTATAGCACAACCCATTTCTGTACCAAAAAACCAATACATCAAAGCTATTATTATTACAGAGAATATAAATCCTACAAGCAAATCTGATAATACTTTACTCAATGAAAGCATATTTTGAATAATAGTTAAAGAAGTATCCATTCCTAAAAGCGGTATATTGGGTCTGTTGCCCATAACTCTAATATTAATAGAATATAATGCAATCATTGTAAGAATTCCAGCCAATATTCCAGGTATCTGCAATTTAGTATTTAAAAAGCCTGTTACAAATCCAGCCAAAGAACCTGCCAAAAAAGCAAAAAACAAAGTTATAAAAGGATTCATACCATTAGATATAAGTATAGCACTTACTGCACCGCCTAAAGCAAAACTTCCATCAACAGTCAAATCCGGAAAATCCAAAACCTTAAATGTAATATAAACCCCAAGAGTCATTATTCCCCAAATGATCCCCTGAGATGCTGCACCTTCTATTGCTAAAAAAATCCCTTCCATTATACAAACCTCTATTATTGCTGATTTCAATATGTGATAATTATTACAATAAAAATTGGGGGTAGAATCCTTATTAAATATTAAAGATTCTCCCTCAATTCTTATATTTTATTTAATTTTAATATTTATTACTTATTATATAATGATTCTGGTATTGTTATTCCAATGCTATTAACCATATTAGTATTAACTACCAAATCAAAAGTTTTTAATGTTTCTATAGGCATAGTTGCAGGCTTTTTTTCTCCTTTTAATATAGCAACTGCCTGAGTAGCTGTCAATTTTCCAAGTTCATAATAGCTTATAGCATAAGTAGCAGTACCTCCAAGCATAGTCATACCGCCCTCGCCGCAAACTACAGGAAGTTTAGCAGGTTCAGCAACTAAAGCAACTGTAGCCATACCAGCTGCAATCATATTGTCAGTTGGCGTATAAATAGCTTCAACTTTTCCAACTACACTTTGAACAACCTGCTGTATTTCATTAGCAGATGTTACTGTTGCATCTATATATTTTATTCCCATAGAATCTAATTTCTTTTTTGCTATATCCATTTGGAATACAGAATTCTGTTCGCTTGAACAATATAAAAGTCCTACTGTTTTTAAATTAGGAGTAATTTCATTTAATAATTCTATTTGAGCTTCTACAGGTGTTAAATCAGAAGTACCTGAAACATTTCCTCCGGGTGCATTATTATCAGCAACGAGCTTTGCTGCTGCCGGATCTGTAACTGCTGTAACAAGTATAGGTATATCTTTTGTCATATTTGCAACTGCCTGAGCTGCTGGTGTTGCTATTGCCAAAATCAAATCACTTTTATCATTAACGAACTTTTGTCCTATAGTTACACAGTTAGCCTGTTCGCCTTGAGCATTTTGATAATCTATAATAATATTTTTACCATCTTCATATCCTGCTTCTTTAAGTCCATCAACAAAACCTCTGTATGAAGCGTCTAATGCATCATGTTCTATTAATTGAAGTATTCCGATTTTTAATACTTTATCTCCTGCTGCATTAGAATTAGAACCTCCTGAAGAACAGGAAATAAATATCATTGATGTTATGATAAATAAAGAATATAGATATTTTTTCATAATCAAACTCCTATTTTTAATAGAAAAAATTTTTTAAGAAACTATATACAGTAATTATACTACATATAATAATAATGTCAATTAATAATTATCATATTATTAATATATCAAAATAGTTTTTGAAAAATAAAATATAGTTATTATATAGGATTTTATTGAAGTATATAAGATAATTTTTGTAACATAAATATCTAGTCTATATTAAATGTATTAATAATATTTTTAATCTTTACATATAAAGTTACTTGATATAATATAGTTTAAATATATAAAAATGGAATCTTTATTAAATAGCTTTTAATTAAAAATTTAGATATATGAATATAATAGTACAAAATATCTTGCGACTATATATTGGGATAATCAAACAGGAATAGGAATGACAGCCCGTTACAGACTTGTAATAATAGATGAAAACAGTACCGAACAGGCTTGGTATGGCGGAAGTGATGAAACTGTTCAACCTGATGAAAATACTATTTGTACTAAATATGGTTTTGTTTTCGGATACATTCAAAATTATTAATAAAAACTAGAAAATATATTAAGGAGCGGTATATAAAGCTGTTCCTTTTTTATTGAAACTAAATCATTTTTTTATATACAAAAATATAATTATTACATTTTATTAAACAATACGTTTTTTATATATACAAAAATAAAAACAATTCATTTTTTGAAAATTATATCATATTTTTATATTTAGATAATAAAAATGACTTGATATAAAAAGTCTTATTTTATATAATATAGTTAAAATATATGGGAATGAGGGTGAAAATCCTTCGCTGGCACGCAACCGTAAAGCTTAGTTTTATAAAATTACTAACGAAGTCGGATACCATTAACATAGGCGAGTGCACTACTAAAAAATCCTGCACTCCTTTATTAAAATTGCTATCAATTAAAAATTTAAATAAAGGAGCATTATTTATGCAAAAACAAATCAAAATTTTATTAACAATTTTAATGGCTTTAGCCTTAGCAGTATCATGTGCTAAAAACAACCCAAACAATCCAACAGAAGACCCAAATACACCTCCAGATAATGAATGGGTAAATAACCCTAATTTTACTAAATTACAGCAAAAATGGAAGTATGATAATTATAATGGAGGATATGATATTACAGCTGATAAAGTAGACGATTGGGCAGAAACTGCAGTTAATTATTCTGTTTCCATAAAATATATTAAGTGGATTAGCGATACTGCAGGTATAATATATGGACAATATACTAGTGAACCATATTGGGCACCTGGTGTAAAAGGTAAATACTATGCATTCGCTTTTCTAAATTTAACAGAAACAACTATAGAAATTTCTGGAGCTTCTGGCGATGGTAATTATACTGATACTTTGACAGAAGCTATTTCAAAATTTACTGTTGATAATAGCGGTAAAGGTCCATATTTTGGTGTTTATTCAAAGTGCATAGTAACAAAATAAATTAAGCTTTTCAGAGGTTTTTTATGAAAATAAAAAAATCATATTTATTAATCATAATATTTTCATTAATAGTATCATGTTCCAATCCTGCAACTAATCCTGATAACAATAATAATGAAAATACTCAATCATCTGTAAAAGCAGTAACTTCAGGAATATATGCCATACAATATGGCAGTAAAACTTCTGAAATTGATGTAACTGATAAAGCTAATTTACAAAATTTATGGTTCAATTTAGTAAACGGACAAACTGTTTATAAAGCAAATGATTACAAAGTTATAGCTGGAAACTTCGACAATAATGCTAATTATTATGACAGTGCTGATAAAGCAAATATCAGAACAAAATTTATAGAGTGCGGAGTATATGAATATAATAGTAAAAAATATCTTGCTGCTATATATTGGGATAATGAAACAGGTGTAGGAAAGGAAATACGTTACAGACTGATCATAGTAGATGAAAACGGTGCTGAACAGGCTTGGTATGGCGGCGGAAGTGATGAGAATGTTAAACCAGATGAAAATACTCAATGGGTTAAATATGGTTTTGTTTTCGGATATATAAAAAATTATTAATTTATTAAAACTTTATAAATAAAGGAGCGGTCAAAAGCCGTTCCTTTTCATATAAAATAATACAAATACTTCTATATAAAAAATGAAAAAACTAAATATTTACTTCACAGCATTATTTATTATAACAGCAATATTTTTTAATCATCAAAACATCAATGCACAAACTTACCTTATAAGAGAACTTAAAGGCGGTATTTGGGTTACTTCTCAAGTTGAAATTACTAATGCAGTTCAGACTAATCAAACCAATAATGCAGCTGCTCCAAATATTCCTAAAACTCCTATAAAAATTAATAATAATGTAATAACATCTGAAGAAATTGAAAGAAGAGGATATAAAAATGCTCAGGAAGTATTAGCCAATCAGCCCGGATTCGTCAATAAAGGTTCTTATATGGGTAATGAAACAGTTGAACCTGCAGGCGGAAGTGCCGACAACATGAAAATATATGTTAATGGCGTGCTTATGAATACAGCTAAAGGAAATGCTGATGCAGGTGTTGATTTAAGAAGAATACCTTCAAACTTGATAGAAAAAATTGAAATTATAGGAAACTCTATTTATATAACTACTAAAACACCAGTAGAAGATATTTTATTAATATCATTGGGTTATGGTGCATATAATACTATTACGCCATCAATACTCTTCTCTAAAAATTTTGACAACAAACATATTGTAACTTTTACAGCAGATTCTTATTATACTGACGGAGATTATTATTATGATTTCTCAAACCAAGCAGGAAAACCTATAATAGGATATCTTAATGATAATAAACAACTTATTATAAACTCATCATTAGATTATAGATATAATTTTGAAAATAAAGATTATTTAAGGGCTTTTGTTAATATATCATATTCGGATGCAGTATCAAAATATAAATTACCTCCGGACAATACAACCGATTCATGGTTTAAATTTACCACATTAACATCATCTATATCATATAATGGATTTTCTGATATACTTGATTACAATGTAAATTTATCTTATGTATTTGATTCTTTTGTAGACAGACCATATTATCAATATGGAAAACCTATTTCAGACTATCAATCACATGGCATATCTTTAAATGCTAATATTTCAAGAATGGACGAGCTTTTACCAAATACAATAACATTATATAATAAATTAACGCCTGAATATAGATATGATTTTTTAATGGAAGATAAAAACGCAGTAGAAACAAATTATAATTTCATACCTCAAAGACATTCTTTATCATTATTATATGAACCTCAATTATCATTTGGTTATTGGGATAATAATACACCGATATTTTCATTACTTCCAAGTATTAAATATGAATTTCAGCATGAAGATTTTGAAAATAACAGGAATAATAATTATTTAGCATATACTGTTGGATTTAACTTAAACTTTTATAAAGGATACAGTTTATATTTTTCATATTCTCATGATTATTCTGTACCTACATTCAATGATTTATTTTATAATAATTTTGGAAACCCAAATTTAAAACCTGAAGAGTACAATCAAATATATACTAAACTTACTTTAGAACCGATAACTAATTTAAAAATAGAAACATCTTATGCCTACACAGTATATACAAATAAAATAGTTTGGTATTCAACAATTCCTCAAAATGTAGACTCAGCTATCTCTCATATAGTTACGCCAAGTATAGAATATAGTATACCTTTTGCCCAGTATCATAAAATAAAAACAAAAATAGGTTATTCTTATCAGCTTGCATATATGGGTAAAGATAAACTGCCAAAAATAGGTTTGCCGGAGCATGTAGTTACTGCATTATTAGGTTATGACTTTGTACCAAAAAATAAAGTATTAAGTTCATTATCGTTAAATATTTACTATACCTACTCTACTCCAAGACCTTTATCTGAATATAAGCCTATATATTATTCAGAAGTTTTTCATGATTTCAATATATCATTCTATTCTATATGGTTTGAGCATTTGATATTTTCTATGCATTTTAAAAATATTTTAAATAGAACTCCTATTCTATCTACATACTCCATTGCTAAGCCATTTACTTGGGAATTTGAGATTGGATATAATTTTTAGTAAAAATAAAAGAATGAATAAAATATTTATTCTTAATAAAATGAAACATTCATAATTTTTTGTTTTATATCAAACATATTGCTCAAAAATATGAAACAAATTTAGTATTTTAATAATATTCTATTGACTTTTATGTACATACCTATATACTTAATATTAGTAGAGCTCCAATAAATGTTCTGCCTATATGCTGTAATAGGAGTTATCAATGATAGAATTCATATTAAATACAAAAATAATATCTGGTCATAACGCTTTATTAGAATTAGACTTTTCAAAATTTAAAAGAGTTTCTATTTTTACAGATAATAATATGCTTAAAATTGGAGCTTGTGATTCAACTATAGAATTAATGAAAAAAAATAATATTGATTATGAAATTTTTTCGGATATAGAACCTGATCCTAGCTTTGAAATAGTTATAAAATGCTTGAGTAAAATTTTAACATTTGAATCTGATACTATAATAGCCATAGGAGGCGGTTCTGTAATAGACACTGCTAAATCTGTTATATATTTTGCTTTGGAAATAAATAAAAGAATGCCAAGCGGTTTAAAAAAGCCTTTTTTCATAGCAGTTCCAACTACAAGCGGTACAGGTTCTGAAGTTACTTCATATGCTGTAATCACTGATAAAGAAAATCATCAGAAAGTTCCTCTGCTTTCAAATAAAATGCTTCCTGATATAGCTTTATTAGATTCTCAATTTACTTTGACTGTACCTCCTAGAATAACCGCTGAAACAGGAATGGATGTTATGACTCATGCCTTTGAGTCTTATGTATCTGTTAATTCAAGCCCATTTACTATGCCTTATAGTGAATATGCTATAATAGGTGTTTTTAATAATATTTCAAAAGCCGTTCATGATGGAAAAGATGTTAAAGCTAGAATAGCTATGCATGAACTATCTTGTACTGCAGGAATAGCTTTTAATAATGCAGGCTTAGGTTTAATACATGCTATGGCTCATGCTTTAGGAGGAAGATTCAGGCAGCCTCATGGAAGAGCCAATGCTATATTAATGCCTTATGTTATAGAATATAATGCTAAGCACTGTAAAAAATCTGCTGCTAAATATGCAAAAATTATAAGCCTATTAAATGTTAAAAATATAGATGATGATATCACTGCAAGTAAAATATTAAAAGCTCTTATTTTAGAATTAAATAAAACAATAGGAATAAATGAAAAAATAACAGACTATGGCGTAGATAAAACAGAATTTGAAAATGCAATAGATGAAATGGCTTCACATGCTCTTAAAGATGTATGTATATTAACTAATCCTGTTAAGCCTAGTTTGGAAGATGTAAAAAATCTATATAGAAATCTTATTTAAAAAATAATTATAATTTATTGATTTTATGGTATTTTCTATATATAAAAATTATTTATTTTAATTTTAATAAAAAATATTTTGCAATTTTAATTTACTTTAGTATAATCTTTTATATATAAAAAATATAATGAGTTTCTTATGTTAAAAGATATATCTAATTATATAAAATATAGAATTGACAGAATGCTTAATAAAGGGCTTTTCTATCAATTAATGCTTTTAGTATTCGCAATTATAATTCTGCTTTTAATAGTATCAATATTTATAATAGTATTTTTTCAGTATCCGCCTAAAGATGCATTTTGGGATAGTTTGATGCAGTTTATAGATACTGGAAATATATCATCTGTTGAAGGAAATACCGGTATTGTTATAACTTTTTTAATGGTAACTTTTGTAGGGGTATGTGGTTGGGGTTCTCTTATAGCTATGATTAATAAGGCTTTGCAAGATAGAATAAATAATCTAAGCAAAGGCAATGCATTTATAATGGAAAAAAATCATGCCATTATTTTAGGATACGGTGAAGAAGCTCTCACTATAATAGAAGAATTCATTAAAGCCAAAGTAAAAACTATTGTAATATTATCTGAACATAATGTTGATGTAATAAGAAAAAGAGTTTCATTTATAAAAGGATATAAAAAAACTAATATAATAATAAGAGAAGGAACTACAAGCAGAATAGAAAATATAAAACTATTAAATATATCAAAATCATCAAGCATATCAATAATTAATAATGATGATACAGAATCACTAAATATATTATTAGCTCTAAAAAAGATTATAGAAGAAATTGAAGAAAATAAAATTGAAAACAAAATTAATATATGTGTATTAGTTCATGAAGAGGATACTATTGAAATAATAAAATCTATTGAAAATAAAAACTTTGTTATTCATGTAATTTATAAATATGAAATTCTTTATAAACTTATAGCACAAAGCATAATTTATACAGGACTAAGCAATGTTTATGAGGATTTATTTTCTAATGACGGAAATGTCTTTTATATAGAAAATGATCATGATTTTGATAATTGGAAATTTGAAGATGCTGCTTCAAAATATTTTGATAAGGGCATGATATTACTTGGAATAACAAAGGAAGATAAAAGTCAAATTTTAATACCTAATTATGATTATATAATAAAAAAAGAAAACAGACTAATAATATTATCAAAAAACAATTATGATAATACTATAAAAGAATATCCTGATATAAAACCTAATATTATTAAATATAAAAACAATATTCTATTAATATGTGAAGAAAAAAAATATAATGAAATAATAAAAGAAATTTCAGAATATATAGAAAATAATAATATCACTATGTTAAGTTATGATTTGATAAAATCTCAAAAGAACAAATATAAATTCATGCTAGAAAAACTAAAAAAAGAAAATACAACAAAAATAGTATTAATATCAGAGGATAATATCACAGATGTAAAAAGTATTAATATACTTTTAATAATAAGAGAAATAATAAAAAAAGAAAAATTAAATATAGCAATATTATCATTATTAAATTCTATACAAAAGAGAAATTTAATATATTCAGATGATGTAAGAGACTTTATAGTAAGCGGTAAACTTATAGGTATGCTTATGGCTCAGGCTTCTATAAGTTCAAATATACTATATATTTTCTATGGTCTTCTAAGCAGAAATGGAAAAGATATCATAATGTCTCCATATTCTGATTATTTCAATGAATCAAGAACTTTTAAAGATGTATATTTTACTCTATTAAAGAAAAAGATAATCTTAATAGGTATTAAAAGATACAATGATATTATTTTAAATCCTAATTCCGAATGTATGCTTGATAATAAAGATGAAATTGTAATTATAACAAACTATATATTAGAAGAAGAAAATGAAGAATTAATTTTTTAATATATTTTACTATAATAACATTATTCTAAAAGTTTTATTATATTATTATAATTGTTCATCTTAGCATAATATAGTGCATCATTTCCATGTTTATTTACTATAGATTTATCTGCATTTGCTTTTATTAACAGTTCTACAACTTTTACATGCCCTTCCATACATGCTAATATAAGAGCAGTATTTCCTACATCATCTTGTATATTAACATTAATATTTTTAGCAATTATTTTTTCTATAACATCTTCATCTCCGAATATTGCGGCATCTAAAAATGTTTCTTCATCTTGATTCAATGGATAAAGTTTATTAAATGATATAAAAGTCAAAGCAATAATCATTAATGGTATGAGTATAATATTTTTCATTATGAATATCCTCCTCTTTTATTATCGGAGAAAAATTATTTATAGTTAAAATAATAAAACCATTCTCAAATAATATTTAAGAATGGCTTTATGACCGATGTGGAGGTTATGGGGATCGAACCCACGACCTACTGCGTGCAAGGCAGTCGCTCTCCCAAACTGAGCTAAACCCCCGATTATATAATAACAAAGAACCTGAGCGTGTGGGCCTGGGAGGAATTGAACCACCGACCTTTCGATTATCAGTCGAACGCTCTAGCCATCTGAGCTACAGGCCCTTTAATTTATTTATCAACGATATGTATTAGATTATAGCACACTTTAAAAAAATAGCAAGTGCTTTTTTTAATTTTTTATATAATTTTTATATAAATTAATAAAACTTTATAAAATATATTGTAAAAAAACGCTTTATATTATACTATAAATATATGACTAATAAAAATAATTTTTTTTCTAGAGATAATAATTCTTTAACACATAATAAAATTTTCGTTATTGGCGGAGAAATCCTATTAATTACCATAGTATTTACTGCCTTTTTTTATTTTTGCTATTTGATTAGAGATATAATAAACCCTATTATATTATTTCTTATACTTATAGCAGCCCTAATACCTTTTTGGAAATATATATGGGCTAAAACCTCAATAGTATTAATATTAGCCCTATTTACATTATGGGTCATTAAAGAGGCTGGATATTTGGTTGCACCATTCATTTGGGGTATATTCATTGCATATATGTTTGATCCTTTAATAACAAAGATGCAGAAAAAAATTCCTAGAATAGTAGGCGTATTGTTAATATATATACCATTATTAATATTAGCTATAATATTCGTTATATTTATACTTCCTAGAACTATAGAACAAGTTGAGATAATATTCAAAACATTACCGCAATATGTAGACAAAATATACAGTTCCATATCTGATATGCTTATAACATTATCAGAAAAATTAAATAGAACTGTAGGAAAAAGTTTTGATATCAATTTAGAAATAGATTCAAAAGCTATAAATGATTTTTTATTTGGAAATAGCGGTGTTATAACATTAATGTACAGAAAAATTATAGATTTTAGATTTCAAAATATTAACAGCATAACAACAATATTTAGTATAATATTTTCATATTTTGTAATACTTCCATTTGTTACTTTTTATTTAATGCTGGACTTTCAAAATATTAAAGAAAGAATCATTAAAATAATTCCTATGAGATGGCAAAGCTCTGTAAGTAATATAATAAAAAATTCAAATTATATTATAAATAGTTATGTTGTTGGAATGACTATATTAGCAGTATCATTTTTTATAATAAGTTATATAATGCTATCTGTAACAAATACTAAATATGCTTTTATATTAGCTTTACTAAGAGGATTATTAAATTACATACCATTTATAGGACCATTTGCTGCATTTCTATCAGCATTATTTATAGGTATAATTACAGAACCTGTATGGTGGCATGGTGCTTTAAAAATGTGTATAATATATGGTATTATACAAATATTGGATTCAGGAATAATGGCTCCTAAGATATTAGGAAAATCAGTAAAGATACACCCTATAGCTGTTATGTTCAGTACTATTATAGGAGGAGTGCTTTTTGGCTTCTTGGGTGTATTATTTGCTGTTCCTTTCTGCGGAATTATTATTATAACTATAAAAAACTTTTTTAATAAATATTATCATTCAAAATTTTATACTTTAACGAAAAGAGGCGAATAAATGTTAGTTTACTTAGTACCTATATTTATAATACTTCCATTATTTCTAATGGCTATTATGATATTTTTACCAACTTTTATAGGAAAGAGAATACCTCCTGCATTCTCAAAAGAAAAAACTCAAATATTTAATATTAAAAGAAATGAATTATATAATTTGCTTATAGATTATGAAAACTACCCTGTTTGGTTAAAATATATATCAATAGTTCGCACTGAAAAACTAGATAACGATAAAATAAAAATAATGCAGACATATTCAAATAGAAGAACATATCAGGAATTAATAGAAGTAAGAAGAATAGAGAACAGCGAAATATCTATGGTAAAAACAGAAAATGAATTTACGGCTTTATGGACATATATATTAGAAGATGCAGAAAATGACAGAACAAGACTCACAATAAAAGAAACTATGTATGTATATCATCCATATTTGAGATTCATGCTTAAATATGTACTTATAGATGAAAATGGTAAAAATGACTTTTTCAGAAGAGTAAGAAGTTTTATAAACAAAAAATAAATAATAATTTTTAAATACTGTAATTAAAATATAAAAAGCGAGTCGTAGCTAGCTAGTGAGTTTAATCACTAGCTTATTTTATATTAGATGGGCAATAATAATAAAAAATTATTATTTTGGATTAATAATTCTTAAAAATTTAGTATAAAAAGGAGTAGAGAAAGTTATAGCATCTCCCTTAAACACAGATACAATCTCACCGCTTTTAGCCTCAATTTTTCTTCCTTCATAATTAATAATAAGAGTTCCTTCCAAAACAAAATAAATTTCATCATATCCAAGAACACATTGCATATCTGTATTATCCAATTCCATTAACAAGCATTTTAAATGACATCTCTCATACTCATTAAAAACATCAGTTACATAAGAATTATCTTCGTATTTCTTTTTATTAGAATCTATATCAGAGATTGATTTTTTCACTAATGTTTTTTTATGTGTATTTGAATCATCCAATTTATATCCTGAAGCAGTACCTGTATTCAACAAATCGCAAACAACTTTATTTACAATAGATTCAATATTTTTCATATCTTCCATAATAGTAAAAACTCCTTTAATAATTAAGGTATGATACTCCATATATCATTATGAGGCCTAGCAATGATAGTATGTCTGCATTTAGCATTTAACTTTTCTACAGCCATTTCAGCACTTTTTATAGCCTCTTTAATGTTAGATATACTGCCTGCTATAATGATAACAACTATTCCAGCACCTATAAGCTCTTTATCTATAACTATCACATTAGATGCATTTAACAAAGTATCCAAAGCACTAATTGTGGCAATATATCCTGTAGTCTCTATTATTCCAATAGATAAATTTAAATTTTCCATTAAAAATTTTTATGAATTAATCCTCTTTAATACTTCAACTATAACATTTTTATAATCTTCTCATCTGTTATATTACATTTATTCACCAAAATTTTTATTGTCTGCTTAACTATTTCAGTAGTATCATTATTGTTAGAAACTTCACTGCCGCAACTGCAAGCACAATTTTCATCACCATATACTATTTTTATTCTTTTTGATCTTATAATATCCATAGCACTAGGAGTAAAAATAACATTAGAAGGTACATATATAGTATCAGAATTGCAATTTATAAGTTCATAAACATTCTGAGTATTGTAAACTATTTTATTTTTATTCATAATAATCACTCCCAAAAATTATAAAATAGAATTATATAATTCATCTATAGGCGAAGGCAATATACAATAATCAACTATGAGACCTTCATCTTCAGCTTTTCTCATTCCAGCTTTAACAGCTTCTTCAACAGCACTTACCTTACCTGTCAAAGTAATATAAGATTTTCCTCCTATAGCAAAACCAAGCCTTACATTAACAAGAGAAACATCACTAGCCTTAGCAGCATCATCAGCACCCTGTATGGCTGAAGCTATAGAAAAATATTCTATAACACCAATAGCCTCTCTAGGAAAATCAGATAAAGTACCATTAATAGCCTCTATTACAGTTTCATGAATATTAGCTATAACAAAAGAATTAATAACTGAAACGCCGCCTATTTCAACACCAGCTCTTTTAGATGATTCTACAGCTCCCACATCTCCGCTGAATATAACAATATATTTTCCAGGACATACAGAGTGTGATCTTAAAATTTTAACATTGGCAGCTTTACCTATATGATCCGTAACTAATATACCTCTAGCTATGCTATTTAATTCTATCATTCCTATAGACTTCATTTAACATTCTCCCCATTTATAACTATTTTTTCAGTATCAACTGACTCTACAATACCATTTATACTAGAATGTATATTAGCCCCAACTTTATCAATTGGTACTGCAGCTATAATTTGTCCCTCACTAACTGAATCACCCACCTTTACAACAGCCTCGGCAGGCATTCCTATATGCTGTCTTAATTCTATAGATACCTTTGAAACATTTATTTCTTTAGGATTATCCATATCTACTTCGACATGAGAATATTTATCCAATCCCAAGATAGTAGTCAATCTATTTGTTGATACTCTCCTATATTCTATAGAAGGATGAACTCCATAATCTTTTACATTCCTATCAGGTTTAATATTAGCTTTTCTCAAAAGAGATTTAACATATATATTCATATTTGAAGGATTTATACCCATAGGACAAGAATAAAGCTCACATATTCCACATTCGCAGCAGAAATTTGCTTCTTTAAGTTTATCTAAAGTCTGCTCACTATTATTTTCTATATTCTCCAAATCGGCAAAAGCAACAGAACGCATAACTAAATGAGGATGAATTTTATGACCTATTAAATTTCTAGGACATAATTCAGAACATGCACTGCATTGTATACAAGAACATTTTGCCATAGCCACAATTTTAGAATAATTTACTTTTTTCTTTTTCACTAAATAATGATCTTCATCAATAACTATCAAAGCACCTGTTGTTTTTTTGACAGAAAGATTACTTGTTTCAGTTATATGATAATATCTTCCCATCATAGGACCGCCTACTATCACATATTTATTATCATCTTTTACATTTGCCTGATAAAGTATCTCTCTTAAATTTGCTCCTATAGGTACTTTAACAATACAAGGATTTTCAACCTCGCCTAATATTGACATATATTTTGAAGTTACAGGTTTATCGTTTAAGCTGTCATAAATATTACATAAAGTAGCAACATTAAATACAACGCATCCAACCTCTAAAGGTATACCGCCTGCTTTAATAACTCTTTTAGTGATATTATATACCAAAGTTTGTTCATCACCTAAAGGATAGAAACTTTTAAAAGCCTTTATTTCTATATGAGCATTTTCTTTTTTAATAGCTTCCTCTAAAGCCTCTATCTGTTTTACATACTTTTTCTTTGTGCCTATGATTATATGCTCTGCAGATACTTCTTTACCTATGATAGCAAGAGCTTTAACTATCTTTTCAGCATATTTAAGCATAAGAAATTGATCCGTTTTTAAAAGCGGTTCGCATTCAGCTGCATTAGCTATCAAATATTCTACTTTTTCCGGTAGTTTTATATGTGATGGGAAACCAGCTCCGCCAGCACCTACAATACCGGCATTATATATTTTTTCTTTTAAGCTCATATATAAACCTTCATTTTTTAATTTATTTAAATCTACCTGATCAACTATACCAACTATAACTGCATCTATAGGCAGCATGTTCTTATCACCCTGAGCATTTCTAGCACCGCTTCCAGAAGTGATAATAACTATATCATCAATACCAGCACCTATATAATCGCAAGCTACAAGAATATTTAATTCCTTATTAGTATCAGGTTCAAAAACTCTTGTTATTAAAAGTTTGCTTCCGGATAAAGCTTCCTCTTTTTTAGTAGCCCATACACTTCCTATTACTTTTGCTAATACCATTAATAATTCCTCTTTATTATTTTTTATTCATATAGAATATTTATTTTATTTTCTTTAATATAGTCCATAACAAGCGGTGTAATAATTGCATTGTTTCCTACTTTGATGCTTGAATAATCATTAACAATATCAATTATGTCGCTTTTAGTAATGACTCTTTTATCTGTAAAGTCACAACAATTTCCTGAACTAACAATATTTTTATCATCATTTTCTTTAACATCTTTTTTAAAATATGACAAAAAATTGTTTTTTTCCAATACAATAAGTCCGTAAGATTTAGCTATATTTTCTAATTCTAATAACTTAGAGAATAATTGACTAGAAGCAGTATTTTTATAATTATCAAATTGTTCATTATTTTTTAATGCTATAACTTTCTTACCGGACAATAAAGCATTAATTATAAAAGAAGTATTTTCATTTTTGTATATGAGATTGGATATACATGATAAAATTTCTGCAGATAAATCATCTATTATGATAGCAGAATAATCATCAATATTAATATCATTTGCAGAAGAAGCAATATTCAAATTATATCCTATACTTTCCAATTCATTTTGAAAACAAAAACCATTAGATAGAACAAATATAGAATCTACACATGTTTTATTTAACTGATTTATTACTTCTAATACAATCTTTTTTAATGTCAAATCGTCCATACTTACTCTGAGTCCTTGTTATTATTTACTAAGCTCATAGCTATACCTAAAGGCGTAACTAAAAACGGATTTTTTGGCTTTATAGTCTGAACATTAGTTTCTTTTTCTATAATACCTTCAAATCCATCTAAACAAACTGTACCGCCTACCAAACATATTAAATCAACATTATAATCTTTTATATGTCTGTTTATTATACTTCCCACTTTCTGTATAACAGGCATAACTATTCTAAATATCTCTTTTGAATTGTTTTTATCTTTCTTTTTATTTTCAGCCTCATTAAAAGGAATTCCATAGTTACCAGCTATAGTAAGAGTAAAATGTGTTCCCCCTGTAGGTTCGTCAGCAGTATATATCATCTTTCCGTCATTAAATATAGCAATACCGGTAGTTCCTCCGCCAACATCAACAACAGCACCATTTTTTATATTTAATATATAATTAGCAGCTTCAGGCTCTTCTATAACATTCAAAACCTCAAAACCTGCACTCTCAGCCACATATCTATGCGTAGCAACCGATTTATCATGAACACCGGGAGGCATAGCAATAGCAGCATTTACAAGCTCAACCCCAAGCCTTTTTTCCAATTTTCCTTTTAATTCTCTAACAATAGAACAAGCTTTTGAATAATCTACAACAAGCCCATCCCTTACAACTTCAGCATATTGCAATTCAGTAGCTATAGGCTTTCCGCTAGAATCAACAACTACCAATACAATATATGCTGTACCTAAATCTACACCTACATATAATTTATCATTTATGTTAAAATCATTTACTTTTTCTATACACTCAGTAGTTTCATCTATAAGTGAATTAACATGTTCAAATGAAAAACTCATAAAATGATTTCTCCATAACCCTGACTAAGCAATCCGCATGCATTAGCCTCATCAAAATCTATATGCATAGCAGGCATAAATTGATCATTTACTCTTGCAACAACCTCATCAAATATTAAAGATCTAATACCATAAACTTTCACTTTAACTATCTGACCATTTTCTATATTCCACTCTTCAGCATCTTTCGTTCTTAAATGAATATGTCTCTTAGCAATTATAACAGAATTTTTAGCTTCTATGCGTCCCTTCTCACCAACAATAACTATACTTCCTGCACCTTGAAGATATCCGGATTCATTAATAGTAATATCTTTAACACCTAAAGCCCTAGCATCAGACAAAGACAATTCAACTTGAGTATTTTTTCTAGTAGGTCCCAATATAGCAACATTACGCATTTCAGACTTTGGCCCTACAAGTTTAACTCTCTCACCACTTAAATACTGTCCAGGCTGAGAAAGCTCTCTTTTAGGCGTCAAAGAATAATCAACTCCAAATAATGTTTCTAAATCCTTTTGAGACAAATGAACATGTCTTGCTGATATCTCTACTTTTATAATCTTTCTCTTATTTATTTCATATTTAATTGAATCAGATATATTGTTAATTAAAAGCGATTGTTCATTCATTTAGTCACATCCTTACCAGTATATGCCATTAACATCAATATATAAATAGCACTGCTCATACGATTTAATAATTTAATGAGATCTTCTCTTTCATTTTTCAAAGCATTATAGGCTATTAATTCTGCTTCTCTAACAGCCGTTCTTATTAAATTAAGTTTTATAACAGTGTACGGCATATTATAATTAACAAATATATGATCACAACCAAAATACTCTTTAGGATGATGAGATATTTTTCTAATCTCTTCCTCTGTCAATCCAAATATAGTATCAAATTCCAAACCTTTATTTGAAACCTCAGAGTATAATATTGTATGAATAAGTTTCTGATATTTTTTCAAATACTCTAATAACTTATCTTCATGCCTTTCTTTAAACTCGTATTGTATATCTACTATTAAAGCAAGCATGCTGTCTAATTTTCCCCTAAACATTATTCTAGGGTGATTCTTTTCTACTAATACATTATTATACAAATGAGTATAATTCTCAGGTTTAGTATCTAATCTCTTATTTGTTTCATAATCTACATAGTAGCCCATATTTTCTATTTCTCTTATACCATAAGATTTAGGACTTGATGTAGAACTTCCAATATTAAGATTATGATTCTTAGATACTATTTTTAGTTCTATTTTGCGGGAAGCCAAATATTCTTTAGCAGAAGGCGTAACAAAAACTCCTTCCTCTATAAAATATTCTGATACATCTTTATTGAGTATTTCACTTCTCAGCATTTGTTCTGTCAAAACTTTCATAAATAAACCTATACATTATTTGTTTATATTATTCTTGTTTATCACTATTATTAGCAGGAGGATTATTAGGAAGCAAAGATTCAACTTCTTCATGAGGTCTTGGTATTACATGAACGCTTATTAATTCTCCTACTTTAGCGGCGGCTGCTGCTCCGGCATCTGTTGCGGCTTTTACTGCTCCTACATCTCCTCTTACCATAATTGTTACTAATCCGCCGCCTACTAATGTTTTTCCTACTAGATTAACATTAGCTGCTTTTACCATAGCATCGGCTGCCTCTACTGCTGATACTAAACCTTTAGTTTCTATCATACCTAAAGCCATAGAACTTGCCATAATTATTGCCTCCTAATATAATTATTTATTTTATAATACCTTCAACTTCTTCATGAGGTCTTGGTATTACATGAACACTTATTAACTCTCCTACTTTAGCGGCGGCGGCTGCTCCGGCATCTGTTGCGGCTTTTACTGCTCCTACATCTCCTCTTACCATAATTGTTACTAGTCCGCCGCCTACTAATGTTTTTCCTACTAGATTAACATTAGCTGCTTTTACCATAGCGTCTGCTGCCTCTATTGCTGATACCAAACCTTTAGTTTCTATCATACCTAAAGCCATAGAACTTGCCATATTTATTACCTCCTATTTAATTATTTATTTTATAATACCTTCAACTTCTTCATGAGGTCTTGGTATTACATGAACGCTTATTAATTCTCCTACTTTAGCGGCTGCTGCTGCTCCGGCATCTGTTGCGGCTTTTACTGCCCCTACATCGCCTCTTACCATAACAGTTACTAGTCCGCCTCCGATTAATGTTTTTCCTACTAGATTAACATTAGCTGCTTTTACCATAGCGTCTGCTGCCTCTATTGCTGATACCAAACCTTTAGTTTCTATCATACCTAAAGCCATAGAACTTGCCATATTTATTACCTCCAATAATTTTTATTATTTTATTGATTATCGTTCTTTTTCTTTTTTCTTGTTTTTTTCTTTGAAACATTTTCATTAGAATCTGCTTCATTATCTGTTTTTTTATTAACATCTTCATCAAAAAGTGATGCATCTTCAGCATTGCTGTCTGATGAAGTGTTATCTACATTTTCATTAATTATTTCTGTATTGCTTTCTGATTGCTTATTTTCTTCTATTTCTTTTTCTTCAGTTTGTTTTTCTTCTGATTCTTTATATTCAGTATTATTTTCTTCGTTCTCTTTTATTTCTTTATTGCCATCTTCAACTGTATTATTATTGTCAGAAGATGCATAAGCAAAAAGAGTATCAAGAACTTGTTTATCCAATCTGGCTATAACATTACTGCCTAAAACCTTTCCAACTTTCTCAGCAGCGGCAACTCCGCAGTCAACAGCAACTTTAACAGCGGAAACATCTCCAAAAAATGAGATAGCAATTCTACCGCTTCCAACATGCACCATAGAAGGCAAAATTATATTACTAGCCTTATTTGCTGCATCTAAAGCCTCAATAGCAGCTGTATGACCATGAGTTTCTATCATACCTAAAGCATATTCCATAATAATTAATTTCCTCTTATATTTAAGTATATAAAAATATAATTATTTATCTAACAAATAATCCATTTTTTAATACGCATCTTCTTTTTCTAGTAAATGTTATTGTACTAGTAATACCATCTCCTGTACTACTTGCCAATGTAAAGCTAGTATATCCCTCTCCTCCTAAACCTATACCAGCATAAGAAGGAGCATTCTTAACAAATATTGTTGTCTGCAATCTTCTAGGAGCTATAGTCAATCTGTCAATATGCTTAGAATGCATAGCAGCTGTATGTCTGCATCCATTTTCTAATTTAACAGCCAAGTCTAAAGCCTCATCAAAATCTTTACATCTTATCAAAGGAAGCACAGGCATCATAAGCTCTTCAACAGCAAAAGGATGTTCTTTATGAGTTTCCATTATTATAAGTCTAGGATCATAAGAACATTCTATGCCCAAAGTGTCTAATATATATTTAGCATCTTTACCCACAAATTTTTTATTTACAGTTCCATCAGGATTTATAAGAGCTTTTTCTAATTTCATCATATCTTCTTTTTTAGAAATCTTAAAAGCATTATTTTTTTCCATATTGAACATCAAATAATCAAATATAGAATCAACAGCCAAAACTTCTTTTTCAGCTATACAAGGCATATTATTATCAAGAGAAGCACCAGCAACTATATCAGCAGCAGCCTGTTCTATATCAGCAGTTTCATCAACTATAACAGGAGGATTTCCTGCACCTGCTCCTATAGTTTTCTTACCGCTTTTTAATCCTTTAATAACTATAGGCATACCGCCTGTAATACATAAAGCATTAATTTTAGGGCTTTCCATCATATAATCAACTTCTTCAACTGAAGCTTTTGAAACTGTAACTACCAAATTTCTTTCTCCGCCTGCCTCTATTATAGCTTCATTAATTTTTGTAACAAGCCAATTAGAAACTTTAACAGCACTAGGATGCGGACTGAAAACAACACTATTTCCAGCTGAAAGCATATTGATACTATTACATATTATTGTTTCTGTAGGATTTGTAACAGGAGTTATAGCACCAATAACACCGAATGGAGAAAATTCTAATAAACTTAATCCGTCATCTCCTGTCAAAGCACCAGTATGTAAATCCTCAACTCCGGTACATCTTTCTATAGCCAATGTATTTTTATTTATTTTATCCTCTACTCTTCCCATTTTACTTTCTTCTACAGCCATAACAGACATCTCTTTAACTAGAGGTCTTAATTTATTTCTTATAGAATCAGTTATTCTTTTTCTCTCTGATAAAGTAGAGCATAAAAACTTTTTCTGTGCTATACTTGCATATTCAATAGCTTCTTTCATAGTATCAAATATACCAAGTGTATTTGTATTGTTATTGGATTCCAATATGTTTATATTCTTAGCAACTTCTCTTACTATAGATTCAATCAATTTTTCATCCATATATCATCTCCATAAAAATTATTTATTAAATACCTCTAAAGCAGACTTAGCTATAAGAATATCTTCTTCTACAGCACCTCCGCTTACTCCGATAGCTCCTAATAATTTACCATCTTTGAATATAGGAATTCCTCCGCCGAACATAACAAGTTCACCAGACATAGCAGTATCAAGTCCGCATAAACTATCATCAATAAGTTTCTTTATTTCAGAAGTAGGAACTTTCAATGATACACTGCTGTAAGCCTTTTTAAAAGCTAATTTCTCACTTATTTTAAGAGCATTATCCATTTTGCAGAAGAAAATCTCTTCTCCATGACTATTCACAATGGAAATACAAACATCAACATGTATACTTCCTGCTTTCTTCAATGCCTCCAAAGCCATACTAAAAGCATCATTTAAACCAAGTTCCATAAAATTTTCCTTAAATTAATCATTAAGTATGAAATAAATTCCCTTAACAAGTCTAGCTGAATTAGCTCCAACGCTTCTCATATTCTGAATATTCATTGATTTAACAGGATAGAAAAACAAAGGAGTATTTTCATCTAAATTAGCATAATGCACCGCTATATATTCATTGTCAGCAGCTACACCAACAGATAACTGAGAAGCAACAGCCGCCTTATAAGATGCTTCTTTTACATCTCTATACTCACCAATCTCTTTCTTTTCAAATATATAAGGAATTCCTTCCTCCTCTATTCCATATAAAACCTGATCCATTAATTTTGAATCTGTATTTCCTAAGTCATATATAATAATAGATGGTATATCCATATTAGCTATTCCTCATTGCTCTAACATAATCTAATATAAGACCTGTAGCAACCGCATTTCTAGGTCCTTCTTTACCTCTTATGTTACCTCTACCAGCAACTATTTTATAATGTGATAAAGCATCCATAACCATTTGAGGTATTTCAAAATCTAATGATGAACCTCCAACCAATACTACGAAAGGTATATCTCTTATATTACCTGTAGAACTTACTGTTTCCAATGCTCTTATAGAATTAAATACAAATACTTTTTCTTTTGCTGTTCTTCTCACAATTCTTATTTTCTCTAATGGTATATCAGAATCTATAGGAACAAAATTATTTTCTTCTACCACTATAACTCTAGCAAATAATTTAGGATCTAAAGGCTCTTTGAAAAACTGTACTGTACCATCTTCATGTCTTATATGAAATACACTTTCAACTTTAGCCAAAGGATATTTTTTTATTCTTTCAGCCATTTCAAGATCATCTAATCCTAATTCAGAATTTATCAAAAGAGTAACCATATTTCCGGCACCAGCTAAATGCGTATATGATATTTTACCGTCTTTATCTATTAGAGAAGCATCTGTACTTCCTGCCCCCATGTCTATTATAGCCAAAGGAGAAGATGAACCGGGAGTAGTCAAAGCACCCAATATAGCCATATCAGCTTCAACTCCGCCTATTTCAACATTGATATTCAAATCTTTCTTAAGCTCATTTGCAATTATTTCCATTTGAAGCCTATCAGATTTTACCATACTAGCAATACCAACAGCACTTTCCATAGAAAATTCATTAGCAAGTCCGCCTTTTACACTTCTAGGAACAAAAGTATCAACAGCTAGCAAATCACGAATCTTAATATCATCTTTATCTTTATTCGTAAGTTTAGCCATAGTCTGCCTAACTTTTTCTATCATACCGCCTATATTAGTACCAGGCTCACCAATAATATCTTCTATATCTGTTGCCTTGTTTATAGTAGACATTATTTTTTCAGCACCTGCCTCTATATCCACTTCTAAACTTTTTTTGGCATCAATTATTTTTAATTTACCAGCTGGTATTCTTCTCTCTTTAACATTTCCTTCAGGAGTTTTTATTACAACTGCAGAACGGTTTCCTATTAAAGCTCTAGCTATAGGTACAACGGATTGTGTTTCCTCCGGTGATAAATTAAATACTGTTGCTATACCATAAGGATTTGATAATGTTTCAATTACTTTACCAGGCAAAGCTACCTCAAGTGCACAAAGCATTCCTATAGGAACTTTATCTATAAGAAGTACTTCATCAACTATAGGAATATTTTTATTAATCCTATTTTGTACAAGCACACCATCATCTTTTTGTAAAATAAGTCCATTAACATTAATACCTTTAGATACAGCATTATTAACAGAATTAGCCACATCTTTGAAATCTATGCTATTAGGAACAACTATTATTACATCTTCGCCTTTATTTATATTAGAAATATCATCATAAAGTACGCTTTTTCCTATACCTATTCCAGATCCGCCTGGTGTTTTTGGGTTATGTCCTATCATAGTTGATTCTGTTACAACGGTTTCTGTTATAGTTTCCATTGCAACATCCCCTATTACAGGTGTAGCTTCATTTATTCTTATCAAAGATATATCTTCTATTGTAAGATTAACTTTATCCAAGCTCTTTTTCAAAACTCCGAAAATACCATGCTTATTGGAAAAAGTACCTTTTATACCTGTAGTAAATACTAAATCACTAGAGATAAATTCTACATCATTATTATCACTAATCTTAGCAACTGCAATTTCAGTAGTAGAATTGCCTATGTCTATTCCTGCAATATATTTCATTGGCACTTCCATAAAATTATTATTATTGCTATGCTCACCCACCTTTAAAGGTTCCTACTTGGTCAGCCTATAATCAGCAAATAAATAAATTTATTTGTACGACTGTACCCCTTTGGGGCTGGTTTCGGCTCACTATTTAACTTCATAGCATTTTAATTATTTTCTTTATTATTGCTATGCTCGCCCACCATTAAAGATGCCTAATTGGTCAGCCTATATGGCTTCGGCTCGCTATTTAGCTTTATAATTATTTTCTTCTTAAACGATCTCTCTTCTCATAAACTTCAGCAGCCTCTCTAACTAAAGAAGCAGATATTTTAGCTGAATATTTACTTTCTAATTCATCAGCTATAGCAATTAATTCTGCTTTAGTTGATCTAAAAGGTCTTAAAGCATTATATATCTCTAATATTCTGTCATCGCTTATTCTTGTTAATTCAGCAGCTCTTCTCAAATTCATAGCAAATATTTTTCTGCCAACAGATTCTGCAATTTTAGCTTGATATTCCAAAGTTTCTGCTGTAATACGAACATCATTAGGACCAACTCTGTCATTCATTACTGCATCTAATGTAATATCATCTAAACTTTTTCCTGTAGAAGTTTTTATCAAATCTTTTCTATTATAACCTAAAGGATAATCTTTAGCACTAATTTCAACACTGCTATTAGAAATGCTTCTTGAGTTGCTTGTATTATTAATATTACTAACTATTTCTTTTATCATTTTCTCTAAAAGTTGTTCATCCATATTTTATCTCCTTATAAATTATTATAATGAAATTGATAGTTCTATAGGATCTGCATTATCTATAACATGCTCTGTTTCTTTTATATGAAGTAAAGCAGCTATAGCCTGATATTTAGGACGAGCCATCTGATCATTACGAACAGGAACAGGAGTTGGAGATTCACCTTTAGCATATTTAGCAGCATTCTTACCTATAGCTCTGAAAGTAGGCAAATCCAAAAGAGGAGCTTGAGGGAATAATTCAACATTACTCAAAGGAAGCAAATCTTTTTGGTGTATAACTGTAGTACCTTTTGATTGTATTCCTATACCTATTCCGGAACCGCTGTATTTTGCAGCAGCATTAGCTATGAAAGAAACATCGGATGTATGCAAGAAACGTAATATACGAGCTTTCAATCCTTCCTCTTCTATACCAGCAATTAATTCTCTTAACACTTGAGAATGTGGTATATGAACTATAGTTTCAGTTTGATGAAGTCCGAAAGAAGGAGCTATACCTATTACAACTTCAGATTTATTTTTACCAACTTCAGCTTTACCTAACTCTTTGAAATTAAGAGGAGGAGGAGCTTGATGATCAGTACTTACATTTGGATTAGGATTAGAACTTACAGAAGTACTGCCGTTTGTATTATTATTTTGACTATTAATATTTTTTATAACTTCACTAACTATCAATTTTAGAGTTTTTTCATCTATATTCATTACTTACTCCTTAAATAGAATCTGGGCTAATAGCATTAGGAATATTTTTAATTTCTTCCCAACGTTCTTTGCTTATTTGATAACCAGTACTAGGACCATGATAATCATTAACATCATTAACAGCACTAATAACATAACCGTTTCTATCAATGATAGCAGAAGTATGCAAATAGTCTCCAGCAACACGCTGTTTTAACATATTCAAAACGCTTTGAGCAACATCTTCAAAGCCTTTTCTATATAAAGCTTTAACTACGTCTAAACCTGTTATTCCATTAGTTAAGATACTTTGTGCTGCTTTTAAATCTTCTACAACATTTCTGTCAGGCATATCTTTACTACCATGAGCATAAGTTGCAGCTTCTACTTCTTCATCTGTGATTTCAGGGAATCCTAAATCAGCAAATATAGCCTGCATAGCTCTTGCAGCTTTATTTCTAACAGCTATTATTTCTTCTTCTTTTACAGGTCTTAATCCGCCATCAACTTTTAAGTCTCTTTGTAATACATTGATATCATCAAAGTCTTCAGCATCGAAGTTAGAACCTGCAAACATGTTATCATAGTTAGGAGTAGAACTATAACCAGAGAATATAAAGTCAGTACCAGGTAGGAACTGCATTAACATTCTTGCTGTTCTTCTTATATCTGAATGAGAGAAAGTTTGGTCATTACCAGAAGCAACCTCTAAGTCTAAACATTCAGTAATTAAGTTTTCTGCCAAAACTGCTCTAATACCACTAGGAACTCCGCCAGGAACACCTATACAGCTTATAGAACCATTCTGTAAACCTTGTACTCCCGCACCTTTTGTGATGAATACACATCTAGCTTCCAAGTACAACATAGATTTACCTTCAGCATATCCCATTTGTACTTCACTTCCTGTACCAGAAGTAAAACGCATTTTCAAACCGCGTGAAGCATAAGATGATGCTAAGAAAGCTTTAGAATATGGAGTATCGTCTCCGTCTGTGAATACTCTTTCAGTACCATATACAGAAATTGTTTCAGCATAACAAGTTAATCCTCTCATACCTAATAACAATTCAGTAGCTTCTTCTAATGAACATTGAGTAAGTATACCAGGTCTTCCAACCTGAGCACCTACCAATAAGCCTAAAGCATTGAAAGGAGCATAACGTACAATACCTACTGTAGTTTCTTCTTCATCGAAACCTCTAACAGCTGCTTCTGCCGCATCTGCTGCTATTTGTATAGGATTATCTTTAACATTAGTAACGTGACATTGATTTGAAGGAGTTTTTCTAGCTCTCATTTTTTGTAAAGCCATCATCATTTCAACAACATTCATACAGCTCATAACTTCTGATATTTTAGCAGGAGTTATGGAAGTTGTTATAGGAATGATTTCGCTTCTTGTTACATTAGGATCACATAACATAAGAGCTATTTTTTTAGAATCAATAGCCATAGCTTTTTCAGCATTTTCTATATTGATAGAGTAATTAGCAATAAATGTATCTATAAAGTCAAAATCTTCAGCTTTTTTGCCGTCAAGCTCAACTATTTTGCCATTTACTATTTTTATACTAGGTTTAGGATCATTAGGTCCATCCATAGCTACAAGACCAACTTCAGGCCATTCGCCTACAAATCCGTCCTGATTTACAGGTCTGTTTCTTAATATTTCAAATCTTTTAGATTTCATGAACTTCTCCTAATAGTTAAATTAAATTATATATGAAGGTCTGTCATTTTTAGGTGTAGCACCCAAAGTACCCAATAATTCACAGCCTATTTCTCTAGCAGCTATTATAGCCTGTCTAACAGCACCTGAATCACCACATATTTGTAATATAACCTCATTTGAAAAACTAGTACCATTTGCTGGTGAAGCATATCCAACAACTTCAACATTAGCAGATTTTACTGCTGTATCTGCCATAACTACTCCTATAGCTGCAGGAGCACCTACACAAATACCGAAAGCCTTTCCTATAGGAGCACCAAAAGCTTTATTACAAGCATAGCTAGCTCTAGCTGTATACTGGAGTTCTATATGTCCAGCTTCATTTCCATAAACATCTCCAAATGTTCTATCCAAATCTTTTAAAACAACTTCAACTGCGCGTCTTGAATCAGAAACATCGTCTGAACCGAAAATAATTAAACTACCATGACCAGCTCCGCCTTTCGTATCACGAGCCAATTGTATAGAAACAATTTCAGTGTTAGTAGCTTTTACAGCTTCATCGGCAGCCATTATATGAGGTCCTGCTCCTGTTCTACAGCCTATGATACCAATAGAACGGTATTTTGTTTCAAAATTCATCTTCTCCAATACACTTTTATCTACATTAGCAATAACAAGACCTATAGTATCTCCTATAGCAGTTCCTACAAACTCTATTGCTCTACTCATAAAAATTCCTCCTTAAAATTAATAAAATATAATTAATAGTTTTATTTTTATTTAAAATAAGGCAATGAATTATTATATTTAAGTGGAAATTTGAAATAAAAATAGAAAATCGTCAAAAAATATACAATAAACCATTGCTATACATATAGTATAAAACAATGAAATACCGTTGTCAATAAAAAGATATCATTTTTTTAAAAAATGAAAAAATTTCAATAATTTGAAACAATGTATAATTTGATTTATTTAATTAAACAAAAATCAGAATAATATTTGAATTAATTAAGATATAAGAAAAATGCTATAATAAGAATTCCATTCCATGCTCCTCGACAGAAAATAAACTATATATTGAAATATTCCGACTTACAGCTTTCTACATCCTACCTTCTCATCACCTCTATAGGCAACAATGGTTAACTAGGGTTCGCTACTGAATACGGCTACGGGCTAGTATAGGATTCTGACCTATTTCCTTCAATATACATATATATTATAATAAAAAATTATAATAAATCAAGTTTTTTATTGAAACAAATTATACTTGTTCTTAATATAAACAAAAAATTTGAAACAAAATCACCATCTTTTTAAAGAATTTTTCATATATTCAATTACATTTATATCATAAATATCATTTAATAATCTCATATCAAAATCATCAATACTTCCGAAATATTTAGAACTGCCATTTTTCAAAACTAATAATTTATTGGCAAAATTCAAAGCTGCATTTATATCATGTAATACAGCTACAATACATCTTAAACCATTTCCAACCCACTCTTTTAAATTATAAATTAATTCTATTTGACTATTCAAATCCAAATGATTAGTAGGCTCGTCCATAAGTATTATACTAGGATTTTGCACCAAAGTTCTAGCTAAAAATATCCTCTGCAATTCACCACCTGAAAGTTCTGTTATTAATTTATCCTTCAAATGAACTATCTTCAACTTTTCCATATAATAAATTACAAACTCTTTATCTTCTTTGCTTGGTATTGATAATAATTTGTCTTTATAACTTGAATATCTTCCCATCATTATAGTATCATATGCGGTATATCCGAAATATATAGCAGACATTTGACTCATCATTGCTATAGTTTTATATGTATCTACTTTTTTTATATTTTCATTATTAATAAGTATTTCGCCTTCATCAAAATTTATTATCTTACATAAAGATTTAAGCAAAGTACTTTTTCCGCAGCCATTAGGACCAATAATACATAAACTTTCATTTGAATTAACATCAAAAGAAATATTTTTTAAAACTTCTTTTTTATTTGGATAGCTTAAAGATATATTTTTAACTTCAACCATTTTATTTATTTTGTTTGCTTTATTTATATCATTCATAATAAATTACATTCCTTTCATGTTATTGCTTGATATAAATACATACAAAAAGAAAGGAGCACCTATTACTGCAGTAACAATACCTATTGGAATATTAGCCCCTTGAACTATGATTCTTGAAAATATATCAGAAACATTTAATATTAATGCCCCCATCAAGGCAGACATAGGAAGTACAACTATATGTTTAGCTCCGAATATTTTTCTTGTTACATGAGGAGATACTAAATCTATAAAACCAATGATGCCAGTAAATGCCACTAAAACCGCTGTTATAAAAGATGAAATCAATATAAAAAATATTCTCATATTCTTAACATTTATACCAAGAGATAAGCTAGTTTCATCTCCAAATGTCATTATATCTAATACGCTTGAATATTTCATTAGCAATAACAATGATATTAAAATCATCAATATAATTATAAAAATATCCAATTTATTTCTCACAAACAAACTTCCAAGCTGCCAAAGTATTATTTGATTTGAATATTTAGGAAACATATACGACAAAAAACTCATTACAGAACTTAGAAATAATGATATAACTATACCAGCAAGTATTATAGAATTATTGCTCATATACTTATCTATCCTATTTGATATGAATAATATAAACAGTATAGTAATAGAAGCAAACAGCATTGATACGCCTATAAAGAAATACTGATTAAAAGATATATGCATAATTATAAGCAAAGCGGCACCAAGTCCTGCACCTGATGATATACCCAAATTATATGCAGAAGCTAATGGATTTCTTAGTATTGATTGTATAACAACGCCTGTTATAGATAATGAAGCACCTACAAATAATGATAATATAGAATGCTGAAGTCTAATTCCTATAATATCAGCATTTATTTTATCTATATTCATAATCTCAAAATTAAAAAACTTATATAATAAAATTGCAAATACTTCTTTCGGATGTATAAATACGCTTCCTATACATATTGACAATACAGTAGAAATAATAACCAACAATAAAATTATTATAACTTTTTTAATCATTATAATTAATTCCTAATTATTTCAATATCTTTGTATTCATCAGGATAGGCATATTTAGCCATCATAATTAAAGCATTTACAATATTATGCGTAGGCAATGAACCTGAAGTGATATAATATACATTTTTATTCTTTAAAGCATTTACATTCTGCCAAGATGCACGACTCAATATTTCTTCAGTAGGATTATCTATATAATGAACGCTTGTAAATATTATATCAGGATTAGCAAATAATACATTTTCTTCTGTGGTAGTTATCCAAGAATTTTTATCAGAAAATATATTAGATGCCCCTATAATATTTATCATATCATCTAAATAAACATTAGTTCCGAATGAATATAAATTTGGTAAAGCGGCTATTTCAAAATAAACTTTCTTTTTATTTTGTATGCTTTCTCCTATAGCTCTAATATTTTCTATATTTTTATCCATAACATTTATAATATTAGAAGATTCACCACTTTTATTCAAAACATTACCCAAAAAAGTTATATCATCTTCTATAGATTTTATAGTGTCACTGTTTGGTATTACAACAATACATATATCTGAAGCCTTTATAGAATCCAATGAATTTTTTCCGGAAAATACACTGAAAGTATTAACAAAAACAATATCCGGCTTCATAGCTATCATTTTTTCTGAATCAGGATTAAGCATATCAAAAACTGCAATATTAGATACATCAATATTATTAGTCTGTAAAATTTCTTTTGAAGTAGAATCGAAAGCTATTATTTTATCTGCAAGTCCTAATGCTAATATAACATCTGTAACAGCAGGAGATAAACATGCTATATTTTCTATTTTTTCAGGCAGAACAATATCATTTCCTGCCCTATCTTTTATAGATAAGTTTTTATTATTAGTACCTGCATTACTGCATGAAAATAAAAATATACTAAGAAAAATAAATAAAAATACTCTAACAGTTTTCATAAAAAAATTCTTTATTTAAGAAAAATATTTTAACTGTAGAAGTATAAATCAAAGAATTGTTATTGTCAATTATTAATTTTCTGTTTTAGTATTGCTGTCATTTATTATATAATCTGAAACTTCATTTGATAAATTTTCTATAAATAAAATTCTTTCATTAAGAGTATTTACAAAATAGTTATAAAATACAACTGTAGGTATAGCAATAATAAGTCCTGCTGCAGTAGTAAGAAGAGCATTAGCAATACCTGAAGCTAAAGCAGATGGGTTTCCGCTACCTGCAACTGATATTACAGCAAAAGATTGTATCATACCAAGAATAGTACCTAAAAGTCCAAGCAATGGGGCAACTGTTGATATTGTGGAAAGAGCCGAAATAAATCTTTCAAGTCTTGGAAGCTCTTTATTGGAAGCACTTTGCATAGATTCTTTAGGCATATCTGAATTTTTAAGTCCTGACATTACTATATTTGCCAAAGGTGATTTTGCTGTTTCGCATAATGCAATAGCAGCTTTTAATTCTTTATCTTTTATTAAAGAAATAAGTTTAGGAGCTAATGAATTATCCTGAGATTTTATTCTAGTAAAATAAATAAATCTATCAACGATTATAGTTAATCCCAATATTGAAGATATTAAAAGCCCTATCCAGCAAATAATCATAGCCGAGTTTAAAAGACTTTCAGAACCGAATATACTATTCATATATATAAATGCCTCATTTAAATGTCATTATTTGTTAAAACATTATAATTGTAAGAATATAAAAAATCAATAGAAATATTCTGTATATAAAATTAAATTTATATTAATAATAAGCCATTTTTAATATTTAAACTCCACAGTATAATGCGTAACAGCCTCATCAGGCATAATATATTCTCTGTTGCTTTTCAAAAGCTCAAGCATATCAGCCCTAGCATCATACTCCATACCAACACGTACATTTTTTACATATGTTCCTACAAAAGGATCAAAATAAGTTCCATCTCTCAATTCTTTTGCTGTTTTTCTTAAATCATTTATTACAATAGAATAATCTTTAATAGTATTATACATATATTCTATTTGCTGATAGTCCACAAGCTGCACTGCCTTATTATTAATATTAAGCATAACTTTTTCGCCTCCGCTCTGCCATACCATTAATTTATCTGTATAGTCTATAGGAGTTATTACTGTCCAATCTTCATCTTTATTAGGCTCTTTATCTTTGGTTAAAAATTGATTAAGCCCAGCACTTTTTATATGAGCCTCTGTAATAGTAAAATATTCCTGCCCGCTGTCATAAGCTTTTCTTATTTCTTCATAAGGAGGTATTGGAACATAATAAGTTTTGTTATTTATTGTATAAGTTGCATAAGGCGAGTTATCAGATTTATAATATCTCCCATTATCAAGTTTTATCCAATTAGGTTCTTCAGGAGTTTTTATCTTATTTTGAATATATGGTAAATCTCCTCCAACAGACGAACTATAAGAATATATTTCATTTGCATTATCATAAGCTGAGGAATTAGGTTCTACTTGCCAATTTACGCCATCAGTACTTGACCATATAGTATTATCATTTTCAAAAGACTGAGTTTTATAATCCCAGTAAGGATTACCCAATTCATAATATCCTCTTTCACCTTTTGTAACATATATTTTATTTTCATCATAGCGAATACTAAGACTGCTTCTTTGTCCCCAAGGAGTAGTTATTTTTTCCCAATTAGCACCTGTAGAAGTATCTTTATTTTTATCTATTCTGTAATAAATGTCCTTACTTACAGTAAATGATCCTGCATTTTCATTTCGACATCCGCTTGGATTTTGCTCATCAAAATCTTCTTCTAAACCTATTAAATATATATAATCTTTAAACTCTACAATTTTATAACTGCTAACTCCAAAAGTTCCCTGAAAACTTTCATTTGGATTAGGACTTACTGAAGGAAAAGTTTTATAAACATTATCACTAGATCCATCCGTTGTCCAATTTATTAAATCTGATGATGTATATATAACATTATTAAAAGTTATGCCTGTGCGAAATGGATGATAATGTTCTGTGCCTTTACAGTTTATAGTAGTATAAGAACTTGAAGAATATGAATAAGTTCCATAATAAGAATCTTCATATAAAACTCTGTTTTCTTCTATTACATTCATTCTTAATAAATCACGATAGCCCTTACTGTCTTTATCATAAACTACTATATTTCCATTATTATCTATTTGAAGTATTATATCTTCAGCTTTTCTATTTAATGTTTTGGTTTTAGGGTCATAGTCATACATATAGTCAGCCAATACATACCATTTGCCTTGATATTTAAACTTCCTCTGAAAACTTCCAAATACTTCGCCGTCTTTAGCAGGAACTGGGTTTACATCTATATGTCCGGGTATAGTGTCTTCAGGCAATCTAAAATCAGTTGGAGGCGGTATATTGTTTGGACCTAGTATATTTATTTTCTTACAAGATATCATCAAAAATATAATAAGAATCAATAAAAGAAGTATAAAATATAATTTTTTGTTTTTATTAATTAAGTTCTTTATCATACAATAATCCTACTATCTATTAATAGTTAAGGCATAATTTATACTAAATCATTATTTTTAATTATAAAATAAATTTATACTTATATATTAATACGTAAAATTCAAAATATTTTAAAAAAATTAAAATTTCATATTTATGATAATACTTAATATAAATTTTTCAACTTTACTTTTAGAATTTTTATTAAGAAAATATTATTAAAATCCTTGACATTTTTTATTATTTATAATAATATTATTGTCAATAGTAAATGTTTTTAGGAAAAAATAAAAATGTACAAATTAAATAATTACAATTTATTTTTCAACAATTCTTCAAGGCGTTAAGCCTCCATTTTATTTCAAAATAAATTTCTCAAAAATAAAAACAATTAAATATTAGTCTTTATTAATATTATTTTAAATTATTACAGGAGTGTTTTATATGATAAAAGTATCCGTTATAGGTGCAACAGGATATGCAGGTGCAGAATTAATAAGATTATTATTATCTCATAGTAAAGTAGAATTAAAAAATCTTTCTTCAAAAAGTTTTGTAGGAAAAAATATAAATGAGATATATCCTAATTTAAATAAAAACTTAGATAAATTATTATTAGATGAAAATGAAATATTTGAAGATACTGATGTTGTATTTGCATCATTGCCTGCTGGTTTAAGCGATGATATTGCAAATAAATGTTTTGAAAAAAATATTTTGTTTATAGATTTAGGTGCTGATTTTAGATTGGACGATGAAGAAGATTATAAAAATTGGTACGGTAAAGAATATAAATACAAAAATCTTCATAAAGAGGCAATATACTCAATACCTGAAATAATCAAATATGATAATGTATATAATAAAAAAGAATTAAAGAATGCAAAAATTATAGGTAATCCCGGCTGCTACCCTACTTCTATAGGTTTGGCATTAGCTCCGGCATTTGTAAATAAATTGATAATCAAAGATGATATTATAATCGATTCTAAATCGGGAGCTACAGGTGCAGGAAGAGAATTGAAATTAAATACTCATTATACTGAATGTAATGAAGCTTTTGCTCCTTATAAAATTGCAGAGCATAGACATACGCCTGAAATAGAACAGACATTATCAAATATATACGGCGAAGATATAAAAGTTACTTTTGTTCCTCATTTGCTTCCATTAAATAGAGGAATAGTTTCAACAATATATGGCAAATTAGAAAATAAAAATATTAAATTAGAAGATATACATAATACTTATAAAGAGTTTTATAAAGATTCAGCATTTGTAAGAGTATTAAATATTGGAGAGATAGCAAATTTAAAATATGTTAAATACTCAAACTATTGTGATATATCTTTGCATATGGATGCAAGAACTAATAAATTAATAATAGTATCAACAATAGATAATATGGTAAAAGGAGCGGCAGGACAGGCAATACAAAATATGAATATAGCTTTAGGCTTTAAAGAAGATGAGGGATTGAATTTTATTCCTCCAGCTTTCTAAAAATATAAAAATTGTGAACGTTTGGCAGACACTTAATGTCAACAATTTTTATTAAAAATAATTAAAAAAGAATATAAGAAATTGATTTACTAAACAACAATTGATTTTATAAATAAACAGGAGATTATAATGACAGATATTAAACAAATTGAAGGCGGAATATGTGCATCTGAAGGTTTTTTAGCAAACGGAGTACATGCTGGTATAAAGAAAAATAGCGAAAAAAAAGATTTAGCAATAATTTATAGTAAAAGTCTATGTTCTGCTGCTGCAGTATATACTCAAAACAAAGCATGCGGAGCAAATATAACAGTAAGCAAAGAACATTTAAAAGACGGAAAAGCAAAAGCTGTTATATGCAATTCAGGTAATGCTAATACTTGTAATAAAGACGGTGTGGATAAAGCAAAAGAAATGTGCAAACTTACTGCTGATGTATTAGGTATTGATGAAAAAGATGTGGCTGTTGCATCTACTGGTGTTATAGGCGTACCATTACCAATAGAGCCTATACAAAAAAATATAAAGACACTTATAGAGAATGCAAATCATTCTGCAGAACATGCTAAAAATGCAGCAAATGCAATAATGACAACTGACACATTTATGAAAGAAATAGCCTATGAATTTGAAATTGACGGAAAGAAAATCCATATAGGCGGAATGTCAAAAGGAAGCGGTATGATTCACCCTAATATGGCTACAATGCTTGCTTTTGTAACTACTGACTGCAATATATCAAGCGAAATGCTTCAAAAGGCTTTAAGCGAAGATGTTAAATACACATACAATATGATTAGCGTTGACGGAGATACTTCTACAAATGATATGTGTGTTGTACTTGCAAATGGAGAAGCAAAAAATACTTTAATAGATAAAGAAGATGATAATTATAAAATATTTTGCAAAGCATTGAATATGACTAATACTTATTTATCAAAGCAAATGGCTAAAGACGGAGAAGGTGCTACAAAATTAATTGAATGCGAAGTTATTAATGCTGAAAGTTTAAAATTGGCAAGAAAGATAGCTAAGTCTGTAATAACTTCAAATTTGGTAAAGGCTGCTATGTATGGATGCGATATGAATTGGGGAAGAATTTCATGTGCTATAGGCTATACTGATGCTGATTTTGATATAAATAAAGTTTCTATAAATGTTGGTTCAAAATATGGTGAGATGAATGTTTATAAAGACGGATACGGTGTAGAGTTCGATGAAGATGAAGCTTTGAAAATATTAAAAGAAGATGAAATAAAAATTACAATAGATATGAACTGTGGAAATTATAAAGCAACAGCTTGGGGTTGTGATTTAACTTATGATTATGTAAAAATTAATGGCTCTTATAGAAGTTAAAATTATATTTTATAACATTAAAAAAGGAAATAAAAATGGATAATATTTCAAATAGAGATAAAGCATTTATACTTAATCAGGCATTGCCTTATATACAGAAATACACAGGAAAAACCGTTGTAATAAAATACGGCGGAAGTGCTATGGAAAATCCTGAATTAAAAAAGAAAGTCATGAGCGATGTTGCTTTGCTTTCTACTGTGGGAATAAAAGTCATAGTTGTGCATGGCGGAGGAAAAGATATTACTGCTATGCTTAATAAAATAGGAAAAGAATCAAAATTTATAAATGGTTTAAGATACACTGATAGCGAAACTGCTGAAATAGTAAAAATGGTTCTTGCAGGTAAAGTTAATAAAGAGTTGGTAGCATCTCTTGAAAACTGCGGAGGCAAATGTCTTGGTATATGCGGTATTGACGGAAAAATGTTTAAAGTAAGCAAATATAAAGGTGATTATGATTTGGGATTTGTAGGCGATGTTGATGATGTTGATACAGATTTGCTTAATACAATTATATCAAATAAATATATTCCAATAGTTGCAACTGTAGGATGCGATGATGAAGGAAATGTTTATAATATTAATGCTGATACTGCTGCTGCAAAAATAGCAGAGAGCCTAAAAGCTGAAACTTTAATATATATGACTGATACTCCGGGACTTTTAAAAGATAAAGATGATGAAAATACTTTAATAAGTCAAATTAATATTAAAGATATAGACAACCTTATAAAAGACGGCACTATATCAGGAGGAATGATACCTAAAGTTAAGCATTGTATAGATGCAGTTGATAATGGTGTATCAAAAGTATTTATAATAGATGGAAGATTATGCCATTCATTATTAATAGAAATGTTCACCGATGAAGGTATAGGAACTATGTTTTATAAAGATTAATAAAAATTTATAAAAATAAAAAATTATGATTGGGAGTAAAAAATGCCTTGTAAGAAAACAAATAATAATCAAGATAATGAAAAATCAAAATTAAAAAAAGAATATATAAATAATGGTAAAAAATATGTTGCAAATACTTATGCTAGATTCGATATAGTTTTAGAGTCTGGAAAAGATTGTAAATTAAAAGATATAGAAGGAAAAGAATATATTGATTTAGGAAGCGGTATCGGAGTTAATAGCATTGGGTATGGTAATAAAAATTATATAAATGCTGTAACTAGTCAATTAAAAACTCTTCAGCATACATCAAACCTTTACTATACAAAACCTTATATAGATTTAGCAAAAAAATTATGCTCTATTACTAAATATGATAAAGTATTTTTCTGCAACTCCGGTGCTGAAGCAAATGAAGCGGCTATTAAATGTGCAAGAAAATATTCTTTCAATAAATATGCTAATAATAATAAAGATTATAAAAGATATAAAATAGTAACTCTAAAAAACTCTTTTCATGGCAGAACTATGGCTACAATTTCAGCTACAGGTCAGGAAGTTTTTCATAATTACTTTTTCCCATTTTTGGAAGGTTTCTCATTTGCAGAGGCTAACAATTATGAAGACACTATAGAAAAGTTAAAAGACAATGCCTGTGCTATGATGATGGAGCTTATACAAGGTGAAGGCGGAGTTATACCTCTTGATAAAGAATATGTACAGAAAGTGCAAAAATACTGCGAAGAAAATGATATACTTTTTATAGTTGATGAAGTACAAACTGGTGCAGGAAGAACAGGAAAATTCTTATGTTCTGAGCATTTTGGAATTAAGCCTGATATAACTACATTGGCTAAAGGCTTAGGAGGAGGACTTCCTATAGGGGCAATGCTTATGAGTAAAAAATGTTCTGATGTATTTGTTCCAGGAGATCATGCTTCTACATTTGGTGCTAATCCTGTTGTTGCTGCCGGTGCTTTGGAAGTATTAAATATAATAGATAAAAACTTATTAAAAGAAGTTGAAAAGAAATCCAAATATATAAAAAGTAAATTAATGAAACTTGATAATGTTGTAAGTGTAGACGGAATAGGTTTAATGCTTGGAATAGGTTTGAAAGAAGGATTAAATGCAAGAGAAATAGTAGAAAAATGTATATCAAAAGGAGCTATTCCATTAACTGCTAAAAACAAAATAAGACTATTACCTCCTCTTACAATAAGTGATAAAGAATTAGAAAAAGCCGTTTCGATACTTTGTGAGTGTTTAGGATAAAGATAATAGACCTGCTTTATAATGGTGTTTTTGTATTATAAAGCAGGTTTATATAAATTAAATATTATGCTGATATATCTCTTTTATTAAAAATGATCACAGTAAGTATATTAGTTACTATTCCAATAATAAATAAGCATATAGTGCCAATTAAAAATATATTAAAATCTGTACTATATTTAGATGGTTCAAACAAAGTTATAATACTTAAATATTTAAAAAATTCTGCCTTCTCTCCTACTCTTGATATCATCTGAAATAACATAAATAATATACATACTCCGGCACCAGCCCAAAGAGAAATCGCTGAAGAAGAAAAACTAATAGAACTCAAAAAACATATCCCTAAAAAAGAAAGCCATAAACCATAAAGACCTACATTAATAATTATAAGTTTTGATATATCAAGTTCGCTTTTAAACATGATCTCGCTTGTAAATATAATGAGCATAGTTATATATAAATTTAATATAAATATTTCTATGACAGCATTTAATATTTGTGTAGATATTATTTTTATTCTTGAATTTGGTGTAGCAAATAAATATGCGATGCTTCCTTTATCAATATATCTTATTACTAGTCTATTAACCAATAACACAATGAAAACTAATGGAAAAATAATAAGCAAAAATGAATATAAATAATCAATTAAAAAGTCAGTTAAATTATTTGAAAAATTATTCATTCCAAACAATGCAAACATTTGAGGCATACTCTCAACCATAGAATTTAAACTATCAACAAGTTTAGGGTCAAACATAGAAACTATAATTGCTCCATACATAGTTAATACAGCAGCAAATATTAATAATATTTTTAAATTTGATTTGAATTCTTTTTTAAGTAAAATGAAATTTATCATGTTTATCTCCATTATTCAAAATAAAAATTATATCTTTACAATTTTTATTTATTATAAAAATGCAAAAATAACTCCTCCAAAGTCTGACTTGAAGAATTAATATCTAATATATCATAATTGCTAAGTTCTTTTATAAAACTATTAACTTCATTATTAGCAATAACAATTTTTACAATATTATTATTATTCAATTCAGATTTAAAACTAATTTTATTTTTAAAATTTTCAGCATCTTTTTCATTTTTAAATACTACTTCAAAATTCTTATTCTTTTTAGATTTTAATTCATCCATATTTTCTATAGCAATTAGCCTGCCATCTTTTAATATAGCAGTTCTATCGCATGTTTTTTCTATCTCTTCAAATATATGCGATGACATGAAAATTGTAGTGCCTTTTTTCTTTTCTTCTAAAATTAAATCAATAAACTTTTTCTGCATCAAAGGATCAAGTCCGCTAGTAGGCTCATCTAATATAACAACTTCAGGCTCATTCATAAAAGCACATACTATACCTATTTTTTGTTTAGTACCTTTAGACATTTTATTTATTTTTCTGTTAGCATCCAATTCAAAAATATCTATAAGCTCTTTAATTCTATTTTTATTTTTTATTGATTTCATATCAGCAATAAAATTTATAAAATCATCGCCTTTCATCTCATCCATAAAAGCAATTTCACCGGGTAAATATCCAAGTTTTGATTGTATATTTTCTCTTTTATAAAAACAATTCATATTTAATATTTTAGCATTGCCTTTATCAGATTTTATAAATCCCATTAATTGTCTTATAGTTGTTGTCTTACCAGCTCCATTAGGGCCAAGCATTCCAAATATTTCGCCTTTATTCACTTCAAAGGATAAATCAAATACTCCTCTGCTGCTTCCATAATCTTTAGTAATATTATCTACTTTTATTACAGACATAAATATCCTCCTATGTCTTTATAAATATTCTTCCTTGTATGAAATCTGCTTAAACATCTTCATCCATTTAGAATACTGTTTTATCATGTCATCTTTATCTATTTTGATTTTCATTTTTTTTCTGCTCTGTAAATAACCTTCCGATGTGTATGTTATCATTTCTATAATATCTTGCATATTAACATCATCTTTAAATTTAGTTGTATCAATATTTTTAAAATAACTGCTTATATCAATTTGTTTTTTATTTTTATAATTATTAACTATTTCCTTAACAACTTCACTTTCATCAAAATATCCCCGTATTAAAAAATCAAATATAGATTTATATTTTTCCATCATTTCTAATTTTTTATAAAAAGAATATTCCATAAGTTCAAAAAAATCTGTAATCTTGAAAAAATCAGAATCAGCAATAATCTTTCCTATATATTCATATACATACTCATAAACATACAAATATAAATTCCTCTTATTTTGAAAATGATACAATAAAAGCGACTTTGATATATTAGCATTATTAGAAATATTTTCTAAAATAGCATGCTTATATTCATACTTTGAAAACTCTTCTATAGAAGCATTGATAATAGCTTCCCTTTTATCTTCTGGTATATTGGCATTTTTACTCATAATTAACTTTGAAACTAATAATTTACATACTGACTGACTAAGTTAGTCAGTATATTTTTATTATAGAATATAATAAAAAATTGTCAATAAAAAAATTATAAATAAAAGTGCCTCATATTATACATTTATCAGGAGTTTTGTTAAAATAAAATGATGTTAGGGTTTTAGATATTTTTATATCTTAACAAAAAATATATAACATGAGGCATATAGATATATAATAAATAAAAGAAAAATTACATTATATTGTGGAAATAATTTAAAATATTGTCGATTGTCGATTGTCGATTGTCGATTGTCGATTGTCGATTGTATTAATAAATAAATGATTCATAACTTATATAAATTAACATAGTAAACTTTTTTTGTCAATATAAAATAAGTCCTTTTTATAAAAAATATATTTTATTATACGATTTTATTAATTTTATTTTATGCCCTTGAAGTTTTTTAATTAATTGTTTATATTATATCAAAATTTTAATGCATTTAATTAAAGGAAAATATGAAAAGAAATATATTAATAGAAGGTGTCGATATACCATCAAGATTTTTTTTAGCACCTATGGCTGGGTATACTGACCATGTATTTAGAAGATTATCAAGAAGATTCGGAGCAGGACTTTTAATAACCGAATTAGTAAGTGCCGCTGCTTTAGCAAGACAAGTAAAAAAGACATATAGGTATATGGAACATAAAGAAGATGAATACCCTATATCACTTCAATTATTCGGAGCAAATGAAGATGATTATAAAAGAGCTATAGAAATAACAGATTTAAGCGGTTTTTCTTTTATAGATATTAATATGGGCTGCCCTACCAAAAAAGTAGTAAAAAATAATGGAGGAGCAGGACTTTTAGAAGATACTGATAAAATGATTTCGGTATTAAAAGCTGTAAAAAGTGTATCTCCTTTACCTGTAAGCGTTAAAATAAGATTAGGACTTAAAAGAGGTGAAGGCGGAGAAATAGAAAGAGCCTTAGCTATGAAAGAAAATGGAGCATGCTTTTTAACATTGCATGGAAGATATGCAAGTGATATGTATAGAGGAACTGCTGATTGGGAATCTATAGCAAAAGTAAAAGAAGCATTGGGCGAAGACTATATTTTAATAGGAAATGGAGATATAAAAAACAAAGAAGATGCTATAAAGGCATTCGATATTTCTAAAGTTGATGGAATAATGGTTGGACGCGGTGCTATAGGAAACCCTTGGATATTTGCAGAACTCAATACTATATTTGAAGATAATGATGAGTACAAATTAAAAGAAGAAGATAATTTAAAAAATATAATAAGAGAACATATTGATGGATGCTGTGAGCTTTATGGAGAAATAAGCGGAATACATTTTATGCGTAAGTTCATTATGAAATATTTAACTGGATATAGAATGGAAAATAAAATAGAACTTATGAAATGCGAGAACAAAGAAGAATTATTTAAAATATTGGATAATATTATAACAGAATAATTTGATAATATAAATAATCAAAAAATAAAATAAAATAAGTTCCTGATATTATAACAGGAACTTATTTTTTATAATAGATCAATATTTATTACTGTTCTATCAAAATATTCTTTTCCGTATCTTTATCGAATATATGAAGTTTATTCAAATCGAATTCCATATATGCACGCTGATCTCTTTCATAATCATCGCTGGTATTGATTCTTATTGTAACCTGTAAATCACCAAAATTCATATACAAATAGCTTTCAGAACCTATCATCTCTATAACATCAATGATAGCCTCTATTAAATTATTTGAATTAGTTTCTGATTTATCTTTATATAAAGTAATATTTTCAGGTCTAATTCCCAATATAACATCTTTTCCGTTATATGAATCATCTATCTTTGAAACTCTTTCATTATTTAATTCAATTTCATATCTTCCGAAAGAAGCATACCATTTTCCATCTTTCTTAGAAAGTTTTGCATTTATAAAATTCATTTGAGGTGCTCCAATGAATCCAGCAACAAATAAATTTTTAGGGCTATTATAAAGAGTCTTAGCATCATCAACTTGCATGATATCACCGTCTTTCATAACAACGATTCTAGTACCCATAGTCATAGCTTCAACTTGGTCATGCGTAACATATACAAAAGTCGTTTGAAGCTGTTTATGAAGTTTTATTAATTCTGTACGCATCTGAACTCTTAATTTAGCATCAAGGTTGGAAAGAGGCTCATCTAATAAAAATACGGAAGGGTTTCTTACCATAGCTCTTCCTAAAGCAACTCTTTGACGCTGACCTCCTGATAATGCTTTAGGTTTTCTATCTAATAAATGTGATATATCAAGAACTTTTGCTGCCCATTCAACTCTTTTCTTTATTTCATCTTTTGGAGTTTTTCTAAGTTCAAGTCCAAAAGCCATATTTTTAAATACTGTCATATGAGGGTATAAAGCATAATTCTGAAACACCATAGCTATATCTCTATCTTTTGGTGCCACATCATTAACGAGTCTATCTCCAATATATAATTTACCATCTGTAATCTCTTCGAGTCCTGCTATCATACGAAGAGTTGTAGATTTTCCACATCCGGATGGACCAACAAGAATTACAAATTCTTTATCTGCTATATCTAAACTAAAATCTTTAACAACTTCCACATTATTATCATATACTTTTCTTATATGCTCAAATTTAATACTAGACATAATTCCCTTCCTTTTTATTTGTTTATTAAAATTATTTTAATTTTTTACATTATAAAATATAATTATTTAGGTTCTTAAACCTCCTTTATAATTTTTTTAATAAGTTTAATACCCTATTTTCTAATATATCCAAATAAATATCTAATATGCAATTTTCACATTATTTTATATACTATAAAATGTTTTTAATAAAAATCATAACAGTATATATTCTATTAATCAAATTATGAAATATTATTTTCAACAAATAAAACTATTATATATCAAAAATATTAATATATTTATAGCTTATAAAAATACTTTTTATTTTGATAATCAATATAATCTTATTCAAAGTGCAAAAATATTTATTACTTTATAATATCAATAATATAAAAAAACTCAAAAAACAATTTTACAGTATTAATGCGGTAATTAAATTTGTAGGACTTTAATATTTGTATAATATAAAATGACGGAAAGTATGAATATTATAAGAGGGCATTACTATAACGCCCTCTATTTTTATTTTAAATTACGAATTTTTTGAATTCTTTTGCAAGTTCACTAGCATCTGTACCAACTACTATATGAATTTCATTATTGTTTATTGTTTCAACTGCAGGATAATATTTCTTTATCTCTTCAATATTAACTTTATTAATATCTTTTATTTCCAATCTCAATCTAGTAGCACAATTAGTAACTTTAGTTATATTATCTATACCTCCAACTAATGGAAGAAGTAATGATGTTTTTAAAGTTTGACTTCCTAGCAATTTTTCTAAATCTTCAGCAAGCTCACTTACAGAAGTACCAACTACTATATGCACTTCTTTATCATTTATCTTTTGTACTGCCGGATAATACTTTTTTATTCCATCAGCATTAACCTTATTAACATCTTTCAATTCAAGTCTTAATCTAGTAGCACAATTATTTACTTTTACTATATTTTCTATTCCGCCAATCAAAGGAATAAGCATTAATGCATCATTAGCATAAGTAATATCTCTATCATTAGTTTCATAAGAAGTAATTAACTTTTCTAAATCCTCAGCAAGCTCGCTTACAGAAGTACCAACTATTATATGAACTTCTTTATCATTTATCTTTTGTACTGCTGGATAATATTTTTTTATCTCTTCAGTATTTACTTTATTAACATCTTTTACTTCAAGTCTCAATCTAGTAGCACAATTATTTACTTTTACTATATTTTCTCTATTTCCAAGTAAAGGAAGAAGAGTCATAGCTCTATTAGAAGCATTATCATCAAAAGCCATTATTCTCTCTAAAGATTCAGCTAATTCGCTTGCATTTGTACCAACTACTATATGAACTTCTTTATCACTTATCTTCTGTACTGCTGGATAATATTTTTTTATCTCTTCAGCATTTACTTTATTTACATCTTTTACTTCAAGTCTTAATCTAGTAGCACAGTTATTTACTTTTACTATATTTTCTCTTCCGCCTAGCAAATTCATAGGAAGTATAAATTTAACATCTTTTTTATTTGATTCCATTGTTAAACCTCATAATATTTATAATGTACAATACTAACATAATATGTATTTTATTTCTAGTATATATTGAAATGCCATAGTTTATGGATTTTTTATTAAAAATGATATAAATAAAATATGTTAGAAAACTAACATGTAAATTTATAAAAGACTATCTTTTATAATCATATTAAATATTGTTTGTATATATTTAACTAAAGTTAATAATTTTTTAATAAAATAAAACTGAAAAATGTTTTCTATAAACTTTATTTTAATTAATTTTTCATATAAAAAGCTCGGCAATAATAAATACTGCAAGCATTAAAACATATGAAATACAATAAAAAAAATAATTATTTATTCAATAATTTTTTTAATTCATCAGCTAATTCAAAAGCCTTAGTACCAACTATTATATGAACTTCTGTAGGACTTATTTTCTGTACTACTGGATAATATTTTTCTTCATTAATCTTATCAGCATTTACAACTTCCAATCTAAGTCTTGTAGCACAATTATTTATATTTACTATATTTTCTCTGCCTCCAAGCAAAGAAATAATATCTGATAAATTATTGTAAACACTATAATCAGAAGCTAATATTTTCTCTAAAGATTCAGCAATTAAATTGGCATTAGTACCAACTATTATATGAACTTCTGTAGGACTTATTTTTTGTACAGAAGGATAATATTTTTCTATTTCTTTTTCATCAACTTTATTAGCATCTTTTACTTCAAGTCTTAATCTAGTAGCACAGTTATTTACTTTTACTATATTTTCTCTTCCGCCTAGCAAATTCATAGGAAGTATAAATTTAACATCTTTTTTATTTGATTCCATTGTTAAACCTCATAATATTATGATTTATAATACTAACATAATATTTATTTTATCTCTATAAAAAATAGCCCGCAATATAAATTGCAGGCTATCATATTATTATATAATGCTATATAAACAATTATTTTTTAGCTACTTTCTTGAACTCATCTGCTAAGAATTGCACTTTAGGGCCTACAATTACTTGTACAGAAGTTTTTCCAGGAGTTAATACACCAGGGAACATTTTTTTAATTTCAGCAGCTTGTATTATAGTATTATCTTTTACTTCTAATCTTAATCTAGTAGCACAGTTATCAATATCAACTATATTTTCTATACCGCCAAGTAAAGGAAGAAGCATTAATGCTTTTTCTGCATAAGAAGCATCGCCTGAAACACTAACTTCTACTTCTACATCATCATCATCTTCTCTTCCAGGAGTTTTAAGATTGAATTTCTGTATAGCAAAATTGAATATAACAAAATATAATACAAAGAATACTATACCTTGAATAATCAACATATACCAATTAACAGCTAATGGGTTTTTAGTAGAAAGAAGTAAGTCTATCAAACCAGCTGAGAATCCGAATCCAGCCATCCATTTCATACTAGCAGAAATAATTAAAGAAATACAAGTAAGTAAAGCGTGTATTACATATAATACAGGAGCTACGAACATGAATGAGAATTCTATAGGCTCAGTAACACCAGTAAAGAAGCTAGCAAAACCAGCAGCCAACATTATAGATTTAATTTTATTTCTATTTTCAGGCTTAGCATTTTTGATGAAAGCTAAACAAGCACCTAAAAGACCAAACATCATAATAGGGAAGAATCCAGCCTGATACATACCAGTAACACCTATTGTAGCTGTACCAGCATCTATAGAAGCCTGACCGCCTAAGAAATTAGGTATATCATTGATACCAGCAACGTCAAACCAGAATACTGAGTTAAGAGCATGGTGTAAACCAACAGGGATTAATAATCTATTGAAGAAACCATAAATACCTGCTCCTATAGGACCAAGACCTATTATAGCTTCACCAAATGCTACTAAACCGCCATAAATAGCAGGCCAAATAACCATTAAGATGAAAGATACTACCATCATAACTACAGATGTAATTATTGGTACAAATCTTCTTCCACTGAAAAATGCCAAAAATTCAGGCAATTTAATTTCAGAAAATTTATTATATAAACCTCCTGCTATAACACCGCAAAGTATTCCTATAAATTGGTTATTAATTTTAGCAAAACCAGCAGGAACTTGCTCAACAGGTTTACTTTGAATCATAGCAACTGTAGCAGGGGCTAAAAGAGTTGTAACAACAAGGAAAGCAACAAGACCAGCTAAAGCAGCAGCACCATTTCTATCTTTTGACATACCGAAAGCAACACCAATAGCAAAAAGTATAGGCATATTGTCTATAATAGAACCGCCGGCCTTAATAAAGAAAGCTGCAACTGGACTTCCGCCGCCCCATCCATTTGGGTCAATCCAATAACCAATACCCAAAAGAATAGCTGCTGCAGGTAATACAGCAACTGGAACCATTAGGGACTTACCTATTCTTTGTAGATAATTAAACATATATCCTCCATAAAAATTAAAAAAGTAATTATTTTACTTATATTACATAGTATAATACTTATTTATTATATTATCAAGTATTATACAATTTATTAATTCATTTTTTACAAGTTTTTATCATTTATGTAAATAAAAAACCTAAATTATTTATATTATATACGATATTTGAACATAAAAACTATTATAATATTTTTTAGGATAAAGTTATTTACTTTATAAACATTTGTGATAAAATAAAAATACAAAGTTATTTAGTGGAGGTATTTATAATGGGATTATTCTCTAAAAAAATCGAAATAAAAAGTCCTATAAAAGGCAGATTGGTTGATGTTACAGAAGTAAAAGATGAGGCTTTCTCTACAAAAGCACTTGGCGATGGAATGGCTATTGTACCAGAGGAAGGAAAAGTATACTCTCCTGTTGACGGCGAAGTTATAACAATGGTTGATAGTAATCATGCCATAGGATTATCTTCTAAAGGAATTGAAATACTTATACACATTGGAATGGACACTGTAAAATTGGGCGGTAAACACTTCAAAGCACATGTTAAAGAAGGAGATAAAGTTAAAGTAGGTACCTTATTAATAGAATTTGATAAAGAAGAAGTAGAAAAAGAATATGATATTACTTCCCCTGTTATAATACCTAATTTCTCTGAATTAAAATCATTAACTAAAACAGCTCCTAGAAATGTTTCTACAGATGATGTCATAATGACTGCTGTTAAATAAAAAATAATATATATTAAGTTATTATTAGAGGAGTGATAAAAGCTCCTCTTTATTTTTATTCTTTATTATCTTTAATATCTTCTTTTAATTTTCTATATAAAGTAGCTCTTTCAATTCCAAGTATTTTAGCAACCTGTGCCTTATTAAAATTATTATTGCTAAGCAAATGATTAATATACATTCTTTCAAGTTCTTCTAATGTAACATCATTTTCAACTACAAAATTGCTTTCGCTGTTTTTCAAAGCCCAATCAGGTATATTGCTCTCATCAATTTTTCCGTCTTTACACATAACAACCATAGTTTCTATTGTGTTTCTAAGTTCTCTGACATTTCCTTCCCATTGCAATGAAGATAATATTTTATATACCTTTTTATCAACCGATTTTATTTCTATAGAATGTACTTTAGAAAACTCCTTAATAAAATTATCTATTAAAAGAGGTATATCTTCCCTTCTCTCTCTAAGAGGAGGCATTTCTATTTTTATAACATTAAGCCTATAATATAAATCTTCTCTGAATTTACCCTCTTTTATTTCCTCTGATAATTTTTTATTTGTAGCAGCAATTACCCTGATATCAACTTCAATAGGAGTATTAGAACCTACCCTCTCTATAACTCTTTCTTCCAACACCCTCAATAATTTAACTTGTACAATCTGATTAATCTCACCTATCTCATCTAAAAATATAGTGCCTTTATTTGCTGCCTCAAATCTTCCGATTTTTTTATCAATAGCTCCTGTAAAAGAACCTTTTTCATGTCCAAATAATTCGCTTTCCAAAACACCTTCTGAAAGTGCCGCACAGTTTACAGTTATATAAGGCTGTTTGGCTCTGTCTGATATTTGATGAATAGCATTAGCAACTAATTCCTTACCTGTTCCACTCTCACCTTCTATCAATACTGTAGCTTTAGTTCTCGCAACCTGTTTTATTGCCTCATAAACCTTTAATATTTTAGGACTATGCCCTATCATACCGTAAAAACTTTCATGATAATCCACTCTGCTTTCAAGAGTTTCATTAGTTTTCTTAATATTTTTACTTTCTAAAGCTCTTGCTATAATAAGAAGCATCTTATCAAGATTGAAAGGCTTCGTCATAAAATCATAAGCACCAAGCCTCATCATTTCAACAGCAGTTTCAACATTTCCATGCCCCGTTAACACTATAACAGGTATATGTTTGTCAAAGTCTAAAATATCTTTTAAAAATTCCTCACCAGTTTTTTCAGGCATTTTTAAATCAGTTATAACTAAATCAATTCCGCCTTTATAAACGATTTCTATTCCTTTCTCGCCGTTTTCAGCAGTTACAACTTCATAACCTTCGAATTCCAATGATTTTTTAATACCATCTCTTATATTTTTCTCATCATCTATTACTAATATTTTAGGCATAATTTATAAATCCGTTTCTAAAAATTTTTGATTCTCCTGCTTTAAAGGAAGTTTTATAATAAACTCACTTCCTTTACCATATTCGCTTTCTATAGTTACATTTCCATTATGTGCTTCTATTATACGAACTACATTTGTAAGTCCTAAACCTGTACCATGTCTTTTAGTTGTAAAATAAGGCTCGAATATTTTACCAAGAGATTCTTCTTTTATTCCGACACCTGTGTCTTTTATACTTATAACCGCATAATTATCAACGGTTTTAAGTTTTATAAAAATTTCTTTCTTTTTATCATCTGCATTATCACTCATAGCATCTATAGCATTCTGTATTATATTAATTAAAGACTGCTTTATATATTTTTCATCCAATTTTAATATAAGATTATCCTTATCAAATTTAACATCAATATTAACATTATTCTTTTCTATCTCATATTTCAAAAATGCTATAGTAGATAAAATAAGTTCATTTATATTAACATCTTCAATATTAAGCTCCAATTTACGCACAGAAAATAAAAATGAATTTATAGTTTCCTCAAGTCTGCTTATTTCTTCTTTGATAATATCCGAATACTCTTTAAAATCTTTATAGCATTGACATTCATTATCCATGTTCTTTTTTATTATCTTATCTATAAGTTGTACATATATCGAAATAGAACCAAGAGGATTTTTTATTTCATGTGCTACTCCTGCAGCAAGTGTTGTAAGAGAAGCTAATTGTTCGGCTCTTTTAAGTTTCTGTGCACTTTCGTATGTTTTAGTAATATCGAATGCCTTTATAAGCGTACCTATTATTCTTCCGCTATCTCCTATTGGAAGTATATTTATCTGGAGTATCCTTTCATTTTCATCATCTTTTAATAATTTTGTATCTGAAATATTATCTTTCATAAGTTCTAATATAGATCTTCCTATATCAGTTGATGACATATATTTTGAAAGAGGCTTACCTTCAGAGTTTCTAGGTATTGAAAAGAGAAAGCAGGCTTTTTTATTTATTCCTTGTATGGCATTCTTATCATCTATTGCTATTATACCCTCTTCAAGATTTTCTAAAATAATGTTTTGAGAATACCAAAGAGTTGACAGCCTTTTAAAAACTTTCTTCTTTTCATTATCAGAAACTTTATCGAAATTCTGCAGTATTTTATCAAAAAACTGATTTCTTCTATTCATTTTATAAAGTATATTAAAAATAAAAAAAACTTCAATACTATAAATAAAAATTATGAAGCAAATGAAAGTTCTTTAATCAAAGCACTAGGTGCATATATAGATGAATGATGATAATCAGTATCATTGGCAAGCATTTCTACATTGCTCAAAAGGTCTAATATATTACCTGAAACAATGAAAGGACTTGCTGTATAAGATAATTTACCATTCTCTATTTTTATACCTTCAGCCTGTAAAGAAAAATCTCCGCTTATAGCATTAACTCCAGCATGAGTTCCTGTCAAAGAATTCACTAATACACCATTTTGAATTTGAGAAATTAATTCTTCCTGAGTATTATTTCCATTCTCCAAAATAAAATTATGACAAGATATGCCTATAGAAGTTTTGAATCCTCTTGAAGCATGTGAAGTTGTTTTTATACCATCTTTTTTAGCAGTATAATTATTATAAAGATAGCTATTTAAAACTCCGTTAGTAATTATATTTAAATCCTTAGTTTTAGAGCCTTCTCCGTCAAAATTTGTATTTGCCAAACCTTTATCATACATAGGAATATCTTTAATATTTATTATACTGCTAGCTATTTTCTGATTCAATTTTCCCTGAAGAAGTGATAATTTCTTTTGAACTGCCTCTGAAGAAAATAAACCTAAATAAGCACCTATAATTATTCTCATAGCTTTATTCGTGAATACAGTTTTATATTTTCCGCTTTCTATAGGCTTTGCAGATAATTTATTTACAACATTATCAACTATATTTTTTGTAAAAGAATCAATATCAAATACGGCATCTGTTGAAGAATAAACATCAAAAAAAGTTTTTACTGTATCATTTTCTTTTGCTATTACTTCACCATAATATGCTATACTGTTTTTCTTCTCTTCTTTGCATATACCATTGCTATTTATTATACATTTATTAAAATTATATCTGGCTAATCCTGCAGACGGTACATTTACAATTCTATTATCAAGAGAATATAATTTATCTTCTATAGATAATGAAATTTCTTTAAGTTTATCATTAGAGAGATTAACTATATCTTTATTAATCATATCATAACTTTTTTCATCATCATCTTTATCTATAAGTTTATTGTATTCAGGTTCAGAATCAGCATAATGTAATGAAGTTTTTGCATTATTGATAAGATCATCTATATTAATATCAGCACTTATCTTCTCTGTAAAACTTATTCCAACCTTACCATCTTTAATTAATCTTAAACCTATGCCTCCGGATTCAGCATAAGTATATTTATCTAAATCTTTTTCCCTTACAGTAAATTCCTCTTCTCCGCTACTTGACATATATATTTCTATTTCATCAATATCTTTTGCCTTATTTTTTATATCATTATATATCTCTTTTATTCTATTCATAAAACTATTCTCTGACATTTATCTTCCTCCAACAGTAAGCTCTTTAACTTTAATAGCAGGCTGTCCAACAGTAGTAGGAACAGAACCTGAAATGCTTCCGCATATTCCATCAGCCAATTCTAAATTTGATGAAACTGCTTCAATATTCATAAGTGTTTCATCTCCACGTCCTATAAGTGTAGCACCTCTTACAGGTTCAGTAATTTTTCCGTTCTCTATTAAATAACCTTCGGAAACAGCAAAGTTATAATCTGTTGTAGCAGGATCAACTGAACCGCCTCCCATTTTTTTAGCATAAAGTCCATACTCTATTCCTGATATAAGTTCATCAAAACTAGCATTGCCTTTATCTATAAATGTGTTTCTCATTCTTGAAGTAGGAGGATATTTATAATTTTCTCTCCTAGCACTTCCTGTTATTTTTTGATTCATCTTCATAGAACCAAGCTCATCAACTAAATAACTTTTTAATATTCCATTCTCTATTAAAACTGTTCTTTGTGCCTCATTACCTTCATCATCAATATTATAACTTCCCCAAGCATTTTTTATAGTTCCGTCATCTACAGCAGTAACAACATCGGAAGCTATTTTCTCTCCCAATTTATTGCAGAATACACTGGCATTATCAGCAACAGATGTAGCCTCCAAAGCATGTCCGCAAGCCTCATGGAATATTACTCCGCCGAATGCATTATCTATTACAACAGGATATTTTCCGGATTTAGGATATTTAGAATTAAGCATCTTTATAGCTGAATTAGCAGTTTCCATTGCCATATCTTCTAAATTAATATCTTTTATAACTTGGAATCCGTCTAATGCTCCTTTTGTTCTGCGTGCTGTTTGAGTATTTGTTCCATCGCTAGCCATAGCCATCATAATAAGTCTTGTATATGTTTGAGAATCTTCTTTTAATATTCCGTTACTTGCACATACCAAAATATTTCTTTGCTTTTCTGAATACATAGCATTAACTTGTTTTATTTTGTCTGATACTCCTCTTGATGTTTTATCTAAATATGAAAGAACTTCTATCTTATCATCAAAATTTACATCGAAAGGATTTATATGTAATGGGTGATTATCTTTTTCTTTTGACTGAATAAAATCTTTAACCATATACTTTTTATCATTTACAATAGAAGCAGCAGATTTTGCTAAATTAATTAAACTGTTATTGCTTGTATCATTAGAATATAAATATATTGTTTTTTTATTGACTATAATTCTTAATCCTACACCATAATTATTTCCAAGACTCATATCATCAACTTTTGAATCTAAATAACTTATTGAATTAACTTTAGTATCTTCAAAAAATAAATCAGCATACTCGCCTCCATTTTTTAAAGCTTCTTCCAAAACTGTATGCAAAAAATTTTCATCAAAATTAAAATATTTCATTTATTCTCCTTTTTTATTAAGTTTCAATTAAAACTATTTAAAAGCATTATTAACTAACTCTATAGCCTCTTTACCTGTCATATATTCTATATGCAGTTCTATAATATAAAAAGCATCGTACTCTTTATCAATTACATTATTTCTATTTGATTCATTATCATTAGGATAATATTTCAATGCAAGTTTTTCAATGGCTTTTCTTTTTTGATTATCATCTTCAATTATGAAAGCCTTACCAAAAACAATAACACTTCTATAATAAGTTGTATACTCTTTTGGCTTTACATCATCTTTTTCTATAACACAGAAAGAAACTTTATTATTATTTTTTATAGCATCTAATTTATATCCGCTTTTAGCAACATGAAAAAATATTTTATTATCATAATAAACATAACTTAAAGGAACAGCATAAGGATAATCATCATCACCTAAAACAGCCAACACTCCAGAGCTGCATTTTTCTAATATTGAAATGCTTTGCGAATTTGATAATAATTGATTTTTCCTTCTCATTTCTCTAAACATAATAATATTATATACATTAATAGAAAAATAATCAAATTGACAAGTATTTTATTATCATATAATATATAACAAAATAATAAAAAGGATATTATAATGCATACTATCAATGTAAAAACTAAAGCTAGATTCGATATAGTTGATATTACAGGAGAAGTTCAAAAATGCATAAATGATGAAAATATAGAAAGCGGAATAGCTGTTATATTTGTACCGCATACAACTGCAGCTGTTGGAATAAATGAAAATGCTGATCCTGATGTTGTTTTTGATATGAAGAATGCTTTTAATAAATTAGTACCTCAGCATGATAATTATGAACACAGAGAAGGTAATTCACAGGCTCATGTATTATCATCTTTGGTAGCCCCTAGTTTGACAGTAATAATAGAAAATAAAAAAATAGTATTAGGTACTTGGCAAGACATATACTTTTTTGAATTCGATGGTGCTAGAAACAGAAAAGTTTATGTACAGATCATTTCAAAATAAAAATACATAATACTATAATTTTATTCCTCTCTAGTATTTTGGGCTTTACTAGTAAAAAATTTTCTTTTTATAAAGTTAGCAATTGAACCAATTAGCTCTATTATTATTCACATATTTACTCCGTAAGTTTAAATATTTATTTTAAAGTATATAAATAAAAAAGAAATTGTCAATATACCCTATACAAGTATTAAAAATAAATCAATTTTAAAAATATTTTATATAAAAAAATAAAAATAATGTATAATATATAAATAAATTACTATAAGGATATTATTATGTTTAGATCAAAAAAAGAAGATTTCGGAAAAAATTCTTATATCTATACATTGGAAAATGATAAGGGCTTAAAAGTAAAATTGGCAGAAGTTGGAGCAACTATAACAGGAATATTTTTCAAAGACAAAGAAGGAAAAGAAGTAGAAGTGGCATTTGGTTCTGATGATATAGAGTTTTATACAGATAAGGCTAAAAACGGACATATGGGTGCTACAGTAGGAAGAGTGGCTGGAAGAACTTTAGGCGCTAAATTTAAAATAGATGATAAAGAATATAATATAACAGCAAACAAAGCTCCTGATCATACACATGGAGGGACAAACGGACTTTCTTATGTAATGTACAAGTCAATACAAAAAAAGGACAATGAAGTATTATTTTCTTATGTCTCTAAAGACGGAGAAGAAGGATATCCTGGAAATCTTAATTTAATAGTAAAATATACAATTACAGATGAAAATGAAATAATAATAGACTATATTGCCACTACAGACAAACCAACTCCTTTAAACGTAATGAATCACTCATATTTTAATTTAAATGGCAGCGGAAATATTAAAGATCATGAAATGTTCATAGATGCTAAATACTATCTTGCCGATGAAAATGGTATAACTTCAGGAGAAATATTAAAAACAAAAAATACTCCTTATGATTTCACTTCATTAAAGAAAGTTGATGATATAATAAAAGCAAAAGACGGCTGTGATAATTGTTTTATTTTTGATGATAATGATATAAATAAACAAAGAGTAAAAATATTATCAAGAAAAACAAATATAGCTTTAGAAGTATTTACTACTCAGCCTTCTGTATTATTCTATACAGCTAATCATTTCAATAACTTCAAAGTGAGAGATCAAATATTAAATAGACATGAAGCATTCTGTTTAGAAACTCAAAGTCTATCATGTGCATTGAATTTTAATCATTTCCCAAGCATTATACTTTATCCTGACAGAGAATATAATCATAGAACAATATACAAATTTAGTTTAATATAATAAAATTGAATCAAATAAAAAAAGAGGGCAATATTGAAAAATAAAGCCCTCATTATTTTATTAACAGTGTGAAAAACGAATTATCTACTTAAAAAGTACATACCAATTTGGAAGCCTATATCAAATGAAGCTAAAGAATCCTGATTGATTGTAAAATCTTTGAATATACCATTTTTATCTATATCAATAGGGAAATCATAATTAGCATATACACCTAATGACATCATAAATTTTCTATTGATTTTTATAAGAAAATCTGCTGAAACCTTTATATAAGGGATATATGAAGTTGTAAAAGCATCTTGTATATCTCCAAAATCTAATGAATATCTATTTTTACTAAATTCATCTCCTTCTTTAGTATATTTCAAAGATAATGGTAATTTAATTCCTCCTCCAAAACCTATAGAGAAGAAACCTACATTAAATCTAGGAAATACTCCTATAGAAAAACTTCCAAAATTATAATTTTCCAATACCCTTTTTCCATTTATAGTATATTTAATTTCATATCTATCCTTACTATATCCTATATCCAAAAGTAAGGCTGCAGATAAGAAATCATCATAACCCCAAAATACACCTGGCTGAAAAGAGAAGGAATTATCAAAATCCCTAAAATTTGATGTAAATACTTTGCTTCTGTCAGTAGTAGCACTGCTTCCTCCAATACGACCTACAAAACCAGCTACAAAATCAGCAGAATAAAGTGCATTAAAAGATAATAATAAGATAAATAATATAAATATCCTTTTCATAATAACTCCTAATAATCTCTATTAAAATTAATATTAAGATAATATCCAAATTGAATTCCTATATCAAAAGCACTAATGGAATCTTTATTAACAAATACATTATCCATATAATTATTATGCTGGAAGTACAAAGGAAAATCATAATTAACATATACACCTATAAGTAAATAATTAAATATACTAAAATCAAGAGAAAATCTTACATAAGGTATAACAGCACTCTCAAATATATCATTCAAATCTCCAAAAGAAAATCTATATCTTCCCCCTATATTATATCCATTTACTCTATATGTAGCCATTCCAGGAATTTTAACTCCGCCACCTGCCCCTATTGATAAAAATGCAAAATTAAATCTTCCATATCCGCCTACCAAAAAACTATCAAATTGATAATTTTCTGTTACTCTTTTTCCATTTATATTATATCTGAAATCATATGAATCATGATAATATCCTAAATCAAGAAGTACAGAAAAAGACATAGAAGATGCTACAGGCTGATTAATACCTATAGAAAATGCAAACCCAGAATCAAAATCTCTAAATCCAGATGGAAATACTTTTGATGCATTTGTGTTTGCACCGCTAAGACCAAACTGGCTTGTAAATCCAACTGACAAATTTACAGCTTTCAAGTTAAAAGAAATAACAAGAATAAAAATAATTATTAAAAATATTCTATTTCTCAATTTAGCTCCTATATATTATCATACATATATATAGTATAGCAAAATGTTATATAAAGTCAATAAATAATAATATAATAAAAAATATTATATATATAAAATTATATAAAAACATGAATTTTATGTATTTTTTCATAATAGAAACAAATATATTATATAAAAAATTAATCATTGCTATTAAATTCAATATAATAAAATAATAGTACGAAAATTGATTAAAAGATATATACAATAAAAATATAGAAAATATAATACCAAATACATTTGAAATTATATATATATAATATTCTATTTTATTATGTTCTTTATCTATCCTAAATAGAAAAATATTCAATATAAAAAATATCATAAATAAAATATATAATAAGAATAAAAATCTAAAATGATTATTATTTATAATATGATATCTAAAAGTCAGTATTATAATAACAATAGATAATACAGATACCAAAGGAGTGATAACTCTTGAAACACTTATAGACAATTTAGTATTAACCATTTTATTATATAATAAATATGAAAAATAGATTATAAGAGTATTCAATACAGCAAAAACAGATAAAAGTATTTTTAAATTTTTCATATCATTTCTTATTAAAAATCTAAAAATTCTCTTGGCATCTATTTTATCATTGAAATATAATACAGCAATTATAGAAAATACTATTAATGAAATTACAAATAATATTAAAAAACTCCATATTATAATTTCAGTAATCATAGTATAAAAATCATATAAAGCATTAAACTTTTTTATATCATATCTTATAAAAGATAAACCTGCTATAAAAAGTATAATTAAATTTGCTGATATAAGATTTATTATTAAAGAAATGAACGCATATAAATTCTCAAATGGATTGACTAATATATCATAAGGAAGTTTGTATAAATAAAAAGCCATTAAAAAAATCAATACAAATGATATTAATATTGATTTCATGCTAATAGGATTAAGTACAAAAAGAAATATAAATATGAAAGATGATAAAGGAATTAAAAAAGAAAAAAATATCCTTATATTATAGATAAAACTTTCTATTGCTATACCTTCTAATACTGCTAAATTAGTATTAGAATTTAATTGAGGAATATTAATATTAAAAATATAAGTAACATATATTGCAGAAACTAGTAATATAAAAGCAATACCTATAGCTATATTAAAATTCCTAATTATATTTTTATAAGCAGATGTATTTACATTATCATTATTCACTATTATTTATCTATACCCAATATTTTAATCATTTCATTTTCTATTTCTAATATATCTCCATACTTATCCTGAATAGCCTTTGTATATGAACGTTTTTTTTCTAAAAGCTCTTCTTGTTTATCTTTGGATAATCTTGCAGATTCTTTATCATATTCATCACTCATAAGTTTATCAGCCACTCTTAAAGTTTTATCTGATACTATAGCTTTATCAGAATCACTTTTTGCTTTATACATATCAAATCCAGCATCTGTTTTCAAAACTCCGTCAGGAACACCATTAACAATTTTTCCTTTCCAAACAACTCTAGGATTATATTTATATGTTTTGTATGTAAACTCATATACATTTACAACACCATTTTCAGCAAATATATCCTGTGCTGTATTAGCATTAGGATCAATAAGAAGTATTTTATTTTTACCATCTTCTAAATACATTTTTTGAAAATTATTAAGTCCTTGTTTGCTACTTCCATTTATAGATTTTCCAATGGTGCTTTCCAAATTTAATTCCAAATTATCTTTTAAAAGTAAAGTATATGAAGCTATTCCGCTCCTTTCACCCGAATGTTTATAAGTACCTCTAACCATTATTTCATCTTTTCCATCATTATTTATATCGCATAAGAAGAATTCAGGGTTATATATTGGGAAAGAAAGTATATCATCTAAATATTCCGCATATTTATTTTTATCAAATTTTCCTTCTAATATAAATTGTGAATTTGTAGCTATATTTTTTAAATCAGTTGTTTTTATAGCAGATATTTTAGCACTCTCCAATTTTGAATCATCTCCAAGATGGAAATTAAATATTTCTTCTATTTTATAATCAGCATATTTAATATTACCTATAAACATAGGATTCAAATAATATACACCTTGAAGTTTGTTTCCTTTAATTGAATAAATAAATGTATTTTTATTAAACTCAAGAAAATATAAATCAGCAAAATCTTCATATTTCTGATCTAAAGAAGGATTATATGTATAATAAAAATTTTCATAATATACAGGCGAAGCCATCTTATCTCTAGTTAAAGTTTTTCCTGTATAAGTTCTAATATATTTATTAATTATGTTTGTATTTACTATATCTCTTGCCACAGTAAAGTATGATATATTAGAATCATTATTATATATAACAGAAGATAAATTATAATTGTTTTCATTATATATATCTAAATATCCTGTATCCTTTGAGATATCACTTAAAAAACCATTTTCATAAGCATCAGCAACTAATTTTTCAGGTCCTAAATCGGAAGGAGCTTCTATTATATAATTTATTAATTTCATTTTATTTGAATATATATTATTTATATTATTACCCTCACCTACAATGCCAATCATCATACTTATATTTGTAGAACCTAATTTTTTCCATTCTTTCAAATAATTTTGCATATCATTAAAATAATATAAAGAATCAGTAGCAAAATGTGATAAAAATAAAGCCAAGTAAATATCTGCATCTTTATTCTTTATACTTAAAAGAAGTTCTCTAGCCTTTTTTAAAGCTAAATTTTGCTCAACATAATTATACTCAGAAGCATAAGAAAAAACTGAATTATCACTATGCACATTATCACTATAATGATTATGATATGTATTAGATATAAAATCTATAGCATATTTTTTTATATCATTATCGCCTACAAGTTTCTTATTGAGGAAATCTTTATTTCTATTTATTATATTGCTGTACTTGGAATCTTGATAATAACTAATCAAAATATTACTGAAGGCTTCTTTATCAACTCTTATTGATTTATAAACATATTTCATATCAAAAAAAGCATTATCATTTTTATAAACAATATCAGAATAATCATTAGTCTGTAAATTATCTGCATTTATATTATTTGTATTGATATCATTTGTATTTAAATTATTATTTATAGTTTCATTTTTACTGCAGCTTGAAAAAATTAATACATAAAACAAGATAATAATATAAATTATTTTCTTAAACATAATTCCCCCATAATCCATTCCAACAAAACATGTTTACCTTTTGTATATTATATATAAAATATCTTTTTTTACAAGCACTATAATCTACACTACTTTTTATACAAATAAAATAAAAAATTGTAATTGACTTTTTGTTTTATATTTATACAATTTATAGGTTATAAAAATGTATAATTTTTCATAGTAAATACTTGTATGTAAGTTATTTTAAATATTTTATTATTGAGCATTTTTATATATAAGTAAGTGAAAATATCTATTTTACTTAGAATATACTTTGACGAATGCATGCAAAAGAGAGAGAACAATTTTTATAAGTAATTAAATAAAAATTGTGAGCCTATGGCAAGTTTACTTTAGAGAGCCTTTGCTGAAGGCATATAAAACTAGAGAACAATTTTTATAAATAACTAAATAAAAATAGTGAGCATATTACAAGTTTACTTGGCAGAGCCTTTGCCGAAGGCATATAAAACTAGAAAACAATTTTTATAAATAATTAAATAAAAATTGAGAGCCTCTCGCAAGTTTACTTTAGAGAGCCTTTGCTGAAGGCATATAAAACTAGAGAACAATTTTTATAAATAACTAAATAAAAATTGTGAGCCTCTCGCAAGTTTACTTTAGAGAGCCTTTGCTGAAGGCATATAAAACTAGAGAACAATTTTTATAAATAACTAAATAAAAATTGTGAGCCTCTCGCAAGTTTACTTGACAGAGCCTTTGCCGAAGGCACGCAAAGCGAGCGAACAATTTTTATAAATAACTAAATAAAAATTGTGAGCATATTACAAGTTTACTTGTAATATACTTTTAGCGAACAATTTTTATAAATAATAGAGGTAATAAATGATTAGTATAATATCAGATATGGACGGAGTTATATACAGAGGCAATAATTTAATAGAAGGTGCAGAAGATTTCATAAAAATGTTATTGTATAAAAATGTACCTTTTCTATTTTTAACAAATAATGCCGAACAAACTCCTAGAGATTTAAAAAGAAAATTAGAATCATTGGGCGTAAACGGATTAGATGAAAAACATTTTTTCACAGCAGCACAGGCAACAGCTATATTCCTACAAAGACAGCTTGCAAACGGTACTGCTTATGTAATAGGAACAGGCGGACTTGTAAGCGAATTATATAATGTGGGATATAGTATCAATGATGTTAATCCTGATTATGTAGTAGTTGGGAAAACTAATGCCTTTAATTTTGATATGCTTCAAAAGGCAGTGCATCTTATTAATAAAGGTGCAAAATTTATAGGCTGCAATCCGGATATAGTAGACCCTGCTCCTAATGGAGAATTAATACCTGCAGTAGGTCCTATACTTGCAGCAATAGAAACAGCTACAGGTAAAAAGCCTTATATTGTAGGTAAGCCGAATCCTATTATGATGTCTATAGCTAAAAATCAAATAAATGCACATAGTGAAAATACATTGATGGTTGGCGATAGAATGGATACAGATATATTGGGAGGACTTGGTGCTGGTATGAAAACGGCTTTAGTACTTTCAGGAGTTACTACAAAAGCAATAATGGAAGAGTTTCCATACAGACCAAATTATATATTTAATTCTGTTGCAGAAATAGATATAGAAAAATTATAATTTATTATTATTGATATCGATAAACTTTTTATTATAATAAAAAATTTTGTTTTACAATACCTATCAGCTAAAATTGATAGACACTCAATTTTTTATTTGTAAATTATTTAACAACTAAAATTATTATATATTTGTTTATCGATTAAAAAATTACAATTTATTATTTTAGTATTTGATTTTAAAGCTGTTTAATTTTATTAGACGGCTTTATTTTTATTTAATAAAAAAATTGGGGATAATTTCATGTCTAATTTATTATTTATTATAATGACTCTTTTATGGCTTTCATTATATGTTTATATACCATATCAGGTTCCTTATTTATCATCTATCAATATAAGTACATCTATGATAGGAATTATTATAGGTGTTTACGGCGGTGCACAAGTGTTTTTAAAATTCACATTTGGTATTCTTAATGATTATGTAGGCAAATGCAAAGTATTTATATTACTGGCTGGAATTCTCACTTTTCTTGGAGCTATTATAAGATTGTTTAATTTAAATGCAGTAGGATTTTTGATGGGCGGAATTTTATGCGGAATATCAGCTTCAATTTGGACAGTATTTATGGTTTTATATGCCTCTTATTTTGATAAAAGCCAAGAATATAAAGCTACAAGCAAATCTTTAGTTGCAAGTGTATCCGGTATGTTTTTAGCATTTTTAATAGCAGCTTTTTCTTATAATAAATTCGGAATGAAATTTCTTCTTTATGTAAGTGCTGTTTCAGGAGTATTAGTTTTTATATTGGGTATTTTTCTTCAAGATAGAAAAAGCAGTAAAAAATTATCAATAAAAGGCTTATTATCCGTTATCAAAAATAAAAGATTAGTAATATTTTCAGTGCTTGCTATAGTAATGCAGGGAATACAGATGGCAGCTATTGTATCATTCACTTTAAATAGAATAAAAGAACTTGGCGGAAGTGATCAAAATGTAGGTATGGCATCAATAACAGGTATGTTCTTTGCTATATTAGGAGCCTTTGCCCCAAGCAGAATAAAAAATGAAAACAATATAAAGAAGTATATACCAATATTTTTTGTTGTTATGGCTTTATACTGTATTACTGTAATATTAAGCGATAATGTATATGTTATAATAGTCTCTCAAAGTTTTGGAGGTTTTTCTTCAGGAATACTAGCCTCTTTATTAACAAGCGAATCAATAAAAGAAATAGATACAAATAAGAAATCATCAGCAATGGGATTTTTCCAATCTACATATTCATTCGGTATTTTTATATTCCCTATAATAACTGGTAAATTAATAGATATGTACTCTATAAATATAGCATACATTGTACTTGCTGTAATTTCTTTATTATCTGCTGTAATTTCAATTATTTATTATATGGGAAATAGATATAAAAAATAACAAAATAATAAAAAATAATTGCAAAAAATAAAATTTATAATAGTATATTTGCATTAAATTTTTACGGATTTTTTTATGTCAGAAAATAGTAAATCAAATAATAATGTAGGTTATATATTCGCAATACTAGCAGTTATTATATGGAGCGGTAATTTTGTAGCTGCTAGATTTCTTGTAAACTTAACTCCAATAGAAATTTCTTTTTACAGATGGTTAGTTACTTTTTTGGTATTAACTCCATTCTGTATAAAAAAACTATTAGAAACTATTAAGTACATAAAAGGAATATGGATACAAGTTATAATACTCTCAATATTAAGTGTTACTCTGTTTAATACATTTGTATATATGGCAGCACATACGAGTAATGCTACAAATATGTCTTTGCTTGCCACTTTATCTCCTATAGTAATAGCATTAATAAGCAGAGTTGTATGGAAAACAAAATTAAGTATATATCAAAAAATAGGATTATTAGCTGTAATAATAGGAGTTGTTATTTTAATCACTAAAGGAAGCATAGAAGTTCTAATGAAACTTCAATTTGCTATAGGTGATTTTTATATGCTAATAGCCGTTATAATATTTTCAATATATACTTTAATTCTAAGAATCAAACCTAAAGAAATGCCTCATCATATTTTCTTTTATCTTATGGTTATCATAGGATTTATACCTTTAATGGCGGCAATGATATATTTATATATTTCTAATAATGCTCATGCTTTAAATATGCAAACAGGATTAATACTTTTATATGTGGGTGTTTTTCCTTCAGCATTAGGATTTATATTTTGGAATATAGCTATTGCTAAAATAGGTGCTATAAAAGGAGCTATAATATATGATTCTGTTCCTTTCTTTTCATCTTTAGAGGCTGTTATACTTCTAAATGAGAAATTATTATTATCTCAAGTACTAGGCGGAATATTAATACTTATAGGTATAATATACAGCAGCATAGGCGATAAAATAGCAGATAAAATAAAAAATAGAAAATAAAAAAGGGAAACTAATTAAAGCTTCCCCTACTGTTATAAAAAATAGTTTATACATTTATGAAATATTAATTAAATTTTCTTAATTCAGACTTTTTAAGAGGTGTAAATCTTGATTTTTCAGAATCAGGAACTCTAGTCCATTTCATAGATTTACCAAGAAGTCCTGCTTTATCAATAGAGCCTCTTAAAACAAGTTTGCCGTCTTTATCTATAGACATTTTACTGTTATAAGTTTTTCCATCATAAGGATTATATATTTTTCCGCCATTCCATTCTTTTTTATCGAAAACTAATCCCATGATATAAACTAAACCTTTTAATGGAAGTTTTCTAAGTTCAGGATCAGGATTTTTTTCATCTAAACTATCAGGTCCATTATATGGCTCTTTATAAGCAAAAGAATATCCGTAATATCTTCCATTTTCTTCATAAATTTCTACTACAGGTATTCTTCCAAGAGAATCTTTTTCAGCATACCATAAGCCTACCACATCATTAGCTTTAACATTTTGAGCATTTAAAACTAATACTGAAAGCATTAGTAATGCTGAAACAAATAAAAATTTTTTCTTCATGATTTACCTTAATTTGTCAAATACTATTTGTATTATAAAACATAAGTTTTAGCTTTTAGTAAAATATTTATAGCAATTATTTTATAAAACTTACAAAGAAATGTAAATCTTTGCAAGTTTTATAAGTATTCAGTAATTAAATGTATGTATTAATGAAATTTCCACTCTATACCAGCATCTAACTGTATAACAAACTTATATTGTGCATGCTTTTCAATGAGCCAAGTACCTATTTTAGTGCTGACGAATGGAGAAAGACTAGGCACACTATTTAAAGCCTTTTTATAAGAATAAGCAGCAAATAAACCTACTCTGTATAAATCTTTGCTAGAAGAAAGCATATGCTCTATTGTTGTATTGATAGCAAAAGACATACCCCATTCTTTCATGCTGTATCCCAATTTTATATCATGATTGAAATATACATCTTCAGCCTTTACAACTATGGATTCTCTTGCTAAATAAACATATTCATTTTTGTCTACACCAAAGGCTCTAACATAATTTATATAAGGTGTATATATTAAAGCTATTAAACCAGGTCCTGCAGGTCCTCCCATTGTAAGTGTAGGAGCGAACTGAACATATATTGTATTTCCTCCCACATACTGCGGTTTTTTATTCATAGGATTAAGCCCTGTAAATGGAGGAAGTGCATGATTAAATTCTTTGGTATTACCATCAACTAAAACAGGTCTTCCGGGATCGGCAAGTCCTGCCTCATAAGTAAACTTAAATAACATTTTCAATGCTATTAAAGGCTGAAATTCAACATAAGCTGAAGTTCTTGAAAAGCTGCTGAATTCCTGTTCTATTCCGGCAAGTACATAAGAATCAGCGAAGAAGAAATTATTCATCTCTCTAAATAAAGCCTTTTTATAGAATAATTGTCCTTGATATAGAGCCCCAAAGTGATTCCATCTGCCTAAGAAGTGGTTTGAAAAATACCAGCCTTCATCAGACTTGTCAGTTAAATCTCTTTGAGGCTTTACATCTTCTTGTGCTAATAACGGTATATTTATAATTGTAATGAGTATAATTGCTAATATTTTTTCATAATATTCTCCTATTTTTATTTAGTAAACTTTATAATTTCTTCTATATTTATTTTGCATTCTTTCCGTCAGTGTACAGCAATTACTATACACTGACTATAATATATTTTTAATTGAGTCTTTTAATTGAGTTTTCTTAATTCACTTTTATTTAATGGCGTATATTTAGAAACTTCATTGCTAGGTACTTTCTTCCAAGTAAGAGTTTTACCAAAAAGTCCTGCACCATCTATAGTAGCTTTTATTTTTAACTCCTGCTTGTTATCTGAAATACTAGCTTTGGCATTATATGTTTTGCCCTGCTCTGGATTATATATTTTACCGCCTTTCCATTCTCCTTTTGAAAACTCTAAATCATATAAATATACAAGTCCTTTTAAAGGCAAGTTTCTTAATTCTGCTTTAGGATTATTAACATCATTTACAGTATCAGTAGAATTCTGATAGGCAAATGAATAAGCATAGTATTTATTATTCTCTTTATATACTTGAACTACAGAAACTCTATTTTTTGCATCAGCCTGACTGTACCATAAGCCTACTATATCATCAGCATTTTGTGCGAAAGCAATTATACTTGATATCATTGTAAAAATTAATATTGTTATTATTTTATTTTTCATTTGTATTTCTCCTTTCTTATTTATATGTTTTTATTTTTTATCATATGTTTTCAATACTCACAGTCTTATAATATTAAGATAAAATAAGACTGTGATATATAAGTTATTACTTAAACAAATTCATCAAAGCAGGAAGCCAGTGATGTATAGTACCCACAGCAGTTCCGAATGCTGAACAAAGAAGTATTCTCAACACTATATAAGGCTTTATAGGGAATAATATATTTCTTGCTGCTAAATATCCGCTCATTATAGCACCTGTAAATCCGCCGCCGGGAAATCCCCAAGCACTAGCAAAATGTAAATTCTTAACTGTAGGAGATACTCTCACAGAACGGCTTTTTTTCAAATAACCATCTTGAACAAATCCATAAGCTGTACCCTCTGGAGTTTTAATATATCTCTTTATTGTTTTTGGTGTAGCAACTTCATAATACTCAATATTATCTCTGAATCCCGGATAATGCTTTTCTGCTCTGTCTATCAATTTTTCTGCTAATTCTTTCTTTTTAGCTTTATAATCTTCATCGCTTAAATCTTTCCATTCATCTAAATATGAAGGCCCTGTCAATACCGCAAATGAACGTTCATCGCCTTCTTCTACAAGTCCGCTATCTATTGTAGAATAATCAACAAATACAAAGTTTCTATCTTCTACTGGTATGTTTCTTTGTCCTTTAGCATCTTCTTTAAATGGAGTATTCAACATTTTTTCTGTACTTATAAAAGTAGAGTATGCATTGTTAGGATAAAGCTCTGTAAATTTCTTCTTAAATATTATGTAAACTGTGTATAATGATACAGAGTTTTTAAGTTTATTTATTCTCTTATCCTCATATCCTTTTGGAAGAAGCTCATCATATACCACTTTAGGTGCAGCATTAGCTATTACATAATCAGCATTCACTGTAACTTCCTCTTTTGCTCTTTTGTCAAAGTAAGTAACACCTTCAGCAATATTTCCTTTAACATTTATTTTTTTCACTTCTGAAGAAACTCTCACCTCTCCGCCGTTTTCTCTTATTATATCAGCTAAAGCATTTGATAAGTTTTGACTTCCGCCTTTGATAAAACAAGCTTGATTATAGTATCCGCCTTGAGCACAAGCATGATAATACCAAGTAAATTCATAAGGATTATCATGATAGTAAGTTATATTAATATTTAATATCCTTTTTAACTTATCACTTTTTATGATTGAATCCAAAACATTTCCAAGTTTCTTTTGTGTAAATAAATGATATAAATTCATTGGGAATGTTGTTATAGGATAAAATAAGAAATCAAAAAACTTCAAGTCATAAGGAAGTCTTCTTATCATATACATCATTCTTGAAAGCCCGCCGAAATATTTTTTAATACCGCCTTTCTCCTCTGGGAATTCTTTTTCTAATGTATTCATAACATTCTGATAGCCTTCAGGTATAACTAAATCTGTAGACTCTGTTTTTATTCTCCAAGTTTGAGGCAATTTAACAAAATCAACTCTGTCATAAATACCTAATTGTTTTAATATAGGATATTTTCCATCTCTGCTTTTTTTAGCCATATCCATTTCATGAAGACCTACTTCAAACTTAACATTTTTTCTTTTATATACTGTGGCACATCCGCCAACTATATTGTGACTTTCTAAAACTAAAACTTTCTTTCCTTTTTTTGCTAAATAAGCTCCTGAAGTTAATCCTCCTAATCCTGAACCTATTATTACTATATCGTATTTGTTATTGTTAGTCATATTTATATACTCCTTTATAATTTTTAATAATTGTTTTTATTTCTAGTTATAAGCGTTTTTCTTTGTTTTCGCTTATATATATAATATAACAAATACAGAGATAAATACAAGCGTTTTTTATAAAAAATGCGTATATATAGTTCATTTTTTTTTAGAAAATTTACATTTTTTTAAATAATCGTAGTAAATGTAGTATATATATTTGAATTTTATTAATTTTTTTTACACAAAAAAATCATAATGTATATAAAATATAATATATACACTATGATTTTTTTATAAAGATAACAGATTAATTAATTTCAAAAGTATAATGCGTAACAGCCTCATCAGGACGGAAATAATCGCTGCCATTGTCTTTAATTATCTTTAACATATCAGCCATAGCCTTATAGTACAAGAAATAATAATCATATTTTTTATAATCTTCCATAGTTTTTGCAGCCTGAAGTAAAGCATAATATTTCTGTGAAAGATTCAAGGCCGTTTCATATTGAGTATTAAGTTTAAACTGTCTGTCATAATCAACTAAACGCACTATTTTATTATTAAAAGTAAATAAATCAGCTCCGCCGCTCTCCCAACCTATAGAGGAAGTCGTTTGATTATTAGGCACAACATTAACCCAGTCAGACTCTTGTGCTTTATCAGGAGGCACTGAAGATACTTGTAATTGATAATAACCAGACTTTTTAATATGCTCCTCTGTAACGGTGAAATTAGTTTCAAATCTATCAACAGTTTCCATAATCTCTTTTATTGGAGGCATAGGATAAGTGCTGTTGAATGTTCTGTAGTATTTGCCGTTTAACTCAGTGTATGAAGGCTCTAAAGGCGTACCGTCAGGAGGTTCGTATGATAATAAAGGAACTGTATAATTATCTATTGTTTTATATATTTTAAGTTTAGAGAAATCTACATCTTTTTCTTCCTTCCAATTTATACCGTCTTCTGTTGACCATCTTTTAGTGGCATCTGCAGCAAGTTCAAAAGCATTGCTCCAAAGATTATTATTTTTATTATACTCATAATAATGAATATAGAGAGTTTCAAATACATATAATTTATTTTTATAATACCAAATATATGTATCTGATTCTCTTTCTTTGCGTAGAGGAAATTCATGTTCTACCCAATTATTATTATCTGAAGTATCTTTATTTACATCAACACTATAATATCTCATTCCAGGATGAAAAAATTTAGGTGCAGAAGGATCTCTGTACCCTTCAGGATGTGTATCCATAGGGCTTTCCTGAACGAAAAGAAATAATCTGCCATTAAGATAAAATAGTGATGAAAAAGTTAAACCATGTACACCATATCTTCCCTGTATAGTAGGATTATCTTTATTAGGCTGAGGAATATTATAAGTTTTCTTTTCTCTATTTGCCGAGTATGCCCAATTTATAAGACTGTCTGATTCTCTGCTGATAAAATCTATAGTATAATTTGAATAGACACCAAAAGGATAGTAAGGATATAAACAAATAACACTATCAAAATTTAGTTTTTCAAATTTTACTTCATATAAATCATATCCGTATGCTTTTTGTTCAGGGTTTGATGGTATTAATACTTTATTTGCTTCTATTATCAATTTCTTTGAATTTAGATTAGTCCAATACTCTGCTTGTTCCAAATTATCGCCTAATTTAAGACTATATATTTTAGTTATTGTTTTTCCGTCTTTCTCTATTCTTAATACTGCACCTTTATTTAATTGTCTAAGCATTTTTGTTTCAGGGTTATATTCATATTCATTTGTAGCTAAAACATACCAGTCATTTTTAAACTTAAATCTTCTTCCGTATCCACCGAATACTGTACCGTTTGGAACTACTTCAGGTTTTACTTCAATAGGTTTCTCTTCAATATCTCCTTCGTCTGGAGGGTCTGGAACTGGTGTTGGGTCTGGGTAGTCTGGTATTTCAGGCTTCTCATCATCTATGATTGGAAATGCCGTTGGAGGAGGTATATTGTTCGGCCCTAAGAGATTTACCTTTTTACAGGACATTATCAGCACTATTATAAAAATTAATAAAAGTAGTAAAAAATAAAATTTCTTATTTTTGTTAATAAAATTCTTTTTCATAATATAACCCTCAAGTATTATTATACAATTTTTTATTATTACTATCAATAAATTTTATTAAAATTTTATATTTATTAATCTTATTTACATTCTTAATGTTATAGAATATTTTGAATAAAATTAGGCAAATTTTTTTTGATGATTGATAATCGTATAAAGAATTTATATTATTGGCTTGGCTTGGCTTGGCTTGGCTTGGCTTGGCTTGGCTTGGCTTGGCTTGGCTTGGCTTGGCTTGGCTTGGCTTGGCTGTGATAGCTAAGCGAGAATTAAAAAATAACAAATCAAACATAATTTTATTTTATATTATAATATTATTTTTTCAACTTATATTGCATATTTTTTGAGAATAATATTATATTAATCAACATAATTTATAAAAGTTATAATTATACAATAATTTTTACTGAAACATTTTATTATAAAAATTAATATTTATACTTTAATAATTGATATTTTATTCAAATGATTTATTATATTTGCAATTAAATTTTAATTTTATATAAGGACTTTTTATGAATGATGTTTTAAATTTAATGAAAGATTTAACTAATGCATTCGGACCTTCAGGTTTTGAAGATGATGTTATAGAAATTATAAAAAAGAATACTTCATTTATAGACAATGAAAGAGATTCAATCAATAATTTATATTTAGGGCTTCAAAAAATAGACAGCTCTAAACCTATAGTAGGATTGGATTGTCATATAGATGAAATAGGATTTATGGCAGAACATATAAATGATAATGGTACAATATCTTTTATACCTTTGGGAGGCTGGCATATACCAAATATAGTATCAAATTCTGTTGTAATAAAATCTTCTTCAGGCGAATATGTTAAAGGAGTAATAGGCTCAAAACCTCCTCACTTTATGACTGATGAAGATAAAAGACGCTTACCTACTTTGCAAGACATGTATATTGATGTAGGCACTAGAAGCAAAAAAGAAACTGAAGAGATATTTGGCATACAAATAGGAGATCCTATTGTACCTGATGTTGATTTCAGATATGATGACAGAACTAAAAGCATATGTGCAAAAGCTATAGATAACAGAGTCGGTGCTTTATGTGTAATAGAAACTTTAAAAGCTTTAAAGGATGAAAAATTAGATGTTAACTTAGTAGGAATGATGACAGCTCAGGAAGAAGTTGGTACTAGAGGTGCTGCCGTTGCTGCTAATAAAGTAAAGCCTGATTTAGTTATAGTTTTTGAAGGTTCTCCTGCAGATGATACTTTCTACTATGGTGATAGGGCTCATGGTGCTATAGGAAGAGGTTCTCAGCTTAGAGTAATTGACGGCGGTATGATAACAAATCCTAGATTAAATAAATACACAATAGAAATAGCTAAAAAAAATAATTTGGCTCATCAGGTTATAGTTCGTGAAAAAGGTTCTACTAACGGAGCTGTTTATCATAAAACTAATTTAGGTTCTCCAAGCGTGGTATTGGGTGTTGCAACAAGATATGCACACAGTCATTACTGCTATTGTTCTTATGATGATATAGTTGCTTCTGTAGAAATAGCAAAAGCATTGATAAAGACTTTAAACAAAGAGAAAATAAAAGAATTTTAATAATTAATAAATATACCTAAACGACTATATTTTGTCAAAAAATAAAGTTATATTTTTGTTTTTATATATGGGGCTTTGCCCCCGCGAAGCGTACCCGAAGGGTAACCCCAGTTCTTTTACCGACGCTCTGCGTGCCGTAAGAAAGGTACCTTTCGGTATTGGTATAAGGCGAAGCCCGCCTCACGAAGTGTGCCTACGGCAGGCGAGAACCATACAAAGTACGCCTACGGCGAAGAACTGCATTTGACGAAGTCCACCTTCGCTCTGCGTGCCTGTGGCAAGGTGTAGTCTAAATTTAGGTTATACCATACATTTAATACATATATTTTTAATATAAAGTTCTAAGAATTGCGTTTTCGTGAAGCGTGCCTATGGCAGCAACTTTTTTGTGCGGCAAAAAAGTTGATAATAATTACATAATGTGTAGTAGTCGGAAAAATGAAATCGTTTCAGTATATACAAAATAAAAATGGTATTAAGTTTTTAAAACTAATACCATTTTTATATTTTAAATTTTATAATTTATTTTTTACTATATCCCTAAACTTTGAAACATCAAACATTCTAGTAGTTTTACTCTTTTCAAGTGAAGCCCTGATTATAAGCATATTGCAATCAAGAAGATTATCATAAACATAATCAGGTTTTAAAACTATAGAACTTAATCTATTCTCACCAGCTTTACAATCCAAATTATCAGGCAAATCATCATCGAATCTGAAAAATGCTTTATGTTCAGCAAATACAAAATCTTTACTATTCCAATCTATTATAATTTCTTTACTATTATTTTCTTTATTAACTTTAACAACTAAATATGTATCCTCGCTCCAAGATGATAATTTGTACGCTAAAAGTTTATAAGTGATAATGTTTCCGTTTTCTTCTACTTTCCAATCATTTTCTTTTATTTGATAAACATTAGGATCCATAATATCTTTATCATCCATAAATAAATACCTCCTGTCAAATCACTATTAATATCAATTATTATATAGTTATATTTACTTTATACAATATTTTTAAATTAATGTAAACCTTTTCATATATATTTTTCTAATTTTATTTTTATCTTTATAACCATAATATACGCATGATATTATACCATTATTTTCAATACACCAAGGATAACCGCAGTCTGTGCTTTTCATATCAGAATCTATTATAATTTCTTCATTATTCGCTTTGTAATTAATTTTATCTATATCGAATATATCATCTGCATTATCAAAAACAATGGCTCTCATTCCATAAGGTTTTAATCTATATCCATAAGTAAGAAGTAATTTTCCATCATTTAAAATAAGAGGATTAAGAGGGTATCCTTTAATATCTGTAAACATAGGTTTTGAAAAAGTTTTACCTTTATCATTAGAATAGCTTATAGATGTAACTCCGTATTCATTATTTATATGAGTTCTTATAAATGCTATTATATTATTTTTATAATTAAGCAAAGAAGGTTCAACATATTCTATTCTTGATTTTTTTCCGTTTATCTTTTTAAACTCTGTTTCGCATAAAAAAGTTTTTAACTTCCAATTAATTGAATCTTTAGAAGATATTATATGACATTGATATTTACAATTATTTTTATTAATATTTTTTTTATAAGCATATATAGGAAGAAGTATTTCATTATTAATTTTGCATATACTTCCTCTAACGGCAAAATGCTTCATATTATCAGCTTCTATAATATATGGCTTTGAAAAAGTTTTTCCATTATCATAGCTTATACATATACCTATTCCGCTTAAAAGTGCTATTGTATTATTATATTCTATAAAAGTATAATCTTTAAATAATTCTTTTTCATTCATAGGATGAAATGTATATCTAAAATAGTATGCCATTATAGTTTTATCATCTATTCTAAAAAGCTGTGCATCCTGCTTTGCTGCTTCATCATACTCGCCAAATTCAAATACTTTTTCTACACTATTTTTATTTATATTAATAATTGCAAGCATTGCTTTACTTAATGAATGCAGATGCGAATAATTCTTTTTTATTTTTGGAGCAGTTCTAAAACTTACCATACATCTATGATTATCAAGTTTAATAATGCTAGGAAAAGCTGGGTATAAATTTTCATTTTCAAATATAACATTCTCATTTAAAATATTAATTTTCATAAAAATACCTTATCTTTTTATAAAATAATTTTCGGTATAAAAAAGCCTGCATATATAAAAATATATACAGGCCCAAAAAAATATGATAGATAGATATATTAAATTAAAATCTCAATGTTATACCAATTCTAGGAAGCAGTAAAGCTCTTATATTAGCAAAAGGTTCATACTGTTTAAAGCTTGCAAGATGAGATATTTCAAACAATGGAGAAGTCCAAGGTGCAACATAGTAACCTATATCAAATAATGAAATATCTATACCAACTTGTACAGGCCAATTAGCTCCTGTTTTAGGGAATAACTGTATTCTCCATCCAAGTTCAAGAGACATATAAAAACCGCCATGTGAGTATATATCAGAAATACCTCCTTCTTTTAATGCACTGCCGCTTATAGAAAGTGCTGTACCTCCGAATCTAGGAGATAAGAAAAATCCGAATGGGGCATTTCTCCAAAAGAAAAATTTCACGTTCAATGACCATGGTACTGTACTAAAACTAACATTATATCTATCCATTTTTATTTCACCAACTGCAAATCCTATATCAAGCCCAACAGTCATAAAATCAACAGGAGCAAAATCATAGCTGAATCCTAATCCAAAAGCATAATGCTTTAATTTTGTATCAACATAAGCTCCAGCATTACCTCCTGTAAAATCATTTATTACATTTTGAAATGTAGGCTCCATTATACCAATACCTATATCGAATAAACCAGCATACAAAGTAGGCCCAAAGTTAATACCAAATAAACTTCTGCCATGCATATAATCTAAAAATGCATTTCCTGTTGGCTCTCCTATATTTTGTGAAAATAATGATGTAGTGCTTAAAGTAAAAATAAGCATTGCTGATAAAATCAACTTCTTCATAAAAAATCTCCGTTATAAATTTTCATAGTCAATAATATATTAAATTACAAAAAAATCAATAATGCATAATATTTTAAATATAAAAATAGTTATATAACATCAAAAAAATTAAATTTTATTTGCATAAATTGTAAATATCTAATACATTTTAGTAATAAGAATATTTTTAGGGTACTTCTATGAATAAAAAAAACAGAAGAAAAATAAATAATATAAAAAGAAGAAAAAAATATCATAAAAAGAATATAAAAAGTAATAAAATAAAAAACTTACAAGAAAGTATTACAAATAAAGCCAAAGAATATATAAACGAAGAAAATATACAAAAAATAAAAGATACAGCAGGAAAAGGATTTGAAAAGGCTAAAAATTTCACATCAGAAAATATAGATAAATTTCAAAAATATTTGGATGAACAAAATTTTAAAGGAAAGTTGCAAAACATGGCTAATGCTGGAATGGATAAAATAAAAGAGCATTCAAAAAAGAGATATATAAGCAGATTATTCATTTTTTTTCATAAGCATTATATACTTAATTTTTCTATTCTATTTATAGTCGCAATATTAGTATTCAGAAATATATACATCAATCATAATAGAGAAATAGAAAAAAGTTTGAATTATTCAATTACAAATTATGCTCCATCATTAGATAATATTATAATAGCAAAAGAAGATTATTATACTAACACTATAATAAGACAAATATCAAGCAATAAAACATCTACTAATAATATAGTACTAAAAAGCTCTTCTATTAATGACTTAGAAGCAACATTAAAAAATGTACTCGATAATTATAATAAAAATCTTCAAACTTCATTAAATGAAACTATAAAATCATCTAATACTGTTATAAATTTTTGGTTTGCTTTTTTATCTGTAATAATAATAATATTTACTCTTGTAGGAATAATAATAAATAATAGAATAATAAAAACTTCCAAAAAAAGAATCAATAAATTTAATAGAGAATACAATAAAAAATTAAATACAATGAAAAAACAAGTAATAGAGTTTAAAAAACTAAAAAAAGAAAGTGAAAACAATTTACAGATAAATAGTCTTTATAATTTAGCAAATACTGCATTCGATAATAAAGATTATAACACTTCTATATCTTATTATGATAAAGTTTTAGAATTAAATAATAGTTTTGCACATGCAATATATAACAGAGCAATAGCTTATTATTATGTTAACAATCATACTAAATGTGCATTTGAACTTATAACATTATACAATAATAATAAATCAAATGAGATAAAGAATTTAATACTAAAAAACATTATAGAACTTGCCAATAATAATATAGAAATTGCTATTCTATTCTGCGATAATGAAAATATAGATTATAAATCATTACAGCAGAAAGAAGAAAAGCAATCATTATTTGAAAGGATTAAAAATATTATATCCTAATTATTTAAAAATATCATTAGTGGCATCATACCAAAATACGAAATCTAAATACTCCATAGGGATTTTTTCGCTTTTTGAATATTCCACTAAATTAGATTCGCATTGAAGATAATTATTTTTTGTAAGGCTTGTTTTAGGAGTCATACCTTCAGGCAAAATGCTTAATTTATCCATTACACGCATTATATGTCTGTCAAGTATAGCTATCTTTTGTCCGAATCCTATATTTCTAAGAAAATGGCTAGCCTCTTTAAGTCCGTAGCCTTTAACTTCTTTAGCAAGTTCATTTCTTAATTCTACCATAGTATCATTTTTTAAAGCTTCATTAATTCTGTCTTTTAATACAAACTTTTCATTTGGGAAATATAATTTTCTAGCAAGCACTATATTTTCAGCTTTCATATTATGAAATCTTACATGCTTTATTAATATATTAGCTACTTTTTCAGCACTTCCTTTAAAAAGCAGATTATTATTATATAAATCAATTATAGCAGCAGCACCGCTTCTAGCCTTTGTTTGAGGCGTACATATACAGAATGCCAATTCAGCAAATAATCTTTTATCATTATCCCTTTTAAAAACTCTTTCAAAATATTCAAGTCTTCTTTTCATTCTCTCATGAAGTACTTTATCCTTGTATATTCCCATCAAATGTTTAGCGTATTCCTTATCCATAATCAGCCCCTATATTGAATATAAAATCATATAGATGATACTATTATATAAATTAAATTTCAATATATACAATATTGCATGCAGATTAATATTTAAACTCCACAGTATAATGCGTAACAGCCTCATCAGGCATAATATACTCTTTGTAATTCTTCATATAAGCCTCTACTATATCAGCTCTAGCATCATTATACATAGCTTTAAGTATATCTTTACCATAAGGATGAGTTCCGTCTCGGTACATTTTAGCTGTTCTTCTAATATCATTAATTACATCAGGATATGATTGAATAGGAGGGCTTTTAAGCATAAGCTCTATTTGATAATAATCTACAAGCTGTATTACTTTATTATTAATATTAAGCAATACTTTCTCACCGCCGCTCTGCCATACCATTAAATTATCTGTATAATCTATTGGAGTAATAAGCTTCCAGCTATCAGATTCATTAGGTTTTTCTCTTGCTGCAAAAAATTGATTCTTACCTGCTCCTTTCAAATGAGTTTCTGAAACAGTAAAATATTCTTCGCCTCTATTATATGCTGCATCTATTTCTGCATAAGGAGGTTCAGGATAATAATATTCTTTTCCGTCAATATTCCAAGATGAATATATATTATCTGATTTATAATATATACCATTATCAAGTTTTATCCAATTAGGTTCTTCAGGAGTTCTTACTCTGTTTTGTAAATATCTATCTAATCCTTTAAAAGGATTATAATAAATAAATTCTGATTTATTATAAGCATCTGAATTAGGCTCTAAAGTCCAATTCAAACCATCTGTAGTTGACCATATTCTTTTATCATCGACAAATCTTTCAATTACTATCTCCCATTTATTAATAGAAGGATTATGTTTATAATAATATCTATCTCCTCCTGTAACATATATCTTATCTTTATCATAACGAATAATAAAACTGTCTCTTTCTCCCCAAGGAGTATTATCTATTTTTTCCCAATTAGCACCTACAGAAATATCTTTGCTTTTATGTATCCTGTAATAATAATTTTTGCTTACTGTATATGGTCCTAAATCTACATTTCTATATCCGGTTGGATTTTGCTCCAAAAAAGTTTCTCTTAACCCCATTAGATATATATAATCTTTAAATTGAAAAAAATCAGATACATTCATACCAAATTTACCTTGAAAACTTTCATTAGGATTATTTGGGTTTGGAGAAGGCATTTGATATCGTACATTATTAGTAGAACCATTTGTCTGCCAATTAAGTAAATCTGATGATGTATAATATATGCTGTCATACAGTATAGAAGTAATAATCAACTCATAATCTACAGGAATATGTAACATAGAGAAACCTCCATATGTATAAGGTTCATATATAATTTTATCATTTTCTATTACTGATATATTATATTTTAGTCTGCTAAAAGTATCATAATTAACATTTTTAGCATATACATTTATATTGCCGTTATCATCTATTTGAAGAATTATATTTTTATCTATTTGATTTAATGTTTTGCTTTTAGGGTCATAGTTATACATATAGTCAGCTAATATATACCATTTGCCTTGATATTTGAATTTCTTACTAAATCCTCCGAATACTTCACCGTTTTTAGCAGGAACTGGGTTTACATCTATATGTCCGGGTATTGTGTCTTCAGGCAATCTAAAATCAGTTGGAGGCGGTATATTGTTTGGACCTAGTATATTTATCTTCTTACAAGATATCATCAAAACTATAATAAGAATCAATAAAAGAAGTATCAAATATAATTTTTTATTAATTAAGTTCTTTATCATATGTCAATCCTATTATTGCTAAATATAATTGATTGATTGTTTATATATTTGAAAAAATTTTAGGCAAATTTTTTTTAATGATTGATAATAAACCGAGTTCATATTATTGGCTTGGCTTGGCTTGGCTTGGCTTGGCTTGGCTTGGCTTGGCTTGGCTTGGCTTGGCTTGGCTTGGCTGTGATAGCTAAGCGAGAATGAAAAAATAACAAATCAAACATAATTACATTTTATAATATAAATATGATTTTTTCAACTTATATTTTATATTTTTTGTATATTTAAGAATTAATTATTATATATAATAATATAATTCATATGTTTATAATAACTATAATATTAAATAAATAATATTGATTAATTGATATATTTAATTTATAATACAAAGATACAGTTTCAATAAAAATTATTAATCATTATTAACTATAATATTATTAACTATAATAAAAGAGAATTTTATGGCTAAATTATTAATATCAAGCGACTTACATCTTAGCGTTCAGGAAAAAGAATATTCGCTTTCTGTGCTAGATGAGATAATAGAATATGCAAAAGATTATGATGCTTTAATGCTTCTTGGAGATACTTTCAATACATTTGAAGATTTGCAGGAATTAAAAGATATATTCTCAAAAAAAATGGAAGATTATCAAAAAGATGTGTACCTACTTAAAGGCAATCATGAAAACTTAAAGGCTAAAGGCATAACATTAAGTAAATTAAAATTTCCTGAAAATGTCATAGTGATAGAAGATATAAGTTTTTTTAATATTGACAACTTGGATATTATAGCATTGCCCTACAGTGAAAAATATATTATAGATAATGACATAAACAAAAAGATAGAAAGTTTAAATGCTGATAATAGAATAGTAATAGCTCATGGAATAGTTGAAGGTACATTATGGGCTATAGAGGAAAATGAAGAATCAGCAAGCATACCAATAGATATAATAAAAAAAATAGATCCTAACATTGCAATAGTAGGACATATACATAAACAAATGGAAGTTAATATTGAAAATATAGAAATAATATACACAGGTTCTGCAAGAGTTTGGAGAAGAACTAAATCAGAAATGGGTATAAGAAGATGTTTAGCTATTGACAGTGCCAATAATTCTATTAAAAAAACATTTATAAATATAAAAAATGCCGGAGTATATAGAGTATATGAAAGCAATATTTATAATATATCAAATATAGAACAAAAAGCATCAGAATGGGATATAAACGATATTATAGACATAAATATTTATGGAATAGCTGAAGATGAAAATGAACTTGATGAAAAGATAAATAATATAAAAAATAAATATTCAAAATATGTAAGGGACTTTAATATAAAAACTTCGGATATATTTTTACTCGAAAATGCCTATAATGAAAGCATTATAAAAGAGTTTTTATCTATAGCAGATGAATATGAGTTCAATAGTAATAATGAAGAAGATTTGGAAATAGTTGAACTTGCAAAAAGAATAGGCATAGAAAAACTATATACTGCATTACAAAATAATAAAAGATAATAATTAAAAATAAATATTAAATGGAAAATTACAATGATATTAAATTTAAATAAATTCGGAAAGTTTAAAAATAAATCTTTTGAAATATCTGATAATCTCACATTGTTTTACGGAGAAAATGAATCAGGTAAAACTACTATATTTGATTCTTTGATGTTGTTATTTTCAGAAAACAAAAAAACTTCATCATTCGCTAAACAAATAAAATTAAGATACGGCGATGATATAGATATAAATACAGAACCTGAAATAGATGAAAGTATAAAACTTCACCCTCAGTCTTATAATAATTTATATTCAATAAGACAAAGCGAAATAATATTTGAAATGTCCGACAGTAAAAAAGATTCCAAAGATTGGGAAAGCGAGATAAAGAAAAAATTATTTGCCTCAGATATAGATGTAGGTAAAATAATATCAGAAATAAAAGCAGAACATTCCGGAAAATCTCAAACTGCAATACCGGCACAATTAAAAAATACAAAATACAGAAATGAAGAAATAAAAGAAGAACTTAATGATTTATACAGCAAAGCTAATACAGAGGTTAATAAAAAAGATAAATTAAAAGAACTTGATGAACTATTAAAAGAAACTAATAGTATATTAAAAGAAAAAATTGATGAATATAATAAATTAAATGCTTTAAGAGAAGAAAAAAATAAAGCAAAAGAAAAAAATAATTTATTAAATATCAATACAATGATAAATGAATTCAATAAAAAAGATCAGTTTATAAAAGAAAATATAAATCTTCAAAAAGACCATTCAAAAACAATTAATGATCTAAGCGGAAGAATAGATGCAAGCGAAAATAAAATATCATATTTAAAAGGAAAAATAGAATCTCTTCAAAAATCTTCAGAAGAAAGAAATAAAACAGACTATCAAAGTATAATGCTTAGAATAGATAAAGCAATAAAAAAAATAGATGCATTAAAAGAAAAAAATAATAAAATACCAAAGATAGTATTTTTAGCAGCGGTTGTTTTAATATCAGCATTGCTTAGCTTATATTTTAAAAATCCATATTGGTTTTTAATAATACTTCCTTCTATACCTTTCTTACTTATAAAAGAAGGTAAAAATGATAAGTTTATAAATGATATATTAGACTCACTTCCTGAACTTGATATAGCATCTGATAATTTAGAACTATCTGCTTTAAAAGATATATTACTTAGAGAGTTAGCTAAAATAGAATTGATACTAGAAAAAAATGATGATGAAGAATTAGATAATTATAAAAAAGAATTGGAAGAAGCTATAATTAATTTAGAAAATCATCAAAAAGAATTAAATAATTTCTTTAATAAACTCAATGTAAAAAACAAAGAAAATTATTATGAAATAAAAAGTAATTTTGATAATGTATACAAAAGTACTGAAGAATTATTTAAAAAACTAATGATAGAAGCAAAAAAATTCGGATTCAAAGATATAAAAACATTAGAAGCTAATTGCAATAGAATATTAAAAGAGCTTGATGAAAAAGGAGTCAATCCTGATGATTTTAATGAAATGGAAATGAAAGCATTAGAAAATAAATTAAGAGAATTAGAAAGAGAAATCAATTCTATAAAAGAAAATATGAATAAAGTTATATCCAATGCTTCATATATTCAGGGAGAACTTAACAGCAGCGATGATGTTCATAAAGAAATAATAAATCTTGAGAGTGAATTTGCAGAAAACAATGAAGAGATAAAAAATTTAAACAAAAGAAAAAAAGCATTAGAACTTCTTGAAAATATGCTTTCAAAAATAAATAAAAAAAATGATGATATATTCAATTCTCTTTCAAATGATGCAGAACTTCTATATAATCATATAACTGGTAAAAGTTTATCCGATAATGGAATTTCAATGTCTGGATTCGATAAAAATAAAATAATGGTAAAAGATAAACAGAATGAAATGAGAAATGTAGAATTATTATCTTCAGCCACAAAGGATGCCGTTTATATAGCTATGCGTCTTTCTATACTTTCAAAAATACATGAAACAGGAAGATTAATATTATTAGATGACCCTTTTATAACTTTCGATAATAACAGAACAAAAGAAGCATTATCATTTATGAGAGAATATTCAAAAAAATATAATATTCCTATAGCAATATTTACTAAAGATGTATTCATAAGGGATATTATGAAAAATTATAAAGAAGCCATTATACATGAATTATCCAAATAATATTTATTATCTTTAATAGTATTGTATTTTTATCGATTTCTTTATAAAATATATATATAATCTTATACAAGTATTGGCGGTATTATGAAAAGAATAGGTATATATATAGACTTAGAAAATGTATCTCATTTAAGCTATGAAGTTAATTTTGAACAAATGTTTAATAATATATTTTCTTTTTATAAGAATAATTTAAAAGATAAAGAAATACTTTACTCTATAAAAAAAGCTTATGGGGATGCAAAATCCATAAAGAAATATTCTAAAAAACTAAGGGATATGCATATAGATATCATTTATTCTGTGCCTGTTAATAAAGCAAAAAATATGGCTGATATGATATCGTCAATAGAGGCATTTGAAGATTTTGTAATAAATAAAAAAATTGATATTGTGATATTTGTAAGCAGAGATGTTGATTATACTGTTGTTATGGATAGACTTTCAAGATATGGTGCGATCGTTGGAATAGTTACAGTATTTGATAATGCTAAAAGAAGTATATTTAAAAATTCATGCAATCATATATTCAAAATTGAGGATTATAAATTAGCAGAAAAGCATGAAAATGAAACTAAGAAAGAAGAAAATAATATAGATAAAATGGAATTTTTAACTTTCTTTTATAATAGAGTACTAGAAATATATAATATACAAAATACAGAAACAGTAAAGATGTCAATATCAGATATATGCAATAAAATAAATGAAGACTTTAATTTTGAAAAAGGTAAAAGTGCTATAGAACAAACACAATTCAAAAAAATGAAAAATGTTCTTAAATATTTAAATAATAATGGAATAGAAACTGCAATTAATAATGATGATTTTTATATTAATCAAATAAATACATTCAAAAATGTAATGTCTAAAATTTTGAATTTAACCAGCAATGAAATTAGTGAGAAAAATTTTATATTAGCTTTCAAAGAAATAATTTCTAATTATGAAGAAAATGCCGTTATTTCTCTTGCTAACACTATGAATGAAATAAATAAAAAATTTAAAATAGGAAATAATTCTAGTGCTGTAAAAAATACAAAATTTAAAAAACCAAGTAAATTTATAGATTATATAATTAAAAAGGATATTCCTATTGAACTTACTAATAAAGGAAACGCTTTCATAATGAAAGATAAAAATAAAGTGTTGGAAATAATAGAAACAATCTGCAATGAATAATAATAAATAATAATGAATAATACAGAGGTATAATATGTCAAACATAACAGTTATCGGAATGGGATTGATGGGAGGCTCTTTAATCAAAGCATTAAAACACAGCAATCAAAATTATAATATATACGCCATAGATACAAATAAAGAAAACATAGATTCAGCTTTAAAAGAAGGTTATATATTAAAAGGATATTCTAATTATGATAATATAAAAGAGTTTATTGAATTATCTGATATTATTATGATATGCACAATCCCCTCAATAGCAATAGATATTATAAACAAATATAAACACTTAATTGACAATAATAAAATACTATCAGATTTCTGCGGAGTAAAAACTGATATTTTTAATAATACAAAAGATAAAAAATATGTAGGACTTCATACTATGGCAGGAAAAGAAAAAGGGGGTTATATTAATTCTTCCGAAACTCTTTTCAAAAACTCAAATGCTATAATAGTAAATAATGAAAACGCCAATGAAAATGATATTAATATAATAGAGAAACTCTCAAAAGATATAGGCTGCAATAAAATAACAAAAACAACAGCACAAAAACATGATGAAATGATAGCTTTTACTAGTCAGCTTATGCATATAGTAGCATGTGGGATCGTTAATCATGATCATTTTTTACCTTCTCTTGGTTTTGAGGGAAACAGTTTGGGAGATCATACAAGAGTAGGTACAATAGATGCTAATATGTGGAGCGAATTATTTTTGTACAACAGTGATTATTTATATGATAGTTTAGATAAATATATAAAATGCTTAGATGATTTTAAAAAGGCATTAAAAGATAAAAACCGCGATGAATTAAAAAAACTTATGCAGCATTCAAATAATACCAAAAAAGAATGGATTGATATAAAAAATAATAGTTTATAAATATAAAGAAAAAATCTTTATATTTTTTATAACTTAATATATAATTTAAAATAAATAATTTTTAAGGAGAACATATGGAAGTTTCAGATAGAAGCTGGGTTGTTACATTGCTTTTTGCAATATTCCTACCTGTTCATAGATTCTATGTAGGAAAAATAGGAACCGGTATATTATACTGGCTCACAGCAGGCGGTTTTGGTATATGGTACATTATAGATATTGTTATGATACTATTAGATCAATTTACTGATAAAGAAGGAAGAAAATTAAGAAAATAATAAAATAAAAAGGTTAGTATTTTTAGTACTAACCTTTTTTAATATTAAATAAATAATTAAAATCTATTTTATTATGACACCTTTTTGAGGTATATTCAACACTTTTATCTCACAGTCTATTTTCTTTTTATTGAAACTGCTTTTCATAGCTTCAGAAACTTTTTTGATTATCTTTTCATCGTTCTTAACAAGAGAAAGTATTGAAGAACCTGCTCCGCTTATTGTAACAGAATATGCACCGGCAGCTTTAGTATTCTTAAATAAATCTTTAAGCCCCGGTATGAATTTAGCTCTGTAATCCTGATGAAGTTTATCATCTGTAGCAACCTCAAGTAAATCTAATCTATTTGATGATAATGCAGAAGTAAGAAGTGCAGCCCTTGAAATATTAAATATAGCATCTTTAAAAGTTATTTCTTTAGGAAGTGCATTTCTAGCAGTTTCAGTGCTTAAATAAAAGTTAGGAATTGCAACTATTGCCTTTAAATCTTTAGGAGGCTTTATTTTTACATATTTGAAATCTTCATCTTTACGAACTACACCAGAAATAATGCCTCCTAATATTGCAGGCGATACATTATCAGGGTGTCCTTCAAGCTGAACAGACATATTCAATATATCATCTTCAATAGAAAGTTTATTTCCAAGTATATAATTAGCAGAAAGAAGTCCTCCTATTATAGCTGCAGAACTGCTTCCAAGTCCGCGTGAAAGAGGTATTCTATTTATACATTTTATTATATATCCTTTATCAGGCTTTGATTTTAATCTTTTGTATACTAATTTCATAGCATCGAGTATCATATTATTGTCTTTTGATATCTCGTTTTCACCCTCTCCGCTTATTTCAAATTCTATCTTTTTAGAATTATCATTAGAATATATATGTATTTCATTATATAAATCTAAAGCAAGCCCTACACTATCAAATCCGGAACCAATATTTGCAGATGTAGCAGGTATTTTAAAAGTTACAAGTTTTTTATTTTGAGATTTATTCATTATCATATTCCTATAGCTTTTCTTATTTCTTCTATATTGTTGTCAACTTTTATAGGTTCATTGCAGATTTTAATTGCATTATCAGGGTCTTTAAGTCCGTTTCCTGTTAATACAGACACTACAGTATCACCTTTATTTATCTTTCCAGCTTTACGGCTTTTTATTATACCAGCAAGAGAAGCAGCAGAAGCAGGCTCAGCAAATACACCTTCTTCCATTGTAAGCATTTTATAAGCCTCTAATATCTCATCATCAGTAACAGAGTCAATAAAACCTTCTGATTCATTAGCAGCATTAACAGCAAGTTTCCAGCTGGCAGGATTTCCTATTTTTATAGCAGTAGCTAATGTTTGAGGATTCTCTATTATTTTATTTTGTACTATAGCAGCAGAACCTTCAGCCTCGAAACCTATCATTTTTGGAAGATTATTTATATTTCCATTTTCTTTATATTCTTTGAAGCCCATCCAATATGCAGATATATTACCAGCATTTCCAACAGGTATAGCTAAATAATCAGGAGCTTTTCCTAAAACATCACAAATTTCAAATGCGGAAGTTTTTTGTCCCTGAAGTCTGAAAGGATTGATAGAATTTACCAAAGTAATAGGATATTTATTGGTAATATCAACCACAGCCTTTAGAGCCTCATCAAAATTTCCTTTAATAGCTATAACTTTAGCACCGTACATTAAAGCCTGAGCTAATTTACCCAAAGCAATATTTCCGTCAGGTATAACCACTATACAATCTATACCGCTTCTAGCAGCATAAGCAGCAGCAGATGCAGAAGTATTTCCTGTAGAAGCACACATTATAGCTTTAGTATCTCTACCTTCAAGTGCTTTAGCAACAGCCATAACCATACCTCTATCTTTAAAAGAACCTGTAGGATTAAGTCCGTCATATTTCAAATATAATTCTATGTCTAAATCCCTTCCTATTCTTTCAGCTTTAATTAAAGGGGTGTTTCCTTCATGCAAGGTTATTAATGGGGTTTGATGCGTAATAGGTAAATATTTTCTGTATTCTCTTAAAAGTCCTTTCCAAGCTTTCATAGTTTTATCCTTTTTAATTTAATTAAAAATTATCTTTGATAGTATTTGATATAGAATATAATATAAATCATAATTTTTCAAGTTATTAATTAATATAATAATAATACTTATTTAATAAAAAACAAGAGAATTAATATTTTTTAATTCTCCTGTTTTTAAGATAGGTATAAACATATATATAAATATTTGATAGCTTCTAATTAATTTAATTAATATTCATAATTATTATATAAATAATTATTCATCTAAAGTTATTAAAACCTCCCTAGGCTTGCTGCCGTTTTCTGGTCCTACTATACCTTGACGCTCCATTATCTCTACTATCCTTGCCGCTCTGTTATATCCTATTTTCAAACGTCTTTGAAGGAATGAAGCACTAGCTTTACCTGTTCTAGCAACCAACTGAACTGCATCCTCCCAAAGCTCTTCATCAAGTATATCTTCCTCATCTGTATTTTTATCATCAGCATCACTGCCCTCTAAAGCAGCAATTAAACTCTCATCAAACATAGGCGACATCTGACCTGATAAATAATCAACAACTTTTTTAACTTCATTATCAGAAACGAAAGCTCCCTGTACTCTGTCCGGCATTTGACTTCCAGAAGCACAGAATAAAGCATCTCCTTTACCTAATAACTGTTCGGCACCTGACATATCAATAATGATTCTTGAGTTAGTTTTATTAGGTACTTGGAATGCTATTCTAGTTGGAAGATTAGCCTTTATAACTCCAGTAACAACATCAGCAGAAGGTCTTTGTGTAGCTATAATCAAATGTATGCCAACTGCCCTACTCATACCAGCCAAACGTGATATTAAATCTTCCACCTCTTTTGAAGCAACAACCATTAAGTTATGAAGCTCGTCTATTACAAGCACTATATATGGGAATAACTCTAAAGGCTCTCCGTTAAATTCTGTTTCACCTTCTTTAAGTAATTGTCTTACCTTCTCATTATAAGTTTTAACATTTCTAACGAAGAATCTTTCCATTCTCTCGTATCTCTTTTCCATTATATCTACAATGTATCTCAATACTATTGTAGCTTTCTTTTCATCTGAAACTACAGGCGACATCAAATGAGGTATGCCGTTATAAATGGAAAGCTCTACTCTCTTTTTATCAACAAATATAAATTTAAGCTCATCAGGTCTAAACTTATATAAAAGTGAAAGTATTATTGTAGATAAACAAACACTTTTACCAGAACCAGTAGTACCGGCAACTAATAAGTGAGGAGCTTCTGACATATCGGATACAACATTATTACCATAAATACCTTTTCCAAGCACGAATGGTATATCTAGTTTTGACTGTCTGAAATCGGTACTTTCCAAAACATCTCTCAAGAAAACTGCATTTCTCACTTTATTAGGTATCTCTATTCCTATAACAGAACGTCCCGGTATAGGAGCTATTATCCTTACACTTTCGGAAGCTAAAGCCAAAGCAATATTATCTGTAAGATTTGATATCTTTGAAACTCTTATTCCAGATGCAATTTCAAGTTCATATCTAGTAATAACAGGTCCTCTTGATACTCCTGTAACTTTTGCCTCAATATTAAAGTCTAATAAAGTATGCTCAAGCTGCATTGCTGTTTGTTTAATAGACTCCATCATAGCACCGTCATTTACAGGTATTGATCTATTTAATAAATCAAAAGGCGGATGCTTATAATGCTTATCAACATATTTAGTATCAAAATTAGACTGTATACGCTCGCTGTCAAAATTCTTAATTGATTTAGTACCTATAACTGATTTCATAGGCTTTAATGTATCAACTGTTTTTTGAGATTCTATATTTATAAATCCTGCTTCCTCTTGAGGTGCATTATTTATATGAGTTTCATTATTATCTATTTTTTTATCAGTTTCATTTATTTCCTCTGATTCTTTTAGTATAGGAGTATCAATTATATTATTATGATTTTCTATATTATTATCTTCTTTTATACTATTGTCTAAAGCATTATTCAAATTATTATTAGATTCTAATAAGTTTTCATTATTAATATTATTTTCATGACTTACAATTCTAGTTTTTAATCTTATATCTTCTATATTGGAATCTGCATTATAAAGCTCTTCTTCGTCCAAATCAAACTCATCTATTTTACTGTCAATATAATTGTTGTTATCATGATTATTATAATTCGGTATATGATCTGCTCTGTTATATTCTCTTTTTGAAGCATATCCCATACCAAATTCAAATGCTTCTTTTTTCTTCTTACTGCTGTTTATACTGTTTCCAACATTATTTGAAGTCAAAACATATTCTTTTTTTTCTTCTTCTTTTTTAGTTTCTACAATGCTGTCAATATTATTATGCACTTCATAAATTTCATTTGATTCAATTTCTTTGTTTCTTTTATTCTCTTCTACTAATCTCTGAAGCTTTTCAAAACTATCTTCTTCTTCAACATTTTCATTAATATTTGTTTCTTCTTTATTTGTATTATTTATATTAGAATAATCATACATATAATTTTCATAGCTTTCTACACTATTGGCTCTTATATATTGATCTTCAACATTATATTTAGCATAATTATTAAATGAATCATCGTAGGCAGCTCTTTTGAAATCTGACTTTTTTAAATAATTTATATTATAATCGAGTCCTTCAAATTCATTAAAATCATTATTTTCTGTTTCTTCTAATTCTTCATTTTTTTTTTTATTTATGAAATCATTATAATAATTTCTATAGAACTCATCTTCCATTTCCATACTACTATTGCGAACAGGGTGATTTTTATTGGCTTTTTCTTTTCCGAAAACAACTTCTGCCAAAGTAAGTCCCAAATCTTCCTCTCTATTTTCCAATGCATTTATATTTATTCCGCCATTAAAATGCATGTTTTTTAATTCATTTGTAAGATTCTCAGCTTCTTTACTAAATGAATCAGTTTTAGTAAAGAAACTATTTACAGAGTTATTTCTTCTCAATAAATTTTCTCTGTATTTTTTTTCATCAAAACTATAATTATTATTTTCTACTTTTTCTATGAATGGTACAGTTTTAAATTCTAATTCTGAAATCTCTTTAGTATCAAATAAAGGAATATAATCTCTAGAGTATGTTTTTTCTTTATTATCAGTCTGAAGAGAAGTTTCAGTATTTTTAATTGATTTTATTTCTAAATCTTTTATTCCATTAACTACTTTTTGTTCTATATCTTTTATTTTCTCAAAATCAACATTTCTCATCATATTTCTGAAATAATTAACTAAATCCATTATAGAAAGTTTAGCAAATATAATAGCAGTTATTACAAGTCCTGCAATTACGATCATAACAGCACCAGTCTTACCGAATATTGATACTAAAGAACCTCCTATAAACTCACCCAACATACCGCCCTTATTATAAAAATCTAAACTTCCCAAGAATATATTTAATAGTATGCTAAGAAGTATCATCAATATAGAAGATGATAGTGCCGATATTAATATTCTGTCAGTGGAGTTCTTTAATATTATATTAACTCCGGCATATATGAAAAATGCAGGTATAACATAAGATGCGAATCCAAATGCCAAAAATGAATAGCTTGATATATAAGCACCGAATATACCTAATAAATTTTTAATTTCATTATTGGAGTTTAAATCTTCCATATTCATGCTAAAATATGAAAGAAGAAGTATACCTGCAAATAAAAGACATAAGAAACCCATTATATCAAAAAAAGGATTTCTATTCTCATATTCTTCCTGAATATAATCATCGAAATTTTGATTCTCTGATCTCTGTTCAAATTTCTTTTGTTCTGCTCTTTTTTGTATTGTTAATTTTCTTTTAAATAATCCCATAATAAAACTCCAATACCTAATAAATCATACCTGCAAAAAATAGAAGAAAACTGCCATTCCGGCTATAAGACAATAGAATCCGAAATAGAAAAGTTTTCCCTTCTTCAAAAATGAAAGAAGAAATTTCAATGCTATAATACCAAATACAAATGCTGTAAAGAATCCTACTAAAGCATAAGTAATATCAAAATTAGCAATATCTTTTATTGATAACAATAAAGCTCCGAATATTGCAGGTAATGATATTAAGAAAGAAAATCTTCCTGCTAAATCTCTATTTAATCCTAAAAATAAAGCGGCACTTATAGTCATACCAGATCTTGATATACCCGGAAATATTGCAACTGACTGAGCTAATCCTATTATAAATGCATTCCTATAAGTCATAGTAAATACATCTTTTAAATCATTGCTGTAAGTATTTTTATCTAATTTTCTAGTGAGAAGAAGTATAGAACCTGTTATAATAAGATTAAGTCCTATTCTTTGTAAATCCAAATTACTTAAATATTGTTCTAATAATAAGCCTACTATAGCAACAGGTATAGAAGCTATTATCACCATTAAAGATATTCTAAAGCCTTCGCTATTTTTGCTTGCATATTTAACATCTTTAAGTCCTGAAAAGAATCCCACAATGGCATTTATTATATCTTTACGGAATATTAAACATGTAGCTAAGAATGTACCGAAATGAAGTGCAACTTCAAATGATAATATGTTTTCCGCATGAAAATTTAGAAAATATTCTGTTATTCTTAAATGACCGGAACTCGAAACCGGCAGAAATTCTGTTATAGCCTGAACAAAACCAAGTATTACAGCTTTTATCATTAAACTACCCCGTTGTTTACATAATATCTGTATAATTTTCGGATAGTTTAAAAAAAGCAATAGTAAAAAATTATGTCAACTATATTATGATAATCTAGAATAATGGCTTATAATTAGAACATCACTCCAAAATAGTTTCAACAACCACATTATATTCATTAGAACTATAGCTTTCTTCTAGTATATAAGCCTCATTTGTTAATTGTACGGCTCTGTTAACATCTATATCATTGCTTCTCAATATTTTAAATAATGATTCATAAGCCCTTTTTAAAGCATTTTGAGTAAGCATTTGTTTTGTATAAGCACTAAGATTTCCTGCATCAGGCATTTGTATTGAAGCATTAGCTCTGAAAAATTTATCTTCTACGCTTCCCTCTTTTTTTAATTTTTGTAATATTGCCAAAGTTCTATTATATACATCTATGTCTTTTACCTTTATCTCAACATAAAAATTATCATCTTTTTTGTATTCTTTTATATTAGCTATATCCTTATTATCAAAATCTATCAAATTATTATCCTTTAAAGATACTGCTACTATATTAAAATCAGTTCTATTGATTATTGATGAAGTTTCCTTGGCTATATAATAGTATATAGAATCTATTGCCTTTGATTTGCTGGCTTCAAAACTTACATCCGTATAAACTTTTGAATAGAAATTACCTTTTTGTACATTATTCTTTGAACATGAAATTAAATAAAATAATAATAAAATAATGATAAAATAGAGCTTGTTTTTTTCCATAAATTATAATAAATTATCCCTTTATAATATTAATTATTTTAACTTTATTATATTAATAATTGTAAAATAAATATATGGAGATTTCATATTGAATATAAAGATATTTATATTGTTATTAACTGTATTCATATTTTCATCATGTCAGAAAAAAGAGGATAATTTTTTAGAAGATATGGCTTCTTTAGATAAAGCGTATATGGATACATTATTGATAATAAGAGATGTTAATAATCCAAATAGAAAAGAAGCTATAGAAAAATTTATAGTTATATGGAATGATTTTAAAAAACAGTACTATAATTCAAATACAGAAGATCCTCAATGGAAAGCAGATTTTGATTCTTTGCAGGATATACTTATAAGATCACATTATTATATATCAAGCAAAGAAGATGAAAGTGCCGGATATTCTATACTGCATGATATTAAATATGTACTTTCGGATTTGAGAAAAAGAAATAATGTTAATTGGTTTTTTGACAATTTAAACTCAATATATAAAATAGCATATAGAATCGGAGAGCTTTCAAAAATATATGCAGGTTCTAATACTACACTTTCACCCGAAGAGGAAGAAAAATTGATAGTGGTATATTATCTTCTTGATGATGCTGTAAAAACTACTATATCAGAATTTGACAAAAGTAATATTCATCTTCTTCATCTATCTCAGCAGCAACTTGGAACTTTGAAACATAATATAGAAACCATAGATGATTTAGTTAAATCAATAGGAAATGATTTGTTTTCAAAGAAATACAGCAATCTTTCTAATATATCAGAAAACATTTTGAATATATATTTTAACTCACTTCAGATAATAAGAGGATAATTAAATATAGTGAAAGGATTTTGTATTTTAAATAAACCAGTGGGCATAACTTCTTTTGATGCCATAAAACAAACAAAAACGATGTTAAAGCAAAAAGAAAATATATTAGAAAAAAGAGTGGGACATGCAGGCACATTAGATCCTTTTGCTGACGGAGTATTAATATTAGCATTTGGAAGATATACTAAATTATTTTTCTTATTCGATGATTTAAATAAAGAATATATAGCATCAGGAATATTCGGAGAAAGCAGAGATACTGATGACATAGAAGGTAATACAATAAAAAAATCAGATAATAATAATAAATTAAGTTTTGAAGAATTAGAAAGTATTATAAAAACAAATTTCAAAGGCAATATAAAGCAAAAGCCTCCTATATATAGTGCTAAAAAAATAAATGGTAAAAGGGCTTATGATTTAGCTAGAGATAATAAAAGCTTTGAATTAAAAGATGTTGATGTTTGTATAGAAAAAATTGAATTATTAGAATATGATTATCCTTATTTCAAAATAAAAACCTCAGTAAGCAAAGGTACTTATATAAGATCAATAATAAGAGATATAGGAGAAATTACAGGAAATCTAGCCTACACAAAAGAATTAAAAAGAGTTTCAATAGGAAATTATAATATTGATATGTCATGCAATATTGAAGATATAAATAAAAATAAAATATTATCATTCTTCGATATGTTTAAAAAATTCGATAAAACAATAATAGAAGATGAATCAGATATAAAGCAGATATTATGCGGTAATACAAAAACAATAGAAGATATAAAAATTAATAATAAATATATGGCATTAACAGATAATAAAAATAACCTTCTTGCAATAATAGAAAAAAACTGCACTGATAAAAATAATAAATATGCATTCATAGATATTGATTAAATTTTAATTATAAAAAACAATATTCATATTCCAATAACTTAAAATGAATTAACATAATACAAAATCAACATTTGATTTTTTTTGTAATAGGTATATTATATTATTTAATAAAAATTCTATAACAAAGGTTTCTGTCAGCATATATGAATATATTAGTTATAAACGGCCCTAATACAAATATGTTAGGAGTAGCTCAAACTAAAATTTTTGGAAATATTACATTAGGCGATATAGAAAATAAGATTAAAGAAGCAGCATTGGGAAGTGCAAAAGTATCATTCTTTCAGTCAAATCATGAAGGTGCTATTATAGACAGAATACATAGAGCTTATGATGAAAGTATAGACTATATAATAATAAATGCCGGTGCTTATGCTCATACTTCTATAGCTATAAGAGATGCTTTTTTAGCAACTAATATACCATTTATAGAAGTGCATATGAGCAATGTTTATGCAAGAGAAGATTTTAGAAGCAAAAGCTATTTATCAGATATAGCATTGGGAGTAATTACTGGATTTGGTGATAATAGTTATATATTAGCTTTGGCTCATTTATTATCAGTAGAGAAAAGAAATAATAATTAAATATATTACGGAGTTTGAAAATGTGTAAATTAACTTTAACTGAAAGCGGAGAAAATAAAAAATTTAATTATGATGCAAGATTAGAAAGATTATTAAAATTAACAAATGAAAATCTTCTTATCACTAAAAATGAAAATATATTCTATCTGACAGGGTTTAAAGGCAGTGCTGGCTGGCTTCTTATAAGCAAAGGCAAGAAATATTTATTTGTAGATTCAAGATACTGTGAACATGCATCTAAAGTTACTCATAAAACTACTGTTATACTTGTAGCAGGAACTTATCATGATGCTTTAGCTGAATTCTGTAAAGAAAATAATATCAAAGAAATATACACTGCTAAAAACGGACTTTATCTTTCTGATTATGAAAATATAGTAGCTTCAATGGTTAATAATTCTATAAAAATAGGAATAAGTAAGGCTGATATAGATACAATAAGAAATATAAAAGAAAAAGAAGAAATAAAAATAATAAAAGATAATCTTAACAGAGCAGAAAAAGCAATGACTAAAATGTTAGCATTCGTAAAAGAAGGAGTAACTGAACAGGAACTAGCTGCAGAATTAGAATATCAAATGCGTAAGGAAGGCGGAGATAAAACAGCATTCGATACAATTTTACTTTTCGGAGAAAGAACTTCCCTTCCTCATGGTGTACCTTCTGAAAGAAAATTAAAATTAGGTGACAATATACTTATGGACTTTGGATTATCAAGAGATGGATATAAAAGCGATATAACAAGAACTTTCTTCTTCGGAAAAGGAAATAATTTTGAAGAGATGAGTAAAATATATAATATAGTGAGAGAAGCTCATCATAAAGGCATAGAGGCAATACATTCCGGAGTATCAGGTAAAGAAGTAGATAATGCTGCAAGAGAAATAATAAAAAATAATGGATACGGTCAATATTTTGGTCATGGATTAGGACATAGTGTAGGACTTGAAATACATGAATCTCCTAGACTTTCACCTCTTGTTGATCATGTTTTAGAAGGCGGCTGTGTAGTTACAGTTGAGCCTGGTATATATGTACCTAATTTAGGAGGTGTGAGAATAGAAAATATGGCAATAGTAACTAAAAACGGAGGAGTTTCTATAAATGACACTCCTACAGATTTAATAGTTTTATAAATTATAAAAATATAATAAAAAAGGCATATAGTTTTTTCTATATGCCTTAATTGTTTTAAATTTATTTATTCAATATATTCGCTCCAAATCTAGGTCCGAATCTATAGCCTATTTGAGCACCTACATCTAAATTTCCATATTTATCACCTGATGAAATACTTGAATCTGTTATAGTTTGTCCCCATGCAAAGCCCCAATCATAACCGATATAAAGTCCTATATTCAAAGCATTATTATCATCGAAAAATAAAGAATAATCAAAAGTACCTTTTATATATGTTCTAGGCTGAATTTTAGTTTCTAGTTTTGAATCTGAACTAGAAGTTTTTATTGAAGAAGTTGAAGCTAGATCAAATTTTACTCCAGAATTTATACCTATAGAAAATCCTTGTATATTAAATTTAGGATAGAACCCTATATAAATATCATGTACAGAACTTTTAAAATTAGCATCATTATTTTTTGAATAGCTAAATCCTGTAAAACCATACCCCAAAGAGCCAAGCAAACTCATACCCATATTTTCTTTTATATTGAACATGTATCCTATATTAGCTTCTACTCCTATTTGAAAATTTCCGTTTGCCTTAAATTTTGAAGCTGGTTCATAAAGTGTTATACCTGCTCCTATAGGTACATTGGCTATTAGCTCGAAGCCTCCAATATTGGCATAAGAAATTTGACTTAAAACAATAAACAAAATACTTATAAATATTATTTTATATGATTTAAACATAATCATTTCTCCATATAGTTTGACTGATTAATAATATTAGTGTAATAATTATTATAGTATTTTTCATAATTGTCAAGATCCATTTCACATTTAAGCGCTATAAAATTAACTCTCCTATTTTTATTAATATCATTAGTATATTTTGGCATTATATCACTATATGGAAAAATTTTAACTCTATTATGAGAAAAGCCTGAAGAAAGTATAACATCTCTTATAACGCTAGCCCTTCTCTCTGACAATTTTAAATTACGATCTCCTTTACCCTGCCCTATAATATCAGCATGCCCCTCTACAACTAAAATGCAGCTTTTATTATTACTCATAAAACTTATAATTTCATTCATAACATAAACATAGTCTTCTACATTATAAGGCTTCTCTTCATTCAATCTATAATATATTTCCTTATCTGTATCTATCATCATTCCTCTTTCAGTTTCAATCAAATTCATATTACTGCTTATATTAAATTCATAATTGCATGGATCTTTTTGTTCAGTTGGTCTATTCCAAGAAAAATATAATCTTCTTTCTGGTATGAAGCAGGCAGTTAAAATAAAAGGAATTAATAAAATAAAAAATATCTTTATATATCTCATAACATTACCCTATTAAAACCTTATATTTATAGGTATAAAAGAAACTGCAAATTGCTTTGTAAATATACCATACTCTATGGCAAATGACTGATAGAATATATCAAAATGAAAACCAACCCTCATATCATAAAGCTGATAAGACATTTTATCTTGAGAATTTGGTACATATAAATCATCAACTGTTATTTTATGTCCAACAATATTTGCATAGCTTCCTATACCATTTACTCCAACTTTTGATTCTAGACTTCCATATATAATGTCAGCTCCCACAGAAAAATAAGCAGCTAAATATTGTATAACTGGCACCTTCTCCTGCATTTTAAATCCAAATACCAATTTAGGACTTAAAGCAAAAGTTTTCCATTTTGATTCTAAAAAAGCATTTCCATTGAATACTACACCTGTATCAGTTCCGCCATTATAACCTAAGTAAAGAGGTACATATACATTTCTGTTATTGGCAGCTAATTTTAAATTTCCTTCATCATAGTTAAAGTCAAATCTTAAATCTCCGAAAAAATATTTAGTTCTGAAAAGATAAGCCTTTAATGAAGCACCTACATTCCAGCCAAGCGACTCTATTTCAACATCATTTACAACAGCACCGTAAATCTCTTTAAATCCTAAAGAAATACCTCCTCTAAGAGTTAAAGCCAAAGGTACAGGTCCAAGATTAACCTGCAAATAAGCATTTATATGAGGTATAGGAAGTATATCCAAAGCCTTTGCCAATGAATCATAATCATTTTCTCTTTTAGGAGGATTTTGTATATCATTTATATGAAGTAAAGGAACATCGCTGTATAAATTAATTCCAAAACTTCCTATAGGTGTATGCATAGGTATAAGAAGCCCTGTATTATTTCCGGAAGCTGCATTGAAAGCTGCCTTATTTTTTAAAGCATTAATAACTACTGTAGCTGTTCCCTGCTGCATATTAGCAACTTCTAAAAATCCTAATGTAGTACCAACTAACAATATAACAGATTCATTTGTTGTAGTGTCCAACACTTTTTCAGGATTCTGTATTATAGTAAGAATTTCTCCAAATGTAAAACTTTTTATTCCGTCATCGAAAAGCTGATTCATTTGTTTGCTGTCAGTTAAAATATTCAATGTTTCTTTGGGAATATTATTATACATTCCTGTAGATTCTATATAAGCATTAATAAAAGTTTTATAATCAATAGTCGGAATAATCTGTGAATATAAATTGATGCTTATAATAATCATCATAAAAAATATTAAGTATACCTTTTTCATAAATAACCCAACAAATAATTAAAAAAAAACAAGTATGAATAAATCCATTAATAAAATCATTTTTTATTATATTTTAATATTAATTTAATGCAAGCTAATATTAAATTTTATTTAAATAAAAATTATAATTAAATATTAGCATTAAAGCTCAAAAGTATAATGCGTAACAGCCTCATCAGGACGGAAATAGTCATTGCCTTTATCTTTAATTATCTTTAACATATCAGCCATAGCCTTATAATACAAGAAATAATAATCATACTTTTTGAACTCCGACATAGGAGAGTTTAAAAGCAAATTATAATATTTCTCTGAAAGATTCAAGGCCGTTTCATATTGAGTATTAAGTTTAAACTGTCTGTCATAATCAACTAAACGCACTATTTTGTTATTGAAAGTAAATAAATCAGCTCCTCCGCTCTCCCAGCCTATAGAAGAAGCTAATTCATTATTAGGCACTACATTAACCCAGTCAGACTCTTGTGCTTTATCTGGTGGAACTGAAGAAACTTGTAACTGATAATAACCAGACTTTTTAATATGTTCTTCTGTAACAGTGAAGTTTGTTTCAAATCTGTCAACAGTTTCCATAATTTCCTTTATTGGTGGCATAGGATAAGTGCTGTTGAAAGTTCTGTAGTATTTACCGTTTAACTCAGTATAAGAAGGCTCGAAAGGTGTACCATCAGGTATTTCATAACCAAGCATTTTATTAGTTATATTAATTATACTACCTGACGCAGGATCATATCCTCTTGAAATCCCTGCCCCTTTAAGCTTATATTTATCCATAACATCATAAGGTTCCTCTTTCCAATTTATACCATCTTCTGTTGTATATACATTCTTAGGATCATTTCCATTAACATAATAATTAGTCCATAATTTCCATCTATCATTATAGCCACGTTTTAAATAACTAGATTGAATTTCTGCATACAATTTATTTTCATCATACCATATACCATATATTTTCAATCCATTTATCATATGATTTGTAACCCAATTTTTAGCATCAGACATATCTTTTCCCCATTCAATCGTATAATATTCATTTTTACTCCAATAAAAATCTTCATCATTAGGCTCTATATAATATGTAAGATATTCATTATAAAAATTAAAATCCAATTTAAATACAAATATTTTACCCTTAAAATAAATTATCCTATTTTCAATAGTATTTCCAAATCTTCCTTGAAAACTCGGATTATTAAAATTAGGTTTTGGAAAATCAAATACATTTGAGGAAGAAGCTTTTTTCCAATTTAATAAATCTGATGAACTTCTGTTACTGTAATGAATTATAAGTTTCTCTACATAACCAAAATTATCGTTAGTAATTTTTTTATAAATATCTTCTATTTTTTCTCCAGTTTCTTCATCATAACTGTATCCCCAATAATAACCAATATTATTAGGTACATTATCAGGAATTTTATATTGCCAATTTGTTGCCCAGCCTTGAGACTCTGCTTTTACAGGTATCCTTACTTCTGTATCAGTAATAACGAGTTTCTTTGAATGTAAATTCTTCCAATACTCTGTTTGTTCTAAATCTCCTGAATTAATGCCGTGTATTTTGGTTATTGTTTTTCCGTCTTTCTCTATTCTTAATACAGCACCTTTATTTAATTGTCTAAGCATTTTTGTTTCTGGGTTATATTCATATTCATTTGTAGCTAAAACATACCAGTCATTTTTGAATTTGAATCTTCTTCCATATCCGCCGAACACTGTACCGTTTTGAACTACTTCAGGTTTTACTTCAATAGGCTTTTCTTCAATATCTCCTTCATCTGGAGGATCTGGAACTGGTGTTGGATCTGGGTAATCCGGTATTTCTGGTTTATTATCATCTATGATTGGAAATTTTGTTGGAGGCGGTATATTGTTAGGCCCTAAGAGATTTACCTTTTTACAGGACATTATCAGCACTATTATTAAAATCAATAAAAGAAGTAAAAAATAAAATTTCTTATTTTTATTAATAAAATTCTTTTTCATAATATAACCCTCAAGTATTATTATACAATTTTTTATTATTACTATCAATAAATTTTATTAAAATTTTATATTTATTAATATTATTTACATTCTTAATGTTATAGAATATTTTGAATAAAATTAGGCAAATTTTTTTTGATATTTTATAAGAAAGCGATTTTATATTATTGGCTTGGCTTGGCTTGGCTTGGCTTGGCTTGGCTTGGCTTGGCTTGGCTTGGCTTGGCTTGGCTGTGATACCTAAGCAGAAATCAAAAAATAACAAATCAAACATATTTTCATTTTATATTATAATATTATTTTTTCAAGATGATTTACAAATTAAAATTTTATTTATTTTGAAGTTCTTTAATCTTATTTTTTATATCAACAACTATTTCCTCAACAGAAGTTTTATTAAGAAAGTCTATTTTTTTACCATAATTGTCTAATAATGCTTTTTCATCTTCTGTTTTAACAGCTTTAGCAGATATTATTCTCTTAAGCATAAGCATCATCAATGCATGATGAAGTTTTAATTTATCAAAATCTATGCTTCCTCTTAAAAAATAAAATTTCATATTTTCTTTTTCATCAGAATGGAAATTTTTATTAACATAATCATTATATAATTCTTTATCTTCAGGATTCCCAAGCCCTACTATCACACAGTATAAATTTTTTCTTCCCTTTAATTTCTTATAGAACTTTTTTATGCCCTTAGCTGATGAAAGTTTACCTGCATACAAAGCACCTGCAAAAACTATAAAGTCATAAGTATCTAAATTTTGAAAAGTTACATTATCTATACCATAAAGATCACCATGAAGTTTATCGGCTATCCATTTAGCATAAGTTCTTGTAGTTCCGTATTTACTTTTATAAAGCACAGCAATTTTATTTGACATAAACTAATCCTATAAAAAATTAATATATTACATTATAGTAAAAATAAAAGACTTTGTCAAAAACTATTTTTTATACTAAAGATTAACAGCATAAGATAATACACCATTAACCATCTCTTCCCTCACCTTTCCGCTTTCAACTAATTTTTTTAATAATTCATTTACTCTGCTCTCATCTTCATTGAAACTAATAGCAATCATATGAACTGTGTCAGGCTGTCTTATTAAAAAATTTATTATATCTTCTTCAGTGATTTTTTTAGTATTTCCTTTCGCCTTATCAGATACGCTAGGCACATCTATTTCAATACTGCAGTTTGCTTCAAAATATTTCTTTGCCTTTTCCATTTCTTCATCATTCAATGCCTTAGCTTTTTCGTTTGAGGTTCTTCTTGTAGCTGTAACAAGCTGTACTCTGTCAGGTTTTATTTTGTTTACTATTTTTATTATATCATCAAGCTCTTCTTTACTGTCATTTATATCTTTAAGTAAAAATACTTCAAGCCAATACTCACCTTTAAAAACTCTTCTAAACTCTATAAGCCCATTAACCATTTTATCAAAATCAATTTCTTTATTAGGCTGATCTATAAGTTTAAAAGTATCTATATTACCGGCATCAAGAGAAGGTATAACTAAATCAGCAATAAGCAAATCAGAACGCATTTCCTGTTTATAAAGCAAAGAACCATTTGTTATAATACATACAGGAATATCAGTTATTTGTTTTATTTCATAAATTAACTTTTTTAAATCCTTATAAAGTGTAGGCTCTCCTGAACCTGCAAATGTTATATAATCAATATTTTTATTATTAAGCAAAGCCTCTTTTAATTCATATATTATTTCATCAACAGAATAATAATTAGCAAGATTAGTTTTAGTATTTTCTTCAGAACCTAATTGACAATATATACAATTATAACTGCAAGTCTTATGAGGTATAACATCTATTCCTAAAGAATTACCCAACCTTTTTGACACTACTGGGCCGAATACTCTTTTTGTTTTTAACTTTGATTTATTTTTATTTTGATTGAGAAGTAAAGGCTCTTTAGTTTCTTTTTTAGTGTTATCATATCTTTCTTCATTTGCTTTATAAAATGCATTTGTTACTTTATCAAGAAGTTCACCGTCTAAACTAAATACAGACAAAGCAAATATTTCAGGCTCTTCATAATGGGTTTCTTTATTATTTTTATATTCTTTTTTTACCGCTTTTTCTATAGCCTTTACTTTTTCTTTTATCTCATCTTTTTCAAGCATATCAGTTTTATTTAGTACGATAATAGACTTTTTCTTTATTAATTCTTTACTATACTGCTTCAATTCATTTCTAAGTTTTTTATAAGTATCAGCTACATCTTCATCAGTTAAATCTATAACAAAACATAAAGCACCTGTTCTTTCTATATGTCTTAAAAAAGTAAGTCCAAGTCCGGCACCTTCGCTAGCACCTTCTATAATTCCCGGAATATCGGCAATAACAAAACTTCTTTCATAATCTAAATAACAAACACCCAAATTCGGAGTAAGTGTAGTAAATGGATATGATGCAATTTTAGGATTAGCTCTTGTAAGTCTTGCAAGCAAACTTGATTTACCGGCATTAGGCATTCCAACAAGTCCAATATCAGCAATAAGTTTAACTTCTAATCTTATATTTAATTTCTCGCCTTCCAAACCATGCTGTGCATAGTCCGGTGCCTGATTAGTAGCTGTAGCATAGAATTTATTTCCTTTTCCGCCTTTTCCGCCTCTAGCAACAGTATAGCTTTGTCCGTCCTCTAGTAAATCAGCTAATATATTATTTGTATCTTCATCATAAACAACTGTACCGATAGGAACTCTTATAACAACATCATCGCCCCTTTTACCGTCGCTTAATCTAGCTCTTCCGGGTTCTCCGTCTCTAGCTCTGAATCTTTTTCTGCTTTTTATTTTACCGAAACTATTTATTCTTGCATCTACTCTAACAATAACATCTCCGCCATCTCCGCCGTTTCCACCGTCAGGGCCTCCCATAGGTACATGAGCTTCTCTTCTGAAACTTACGCTTCCAGCTCCTCCATGTCCTGCTTCTATTTCAAAACTTACTACATCTATAAATTGATCCATTTTATTATTACCTTATTATTATTTGTATATTTAAATTATTTATTTTCAGACATTTATTATATTATAAAAATATATTTTATCAATGCTATAAATATTGAATAAATAATCTTATATATACCTAAACAACTATATTTTGTCAATTTTTGATTATTTTTGAATGTAATTATAACTTATAAATAATATAAAATATTAACACATAGCGGTAAAATATGTTTTTAAATGTAATGTAAAACCACATATTTGTGCAATAATAAGTAATCAGCCGCAAGTATAACGGACGTTTGATAAGAGTAGGCAATACTGTGCGGGAAGGTGCCACAGCTTGTGGTTGACAAACTTAAAAATTTTCAGTATATACCTAAACAAATACAGTTTGTCAAAAATATAAATTTATTTTTGTTTTTATATCTGGGGCTTTGCCCCATACCCCAGTTCTTTTATTGGTATAAAAGAACCAAAAGAACTGCATTTTTAGTATAAATATAGGCTATACCATACATTTAATACATATATTTTTAATATAAAGTTCTAGTAATTGCGTTTTTCGCATAGCGTATCCGAAGGATAAAAACTTTTTGTGCGGCAAAAAAGTTGATAATAATTATATAATGTGCAGTGGTCGGCAAAATGAAATTGTTTCAGTATATACTGAAACAAATATATTTTGTCAAAAATTATTTTATTATTTTTATTATTTGTGGAGACTAGCTCCCACACCCCACTTCTTTTGCGACCTAAGGAAGTGCCTGTGACTGAAAGGAATACCTTTAGGTATGGTATTGCCACAAAGAAGCTATATCCTCGACAGGCTCGGATACGCTTCACGAAAGGCTACATATAAGACAATTTTAGTATGATTTAGTACTAATTTTATACCTTGCACTTTTTGCAACTTTTTGCGGCGGGAAAAAGTTGACTAAAAAAATGACAAACTTAAAAATTTTTAGTATATACTAAAAGTTTAGTTTATAAAAAATGATTTTTTTAATATTGCCAGACTATTACAAACAATCTATATGCCAAAACTTTTTATACATATATTTGATTAAATATAAATGCATTATCTTAATTTGATTATGATATCAACTCTTCTATTTTTTCTTCTTCCGTCTGCTGTATCATTAGAAGCTATAGGTTCATCATCAGCAAAACCTTTATAAGATAATTTATCATGATCAAGATTAGGGAGTATATAATCTGCAACTGATTTTGCTCTTTTTTCAGACAATTGCTGATTATATTCTTTTTGTCCTGTATTATCAGTATGACCTTCTACTATGATTTCTCTGTCAGGATAAGTTTCTTTGATTGCTTTAATAACATTATCTATAGTATTTTTTGCTTCCGGTTTTAAAGTATAAGAATCTGTATCAAAAAGAATCTCTCCAAGTCTTAATACTAAACCTTCAGGTACTGTATCTATAGTAACATTATCATCATTATAAAGATTATCTTCTAATTTTTTTCTATTATACTCTTCTTCTTCTCTTGTAATAGTATCATAAATTTTATATGTGCTTATAATATTCATTTTGTACTGCAAACTAGCATAAGACAATTCTCTTCCGTATCCAAATAATATTTGATATCTTTCCTGCTGAGATACAGGAATATTTTTTTCCATATCCCAAAGGAATGTACCATAATTAAAACCGTATATTCTTTCAGGATAACCTTTTCTTGAAAGTCCAGCCTGAAGCAAATCTTTATCAGTCATAATATGATATTGTATAACAGCATTTCTGCTTCCGTCATCATTAGTTTCAACATTTGCAAATAAATAATCTGAAGACAAAGCCATTGTCAAATTAGGAGCATTATTTACTTTAACAATTTCTATAGATTCTCTATTCCATGATTCAGTGAGCTTTACTTCATTATCAGGGAAAGTAGGAACATGTCTTACATTAGGCATAAAATAATTATAAGGAACTTCAAATTTACCATTCGTATGAATTATAAAATCGCTTGTGTATTCTTCATCAAGATGAAAAACTTTCTCGCCTTTCATCATTCTAAAAATCTTGAATACTCCGCTTACTCTATATCCGCCTTTTGGAGCTATCGCAATAACGGTTAAATCAACAATGTTTCTTTCTTTATATGTACTTGTTAATATACCATTCTCATAATATTCTACATCAGCTGTTTTAACTGATTCTATTCTTTTTCCTTTTTCTAAATTCCAATAAAATTTATGTGTTATTTCAGAATTTAAAACACTAACAATTAAAATAGAAAATATAAAAACAAATAAACTAATTTTTTTCATAAGATTAATATTTAATAAAATTATTTTTTATTTTTTTACTTTAGAAGTTTCTTTCTTTAACTCTTTCAATCTTCTCTTTTCTTCTTTTAATCTAGCTTTCTCTGCCTTACGTTCTAATTTGATCCTTTTCTTATCTACAACTTTTGTCTTACTCTTTTCTTTTGCTATATCTTCTTCGGTCTTCTCTGTTTTGAAAGATATTACCAATTTATATAACTGTAGGAAGATATATTGTAATTCCTTTATTCTCTTATCCATTGTTTCCATATTATGGCTGCTTGTACTGGATAAATTAGATACATTTTCTATGGAATTTACTAATTCCTTCATCTCAGTCTCTGCTGTATTTACTACATTAACTACATCTTCTGCTAACTTATCTACACTAGAAATATTCTGACTAACTGCTGAACTCATCTGCATTTGTTTTAAAGATAATTCCTGTACATCTTCTGTAATATTATTCAAGTTGCTGATATTCATCAATATCTCACGTCTGCCTATATCTAATTCATCATTAGCTCCGGATATTGTTGCTATCAAATCTGCCAAAGTATTAGAACCTTCTAATATCTTTTCCATTGACTCTGAACTCTTGAAAGCTAAAGATACTGTATGATCTATTGCTTGTGTTGTCTCTTCAATTATCTCATTAATGATTTTAGAGTTCTCTCCTGTATCTTCTGCCAATTTTCTTATCTTATCTGCTACTACTGTAAATCCGCGTCCATGCTCACCAGCATGTGCTGCTTCTATAGCTGCGTTCATCGCTAATAGGTTTGTCTGCTCTGCTATATTATGTATTACCTGTGTAATATTAGTTATCTGCTTAGAATATTCTTTAATGCTTTGTATAGAATCTACTACAGACTCACCTATATTACTTCCTTCCTGTGCCTCTGTATATAGAATCTTAGCATAGTCATTTGCCTTAGTAGCTCCATGGCTTACTGTTACTATGTTAGCCATCATTTGCTGTACTGAACTACTAGTCTTAGTTACAGCTTCTGACTGCTGCTTCATCTTATCATTAATATCGTTAATATTTTCTAATAATAACTGTACTGTCTCATTCACTGCTGTAAATCTAGTACGCTGCATAAAACTTACTCTAGCAGCATTTGCTGACGATTCTGCTATCTTATTAGAATTGACTAACTCTGTTTCAAATTCTTTATAAATTGTATTAAAATCACTGATACTTATACTAATAGAAGCTCTCATATTCTGAATATTACCTGTTAAAGTATAAGCATTATTTTTTACACTTACTATAATATTTTTTACTTTATCTAAGAACTTATTAAAAGAATGTACCAATTCACCTGATTCATTATTACTAATAACCGGAAGTCTGATTGTTAAATCTCCTTCTCCTTCGCTCAAAGACTCTGATACATTCTTAGCAAATACCAAAGTTTTTCTCAAAGAAAGTATCAAAGCTAATATAACTAATAAGAATGCTAATAATCCTAAATATATTGCTATAGAAGCTTTTATTATAGTATTTCTAAATAATTGATTTTGATAAGCATTGCTATGCTGCCAAACATTTAGAATATACAAGTTATTAAATAAAGGATATTTTATAACCAATGTATCAGAATCATCAAAAGAAATAACATTTACATTTACTATATTATTTCTATAATTAGTACTTTTATTATTTTTTATTTCTACACCAACTGCACTGCCATCTAAATCTCTTTGAGTGTCGCCTATCAATGAAGGATTATTAGAAGCCTTTATATTATATAAATTATCTGTTAAAAATATATTCAAATTAGTCTTAAATGTATCATCTGATAATACATCTAAATATATAGAACTTCTTACCTCTAAAGTAACAAACCCTACATTTCTATTATTTAATAAAATAGGATTATATATATAAAAAGTATCTGCATTTGGAGTTATATCTATAAGAGAATTGGTTTCTGTAGATAGTTTAGTAATATAATTACCTGCTATATTAGGTCTTGAATTTGTATTAATATTAGCTAAATTATTTACATCATATTTCCAATTTATAGATAAATTATCAATACCATTAGTGTTGATATTAATATTAACATTTTCTAAATCTCCAAAATATATACCTACAGATGAAATATTATTATCATTAGCATATCTTGTACTTAAATAACTTGATAATAAAGATGTATAAGTATCCAAAGTATATGTATTTCTATATATTATATTCATATATGCAACTATATTATCAACTACTGTAACATATTTTCCTAGAGAATCTGAAATATTATTAATAAAATCATTAGCATAACCTTTCTTTACCATCATATCATATTGTCTGTCATAAATTATTTCAGATCTGTAATGCATACCATTAATTAAAGTAACTATAAATATTACTGTAGCCATTGATACAGGTAAAAAATTATAAACCATAGGTAAATAATATTCTTTTCCGCCTGTCTTTTTATATAAAGGTCTTACTAATATATTAAAAAATATAGAAGAAACAGCCATAGCTATACTAATTAAAAATATAACCATTATTAGACGTATGTTTAGTATTTCAAATAATGTAATACTTCCATCTAATATATAAACTGTATATGAAACAATAGCTACTAAAACTACAGCAATACCAGATTTGACAACATATATTTTTCCTAAAGGTATGGATTTTCCTTTTTCTACTTTGAGACAATCGAAAAACATACTTACAGCTGTAAATAAAGCTAAAAAAAGTATAAATATATATACATATCCTCTTAATGAACTTGATTGCTGATAAATTGTTTTTAATAGTATAGAATATGAACCAACTGAGATAGCGGCCATAATTAAGAATGCTATTGGTATATAAAATTTTAATCTTTTTTTAATTTATCTTCATTTACTTGAAAAAACATACTATTCAACCTGTAAAATATTTGGTTACTATCTTAATTTTCGGCATAATAATGTCAATATTTAGAAATAACCATTTAACTTTACAAACTATTTTATCTGTTAATATAACATCATTTTATAAAATTTACCAGTAAAAAATATATTTAATAATTAATAAACATATAAAAAGTTATAATATGGTAAAATATAATTTTTATTTTTTATTTTTAGCATTTTCTTTCTTCAACTCTTTCAATCTTCTCTTTTCTTCTTTTAATCTAGCTTTCTCTGCCTTACGTTCTAATTTAAGCTTTTTCTTATCTAAAGCTTTTTTATTATTCTCTTTTGCTATATCTTCTTCTGTCTTCTCTGTTTTGAAAGATATTACCAATTTATATAACTGTAGGAAGATATATTGTAATTCCTTTATTCTCTTATCCATTGTCTCCATATTATTGCTGCTTGTACTGGATAAATTAGATACATTTTCTATGGAATTTACTAATTCCTTCATCTCAGTCTCTGCTGTATTTACTACATTAACTACATCTTCTGCTAACTTATCTACACTAGAAATATTCTGACTAACTGCTGAACTCATCTGCATTTGTTTTAAAGATAATTCCTGTACATCTTCTGTAATATTATTCAAGTTGCTGATATTCATCAATATCTCACGTCTGCCTATATCTAATTCATCATTAGCACCAGATATTGTTGCTATCAAATCTGCCAAAGTATTAGAACCTTCTAATATCTTTCCCATTGACTCTGAACTCTTGAAAGCTAAAGATACTGTATGATCTATTGCTTGTGTTGTCTCTTCAATTATCTCATTAATGATTTTAGAGTTCTCTCCTGTATCTTCTGCCAATTTTCTTATCTTATCTGCTACTACTGTAAATCCGCGTCCATGCTCACCAGCATGTGCTGCTTCTATTGCTGCGTTCATCGCTAATAGGTTTGTCTGCTCTGCTATATTATGTATTACCTGTGTAATATTAGTTATCTGCTTAGAATATTCTTTAATGCTTTGTATAGAACCTACTACAGACTCACCTATATTACTTCCTTCCTGTGCCTCTGTATATAGAATCTTAGCATAGTCATTTGCCTTAGTAGCTCCATGGCTTACTGTTACTATGTTAGCCATCATTTGCTGTACTGAACTACTAGTCTTAGTTACAGCTTCTGATTGCTGCTTCATCTTATCATTAATATCGTTAATATTTTCTAATAATAACTGTACTGTCTCATTCACTGCTGTAAATCTAGTACGCTGCATAAAACTTACTCTAGCAGCATTTGCTGACGATTCTGCTATTTTATTTGAATTAGACAGCTCTGTTTCAAATTCTTTATAAATTGTATTAAAATCACTGATACTTAAACTAATAGAAGCTCTCATATTCTGAATATTACCTGTTAAAGTATAAGCATTATTTTTTACACTTACTATAATATTTTTTACTTTATCTAAGAACTTATTAAAAGAATGTACCAATTCACCTGATTCATTATTACTAATAACCGGAAGTCTGATTGTTAAATCTCCTTCTCCTTCGCTCAAAGACTCTGATACATTTTTAGCAAATACTAAAGTTTTTCTCAAAGAAAGTATCAAAGCTAATATAACTAATAAGAATGCTAATAATCCTAAATATATTGATATAGAAGATCTTATTATAGTATTTCTAAATAATTGATTTCTATATGCACTATTATGCTGCCACATATTTATAACATATAAGTTATTAAATAAAGCATATTTTATAGCTACTGCATTAGTATTCTCAAAAGAAATAACATTCACATCAACTATATTATTTCTATAGTTATTATAATTATTATTTTTTATTTCTATACCAATAGCAGTACTATCAAAATCTCTTTGGGTATCGCCTATCAATGAAGGATTATTAGAAGCCTTTATACTATATGAATCATCTGTTAAAAATATATTCAAATTATTCTTAAAAGCCTCATCTGATAATACATCTAAATATACAGAACTTCTTACCTCTACACTAACAAATCCCACATGTCTATTATTTAATAAAATAGGACTATATATATAAAAAGTATTAGCATTTGGAGTTATATCTATAAGAGTATTAGTTTCTGTGGATAACCTACTAGTATAACTATTTGCTATATTAGGTCTTCCATTTGTTTCAATATTAGCTAAGTCATTAATATCATATTTCCAAATTATGGATAATTTATTGATATCATTAGTGTTGATATCAATATTAACATTTTCTAAATCTCCAAAATATATACCTACAGATGAAATATTATTATCATTAGTATATCTTGTACTTAAATAACTTGATAATAAAGATGTATAAGTATCCAAAGTATATGTATTTCTATATATTATATTCATATATGCAACTATATTATCAGCTACTGTAACATATTTTCCTAGAGAATCTGCAATATTATTCGCAAAATCATTAGCATAACCTTTTTTTGTTATTATATCATATTGTCTGTCATAAATTATTTCAGATCTGTAATGCATACCATTAACAAAAGTAACTATAAATATTACTGTCGCTATAGATATCGGAAGAAAATTATATGCTATAGGAAGATGATATTCTCTTCTTCCTGTTTTTTTATATAATGGTTTTACTAATATATTAAAACTTGTAGAGGCAATAGACATGGCTACACTAATCAAAAATATAACCATTATTAAACGTATATTAAGCATCTCAAATATAGATATTTTACCAAGATATATATGAAGACTGTATGAAAAAATAGCTACAAGAACTACTGCCAATCCTGCTTTTATAACATAAATTTTTCCTATAGCAATAAATTTTCCCTTTTCTAACTTTAAACAATCAAAGTATATACTTATACAAAAAACAGCAATCAATATAAAAATAAATATGTATAAATAACTTATTATAGAACTTGATAATTGATAAACTGTTTTTAATAATATTGAAAAAATAGCTACTGAAACAACTCCTGCAAAAATGAATAGAGCAGGCAAATAAAATTTTAATCTTCTTTTCAGTGTATTTTCATCTGATTTAAATATCATACTTTGTAACCTACAATTTTATATACTATTAGAATATAGTCGGTAAATATTATTATTTATTTAGCAACAATAAATTAATTTGATACAGTTTTAGCTTTAGAAACGGCTTCTTCTATAGAACCAACAAATCTAAATGCCTGATCTGGCAAATCATCATAATCGCCATTACAAATACCTTTAAAACTTCTTATAGTATCTTCTAATTTTACATATCTACCTTGAAGTCCTGTAAATTGCTCTCCTACAAAGAAAGGCTGACTTAAGAACTGCTCTATTTTTCTAGCCCTAGATACTATTAATTTATCATCTTCTGAAAGCTCATCTGCACCAAGTATAGCAATAATATCTTGTAAATCTCTATATCTCTGTAATATATGCTGTACTTTTCTTGCAACATCGTAATGTTCCTGACCCAATATATTCGGATCCAATATTCTGCTTGTTGAAGCTAAAGGATCTACTGCCGGATAAATACCTTTTTCACTAACCTCTCTTGATAATACAGTAGTAGCATCAAGGTGAGTAAATGCTGTAGCAGGTGCTGGGTCTGTAAGGTCATCTGCTGGTACATAAACAGCCTGTATTGATGTAATAGATCCATTTTTAGTGGATGTAATTCTTTCCTGTAAAGCTCCCATCTCTGTTGCTAAAGTAGGCTGATAACCAACTGCTGAAGGCATACGTCCAAGTAATGCTGATACCTCACTTCCTGCCTGTGTGAATCTGAATATATTATCTATAAATAATAATACATCTAAACCAGCAGAATCTCTAAAATATTCAGCCATAGTCAAAGCAGATAAAGCTACTCTTAATCTTGCTCCAGGTGGTTCATTCATCTGACCATAAACAAGACAAGTCTTATTAATAACTCCAGACTCTTTCATCTCTGACCATAAGTCATTACCTTCTCTAGTTCTCTCACCTACACCAGCAAACACAGAATAACCGCCATGCTCACTTGCTATATTATGTATAAGCTCCATTATGAGAACTGTTTTACCTACTCCTGCTCCTCCAAAAAGCCCTGTTTTACCGCCTTTAATGTAAGGAGCTAACAAGTCTATAACTTTAATACCGGTTTCAAATATTTCAAGTTTAGGCTCTAATGTCTCAAATTTAGGAGGTGAAGCATGTATTGATCTGTATTCTTTAGCTACTATAGGCTCACCTTTATCTACAGTCTGACCTAATACATTAAATATTCTGCCTATAGTTTCTGTTCCAACCGGTACCATTATATGATTGCCGGTATCAAATATATCATCTCCTCTTGATATACCATCTGTAGATTCCAGAGCTATAGCTCTTACTCTGCCGCCGCCTAAATGCTGCTGTACCTCACAAATAATATGTCTTTGAACACCCTCTATTTCTTTATCTATATAAAGTGCATTCAATATAGCTGGAAGATGTCCCTCTTCAAACTCAGCATCTAAGGTAGAACCTACAACCTGAATAACTTTTCCTCTTTTTCCTTCTACCATAAAACATTCCTTAATTTTTTTATATATTTTATTACCTATTGAAAACTTATTCAAGTACTTTAACCATTTCTTTGTGAATTTTTTTATTGCTTGCTATATACTGTTCTTTAGAAAAAATATCATATTCTTCCATATTTATACCAGTTACCATACCTCCGGCCTGCTTTAATATAATACTGCCAGCACAAATATCCCAAGGAGAAAGCCCATACTCAAAAAATCCGTCAGCCGCACCTTCAGCTACCATACATATATCAAGAGCAGCGGAACCATCTCTTCTTAAAGCTAAAGTACTTTTTACCATATTAGCAAAATCAACCATTCTATCATGAAGAAAATCATCATCTACACTAGCATTATAATAAAATCCTGTTATTATAAGAGATTCTATAAGTTTATTGCTAGAACTTACTTTTATAACTTTATTGTTTTTATAGGCTTTTGACTTTATATGAGCCTTATAAACTGTATCTGTTAAAGGAGCATAAACCACTCCTAATATAGGTATACCCTTATAAGCAAGCCCTATAGATATACAGTAAAAAGGATAACCATGTATAAAATTACTAGTACCATCTATAGGATCAACTATCCAAGTAAATTTCTTACTAGTATTATCTTTAGATTCCTCTCCATAAAATCCAAATTTAGGATAGCATTTTAATAAATATTCTTTTATCTTTTTTTCATTTTTTAAATCAACTTCTGTAAATAAATCAGTTTTACCTTTTTTTGATACTTTTTTAGGGCATCCGAAATATTTTAAAGAATACTTACCTGCCTTAATTGCTATATGCTCAGCATCTTTTAAGCATTTATTTAATTTAGATTTTGATAAATCTTTTATTTCATTCAATATAGCATCATTTTCAGAAAAATTTGATTTTTTCTTTTTACTAGAAAATCCATTCGTAAGCATATCTATAATGTCATTTAACATATTACCCTCCAATAATAAATATTAAATTTATTTTTTAGCTTCTGGCTCTCTGAAAAGCAAAAGAGAAGGATTATCTTTTATTTTTTCGCTAAATACTCTTAAATTATCAACTATTTGATTAAAATTAGTATGTAACTGAGGATCTTTCATTATGGCACCTATTGTCCCATTTCCCTGTTCTACATCATTTATAACATAAGATAAATCCCTAGCAATATTATTTATATACCCTAAAGTCGCACTTGCATTTGATATCGAATTATTTATGTTAGATTCATTACTAACTATAACACCAGATATCAAATTTATAGTTTGAGCAAGATTACTTACAACCGCTGATAATTCTTGAAAATTTAAATCTTTACCTATATCACCTATAGAGCCTAATGTTGTTTCTATACTAAACGGTTCAACACCTTTTACTATTGTATTAGGCGCCATACTTGTCATACCGGTAGTATTAATAGCAGGAGGAGATACCATTATGTATTTTTCTCCAAGTCCTAATCCTACTGTTTGTATAGAAAATTTAGTTCCTACTGGAATTATAACATTTTTATCAGTAATAAATAAAGTTACTCTAATAGTTCCATCCGGATTTATGGCTATTTTTTCAATAAAACCTATTTGAATTCCACCGCCTCTATATGAAACCTTACCATTTTCCTGTAAGTCTCCTATAAATACATAGTCTACATATATCCTGTATCCATCACCCTTGAGCTTTATCTTACCCAATAATATTATAGCCCCTACAAATATAACAAATGTAGCAATAAAAATATACCTAATTTAACTTTATTTTTCATGATTTTTCCTTATCCTAAAATTATATTTTTTTATATATATGAAATAATTTAATCTTTTGGTCTAATACTCTCTATATCTTCACCCTTTTTAGCTATACTGCTCATAAAGAAGAATTTCAAATGAGGATTTTCTGTTTCTGCTAAGTGATCAGGATCTCCTCCCTCAATAATCTGACCTTTATACAGCATTACAACTCTGTCTGACATTCTAAATACGCTAGTCATATCATGAGTAATAACTATACTAGTAACATTAAGAATAGACTGCATTTTTACTATTAAATCATCTATAACCCTAGACATAACAGGATCCAAACCTGTTGTAGGTTCATCATAAAGCAGTATTTCAGGGTCCATAGCTATGGCTCTAGCTAGTCCGACACGTTTTTTCATACCACCTGAAAGCTCTGAAGGCATTTTATGTTCTATATTAGGCATTCCGACCATTTCAAGAACTTCGGCTACTTTTGCCTTTATTCTTTCTTCAGGAATATCTTTCTTTATTCTTCTGAGTCCAAAACTTACATTTTCATATACATTTAATGAGTCAAATAAAGCTGCCCCTTGAAACACCATAGCAAACTTTTTTCTAACTTCTGTAAGTTCATTATCAGAAATTTTATTAATATCCTGTCCATCTACTATTATACTACCGCTGTCAGGCTGAAGCAATCCCATCAAATGTTTTATAAGTACGCTTTTACCGCATCCCGAATTACCTATAACAGATAGAGTTTCTCCTTTGTTAACTTTAAGATTAACCCCATTAAGAACCCTTTGAGCACCAAAACTCTTATACACATCTTTTAATTCTATAATATCACTCATATTATAAAGTTACCCTCAACATTTTTATTATATCATCTGTTTTAATAAAATAATTGCCCAAACTAGCTGGAATCAACACTGTTTTACCAGCATTAAGTTTAATAACGTTATCAGCAATATTTGATTCTATATAACCTTCTCCATCTAAAACCATCATTATTTCAAAACTTTCTCCATTAGTCTTTGAAGAATAAGATTCATTTATAATATATTCCTCAGCATTAAAATAATCATTAGAAAATACTGTATTAATTTCTAGTTTTTTATCTTTAAAAACATTTTTTTTATCAGATTTCAAATTAAAAGCATTAATATCTTTTATAACATTAAAAGAATCTTCTATATGAAGTTCTCTAGATTTACCATTTTTATCAACTCTATTCCAATCATAAAGCCTATAAGTTACATCACTAGGAGTCTGTATCTCGGCCATAACAACATTCCCTAATATAGAATGTATGCATCCACTAGGTATATAAAATGCATCTCCTTTTTTTATATCAAAATAATTGAACATATTTTCTATATTTTTACTATTATTCAAAGCATTTTTTAAATCTTCTTTTGAAATATTTTCTTTAAGACCAATGAGAAGTTTTGCATCGCCATAAGTTTCCATAACATACCACATTTCATTTTTACCATGTTTGTTATGTTTTTTACTTGCATATTCTTCATCTGGATGAACTTGTATTGATAATTTATCTTTTGCATCTATAAGTTTCAAAAACAAAGGAAAATAATCGTCTTTACACTTTGTACCCAAAAGTTCAGAAGCATATTCTTTCACCAAATATGATAAAGTTTTTCCTTTAAGCTCACCATTAGATACTATATTATTATCATTAGGCAAATCGCAAATTTCCCAGCTTTCACCTATAGTTTTATTTTTATCAAAAGGTTTCGAATATACTGAAACCAAAGAATTTCCGCCCCAAATGACTTCTTTTGCTATTTCATTAAATTCCAATAAATACATAGTATAATTATATAAGATAAAATAAATAATTCAATATACTATAATCCAAAATATTCTTTTATCTCGCTCTCCCCTATAATTTTTACTCCATTATTATAAAGCAAATCAGCACATATACCATTACCATTTATAACCATTTTACTAAAAGTTCCATCATATATTTTACCAAAACCGCAGGAAGGACTTCTCTCTTTTAATACCGCTAATTCTGTTTTATAAAGTTTTGCAAGTTTTAATACTTCATTAGCTCCATTAAGAAAATTTTCTGTTACATCTTCATTATCAATATTTATAACTCTGCCTTTAATAATTTCAGCAGGTTTTCTAGGAGTAGAAAGACCTCCGAGCTGTTCGGGGCATACTGGAATTAAGTTATAACCCATAGATATAACTTTTAGAAGCTCATCTGATTTATTATCATTGCCGTCATATCTGCATTTCAATCCTAATAAACAGGCACTGACCAACACATTCATAAATTCTCTCTCATAGTTTATCCTAATATTATATACTAAAAATAATTTTATTTGTATAGAAGATAAAAAATTATTTATTTATTTTAAAAATAAATTGCATTAATGCTTCATTAGCATATAAATCTTTTAATTTAATAAAAACTTCTATTGCTTTTTTATAATTAAGTAAACATTTTTTACTAGATATAGTAACATACAATTATTTAATTTATCAAACAAATTCATTTTATTTTCAAATTCTTCATATTCTTCATAGATATCTAATATACTTTTCATATACAGTCATTATATATAAAAATTAATAATATTGAGTTTATATATTTTACATCTTTATAAATTATATCAATTATAAAAATGAACAAGCAGAGTAAGAATTTATAAATAAAGAATTAACTTGACAATAGTATTATATTAAATTATAATCTACTAAATAAATTATTTTAAATTAAAGAGGATTTTATCTATGTCAAAAGAATCATATAAAGATAGAATGGAAAAAGCAGTTTCAAGTTTACAAAATGATTTAAAAGGTATAAGAACAGGAAGAGCTAATGCTTCTATATTGGACGGAGTAAAAGTAGAGGCTTATGGAAGCAGTATGCCATTAAAACAAGTAGGTAACGTTTCAACACCAGATTCAAGAACTATTATGATACAGCCATTCGATAAAGGTTTAGTTAGCGACATAGAAAAAGCTATATTAAAAGCTGATTTAGGTTTCAATCCTTTCAATGACGGCGGAAACATAAGAATAGTAGTACCAGAACTTACTAAAGAAAGAAGAGAAGAGTTAAAAAAAGGTGTTAGACATAGAGGTGAAGAAGCAAAAATTGCTGTAAGAAACATAAGAAGAGATGAAAATGATAAAATCAAAAAAGAATTAAAAGATAAAACTATCACTGAAGATGAATCAAAATCTCAAGAGAAAAAAATACAGAATGATACAGATTCATACATCAAAAAAATAGATGATATGATCACTGCAAAAGAAAAAGAATTAGATACTATATGATTACTGATGAGCCGAATATACCTGAACATGTAGCTATAATCATGGATGGCAATGGAAGATGGGCTAAATCTCATAATAAGAGCAGAAGTCTTGGGCATAGAGCTGGAAGCGAAAATGTCATTAATATAGTAGAAGCATGCTGTGAGCTTAATATAAAATATTTAACTTTGTATGCATTTTCAACAGAAAATTGGAAAAGACCTGAGGAAGAGAAAAAAGCATTATTTAAACTTTTAAAAGAATTCTATAAGAAAGAGATAAAAAGGCTTATTTCAAACAATATTTTAGTTAAACATATAGGTGATATTTCTGCATTTCCAAAAGATACTATAGAAACAATAGAAGAAACAGAAAAAGAAACTCTTGAAAAATGCAAAAATCCAATACTTACTGTTATTTTAGCTTTAAATTATGGTTTCAGAGATGAATTAAAGAATGCTTTAAAAAATATATGCTATGATGCTATAAATAACAAAATAGACATAGAAAGTATTGATGAAAACTTTATTCAAAATTACTTATATACAAAAGGAATACCAGATCCTGATTTTTTAATAAGAACTTCAGGTGAATATAGATTAAGTAATTTCTTAATGTATCAGGCATCATATAGTGAACTATATTTTACAGATATATTATGGCCGGATTTTTCTAAAGAAAATTTCAAAAAAGCTATAGAAGAATACTCAAATAGAAATAGAAGATATGGAGGTCTATAACAATTATGAAGAAAAGGCTTATATCTGTAGCTGTAACATTACCATTATTTCTCATAGTAATGTTTTATGATAAAGTTATATTTTTATTTCATATAGCAATATTGGCTATATCTATTTTAAGTGCCTCAGAAATATTTTATATGGCTAAGGTACATAGACAAAAGAATTTAAGAACTGTTGTAGCAACTATGATAGCTATGGTATTAGGATATATAATAACTATATGTGATGTAAATGTATTTAAAGGCGACTTCTCCAATCTTTATAAAATAGTAGAAACTAAACATCCTTCTATGGATTTATCATTGGTAATGGTTTTTGCTTTGATAGCTATACTATTTATCATTAATATGTTCAAAGTTCATGTATCAACATTTGAAGAAAAAGGAAGAGCTATATTAACTGCTGTTTTCTGCTTTATATATGTTGGTTTGGGAGTATGGCATATATCTCTTATGCGTTTTATGCCTAGCGGAAAATATTACATAGTATTTATTATGCTATGTGCTTGGTTCAGTGATACTGGAGGATATATTATAGGAAGGAAATTTGGTAAGCATAAATTATCAAACAGTGCTTCACCTAATAAAAGTTATGAAGGTTTAGTAGGAATGTTTATATTCACAATACCGCTTTCCATATTATATTATTTCTTATATTCAAATGGGTATCTAACTTGTTTATTAGGAAAGAATATACCTAACTTCTCTTTTCCGCAATTAATGTTATTAACTGTAATATTCACATTAACAGGTTTTTTAGGGGATATGGGTGAAAGTCTTATAAAAAGAATGTATGACACTAAAGATTCAAGTAAATTGTTTCCAGGACATGGCGGAGTATTCGATATATTTGACAGTGTAATACTTACTGCCCCAATATCATATTATGTATTTTTATTAATTCAGTAAAAATATTTTATATTGTTTTTTATACATTATCATTTCAATTATTAACTATTTTAAAAATATATTATTGTTTATGAAATATATTTATAAAAATTATAATAATTTTTATAAAATTAGTATATCTAACATAGCATAAATCTCATAATTAAAATTTATAAACTAATAAAATAATCAACAAATAAATTACTGCATTAATATGGAAATTTATTTGTTTGAGTTTTATGTAAAAAATGTATACCATTTTAAAAAATATATATAATAAGGGGTACCCTATGATAAAAAAGCTATTCATGTTATTCATCATTATTTCTATTACTATAATGTCATGTAATAACAATAAACAAACATCAACAACAGCTGCAAAATTACCAGCTATAGATGAAAATACAGAAACAGAAATCACTGTATGGGCTTGGAATGTTGCTGCTAAAGCATTAATGGAAACAGCAAAAGCATTTAATGCTAAATATCCAAAAATAAAAGTAAATGTTCAGGAATTTGGTTTGGCTCAGAATGTATACGAAAGATATGGAGTAATACTATCTTCCGGAAATGGGGTGCCTGATGTTATACAAATAGAAAGCGATTATATACAGACTTACGCTGAAACTTATCCTCAATACTTTTTAGATATGAAAGATTATATAACTATTGATGGTGTTGTAGATCCTTCTAAAATAGCATCAAGTTATGACAGTACTGGAAAATTAGTATCTATACCTTGGGATTCAGGTCCTGTTGTTATGTTCTATAGAGTAGATTTATTTAAAGAAGCTGGAATTGATCCTAATACTATAGTAACTTTTGATGATTATATTGCTGCTGGAAAAAAACTTCAGGAAAAATTCCCTAATGTATATATGACTGGTCTTCCTTTCACTCAAGATGAAAATTTGTACAGAGCATTATTAATAGCTAATAAATCATATTATTTAAATGATAAAGGTGAAATAACAGTTGCATCTCAAAAAGCAATAGAAACTCTTCAAATGATAAAAAGACTTATAGATGAAGGTGTTGCTAAAAATGTTGTTAACTGGGATGGTTCTATAGTAGCCAATAAAAACGGAGAAGTTGCTTCTTATATAATAGGCGGCTGGTGGGGCGGTACTATAAAAGACCAAATGCCTGAAATGAAAGGTAAATGGGGAATTATGCCTATACCTGCTCTTAATCAAGATGCTGCTAGAGCTTCTTCATCTGGTGGTGCTGGATTATCTATAACTGCTACTGATCCTATTAAACAAGCTGCTGCTTTAGAATTCGTAAAAGAAAGTTTAATGAATGTAGATAATCAGCTTATGATGTATGAAAAATTCAGTTTATTCCCTTCTTATTTACCTGCTTATGATGATTCTAGATTCTTAAAAGCTGATGACTATTTCGGAGATAATTTCAATAAAATATTAGCAGATGTAACAAAACAAATACCTAATGTTATATACAATTCTGATGATTTTGCTGAAGTTAGAAACACAGTTGTAAGTGCATATGAAGATGTTTTGAATAATAATAAAGATATTGCTTCTACATTGAATGATGCTGCAAATCAAATAAGCAGTGCTACTGGAAGAGCAATAGCCAAATAAATAAACTTATTTTTTTGAAGGTGTCTTATGATATTATCATTAGGCACCTCATTTTTTATATTGATTTTTTACATATAAATTACCATACAATCTATAAAATTTACTATTGTAGGTATCATCAATAATATAAAATCATAAATAATCATATAAGAAGAATATCAAAGAAAATAAGTTTTTAATTAAGAGTATATTATTTTTAGGATATATTATGACAATAAAAAAAATATTACACCTTGGATATTTCTGGCACCAGCTTTATTTTTTATAGCTGTATTCAGTATATATCCGCTATTTGAAACAATAGTGTTAAGTTTTATGAAACAAAATAGAGGGGTTCTTACATTTGCCGGTATAGAAAATTATAAAAGACTCTTCACAGATCAGTACTTTTTTATATCTCTAAAAAACTCACTAATCTATTTAATAATACAAGTACCAATAATGACTATATTATCTATACTTCTAGCTATAATACTGCATAGAGGAATTACAAAATTAAAAAGTATGTATAGAACGGCATTCTTTGTACCTTTTATAGTAGAATCTGTAGCTTATAGTTTAATATTTGTATTATTGTTTCAGGAGAGAGGTGTTGTTAATTTTTTATTTTCTATATTCAATATAGGTCCTATAATGTGGCTTACACAAACTTGGCCTGCAAGAATAGTAATAATGCTAATCATAACATGGAGATGGACTGGATATAATATGGTAATAATATTAGCAGGACTACAAACTATACCTGAAGATTATTATGAAGCTTCTAGAATAGACGGAGCTAATGCATTTCAGCAATTTTTCTATATAACTATACCAATGCTTAAACCTGTTATACTATTTTCAACTATATTATCAACAATAGGAACTCTAAATTTATTCACAGAGGCATACCTATTAACAAATGGAGGCCCTAATAATTCTACAATAACTTTAGGATTATACATATACAGACAAGCATTTCAATCTCTCAACTTAACCTATGCTGCAACAATATCTGTAGCAATACTTGTGATAGTAGGAGTTCTTTCAAGATTGCAAATGAAATTTGGGGGAAATAACAAATGAATAAAAATAAACAGCAAAAAATAACTAGAATAATATTATATATAGTTCTCACAATAGCTATGATAGCTTGTATATATCCTTTAATATTTATGTTTATAGCGGCAACTAGAGAATCAGGAGATATATTTTTATTTCCGCCTCCTATAACTTTTGGAAGCAAATTTCTTGAAAATTTGAAAAATCTTCAGGAAAGAATTCCAATATGGCATGCTTTATTCAATTCATTAAAAATAGCTATAATATATACTGTGATTAATTTGTTGGTATGTTCTATGGCAGCCTATGCTATATCTAAATTTAATTTTAAAGGTAAGAATATAGTGTTTGTTATTATAATGCTTACTATGATGCTTCCTGCACATGCTAAATTAGTACCATTATATAGAATGATGACAACTTTAAATATACAAAATACTCATTTGGCAATAATACTTCCTGATATAGCAGGAGCTTTCGGAATATTCTTGATGAGACAGAATTTCCATAGTGTACCTGATACATTAATAGAAGCTGCTAGAATAGATGGAGCTAATGAATGGACTATATTCTTAAAAATAGTTATGCCTTTAATGATTCCAGCTTTAACTGCTTTAGGAATATATATGTTTGTTGCTGAATGGACTAATTTTACTTGGCCTTTAATAATATTAAATAGCCCTGAAAAATTTACTTTGCCTGTAGCATTATCACAATTAAAATCTGATACAAGAATAGATTACGGACAGATTATGGTTGGTGCTATATTCGCTGTAGTTCCTATAATGGCAGTATTTTTAACTTTACAAAAATACTTTATATCCGGATTAACAGGCGGTTCTGTAAAAGAATAAAAATAATATATAATAAAAAGGATTTAACATTTAATTGTTAAATCCTTTTTTATTACTTATATTAATAAATATCAAGCACTATAAACTATATCTCCGTCAACTATAGTTTTTAATACTTTAATATCTTTTATTTCTTTAGGATCAATTTCAAATATATCTCTATCTAAAACTACAAAATCAGCCAATTTATCTTCTTCAATACTGCCTTTAATATTATCTTCAGAAGACATATAAGCACTTCCCATAGTATACAAATAAACTGCCTCTTTAACTGTAAGTTTTTCCTGAGGCATCCAGCCATTTTCAGGCCAGCCATTTAAATCCTCTCTATTAACAGCACAATGTATACCTTCCATTACACTAATACCGTCTACAGGACCTGAAGAACCGAATCCAATATGAACTCCCATATCTTTAGCTGTTTTATAAGCATAACAAGTAGAAGCTTTTTCTTTACCTACCCTATCTTCAACTATATGCATGTCATAGTGAAGGAATATAGGCTGATAATATATACCAACATTTAATTCTTTCATTCTTTCAAATAATTGTTTATCTGTTATTTGAGCATATACTAATCCGTTTCTTCTATATTTGAAATCTTTTGTATTTTTTATTTTTTCTATAGAATTTAATGCCATATCTACAGCACCATCTCCTGTAGCCTGTATAGCTAAAGAATAATCCAAACTATTAGCATAAGAAACTAATTCATCAAGAGCTTCCTGACTATATTGAGAAACGCCCTTGAAACCTTTAGCATCATTATAATCCTCTCTTAATAATGCAGTTCTTGAACCTATACCACCGTCTATAACAAGTTTTATACGAGCTACTTTAAATCTCTCATCATTAATATATTGATAATAGTAATAATCTCTGAAATCATCTATATCTTTTTTATTGATAAATTGTGCCTGTTCGCATACTCTTATTTTTAATTTTTTCTCTCTATTTAATTTTTGATAAGCATCTATAATTTTTCTATAATCGAAATCTGGCAAACTTCTTAAATCATCTGTTTGAACAGAAGTTATACCCATTTTGAAGAATGCTTCCTGAGTATCTAATATTATTGATTTAAGAGTATCTATTTCCAATGATTTGATTTTAGACAATATCAATATCATATCTTTAGAACTTATAAGTCCGTTTTCAAAATCTATACTATCAGATTTCATATCTTCCGTAATACCGCATATTTCAAGAGCTTTACTATTTGCAACTATCATCTCTCCGCAGCATCTTCTAAAGGCAACAGGATATTCATTTGATATATTATCCAAATCATTTTTTGTAAGCATTCTTTTTTCTTCAAAATAATCCTGATTCCAGCCCCAGCCTATAACCCATCCTTCATATTTTTGGGCATTTTGTGCTAAATCCAATACTTCTTTTATTGACATACATTTACTTAAATCAAGCATTGTATTAAAACGGGCATATTCAACAAAATTAACACAGCTATCATTAAATCCAGGAACAACTGTTTTTCCTTCTAAATCTATTATATCTTCAGCATTTGGAAATTTTTTTGCTACTTCTTCATTAGTTCCGGCAAAAGCTATTCTTCCATTTTCAACTGCTACAGATTCATAAATATTATCATTTTTGTCCATAGAATAAATTTTAGCATTCTTAAAAATCCTCATTTATATCCTCCATTAAATTTTATAACATAGCTTTTATATTATCTATCTCTTCATTAACTAAAAGCCATTCATTTTCTGTTTCCTCTATTAGTTTTTTAACTTCCAAAAGCCTTTTACTTTTTTCATCATCATAATTTGCAGATGTTTCAAAAAATTTTAATATTTCAGCTTCTTCTTTTTTATAATCTTCTATTTGTTTTTCATGTTTTTTGAGCAAAGACTCACATCTTGAAAGTCTGTTTCTAATCTTTTTTCTCTCTTCATAATTATTGCTGTTCTTATCATCATTGCTGCTGCTTTCTTTACTATTATTCTTATTTTGATACTCTAATTCTTTTTCTTCTTCCTCTAAAGCATCAAGTCTTACCCTATAAACATAAGCCTCATAATCACCTGAATAAAGAGAAAGTTTTTTATCTTTAACTTCTATAATAGTATCAGCAAGCAAACTAGCAAAAGTTCTATCATGCGAAGTGAAAAATATTGTTCCGCCATAATCTCTCAAAGAATTAGCAAGTGCCTCAACAGTTTCAAAGTCCAAATGGTTTGTAGGCTCGTCCAATATAAGAACATCAGCACATTGAGTAATAGCAGCAAGAAGTGAAAGCCTTGCCATCTCTCCTCCGCTTAATACTTTTACATCTTTATTAACATCATCGCCTGAAAATAAGAAACTTCCTAAAAGTGTTAAAAGTTCTTGAGTCAATAGTCCCTGCTTAGCATTCTTCTTTAAATAAGATAATACAGTATCATTAGAAGTTATATTTTTGTAAGTATCCTCACCAAAATACGCTATCTTTATGCCATAAGAATAATTATAAGTACCTGATACAGGATTGAGTCTTCCAGCTATAGTTCTTAAAAATGTAGTTTTACCTTCACCATTTTGCCCAAGAACCGCTACCCTGCTTCCTCTTGCTATTTCTATTCTTCCGCTTTTAGCAACTACTTTATCGCCATATCCAACTGCTAAATCATCGGATATAAGAGCAAAACCTTTCTTTTCAGGAACCTCTGGAAGTTTTATTCTTACATTCTTTGATGGGTGATTAATTTCTATAGTTTTTAATTTTTCTATTTGTTTTATACGAGATTGAACCGCTTTTGCTTTAGTAGCTTTATATCTGAATCTCTCTACAAATCTCTCTAAATGAGCCTTTCTCTCCTCTATATTCTTATTATATTTTTTTATTGTATATTCTTTTTCTTCTTTGTATTCAAAATAATCTTCTATATTTCCCGGAAAATATGTTATTTTTGAATTTTCCATTTCAATAGTTTTTTCACATGTTGTTTTTAAGAATTCCCTATCATGCGAAACTATCAAAAAACCTCCATTATAATCGGTTAAAAAATTTTCTAAATCGATTAATGTATTTAAATCCAAAAAGTTTGAAGGTTCGTCTAATATTAAAAAATTAGGCTCATAAAGCATCATCTCTGAAAGTTTAACTCTCATTCTATATCCGCTAGATAAACTTCCTAGATTATTATTAACTTTTATATGATCTATTCCAAATCGACTTGCTATTTTAGAACATTTCCAAGATTCTTTTCCTGTAACTCTTGTAAGATAATCTATTACCTTCTCATTATCATCGAAATCACCCTGCTGGCGAAGATATCCTACTCTTACATCATCTGAAAATATTACTTCTCCGTCATCAGCCTCTTCAAGTCCCATAAGAATCTTCAAAAGTGTTGTTTTGCCTGCTCCGTTTCTTCCAATCATTCCTATTTTAGATTTTTCTTCTATAAGAAGATTGACATTATCAAGCAGTACTTTATGAACAAATCTTTTTGATATATTAACTATATTTATAATACTTTTAGCCATATTTCATTTTTAACTTAAATATTTTTATTTTTATTAAGCATTAATTCTATAATAATTTTAAAAAATATTCAAATATAAAAATGAAATAATTATATTAAATTACAAGATTATTCTTTTAAATTTTCGCTAAGTTTATACACCAAACTTTTGAAATATTTTCCTCTCTCTTCATAGTTTTTAAACATATCAAAACTAGTACATCCAGGTGATAATAGAACAGTATCTCCGTTTATTGCTATAGACGAAGCATAGTTAAAAGCATCTGTCAAATCTCTTACTATAATTTTATTATCAAAATGAAGCATATCTGAAAGGACATTTGCTGCCTCTCCCATAAGTATAAGTTTTTTTACTCTTGCATTTACTATACTATTTAAAGGAGTGAAATCTATATTTTTATTTCTTCCGCCCATTATAAGGATTATATCTTTATCAAAAGATTTTAAAGCACTCATTACAGAATTCATTGATGTAGCTTTTGAATCATTTATATATTTAACTCCATTAATTTCAGAAACTAATTCAACTCTATGTTCTATACCTTTGAAATTATTTACAACTTTCTCTATATTATCTGCAGGTATTCCATCTTTTAAACATATCAAAACTGCTGCCAATATGTTGGCTATATTATGTTTACCTATTAATTTTCTGTTTGCTATAGAAAATAATTTTTCATTCTCATAATATATATACTCATCTTCTTCATTATAGTATATTGTAGCAAATTTACTTTTTAAAGAGAATGTAAGCAGCTTACTCTTAGAATTACCATTAAGCTCATTATACCAAATATTAGTGTATATATTATCATAATTAAGTACTAGAAAATCATTTTTATTTTGATTGATAATTATATTCTTTTTTGTATTGAAATAATCTTCTATATCTCTATATCTGTCAAGATGATCTTCTGCAATATTCAATATAGCAGCTATATGAGCATGAAATTTTTCAACTGTTTCTAATTGAAAACTTGAAAGCTCTAATATGATATCTTCATCAGGCTCTATAGTTTCAATCTCTTTAGAAAAAGTATTTCCAACATTTCCAAGAAGTCTTGCCTTTTTATAAGACTTTATTATTTCATGAATCAATGTAACTGTAGTGGTTTTTCCGTCTGTTCCGGTTACTGCAATATAATTTCTATTAGGAATAAAATTGTATGCAAATTCAATTTCTCCTATAATCTTTATATTTCTTCTTTTAGCTTCTTCAACTATAGGTATAGTATGCGGAATGCCTGGTGAAATTATTATCAAAGTGATATTATCCAAAATAGATATATCCTGATTACCGAAAAATAATTTGATATCTTTATCTTTTAATGCTTCTATACTATCTTTAAGTTGTTCTTCTGTTTTACTATCACTTAAAGCATATTTGATATTAACATTAAAAGTTCTGTTAATATCATATAGAGTATTAGCTATACTTACTCCGCTTCTTAAAGTAGCACCCAAAATTAATATATTCTGCTTTTTCAATACTTTTATATAAGTTTTATTTAAATCTAAAATCATTTTAACACCAATTAAAAAATTATTTTTTATAAAAACTAATTATAACAGAATAATGATAAATTTAAATGATTTATTTTTATAATTTTTTATTGAAAGATAAAAATTAATGTCTATATAACAAAATTATTTATATCGATCTCTTTTATGATATCGTCTTCAATATAGTATATACCTAAACAACTATATTTTCTTTTTTATATATGGGGCTTTGCCCCATACCCCACTTCTTTTGTTGCCACAAAGAAGCAAAAAGGCTATATTTATGGTCTAAATTTAGGTTATATTCTATATTTAATAAGTATATATTTAATATAAAGTTCTAACAATTGCGTTTTTTGCAACTTTTTTGTGCGGCAAAAAAGTTGATAATAATTACATAATCTGTAGTAGTCGGCAAAATGAAATCGTTTCAGTATATACTAAAAATTTTTAAGTTTATCAATTTGTTTATTGTTCTTTTTCCCGCCGCACGCCTACCTAAAGGTACTCCCTTCGGTCGCAGGCGGACTTCGTCAAAGAACCTATATCCTCGATAAACTCGGATACGCTTCGCGAAAGTGCAAGTATAAAATTAATATTAAATCATACTAAAATTGTATTACTTGTAAAAGAATTTATTAAATTAAAGCACAAATGTAGCACTTCGCCTGTGGCATACCTAAAGGTATTTTCTTCGGTCGCAAAAGAAGTGGAGTTGCCGAAGGCACGCAAATCCCTGCAAATATTTAAAATTAAAAAAATTATTTTTTATAAAAACTAATTATAATAGAATAATGATAAATTTAAATGATTTATTTTTTATAATTTTTTATTGAAACATAAAAATTAATGTCTATATAATAAAATTATTTACATCAATCTCTTTTATAGTATCATTTTCAATATAATATATAATACCAAAAACATCATTAAAAAAACAATTATTATTTTTTATGGTGATGATATTTTTTATACTTTCATCTTTTATATTATAACTTTTAATATTTATGGAATATTTATTGAAATCAAATGCAATTAAATTATCCTTATAAAAATATAGCTTTCCATGAACTTCATTATTTTCATCTAAACTAAATAAATTAATATTAATACTATTATAGCTTTCTAAATATCTATACTCATTATTATCGCTATCATCTATTTTTATATCATCTATATTGTAGAATCTTAATTGATTATAAATAAAATCTTCATCATTAAAATTCGTATTATCACAAGCCAAAACAAATCTTTTATTATCTATAAAAGCAAGAGGTCTGTCCCAATTATAACCGCTTATATATTCATTAACAACATCCACTTGACATTTCTCATATTCTTTCAAAAACTCCTCAATGTTAAAACAGCTTATACAGTCCACAGGATTCCATACCCAGCCATTACAAAGAAAATGTTTATAATCTTTTGATACCAATAAATTACTGTGAAAATAATCTATACCAAATTTTTCTTCATCTCTGTTTATATCTGTTATCATCTCTTTAGTTTTTAAATTCATTATATTAAGAGTATTCCATTTAGTTTGAGTGATAAGATGTATTTCATTATTAATAATACAAAATTCATTAGAATAGCTTGATACTTCAGAATGATAATCTTCTCTTTTTAAATAAATTACTTCTAATGTTTCTATATTTACAACAGCGGAATTTAATCCTTTCTCCTCAGTTATGCATATATAAGGATACATTAATTTTAAAACTGTAACTTCTTCTTTGGAATTTATATTTTCTATTTTTATTAAATCTTTATACGAATTATATTTTTTATTATACTTTATTAATTTAGAATCATCAGTAAATAAAAAATATTCTTCTAAGTTTTTATAATTTAAAACAGTATTCTCTATCATAGCGTTTATCATAAAATAAAAATGAAAAATATCAATAAGAATCTACACAGCCCGCCCACCCGCCCCTATTTTTTTATTAGATAAGCATTTATTTATATGCTTCTATATGTATAGTAGGCTCTATACTCAACTTTTCTCTTATGGCATTTTCAAATAATGTAGCCTTTGAATGAGCATCAAAGACAGTCATATCTTTAGGGAAACGCATATGGAAAGTTATTTCGCTATGATCTCCATAAGTATGTATATGAAAATGATGAAGATTTAAATCAGTATTATCTATATTCATTTCTTCAGCTATTTTTTTAATACTCTCTATAGTTTCTTTAGAAGGGTATTCTCCTATCAAAGGTTTTACACTGGATTTAATAACATCGAAAGCTGCATAAAATATTACAAGTGAAACCAATATACTTAATACACTGTCTAACCACCAAAAACTTTTACCAAATAAAATACCAACTAATATAATTATAGAAGTAACACTGTCGCTTCTATGATGCCAAGCATCAGCATAGAGTGATTTTGAACCGGATTTTCTATATCCCCAAAAAGAATACTGTGCTAATAATTCCTTTACAAGTATTGAAACCACCATAGCAATTATAGCCATAGTTGTAAATGAAGCTGATTTTTTATTCATAATGTTTTGAATAGCTTCAGAGAAAAAACTATATCCTATAAATACAAGCATTATTCCAACTATAAAACTTGTTATAAGCTCTATTCTTCCATGTCCGAAAGGATGTTCTTCGTCTGGAGGTCTTTTTGAAAATATTCCGCCTATTATGACTATTATACTGCTTATACAATCGCTTAATGAATGCCAAGCATCAGCCATAATAGAAAGAGAACCTGTAAGCAAACCTACAGCATATTTAAAAGCAAATAATAATATATTGATGATTACAGATACTATACCCTCTATTATCATATATTTAGATTTCTTCTCATTACTCATGTTCATTTTATAACCCCAAATTAATTTTAAGCATTGTATTAAAGATAATCAATTTAATATAAAATGTCAATTATTCAAATATAAATTGTTGTTTACAGATTCGAATCTTTTAACTTTAATTAAAATAATATAACTAATATAAGAATCCTCAAAATCAAATTAATGTCTTGATAAAAGTTAAATTTTTTGTTAATATTTTATAGATTATTAATTTAAGAAAATAAAATATTTATAATAAGAAAGGAGAATAAAATATGTCAAATATAGCATTTCTATTTCCAGGTCAAGGTTCTCAATGTGCCGGTATGGGAAAATCTTTATATGATAATGTTGCTGAATCTAAAGCAATATTCGATAAGGCAGCTAATATTTTAGATGATGTTGATATCAAAGCATTATGTTTTGAAGGAAGCGAAGACGATCTTAAAAAAACAGAAAATACTCAGCCTGCTTTAGTTACAGTAGGTATGGCTGTTTATGAGGCTTTAAAAGCTAAAGGTGTTAAAGGAAATTTATTTGCAGGTCATAGTTTGGGTGAGATTACTGCACTTTCAGCTGCAGGATATATATCATTTGAAGATGCTGTAAAAATTGCTAGAACTAGAGGTTTATTAATGGCTAAGGCTGGTGCTGATGCCCCTTATGGTATGGCTGCTGTTATGGGATTAGATTATGATGCAGTTTCTAAATGTATGCCTGAAAATAAAGAAGTTGTTGCTGCTAATTACAATTTAAAAGATCAAATAGTTATATCAGGATTACTTAGTGCAATAGAAGCAGTTACTCCTAAACTTCAGGAAGCTGGTGCTAAAAGAGTACTTCCTTTAAAAGTATCTGGAGCTTTTCACTCTCCATTTATGAAACCTGCTGCTGATAGCTTGAAAGAATTCTTAGAAAAAATTGAATTACATAACAATGATAATAAAGTATTATCAAATGTTACAGCTGAAGTTCATGATTTCAATTCTATAAAAGAAAATTTATATAAACAAATGTTCTCAACTGTAAGATGGTATGATAGTATGCTTAATATGCAAAAACAAGGCATTACAAAAATATTTGAATGCGGACCTGGAAAAGTTTTAGTTGGAATGACTAAAAAAATCACTCCTGACATAACAGCATTACCTGTATTTGATATTGATTCTTTAAATGCTGCTATTCAATAATATAATTAATTAAAAATAAAAAAGACAAGATTTATTTTATTAAATATTTCTTGTCTTTTATTTTTCAAAAAATAATGCAATAAAAAAGGACATATAAAATTAATTATATGTCCTAATATTCTATATGGTTAATAGATTATAGTTTACCAACTAGATCAATTCCTGGTTTTAAAGTTTTAGCACCTGGTTTCCATTTAGCAGGACAAACTTCACCGCCATGTTCAGCTACATACTGAGCAGCTTGAACTTTACGAACTAATTCATTAGCATCTCTACCAATTCCCATATCATGTACTTCATAAGCTTTAATCAAACCTTCTGGGTTTACGATAAAGCTACCGCGTAAATCTTGTCCAACTTCTTCTACAAATACTTCAAAGAATCTTCCTAATACTCCTGTTGGATCTCCAAGCATAGTATATTTAAGATTAGCTATAGTTTTTGTAGCATCAGCCCAAGCTTTATGTACGAAATGTGTATCAGCAGATACAGAATATACTTCACAGTTAATTTTCTTTAATTCTTCATAAACTGAACCTAAATCTTCTAATTCTGTAGGACATACAAATGTAAAGTCTGCTGGATAGAAGAAAAATACACTCCATTTTCCTAAAACATCTTTAGTTTCAACTGTTTTGAATTCACCATTCTGATAAGCTTCAACCTTGAAATCTATTAGTTTCTTATTGATTAAACTCATATTATAACTCCTTTTATTTATTGTTTGTATACTCTAACAATACATCAAATAATAGTTTTTGTCAAGTAAAAAAATATCTATATTAGTAAAAATTACTAAAAAATATCACTTTTTCATAATTTTTATTTATACAAAAATAAAAGTATTATTTATAATTTTTAGTTTTAAGCTGCAAAATGACGTTATCTGTAAAAATTTTTATATATTCAAAATTCGTAGCAATATTCAATCTTATAAAACCTTTATAATCTTTAGAAAACCATTCTCCAAAATCAACAGCTATTTTACAGTCATCTTGTATAAACTCTTTTACCCTATCAGGATTAACAACTTTTCTTAAATCTATAAAAGGCAAATATGTACCCTCCAAAGGACTTATTATTATATCAGGTACCTTTTCATTTAATTCATTTTTAATATAATCATAATTTCTTTTTATAGTTTTTAATAATCCGTCAAGCCAATCTGCTCCATATTTATAAGCAGCCTCCGCAGCAACCATACCAAGCAAGCTCAATTCAGTCCTACTTATAGTATTAACATAGTCATTGTATATCTTTCTAGTATCTTCATTAGGTATAATAATATGTGAATTCAAAAGACATGCTAAATTAAAAGTTTTTGATGCAGAAGTTACTACTATTAATTTATCCATATACTTATCTTTATTTTTTATGGAAAGTGCAGATATAAAAGGACGAATTCCCAAATTTATATCCTGATGTATCTCATCTGAAATGATATAAACATTATGCTTTTTGCATATATCAAAAGTTTTATCTATCTCTTCATCAGTCCATACTCTTCCTACAGGATTATGAGGATTACAGAATATCATCATTTTAACATTGTTTTTTACAATATCATTTTCTAATCTATCAAAATCTATAGAAAAAATACCATTATCATTATTCAATACGCATTCAATTAAGTTCCTGCCATTATCTTTAACAGCATTATAAAAAGGATAATATACAGGAGTAAGTATAATAATTGAATCATTCTTTTGGGTAAAAGCATTAACAAGCCAATATATAGAAGTTACAACACCTATAGAAAAACTTATCCATTCTTTTTTTAAATCTATATTGTATCTGCTTTTCTGCCAATTAAAAAAAGCCTCAAAATAACTATCCCATAAAACAGTATATCCGAAAACTCCATGAATAACTCTTTTATTTATAGCCTCTATTACTTCATTGGGTGCTTTGAACTCCATATCGGCAACCCACATAGGAAGCAGTCCATCTGTATTGAATCTTTTATCTTTTTTTGTTTCCCACTTTTCTGAATTTGTACCTTCTCTGCTAACCAAATATTCATCGTTAAATTGTTCTATTGTCATAAAATAATCCTAAATAAAAAATAAATATATTTAAAAATAACATTAATTTTAATTTTTAAAAATTATATAAAAATAGGCCGCATATAAAAATACACAGCCTATAAAAATTTATTTATAATAATAATTTATTGTTTCACATTTCCTGAAGCATTATTATTTTTGCTCATTGAATCCATACCGGATATACTATAACGCATTTCAGTATCAGCCATAACATTCTTCATATTATAATAATCTAATACGCCGATATTTCCTTTTTTAAGTGCCTCAGCAATTGCAAGAGGTAATTGAGATTCAGCTTCAACAACTTTAGCTTTCATCTCTTCAACCTGAGCACGCATTTCCTGTTCTCTGGCTATAGCCATAACTCTTCTCTCTTCAGCTTTAGCCTGAGCAATTTTTTTATCAGCTTCAGCTTGGTCAATCTGTAAAAAAGCACCAATATTGCTTCCAACATCAACATCAGCTATATCAATAGAAAGTATCTCAAAAGCAGTACCAGAATCCAAACCCTTAGCAAGAACCACTTGAGAGATTCTATCTGGATTTTCCAAAACTTCTTTATGTGAAGCCGCACTACCTATAGTAGTAACGATACCCTCTCCTACTCTAGCAATTATAGTTTCTTCTCCGGCACCTCCAACAAGTCTGTTAATATTAGTTCTAACAGTAACTCTTGCAGTAGCCTTCACCTGTATACCGTCTTTAGCAACAGCAGCGATTAAAGGTGTAGCTATAACTCTAGGAGAAACAGAAGTTCTTATAGCATCAACTAAATCCCTTCCGGCTAAATCTATAGCAGCAGCACGCTCAAAACTTAAATCCAAAGAAGCCTTATCAGCAGCAATCAAAGCATCAGCAACAGCTGTAGGGTTTCCGCCAGCCAAATAATGTGCTTCAAGCTCATTGCTTCCTATTTTTAAACCTGCTTTCCATAACTTTATCTGATTTAATACTATAAGTGAAGGATTAACTCTCCTCAAACGCATAGTAATCAATGTTATCATATTTATTCTTACACCAGAAAATAAAGCTGTAACCCATAAACCTATTGGGAAGAAACGTAAGAAAATAATGATAAATATTAATATTATAACAATACCAATAAACATTGGAATAACAGGTATATAACCATAATCAAACATAAAAACCTCCTAAATATAATTAATTATGTACATAAGTTCCTATAGACTCGCCTAAAAGAGCTTTTGTAATGTTTCCATTTGTATGCATATTAAATACTCTTATAGGCATATTATTATCATTAGCCATAGCAAAAGCGGTCATATCCATAACTCTTAAATTCTGATTAATAGCTTCTTTAAAAGTTACTTCATTATACATTTTTGCATCTTGATTCTTTTTAGGGTCTTTATCATAAACCCCATCAACATTAGTGCCTTTTAATACTATAGAAGCACCAATCTCTAAAGCTCTAAGTATTGCTGTACTATCAGTTGTGAAATAAGGATTAGAAGTACCTCCGGCTATTATCAAAACATTTCCTCTTTCTAATATACGAATTGCTTTATCCCTTTCAAAACCTTCTATCATACCTTCAATATTAAAAGCAGAAAGTATTTGAGTAGGAGTGCCGGCTGCCATAAATCTATCTTTCAAAGCTATAGCATTCATAATAGTGGCAAGCATACCCATAGAATCTGCAGTGGCTCTTACCATACCTGTTTTATCAGATAACTGCATACCTCTGAAAATATTTCCTCCGCCTACAACAACAGCTATTTCTGTATCACTTCCAGCCTCTTTCATCTCTAATGCTATTCTATCAACAACATTATTATCTATACCATATTCTTTTTGACCAAGTAAAGCCTCGCCTGATATTTTGAGCAATACTCTTTTTTTCATTATTGACCTCTTTTTAAAGTTAATTTTTTGAATTATACTATTTTTTTATATATAATCAAGATTTAATATTCATATCATTAAATAAAATATTTTTATATATTAAAAATCTAAAAATTTTTTTAAAGCATTATTAGTGAGTCTGTAAACTCTGGCATCCTTAACCATTTCGGCTCCGGTTGATAAATAAAAATCTATACTCGATTTATTCCAATCCAAACATTGCCATTCAAGTCTTCCGCAATTCCTGCTAAGAGCTATTTTGGCAACTTCTTCAAATAGTTTCTTACCGTATCCAAAGCCTCTGTATTTTTCATTAACATATAAATCATCTAAATAAAGCCCATGCCTTCCCACAAAAGTAGAAAAAGTTTCAAAAAATACAGCATGCCCCACTGGAACATCATCTTCAAAAGCAATGACAACCTCAGCCTTTTTCTTTTCAAAAATATTTTCTTTTAAACTTTCCTCTGTAAGATTGAGTTCATGCTCCAAGCTCTCATAAACAGCAAGCTCTTTTATGAATCTCATTATAGTTGGTATATCTTCAACAGATGCAAATCTAATACTAAATTTTTTATCACTCATCTATACAAACCTTTAAATTTTATAATAATTATTCTTTAACAAATCATTCTTCAGCAAATCTTCTTAAAACTTTATGGCTTAATCTGTAAGAATTCCAATCTGACATCTCAATTGCATTGAGTGATAAATAAAAATCTATACTAGACTTATTCCAATCTAAACACTGCCAATCCAATCTCTCGCATCCTCTTTCAACAGCAATCTTTGCCACCTCTTTTAAAAGTTTTTTACCATATCCTAATCCTCTATAATCAGGATTAATATATAAATCTTCTAAATATATCCCCGCCTTTCCTAAGAATGTAGAAAAATTATGAAAGAATAATGCATATCCTATTTCTATACTATTTTCTGAAGCTATTAAAACCTCGCATTTCTTCTTTTCAAATATCCACTCTTTAAGTATCTCCTCAGTTGCAGTAACTTCATGCTCTAATTTTTCATAACGGGCAAGCTCTTTTATAAATTTCAGTATTAAAGCACAATCTTCTACAGAGGCAAATCTAATATCAAATTTCTTATCACTCATTTACAAGCCTTTTATATTATTTTAAATTATTAGGATTCAAGCATTTAAGACTATCAATAACAAATAATCCGTCTTTTCTTATCAATTTATCATCAAAATAAATTTCTCCGCCGCCGTATTTTTTAGTCTGTATACATACCAAATCCCAATGTATTTTAGAGCTGTTTCCATTACTAGCATCATCATAGCAAGCACCCGGAGTAAAATGGAAACTTCCCATAATTTTTTCATCAAATAATATATCTTTCATAGGTTCTGTAATATATGGATTAACTCCTATAGCAAACTCTCCTATATATCTAGCACCAGCATCACTATCTAATATTTTATTTATTCTGTTTGTATCATTACAAGTGGCATTTATTATCTTTCCATTTTTGAACTCGAATTTAATATTCTCATAAGTAAATCCGTCGCTGTATAAGGAAGGTGTATTATAAGATAAAACACCATTAACAGAATTTTTCACAGGAGCAGTATATACTTCTCCGTCAGGTATATTGAGTTCACCGGCACATTTTATAGCAGGTATATCTTTAATAGAGAAAGTCAAATCAGTATCCTTTCCAACTATTCTCACTTTATCAGTTTTATTCATAAGTTTTACTAAATTATCCATAGCCTTAGACATTTTAGAATAATCCAAATTACAAACTTTAAAATAAAAATCTTCAAATTCATCTGTACTCATAGAAGCCTGCTGAGCCATAGCTGGTGTAGGATAATTCATAACAACCCATTTAGTATTTTTTACTCTCTCTTTCATATGAACAGGGTCAAGATAAAACTTTTCATATATAGCATGATTTTCCATTTTTACAGAAGAACTTTCTGAACTATTTAATCCGCCCCATATACCAACATAAGCATCCATTTCTTTCATAAGCATTAAATCGGATTTAGCCCAAATTTTCATCTGCTCTTCATTACATTGTTTTAATAATTCTCTAAGTATATGAGGATCATGATTCCAAACAAAAGGACTTGCACCTACTTTATAAACTTCTTTAATAATGGCATTTACTAAATTTCTTTCTTCTCCCTCGCCATAGCATTTTATAAGTATTTTTTCACCTTTTTTTAATTTGCATGAATAAGTAACTATATTTTTAGCTAATTTTTCTATTCTAGAATCTTTCATAAAATGTTTCCTTAATAATTTTAGATTAATTAATTTTACATAATAAAAAATAATAATCAATATATAAATTATAAAACACTATAGAAAAAATATTATTTAGATGTATAATTTATAAAAAATAAATTTGGATTATAAAATGAAAAATAATATATTGTCTATAATATTTATAATTATATTTAGTTCTTTATTGTACGGGCAAAATAATGCAAAAGATGTTGAAGGATTTTGGGCTATGCCTGAAAAACCTAAAGGCAGAATGAAAATCGCAAAAATAATAGTTATTGATAATAAAGTATATGCATATGGTATAGCATTGCATGATGATGTAAAAAGTACATTAGATATACATAATCCTAACAAATCACTAAGAGATAAAGATTTGAAAGGATTAATATTCATATACGATATAGAGTTCAAAGACGGTGAGTGGCAAACAGGAAGAATATATCATACAGATCAGGGAAGCACATACTATGCCAAAATAAGTTTATCAGATGACAAGAAAACATTATTCCTAAAAGCATCATTAGATAAAAGAGGCATAGTAGGAGCTACCGTAGAATGGAAAAGACTCTCAAAAGAAGAATCTAATAAATATTCAGATATTCCTGTAAATAAATTAAGAACAATAGAAGGTAAAGGAATATAAATATTAATTAGTTTCTTCTATAATTTCAGCCTTACTAAAATTATATATACCGAATATATCATAAATAACATTTGTTAATTTTGAATTTTGCATTACAGTTCCGGCATAATAATATATTGGAATAATAGCCATATCATTCATAGCAATACTTTCAGCTTCATGCATATACTTGCTTCTATCTGAATCATTTTCAGCAATGGAAGCATTTAACAAAGCCTTATCAAATTCAGGATTACTATATCTGCCCTCATTCAATACATATCCTGTTTTTACTAAAGATAAAAATGCAGCAGGACTATTATATCCGCCAATCCAACCCTGTCTAGCCATATCAAAATTTCCATCTCTTCTAGTTTGTAAAAGAACAGCCCATTCTTCCTGCCTTATCACCATATTTATATTTAATGCTTCTTTTAACATAGCCTGTATGCTTTCAGCAATAGTGATATGAAAGCCCGGATTACTTATAAATTCAAATACTGGAAAATTTTCTCCATTAGGATAACCAGCATCAGCAAGCAAAGCTCTAGCCTCTTCTACATTTTTTTGATAATCCTCGCTTTTTGTAGAAAAATATCCATCTCTTTTATTTCTGAAATCATTTGTACTGTCAACATCTTTTATATTATAAGGAACAATAGCAGCAGCAGGTTTTTCTCCGCCTTTCATAATATTATTAACTATATATTCCCTATCTATAGCTAAAGAAATAGCCTTTCTCACTCTAACATCATTAAAAGGTTCTTTTCTATTATCAACTTCATAAAAATAAAGAGATATATTAGGTACTGGTCTTGCAATACCATCTTTCAAAAGTTTTTCCCTGTCATTTATAGGCGTATTATGATAAAAATATATTTCTTCATTTATTATGGCTGACATTGCTGTATTATCATTATCTATAAACTCAAAATTAATAATATCAGGTTTTATCTCTTTATAATTCCAATAGTCCGTATTCTTACGTACAACTAATCTTGAATTATGATCCCAACGTACAATTTGAAAAGCTCCGTTTCCAACCATAGTATTAACATCTAAAGTCCAACCATCTTCATTTTTACTTACTATATCCTCTCTCAATGGTGTATAAGCAGTATGAGCTACCATCTCTGCAAAGTAAGGAACAGGATATTCTAATTCTACATACAAAGTTTTATCATCTAATGCTTTAACTCCTAATGTTTCTTTATCTTTTTTACCCATCATTATATCGCTTGCATTTTTTATAACATCTAAAAGTATTGAATATGAAGCCCCATTTTTAGGATCAACTATACGCTTCCAAGCATATGCAAAATCATTAGCTTTTAAATCCATTCCGTCAGACCATTTTGCATTACTTCTAATATTAAAAATATATATTGTATTGTTATTAGATGAAGTCCAGCTTTCAGCAGCACCGGGTATTATATTATTATTTTCATCTCTTATAGTGAGATTCTCAAATAAATGCGTTGTATATATCATAGCATCTACTGCAGAATTGATAGTAGGATCTATAGTTTGAGGTTCGGGTCCAACAGACACTGTTAATTCATTCAAAATATTTTTCGGCTCTTTATGGCATGATAAAATAAAAACAGCATAAAATAAACAAAATAATTTAATTAATATATTCTTTTTCATAAAATAATACTTCCTAATATGATATTAATGTTTTATAGTATCGAAATAAATTATAATTATCTAACTTAAAAATTAAAAAATAGGGTATCTTAATAATTAAGATACCCTAATATATAAAAATTATTTTTATTATTATTATTTTAAAGCAAGATTATAAGTATCCATAGCTATTGCTTTTTCTTCATCAGTAGCTATAACATAAAGTTTAATAGCAGCACCATCTTTTTCAAAATTAGCACAGCCTCTAGCCTTAGAATTTTTATCAGCATCGCATTTAATACCAAGCTCATCTAAACCTTCAAGTATTCTTCCTCTGATATAAGCACTATTTTCACCTATACCGCCTGTGAATACTATACCGTCAAGATGTCCTAAAGCAGCCATATAAGCACCTATATATTTTTTTACTCTATAGCAGAACATAGTAATAGCAAGTTCAGCTTTAGGATTAGTTTTAGCAGCTTCTTCCAAGTTTCTCATATCATTACTTACACCAGAAACACCTAAAAGACCGCTTTTTTTATTTAAAATATTATCCATTTCTTTTGCAGATAAATTTTCTTTAGCCATAACAAAAGTAGGAACAGCAGGATCCATATCTCCAGATCTAGTACCCATTACTAAACCTTCTAATGGAGTTAAACCCATACTAGTATCGATAGACTCTCCATTTTTAACAGCTGTAACACTAGCACCATTTCCTAAGTGACATACTATAACATTAGCATTAGGTTTATTTGCTGCCTTACAGAACTCACCATAAACATATTTATGAGAAGTACCATGGAAACCATAACGACGTATTTTATATTTATCATACCATTCATGTGGAACAGCATACATATAAGCATAATCAGGTATTGTTTGGTGGAAACTAGTATCAAAAACACCTACCATTTTTACATCTTTTAATATTTCTTTACAAGCACTTATACCTTGCAAACCAGCTGGGTTATGTAAAGGAGCTATATCACAGCAAGCCTCAATAGCTTTTATAGCTTCATCAGTGATTAATGTACTTTTGTTGAATGCTTCACCGCCATGAACAACTCTATGACCTACAGCAGATATTTCGCTCATATCAGCTATAACACCAACTTCTTTGTCTGTTAAAAGAGAGAAAATTAAAGACATACCTGCTTTATGATCAGCAACTTTCTGTTCTATTTTTTTCTCTTTTCCTTTTTCTACCGCAGTGTGTTTTAAAGCACTTATTTCTTCGCCAATTTTTTCCAAAAGTCCTTTAGCTAAAACTTTTGCTTCAGGCATAGCGAATAATTGATATTTAATACTTGAACTTCCTGAATTTATTACCAATACATTCATAAAATGACTCCATAGTTTTGATTATTTTATTATTATCTTATTATACCATACTCCGTATATTTATCAATGAATTTTTACTTTTTATAAACAAATAAAGGCTTTAAATATTTAGATATATTTAAAGCCTTATAATTATATTTTTTATTATTATTTATTCTTTCTTTTTTATTCTTTCTTCTCTATCCACATAATAGTATATCTGTCAAAAGATTTGCTTCTGTCGGCAAGCCATATAGTATCTTTCTTTACTTTAGCTTTTATAGTCATATTTTGTCCTACATACCTAGCATATTCATCAAAAAATTGTTTATCAAAATAATAATCTCTCTCTTCTGTAGTTATAACTATCTCTGGAAATATAGCTGTACCTACCATTCTAATAGTACCAGTAATCTCCTGTTTCTTAGCAAAAAGCAAAAAGAAAAAACTAACATAAAAACATAAGAATATTTTATAATGCTTTTATAAATTCTTTTCATTAATTCTCCTTTTATAAATTAATATTCTTTAATTTTACCATCTTTATCAAACAATATATGTCTGTATTTAGGTATATAAGGCTTATCATCTTTACTAACTGTTTTATACATTTTTGATGCCTGTATTGATGATGCTTTAGGAATTGTAATACTTACAGAAGTTGGAGTATAGCCTGTATAAATATCTTTATTCAAAGCTAATTCCAAACCGCTTGATAACTTTCTTGTTACTAAATTATCTGACGAACTCAAAGTACCATCATAGGCTACTATTGCTCCAGGATATAAATTAACATTATTATTCTCTTCTTGTTTTTCTATATTAGCTCCTTCTACCTCTCCGTTAGCTACTCCTTCAATCCATTTTAATAATAAATCATCCCAACTAGATGCACCTGTAAAACTTACATTATTTAAAACTCTATCATAATCCACTAATGATGAATATTTTGCTATATTTTGGAATACAGAAGAATTTTTACCACTTTTTTGATAAAGCCAATTCATAAATACTGAAGCTGATGGATAATTAGCAAATATATATTTACTATTAGGATTATTAGGGTAAACAGATTCAGATGGAAGATTCCAAGTATAAAAACAATAATATCCAAGTGTTGCTTTATTAAATTCATTTATTCTTGAATCAACTTTAACCTGATTGAAAAATAATATGGATGTAGATTCTGAAAGTGCTTCATTAAGCCAAGTTGACATTTGTCTGCCATTACGTATATAATTCACATTAAAATTAATCAAATGCTGAAATTCATGCTGTATAGTTCCAGACATATACTCAGGCTTTTCATTAACCATTTTTATATCCATATATAATATCTCAGCATTATTATTCTCATTCAATAGCAAATCTAGTCCATAAAAATAACCAGTACCTATAGAATCTGAATAGTCGGCATTCAATTCTAATAATAAAATTATAATCTTACCATTCTTATCAACATCTGTATGTTCTCCGTATATTCTTACTTCTTCATCATAATTATCATTAAATACCTTTGCTATATAATCTACACTCTCTGGATTATATCCTGAACCAGCCATAACATATACAATCAATTTATCATATTCTGCTACTTTATAAAAATCATAAGGTTTATTTCCTTGCTTCCTATAATTAGCTTTAAATGTTTTTTGCCCCATGCTATTATTAGGATATATTAATCCATCTATTGACTTTGCAGGATTTGTAACACTGTTCTTACCGCAAGAAATTATAGATAAAATTAAAATAATAATTATACAAAATATTTTTTTCATAAACTCACACATTTTTTTATTAATATTCTTTAATTTTACCGTCTTTATCAAACAATACATGTCTGTATTTAGGTATGTAAGGCTTATCATCTTTACTAACTGTTTTATACATTTTTGATGCCTGTATTGATGATGCTTTAGGAATATTAATATTTATAGAATTTGGAGCATCACCTACATAAGTATCTTTATTCAAAGCTATTTGTACACCATCAGCAAAATCTTTTGTTACTAAATTTCCAGATGACTGAATGCTTCCGCTATAAGCTACTGCAGCTCCTGGATATAATGATACAGTATCTCCGCCTTTCTGAAGTTGTAAATTAGCTCCTGCAACTTCATTATTTTTTATTCCTTCAATCCATTTTAATAATAAATCATCCCAACTAGATGCACCTGTAAAACTTGCATTATTTAAAACTCTATTATAATCATCTAATGATGAGTATTTTGCTATATTTTGGAATACAGAAGAATTTTTACCATTTTTTTGATAAAGCCAATTCATAAATACTGAAGCTGACGGATAATTAGCGAATACATTCATAGTTGAAGGAAGATTCCAAGTATAGAAACAATAATATCCATATGTTACTTCATTAAATTCCTTTATTCTTGAATTAACTGTAGTTGGGCTGAATAATACAGATGTAGATTCTGAAAGAGCTTCATTAAGCCAACTTGAAATTTCTCTATTATTTTGAATATAATTAACATTATAATTAATCAAATGCTGAAATTCATGCTGTATAGTTCCAGCCATATACTGAGGATTATCATTAAGCATTTTTATATCCATATATAATATTTCAGCATTATTATTTTCATTCAATATTAAATCTGCTCTATAAAAATAACCTGTAGTTATAGCTCCTGAATAACTGTCATTTATTTCAAACAATAAAATTATAATTTTACCATTATTATCAACATCTGTATGTTCTCCATATATTCTTACTTCTTCAGCATAATTATCATTAAATACATTTGCTATATAATCTACATTTTCCGGCTTATATCCTGAACTAGCCATAACATATATATCTAATTTAGGATACTCTGCTACTTTATAAAATTGAGAAGTTTTTCTAATTGCCTTTCCATCAACTCCGAATGTAAAAACATTAAATGTCTTTTTAGGCATAGTTTCATCAGGATATGTTAAAGAAGAGTCAATATCTACTCCTAAAATATTTGCAACTTTTTGACAAGATGACAATATTACTAATAAAAATAGCATCAAAAATATTTTCTTCATAAAAGTTTTTCTCCATATTATATAAATAATAGTAATAGATAAATAATATCTAATACTAATTAATAATCTAGTATATTAAACCAAAAAAGTCAATAAAAAATAATATTATTTTTTCATTTATTTTCTTTTATTTTTTACAAAATCATTATAAAATTAGATTTATAATTTATATAATTTTAAAACATTTCGGAGATTAAAAATGAAAAAATTAAGTTTCATAATAATGTTCATATTTTTATCAACTTTAATAGTTAATGCTAATACTATAGAAGATGAAGTATTAAGACTAATAAATTTAGAAAGAAGTAAGGAATCTCTTCCACCTCTTCCAAATAATCAAAGACTTCATTCTTTAGCATTATATCATGCTGATAATATGGCTCAAAAGAAATTTTTTAGTAATACAGATTTAGATGGTTTAGATTCAAAAGCAAGACAAGTAAAATTATACCCTGAAATGGTAGGAAATATAAGTGAAAGTTTGCATAAATTAGATGTTATTCCATTTACTGATAAAAAAGCAGCTGAAAGCATTGTTAAAGATTTGATGAAAACTCCTGACAGTAGAAAGAATATATTAAGTAAAGAATATAATGCTATAGGAGTTGGTGCTGTAAAAAGAGGTGTTGGCGTTTATACTACTGTAACATTTGCCAATATAGTAGCTGAATCTGTTGACTTCTCACCTACAGCTAAATATGAAAGTGAAATAACTGCAAAATATAGAATATTAAATGGTGCTGCATTTACTGATTTTAAATTGGCAGTTGAGATGGCTGATCCTGAAGCTAGAATAACAGGAGATGACGGAAAAACATATATAGGAAAAGTAATATATGATGTTAAAGATATGGGCAACTCTATATTAGGAAGAACTTTCAAAGCTGAATATGGAAAAGGAGATTATAAAATTTCTATACTATATAAAGGTCAGCATTTCTTAAGTAATGTAAGAACTATAACAGTAGAATAATAATTTAGCTTAGCGATAAATATAAATGAAGTTTAGAAGAAGATTCAATATAAAAAGCGGAATAGATTTAACCCCCATGATAGATATAGTATTTAATTTGCTTATATTTTTCATGGTGGGTTCAACAATCATAGTTACTCCTCAAATAGAAATAAGTTTGCCTAAATCCACATCGGCAGTTGGATCAGAAAAAAATGACACTGTAGTTATAAGCATATCAAAAGACGGACAAAAATATATAAACGGATATGTTTCTGAAGATATTGATGCCGATCTTAAAAAATTAGCAGATACAGAAGGCGAATTGGAAAAGCCTGTGGAAATACGCTCAGATCAAGATGTAAAAACTCAGGTACTAATATCTGTTATAGACAGTGTAAAAAATGCTGGGTTTACTAAACTTAGTATAGCAACTGAAACTAAAGAATAATTTATAAATACAATAGGAAATAAAAATATTTTACAAATTCTTTGTATTATATATTATAATCTTATATAAGATATTTTTTAATTCTTTGATATAAAAGAAACATAATAATCTTATATTTATCATACCATATAAATATTACTAATCTTTTTATATATTTATTTGGATGAGTAATTTAACTCAATCCACTTTTTATATTCTCCGCTTTTAATATTGTCTATCCATTTTTTATTATTTAAATACCAACCTATAGTAAGTTCAATAGCAGTATTAAAATCATATTTTCTCTGCCATCCTAATTCATTTTTTATTTTATCGCAATTGATTGCATATCTTCTGTCATGTCCTGCTCTGTCTTTTACAAATTTGATAAGTTTTTATAATAATTTTTATCTTTATTCATTTTAACAGCCAATTTTTCGCATAAAATATTTACCATATCAATATTAGTAATCTCATTTTCTCCACCAATATTATAAGTCTCACCTACATTACCTTTATAAATTATATCAAGCACAGCATTATTATGATCTTCAACAAATATCCAATCTCTTATATTTTTACCATCACCATAAACGGGAAGATCTTTCTCTTCTACTATATTAGAGATCATTAAAGGTATTAATTTTTCAGGGAATTGATAAGGTCCATAATTATTGCTGCAATTAGATATTGTAACAGGTAAATTATAAGTGTGATAATATGCTTTTACAATATGATCGCTTGAAGCTTTTGATGATGAGTAAGGACTCCTAGGATCATAAGGAGTTGTTTCATAAAAATATCCAATTTCACCTAATGAACCATAAACTTCATCTGTACTTATATGATGAAATAATTTATTTTCTTTATTATTTTCCCATAATTTACGGGCTGCTTCCAATAAAATAAAAGTACCCATTATATTAGTTTCAATAAAATCTTTAGGACCATATATTGAGCGGTCAACATGGCTTTCAGCTGCAAAATGAACTATACAATCCGGATTATATTTATTGAATATTTCATTTATTTTTTTATCATCGCAAATATTAACTTTTTCAAAAAAATATCTGCTTTTATATTGCTCTTCTATATCAAGTAAATTTTCTCTATTTCCAGCATAAGTTAAAGCATCTATATTTATGATGTTACCTTTATATTCTGTTTGTTGTAATATATATCTTATAAAATTTGATCCTATAAAACCACATCCGCCTGTAACTAAGATATTATTAAATTTTCTCATATATTATAAACCTATTTTATTAAATTATATAAATATTTACCATATTCAGAGTTTTTTAATTTTGATGCTGTCTCTTCTATTTTAGAAGCATCAATCCATTTATTATTATAGGCAATTTCTTCCAAACAAGCTATTTGCATACCTTCAATATTTTCTACAGCAGATATAAATTGAGAAGCCTGAAGTAAACTATCTCTAGTACCAGTATCAAGCCAAGCAAAACCTCGTCCTAATACCTAAACTTTTAATTTTTTATTTTCTAAAATATACTTTATTTACATCTGTAATTTCAAGCTCACCTCTTGCAGAAGGCTTAATACTTTTTGAAATATTAACTACATCATTATCGTAAAAATAAAGCCCTGTAACGACATAATTAGATTTTGGATTTTTAGGCTTTTCTTCTATAGATAATGCATTATAATCATTATCTATTTCAATTATACTAAAACGTTCTGGATCTTTTACTTGATAAGCAAATATAATAGCCCCATTATCTATTTTAGAACTTTTTTCTAATACATAAGAAAAACTTTGACAAAAGAAAATATTATCACCTAATACCATAGAAACACTATCTTTCCCTATAAAACTTTCCCCTATTATAAATCCTTTTGCAAGCCATTATGTGCTTTTTGTACAGCATATTCTATGTTACATCCCCATTGACTTCCATTTTTCAATAATTTTTTAAAAAGAGGAGTATCATTTTCTGTTGATATTATAAGTATATCTTTAATTTTAGATAGCATTAAAACAGATAAAGGATAATATACCATAGGCTTATCATATATAGGTAATAATTGTTTTGATATAACATGTGTCATAGGATAAAGTCTTGTCCCACTTCCTCCTGCTAATACTATTCCTTTCATATAAAAAACCTTTAATATTTATTCTTATGAGCTTTAAAGAAATTATTTAAACTATACTCATAATCATATATTTTAGCATATTTTTTTATTTTTTTTACAGATAAAACACTGTATTTTGGTCTTTTTGCCTTGGTTGGATATTCTTCTGTAGTGCATGGATTTATTTTGCAATCATTATTTATAACATTATATTCTTTTCCAATTTTGTATATACTATTGGCAAAATCATACCAAGAAATATTTCCTTCATTAGTATAATGATAAAGTCCATAATTATTTTTATCAATTAAATTAAAAATTGCCTCAGAAACATCTTGAGTAAAAGTAGGAGAACCAAATTGATCATTAACAACTTTGATGCTTTCTTTACTATTCATTAAGTTAATCATAGTATATACAAAATTTTTTCCATAAATTCCGTATAACCAAGAAATTCTTATAACAGTAGATCTATTGTATGACAAAGCGTAATTTTCTCCTTTTAATTTACTTTTGCCATAAATATTTATTGGATTAGTTATATCATTTTCATTATATGGTTTTGTATTATCTCCATCAAATACATAATCAGTAGAAAAATGAATCAAATCAGATTTTATATTGAATGCTATTTCTGTTATATTTTTTACACCTTCCGCATTTACTTTATAGCAAATATCTTTTTCATCTTCTGCTAAATCTACTTTAGTATATGCTGAACAATTGATTATAGTTTTTATATTTTTATCTTTTATGAAATTATTAAGTATATTAATATTAGTAATATCTATATCAGAAGCTGTTGCAATATATTCTATATTATTTTTATTGAATATTTGAAGTATATCTTGAGCAAGCATTCCATTTTTACCAATTATCCAAACCATAAAAATTATTCTCCAATCCAATTACCATCTAGTGAGAAATATTTTTTATTTTTATCAAATGCAGGTAATTTTAAATCTTTATCAGATACTAATACATCTTTTGTATCACAAGTCCAATCTATATTAATACTATTATCATTATATATCCACCCCCGCCTTCATCTTCAGGATGATAAAAATCAGAACATTTATATACAAAAACAGCTGAATTGCTTAGAACAATAAATCCATGAGCAAAACCTTTTGGAATAAAAAACTGCTTTTTATTTTCTTCTGTTAATAAAACACCATAATATTTCCCAAATGTAGGAGAATCATTTCTTAAATCAACAGCCACATCAAATACTTCACCCTCTAATACTCTAACCAATTTAGCTTGACAATATTTCTTCTGATAATGAAGTCCTCTTAATACATTTTTTGTAGATTTAGATTGATTATCTTGTACAAATTTTTCTTTAATTCCTGCTTCAAAAAAATCTTTCTCTGAATATGTTTCTAAAAAATATCCTCTAGAATCTCCAAAAACTTTAGGTTCTACTATAAAAAGACCTTCTATATCTAATTTTATAAAAGTAAAAGCCATATATATATCCTAAAATTGTTTTATATAAATTATAGTAAAAAAATTATAAAGTAAGCAATACAATATATAAACTTCAAATATATTTCAATTATAATAATTCTAAAGTAATCAATAATTATCATAAAATATATTTTTATTATTCAATAAACTAATAAAATATAAAAAATATTAATTATCTCTAAACTGAAGTGAATAAAGATATTGGTATTTTCCACCTCTTTTCATTAGTTCATCATGAGTACCAGATTCTGTTATCTTACCATTTTCAACTACACATATATATGTTGCATTTTTTATTGTAGAAAGTCTATGTGCTATAACAAATGTAGTTTGTAAATTAATAATTTGATTTAAAGCTTTTTGTACATACATTTCACTTTCTGTATCTAATGCACTAGTTGCCTCATCAAGTATCAATATAGAAGGTCTTTTCACAACAGCTCTAGCCAATGCTATTCTTTGACGTTGACCTCCTGAAAGCATTACACCTCTTGGTCCTATGTGGGTATCATAACCATTAGGTAATTTCAATATAAACTCATCAGCATGTGCTATTTTAGCTGCTCTAAGCAAATCATCATCTGTAGCATCAGGCTTACCATATAAAATATTTTCTCTTACAGTTCCATAGAATAAAATATTTTCCTGAGATACTACACCTATTTGATTTCTTACACTTCTAGTATTTAATTCATTTATATCAATACCATCAAATCTTATAACACCCTGACTCGGTGTAAATAATTTAGGTATTAAACTGATTAAAGTAGTTTTACCGCCTCCAGAATTACCAACAAAAGCAACAACATCACCTTTTTTAACATTGAAATTTACAGGACCCAAATGAAAAGGTTTTTCTTTACCCCTTTTACCATATTCAAAATGTACATTTTCAAAAGTTATAGAATGCTCTATAGGTTTCATTTCTTTTTTATTTGGATCATCAACATTCTCACTAGGTAAATCCATTATTTGAAATACACGTTGAGCTATTCCCATTGTTCTTTGCAAATTAATTACAATACCTGATAAATCTCTTACTGGAGTAGATATATTAAGCATGTAAAGTAAAAATCCCCATAAAAACTCAAAAGGCATTTCTCCTTTAAATATTAAAAATCCGCCATAAGCAAGTATTATAAGCATAGCAACTATCATTACAAGCTCTGTCATAGGTCTATTTAAAGAAGTTAATAAAGAAATTTTTCTCATAAATTTTATTAATTCTGAATATACAGTTCTATATCTATTTACTTCCTGATCTTCTTTAGAAAATATTTTAATAACCTCTATTCCTCTTATATCTTCTTGTATTACAGAAGTTGTAGCGCCTAGCAAATTTTGCTCAGCTGTAACTCTAGTTCTTATTAATTTTGAAACCTTATCTATGCCCAAAGCTATTAATGGAGCAGCTATAAAACAAGCTAAAGTTAATTTAACATTCAAAATTAAAAGCATACATAATGTTAATATTAAAGTTAAAGGCACAGTAATCATATTAGGTAATGTACTTGATAAAAAACCTTCTATTGTTCCAGACTCATTAATAACTCTGCTCATTAAATCACCTTCTTTTTCCTGTTTAAAATATGCAATATCAGTATTAAGAAGACCTTTCATCATATCAGCACGAACATCTTTACCTATTTCCTGAGCAGTAAATGCAAAAAGAAATGTTTTAGTATAATCAAAACCTACACGAAATATTACATATATAAATCCAATTATTATAATAAAAGCAAATTGTGCCATTATAACAGGATTTCCAATAGAATCCACATTTAAAAATTGCTGGGCCAAACTTTTTGTATCCAAATTGCTAAATTTGGCAGTTAAATCTGATACAAAAGGAATTTTATCCAATAAATCGACTCTTTTACCTCCAGTGATAGCTATTGCCATTTGACCAAAAAATGGAGGCAGTATATTTATTATTGTATATCCAACACTCAAAATAAAAGATGGTATAAATAATTTCTTATGTCTCATAGCATAGGAAAACATTCTTTTATATGGATGTTTTTCTATTTTAGAATAATATTTTTTCTATGCGCTTCTGTAACAGCACCATAATTAAATGATTTATTTTCTTTTTTAAAAAATTCTTTAACTTTTTTATTAACATAAATTAATATTCCTATACATATTTATTTATAATTTTACATTATATAATTAATATTTCAATATTCTATTAAATTTTCACCATATTCCAAACGTAGCTTCCTATCAGCCATATTAGCAATAGAAACAGAATGCGTTACAATTATTAAAGAAGCATTACTTTGTTTTGTCATACTCCATAATAATTCTCTTACCACTTCAGCATTCTTCTTATCCAAATTACCAGTAGGCTCATCAGCTAATACCACACTAGGCTTATTTATTAAAGCTCTAGCAATAGCAACTCTCTGTGCCTCACCTCCTGAAAGTTCACCTATTCTATGCTCCATTCTATCTTTTAACCCTACAGTTTCAAGAAGAGCTTCTGCTTTTTGCTTTGCTTCTTTTTTATTATATTTAAGCATTAAAGATGGTATCATAACATTTTCCAAAGCGCTAAACTCACCAAGCAAATTATGAAATTGAAATACATATCCAAGAGAACTATTTCTAAAATGTGCTAATTGTCCCTCATTCATCTTACCAATATTATTTCCTAATATATCTATACTGCCCTCTGTAATATCATCTATTCCGCCTATTAAATTTAAAAGAGTAGTCTTTCCGCTTCCTGATTCACCTGTTATGGCAAGTATTTCATTTCTATAAACTTTTAAACTTATAGATTTTAATACTTCTACTTTAGGAGGTCCTGCATAAGTTTTTTTTAATTTTTCTATATTAATAAGAACTTCTTTATTATCACTCATATCTAAGTACCTCCGCAGGTTTATATCTGCTTGCTATATAAGCCGGTATTATAGCAAATAAAACAGAAAGTAAGAATGAAATACTAGCAACCATTATAACCTGAGAAACATGTATTATAGAAGGAAGTCCTCCGCTTACATAATATATATCTGAGGGGAAAAAGTCTGGAACTATAGGTATTGATATTCCTGCACTTATTTTTGAAGGAATAAACCAAATAATATTAACTATAAACTGCATTATAATTCTAAGTCCTTCTAAAGCCTCATTGACATAATTAGCAAGCAATATACCGAATATTACACCTAGTACAGTACCTATCAAACCAATTATAGCTCCTTCTAAAAAGAAAACTTTAGCCACATTTGAAGGTCTTAAACCCAATGTCTTTATTATAGCAATATCTCTTCTTTTATCTTTAACAAATATTATCTGGCTTGATGCAATATTCAAAGCTGCTATCAATATTATAAAAGAAAGTATCAAAGCAAGCATCAATTTTTCTGTATGCAAAGCCTGAAAGAAATTTCTATCAAACAGCATCCAAGGCATAACATTATAAAATTCCTTTAAATCTGTATCAATCTTTTTAGCAACCTTATCTGCATCAAAAAAATTTCTTACCTTTACAGCAACCCCAGTAACAGCATTATCATACCCAACCATTTTTTGACCTGTAGCAAGCGGAACTATTACCATTCTGCTGTCATATTCATAATAACCTGTTTTATAAATACCTTTAATAGTGAAAGTAGTTTTTTGAGGCTTGAATCCTCTATCAAAACTTCCAGAAGCTGAAATTATATCTATAGTATCTCCAATAGATAAAGCATAATCCTTTGCCATTTCAGAGCCTATTAAAGCATCATTAGTATTCATATTTTTGTTATTACCTTCAACAAAATTAAAATACTTTATGAAATCTTTATCTGTTGTAAATATATTATCCTCAAATGAACGCACTGTTATAAGAGTGGTAAAACCATAAGAACGCATTATACAAGGCAAAACTATATAAGGATAAGCACTTGTTATTTCTTTATTGCCCATTATATTATCAACAACATATTTATAATCCGTAAGAGGCTGATCGCTATAAGCACTGATATTTATATGTGCCCTCATACCAAGTATTTTATCTCTTATATCGTCCTGAAAACCATTCATAACAGAAAGCACGGTAATCATTACCATATCTCCAACTAATATTCCGAGTACACATATAATTGTGATAATTGAAACAAATGAAAATTTCTTTTTGGCTCTCAAATATCTGACGCCAAGCATTAACTCTAATCTCAAACTATCTCCTTAAAATTCAAAAATTCATATCAATATAATTTGAAATATTATATATTATATACAATAAATTTAAACCTATTTTATACAAATATAATAAAACTTTTATGATGATAATTTATAGTTATTTTTTTACAAATAGAAGTGTAAACTTTGAAATAATTTTTAATAGAAAAGTTTTTATATTATTATGAGACATATTAAAATCTTTTATAGCATTATTATAATCTTTTAATTTATATTTACAAAATCCTCTATAGTAATATATTTGCTTATCAGGATTACTATGTTCTATATAATAATTAAAATCTTCTAAAGCCTCTCTATAATTTTTTAATTTTAATTTCACCTCTCCCCTTTTGCAACAAGCAGGATAATAATTAGGCTCTAATTCTAAACATCTATTAAAATCATACAAAGCACATTCATATAATTCTAATTCTAATTCTGAAAGCCCTCTGTTATAATATGCCTTAGAATAATTTTTATCTAATGCTAAAGCCTTATTAAAATATTCTAATGCCTCACTATGCTGCTTTAAATCCTGTTTTATTATACCAATATTATTATATGAATGTATATTTTTAGAGTCTAATTCTAAAACCTTATTAAAATATTCTAATGCTTCATCATATTTTTTTAAATTATATTTCGATAACCCTATATTATAGTATGCCTTAATATAATTATTATCTAATCGTATAACTTTATTAAAATATTCAATAGCTTCTTCATACATACCTAAATCATTCTTTATCAATCCTATATTATTATATGTATGAACATTAGGAGAAATTTCTATAGCTTTAATATAATATTTGATGGCTTCTTCATACATTCCCAAATTATGATTGGCTAAACCTATATTATTGAAAGCCTGAATACATTTATTATCTAATGACAAAGCCTTTTTATAATAATCAATAGCTTCCTCATACATTCCTAAATTATGCTTAACCAATCCTATATTATTGTAAGCATTAACATATTCAGCATCAATACTTATAACCTTTTCAAAATCGGAAATAGCTTCCTCATACATTCCTAAACTGCTTTTGGCTAATCCTCTATTATTATATATCTCAACACTATCTCCATAATAGAAAATTAATTTGTCAAAATATTCTAAAGATTTTTTATAATCTGCACTGCCAAAAGCTTTATTGGCTAATTCCAATAAATTATCTATACAATTCATAATAACCCCAAATATTAAAGCTATAAAATAATTTACAGCTTAGTACAAGCTATAAAAAACAATAAATATCCTAACCCTAAAGAATATATTTTTAATACTAATGTACCCGTAAAAATTGTATAATAGTTTTTATATTTTTCAACTATTTTACAGCAAAGTTCTAGTATATTTTATTATATTTATATTAATGTCATTATGAAAAAAAGTTTTTAATTTGCTGGATTGAAATAATTTTGTATCTATTTGAGGAAAAAATCTGTCACAATTATAATCTTTATCTATATGAGTGAGATATATTATATCAGCATAATCTAAAGCCTTTTTATATATTGATTCTCCGCCTATAATGAATATTTGATTATTCTTTTCTAATAACAATTTAGAAATAGTATTCTCAAAAGATGATTCATAAAAAAGATTATCATACTTTTCTAGAAGATCATTATTTATACTAGAAGATATAACAATGTTTTTTCTATTTGGAAGAGGCTTTGAACCTAAAGACTCAAAAGTAACTCTGCCCATAACAACCGCATATCCTGTAGTTGTGCTTCTAAAGAACTGCATATCTTCTTTTATATGTCCCCAAGGCATGACACCATTTAATCCTATGCCATTTTTAGAATCAACAGCAGCAATTAATGAAACTATCAAACAGCCACCTCCGCTTTTATAGTTGGATAATATTTATATCCTTCTAATCTAAAATCTTCATAAACATGGCTGAATATATTAGGACGATTTTCTATAAATAATTCTGTTGTTTGATTGAAAGGCTCTCTTGAAAGCTGAAGTTTAACCTGTTCTATATGATTATTATAAATATGTGCATCTCCGAATGTCATTATTAATTCTGAAGCATGAAGTCCGCTATGCATAGCTAGGAGTCTTGTAAGTATAGCATATGAACTTATATTAAAAGGAACTCCCAAAAATAAATCTGCAGATCTTTGATATAAATGCGTAATTATTCCTCCTTTGCTATTAACAGAAAACTGACACATCATATGACATGGAGGAAGATGCATCTGATCAATCTCCCCTACATTCCAAGCATTCAAAATGATTCTTCTGCTTGTCGGATTGTTTCTTAAAGTATTAACAATATTTGATATTTGATCTATTTTATTACCTTCTTTAGTCTCCCAAGCTCTCCATTGCTTTCCATATACAGGTCCAAGCTCTCCCATATCATCAGCCCATTCGTCCCATATATGAACATTATTTTCTAATAAAAATTTTATATTTGTAGAACCTTGTAAAAACCAAAGTAATTCTATAATAACGCCTTTCATAAAAACTCTTTTAGTAGTTATGATTGGTATTTTATTTCCTTCAAATTTAAATCTTAATTGAGGACCAAATATTCTTCTTGTACCTACTCCAGTTCTGTCTTTAGTTTCTTCGCCTTCTTCTAATACTTCTCTTAATAATTCTAAATAGTTCTGCATAAATAATCCTAATATTTTTTATTATATCATTCTATAGTATGTTGTTACAGAATCACTATTATATATGTTTAAAATATTTTATCAATAATCTATTTTACATTAATTTTTTTACATAATAAAATGTCATTAATTATTTGAAAAATGACTCTTTTATGCATTAATTAAGATTAGGTATAAAAACATATATTCTATCATATGAACTATATTTATATTTTTAAATAGTATCTATCTAATATATTTTATTTTTACGCACTTATTTTTATTTTATGATAATTATTACGATATTATATAGCATATAAAACAAAAGGACAGCTAATGTATAAAATATTAATATTATTATTATCATTTTCAATAATCATAGGTTCATGCCAAAGAAAAGAAATTATCAGTATAGAAAGAGGCGTTGTAGATCATAGATTCGTAGGAAGCTGGAAATTAATAAACGGAAATGAAAAATATACTTTTTTTAATAATAATAAAATAGAATATACAAGCAGTAATGGTCAGGAAAAACAAATATATACTTATGAATGGAAAAAAGAAGGAGATAACTATTATTACAGATTATGGAATAATGAACTTGATAGTTGGTCTGATTTTCCTATAAAATATATTAATACAAATACAATAAAAATATACTCAGACTTCTTTAAAAAATCTTATATTTAAGATATAATATAGAAAACTATCAATGGATATATAAAAGTGGATTTATTAGTTATTATATTTTTCATAGCTATTATAATTATATTTATTTTAATGTTTGGGATATTATTTTTCGTATCTGGTATAGGGAAAATAGTAGACTTTATATCAATGATAATATTTAGAAATCATGAAGACTGTCCATTTTGTAAATGTAAAAACTCTATGAGAATTATAAAAACTTCAACAGGCTATAAAAAAGTTTGTAATAAATGCAAATTTTCTGTAGAAATTGATAATAATAAAAATGATGGGAATAAATGATAATATATATAAAAGATTACGAGGGGAGGGAATCGAACCCTCATGCCTAGGGCGCTAGATCCTAAGTCTAGTGCGTCTGCCAGTTCCGCCACCCTCGCTTAATGTTTATATATTATACATTATTTAATTTTTTTTTGCAAGAAGTGTTATATGGCTAAAATTCAAAAAATTAAAAATTTTTTCAAAAAATTGAAGATTTTTTTCAATGAAGAGATATATTATACGGATCCTAAACTATTTAACCCTATACAAAAGTTTTTTCTTAATTCTTATAGAATAGTAGTATTCGCTGTAACAGACTTCTTTAAAGATGACTGTACAATAAGAGCAGCAGCATTAACTTACCTTGTAACATTATCATTCATACCAACATTGATAGTAGGACTCTTTATATTAAGAATATTCAATATATATCAGAATATATTTGTTTTTATATTTGATTGGATGGAAAAAAATGCCCCATTCTATGAGCCTATGGTAAGACAAATACTTAATATAGCTGATAATACAGATCTAACTAGTTTTGGTATCATAGGTATTATATCTACAATAGTGAGTGTTGCTTTAATACTTCATAGCATACAAAAATCATTAATAAAAATATGGCGTGTTAAAATTAAAACTTCTGTGCCTAGAGTAGTCGCTAATTATATAGCATTATTATTTTTAATACCTATACTTATTGGTATATCATTTACTTTAATCACATATACTTCAATAAGTCTGCATAATCTTCCTGCATTAATAAAAATATTATTATCTTGGGTTACTCCTATAATATCAACATCCATACTAGTATTATTTTTATATGTATTAGTGCCTCAAACCAAAGTTAATTGGTCTAATGCTACTATATCATCTGTATTAGTTGCTATGGCTATAATAACTCTATTCAGTGTATATTTTAAACTTAATATAGATGTAAAAAATTACAAGCAAATATTTGACAGTGATAAATATAAAATAGAATATTTAGTAAAAGAAATAAATACAGGAAATGAAGAAGAAAATATAAATAATAATGAAACTATCGAAAATGAGAATAATGATTTAACAACAAATAATACTCAAAATATGCTGCAAAAAAATACAAAAATTGATGTAGAAAACATAAAAAGTATTAAAATAGAAAGAATAAGTTATGTTATTATAGAGAATGTAGGAACTGGTATATCTGCTACCACTTATGAAAAAGAACCAATAGATACTAATATGCTTGAATTCCAAACTTTTTCACCTAATGTATCAGAACAATTATTAAAATACAATTTCCAAATAGATGATATAGTTACTATAAGCAGCGAAAACAATATGCTTACAAGTATAATGCCTGCTGAATTATCTTCTGCAAGCTCTTTTGCTCAAATACCTGTTTTACTATTATTATTATATATCGTTTGGAATATAATATTATTTGGGGCAGAACTCACCTACTCTATACAATATTTCAGATCTTATGGTGTTGATAAAAACAGCATTAAATTATCATTTGCTGAAAAAGAACTTATAGCATTAGAATTTATGCATACAATTGCATATAGATTTATCAAAAAGAAAAAAGCTATAACCATGTATGAATTAGCTAAAGAATTAAGAACAGCACCTACAATTATTACGGAAATATCAGAACCATTGGAAAAATCAATGTATGTTATAAAAATATCAAATGGCCCTAATATATCATACTCTTTAGGATGCCAGCCTGAATCAATTAGAATAGGAGATATTTTATATTGCGTAAGAATGGAAGGCGGATTTAGAAATAAAAGTATAAAAACTGATGATAAATATAAAAATATAATATATCAAAATAGAGAAATATCAAAAAAAGATTATAATACTAATCTGCTTGATTTAGTAAAATATAAAAAATAATAAATATTATTGACTTGAATAAGTTATATTTACTATAATAGAGTTATATAATATGTTGGGGGTAACATTATGAAAACTTTCATAAAACATATTAATAACTTGATGTTTAAATTTTTATTTCCATTTTCAGCTTTCTTATTTACAGTGTATATAGTTATATTATTAATATATGAACCTATATACAAAGAAAATTTTATGAAAGACAATATCAATTTTATGCATAATGTTGAGTCTGATATATCAAATTGGTTATTGTATTTTAATTCAAAGATAGAAGTTATAAAATCATACAATACAGCTCCAATATCAAAAGAAGATATGTTAATAGCATTTGGTGAAATATTAAAAGATCCGGGAATGGTGGATTTATATTTTGCCAATGATATACCTTTCAAAGACGGAGGTTCATTCATAAACCTTTTAGAAGCAAGTTTGCCTCCTGATTATGATCAAACTACAAGAGAATGGTTTCAGGGAGCATTAAAAACTACAAATTTCTATGTAAGTGCTCCATATATAGCAGCAACTACCGGAGAAGTAGTTGTTACATTTGCAAAGGCTGTTTATACTAATAATGCTTTAAAAGGTGTTATAGGTATGGACATATCTTTAAAAAATTTAGAAACAATATCTGATAAATACGGCAATGAAAATAATGCTACTATTAATATTGTTACAGATAAAGGAATATACTTGAATCATAAGGATAAAAATTATTTGCTTAGCGAACAAAATACATTATCAAAAAATAATTTATTTTCAAAATATATCAATGATGTTACAGGAAAAGAAATTTTTTATAATTTGGACAATAAGAATTGGATAATAAGCATGAAAATTCCTTCTGTATCATGGATATGTACAAGTTATGGAGATAATACAAAACTAAATAAATCATTAGCATTTTTTAAAATTTTATTATTAATAATTATATTGCTGCTAATACTTTTAGAAACTATATTGGTTATGGTAATAGCAAGGCCTATATCAAACAGTTTAAATTTAGTTGCATTGAATATGAGTAAGATGGCGGAAGGTAATTTCCATATAAAATTTGATGATAAATACAATAAAAAGAAAGATGAAATGGGAAGAGTTGTTAATTCTATAAATGATATGCAATCTCATATATCCGAAGTTATATCCAATTTTAAACAAGAAATCAATAATATAAACAGCGATGCTGCTACAATATCAAATGGAAGCATACATCTATCTGACAGAACTTCATCACAAGCAGCATCTTTAGAAGAATTAGCAAGTTCTATAGAGGCATTGTCAAATTCTTTGAGAGACACTTCTATAAACTCATCAAAGGCTAAAGAAGTAAGTACTAAAGCTGCCGAAGCTACAAAAAACGGCGTAGAAGCATCTAACAGAACATTAAAAGATATGCAGGATATTTCTGAAGCTAGTAAAAAAATATCTGATATAACAAAGATGATACAATCCATAGCATTTCAAACTAATATATTGGCTTTAAATGCAGCGGTAGAAGCGGCAAGAGCTGGAGAACAAGGAAGAGGATTCGCAGTTGTTGCTTCCGAAATAAGAACATTAGCACAAAATGTTAATGATGCTGCAAATGAAATAACTAATATCACATCAGATACTATAAATAAAATAAATGTAGGAAATGAGGCTGTAGAATTATCTGCTAAACTATTAGGCGATATAGAAGCTTTTGTATTTGAAGTATCTGAAGATTTATCTAATATAACAAATGCTATAATAGAAGAAGATGACAATATCACTCAAATAAAAATGGCAGTTAACTCTTTAAATGATATTACTCAAGAGAATTCTTATATGGCTCAGGAAAGTGCTAATCTCAGTAAAAATGTATCAGAAAAAACAGAGGCGATGGTAAAAGATTTAGAATATTTTTCATTAGAATAAAATATACTTGTTTAAAAACTAAATTAAAAAATATTTATACTGCTTATTTTTTAATGTTTTAAATTTTATAATTGCTATACCTGCCTACACATAGTATAAGCAGGATAGTCAGATTTATACATTAAAATCAATTATTATAAAATATATGAAACATTAATATATATAAAATTATATTGAAAATTAATCAAATAATTTTGAAATAACTCTATTATACAAAATAGTGCCGTCAATATATTAAAATATCATTGTTTTGGTTTTTCTCTTCCTACATAAGTAAAATTAGCGTTACCAAAAGTTTTCCAAGCATCATCATCCGGATTTATAGCATTAGGTACTATTAAATTTTTAACTGGGCAATTATCAAAAATATTTTTATCTAGAAATTTTATATTATTTGGAGAATCACCATAATAAATTATAGTTGTTAAATTAGGACAGTCATAAAATGCAAACCTATCTATTTCTTTTACAGAAGCAGGTATAGCAAATTCTGTTAGTGCCGGTAATTGACAACATATCCTTCTTCCTATATATTCCAATGAAGAACAACGAGATGTATCAATTTCATTTAGGTTATCGGAAGGCCAAAATGGCTCGCCATCAAGACGTTTAATCCCCTTACCTAAAGTAATTTTTTCTAACCTATGACAACCACCAAAAGCAGCAAAATCTATTTTTGTTACAGAATCTGGTATTACTATTTCTTTTATACTATAATTAATCTCGAATGCACGGTTTCCTATAGTTGTTATTCTGTTTTCCGGGAATATAAAATTATAGAATACTGAAATGTAATTACCTATCTCGGGCGAAAACATCCTTTCTGTTAAAGTTCCATTTATATAATTGATATATCTAATATCAATATCTATAGTTATATCCTTAATATCCATTTCAATTAAAGCATTTTTTAATGCTTCTGCCACAGAATTAGTCCTATCATATTTTATAGAAGGAGTTCCAGTCAATACTACTTTATATGAACCTTCTTTCTCAAAATAAAATTTTAAGTTTTCTTTTATTTCCTGCTTTAATTCTTCATATGGTAAACTTACATCTATACTATATAATTCTGGAGCTGCAACATGCTCAGCACATGACAGCAATATAAATAATGATATTAATATTAATAAACTTTTTTTAATCATAAATATTTACTCCATAAAATACAAAAGATATTTATAATATAACAGAGAGTAAAAAAAGTAAACTCATTTATAATATATTTTTTAATTATAATCGTTTAAAAACTAAATTAAAAAATATTTATACTGATTATTTTCCAGTGTTTAAAATTTGTAATTTGCCATGTGAAGCATATCTGTAGTAAGTGCGTTTATAACAATTAATGATACAACATATAAGCCGCTATTTTATAGTAAAAATTATATTGATAATTATTAAGTACTTTTGAAGCAAGTCTAGTATATACCTAAACAACTATATTTTGTCAAAAAATATTTTTTATATTGTTGTTATTTTCGGGGACTAGCCCCCGAACCCCCAGTTCTTTTGTTGGCACATACGAAGTACGCCTACGGCGAGAACCAAAAAGACTGCATTTTTAGTCTAAATTTAGGTTATATTCTACATTTAATACATATATTTTAGGTATAAAGTTCTAGCAATTGCGTTTTTTGCAACTTTTTTGTGCGTCAAAAAAGTTGATAATAATTATATAATGTGAAGTAGTCGGCAAAATGAAATCGTTTCAGTATAATTAATAAAAATAAAGCCCCAGTAAAAATACTGAGGCTTTTTTATATAAACTTAATTACTATAATTTATATTTTCTTTTATATAGGCTATTTATTAATACATACCGCCCATTCCGCCGCCAGGCATTGGAGGCATTGGTTTTTCAGGTTCAGGTATATCTGTAATAATAACTTCAGCAGTTAATACTTGGCTAGCAATAGAAGCAGCATTTTGTAAAGCACTTCTTGAAACTTTAGCAGGATCAATAATACCAGCTTTTAACATATCAACCCATTCATTAGTAAGAGCATTGAAACCCATATTGCCTTTTTGTTTTTTAGCTTCAATAGCAACAACAGAACCGTCTAAACCAGCATTTGTAGCGATCATTCTGATAGGCTCTTCTATAGCTCTTTTAACTATATTAACACCAACTTGTTCATCAGGGTTTTCTACAGTTAAAGATTCTAATTTATGCTGAGCATGTAAGTAAGTGATACCGCCGCCAGGAATTACTCCTTCTTCAACAGCAGCTCTAGTAGCAGATAAAGCATCTTCTACTCTAGCTTTTTTCTCTTTCATTTCTACTTCAGTAGCAGCACCTATATTGATAACAGCAACACCGCCAGAAAGTTTAGCTAATCTTTCTTGTAATTTTTCTCTGTCATAATCGCTGTCAGTTTCTTCTATTTGTTTTTTAATAGTAGCTACTCTGCTTTTAACATCTTCTTTGCTTCCAGCACCTTCAACAATAGTAGTATTTTCTTTATCTACAGTGATTTTTTTAGCTCTACCTAATTGTTCGATAGCAGCATTTTCAAGTTTCATACCTAAATCTTCGCTGATAACTTGTCCGCCAGTTAAAATAGCTATATCTTCTAACATAGCTTTTCTTCTATCACCAAAACCAGGAGCTTTAACTGCACATACATTTAATACTCCTCTCATTTTGTTTAATACTAAAGTAGCTAAAGCTTCATTTTCAATATCTTCAGCAATAATAATGAAAGGTTTTCCTGTTTGAGCAATTTTCTCAAGTATAGGAAGAAGTTCTTTCATATTAGAGATTTTTTTGTCATATATAAGAAGTAAAGCATCTTCTAATTCAGCAGTCATACTGTCGCCATTAGTTACGAAATATGGAGAAATATAACCTCTGTCGAATTGCATACCTTCAACTAAAGAAAGGCTAGTTTCTAAAGATTTAGCTTCTTCAACAGTGATAACGCCTTCTTTACCAACTTTTTCCATAGCATCGCTGATTAAAGAACCTATTTCTTTATCATTATTAGCAGAAATAGTAGCAACTTGAGCGATTTCTTCTTTACCTTTAATTTGTTTAGCTTCAGATTTGATATATCCAACTATTTCGCTAACAGCTTTTTCTATACCTCTTTTAATAAGCATAGGATTAGCACCGCTAGTTACATTTTTTAAACCTTCTTTTACCATAGCTTGAGCTAAAACTGTAGCAGTAGTAGTACCGTCACCTGCAACATCATTAGTTTTAGTAGCTACTTCTTTAACTATTTGAGCACCCATATTTTCAAATGGATCTTCTAATTCTATTTCTTTAGCGATAGTTACACCATCATTTATTATAGTAGGAGGACCGAATTTTTTGTCTATTACAACGTTACGTCCACGTGGTCCTAAAGTTACCTTTACGGCATTAGCTAAAGCATCTACACCTCTCATAAGGGCACGTCTAGCTTCTTCATCAAATAATAGCTGTTTTGCTGCCATATATTTTCTCCTTTTCAGTATTATTAAATTAAAATTATTATCATTTATTAAACTTTTAAAATTATTTCATTTTAAAATTGTGAGAATTATACATTAAATAATAAATATTTTCAAGTATATATATTAACTAGATTAAAAAAAGCACTGATACGAAATATCAATGCTTTGAATAAAAAAACAGATAAATTATAACAAACCAAGTCTGCGTTCTTTTTTGATTTTTCTTTTCATTCTCTTAAGAGCTTTTTCTCTTTGAAGTTTTTTCTCAAGAGAAGGTTTTTTATAGAATTGTTTTTCTTTAAGATCCTGTAAAATACCTTCATTTTCACAAGCTCTGCGGAATCTTTTAATAACGCTTTCTACTGGTTCGCCTTCATTAGCGAATACTCTTACCAATTCACTCACCTGCCTTTTTATAAAATTATTAGCGGCGAAGGGACTTGAACCCCTGACACTGCGGATATGAGCCGCATGCTCTAACCACCTGAGCCACGCCGCCAAAACAATAAGCCTAAGTCTATTTTTGGCTATTAGCGGGGGCAGGACTTGAACCTACGACCTTTGGGTTATGAGCCCAACGAGCTACCAACTGCTCCACCCCGCGATGTCTATTAAATCATAAGCATTGTACATGTTTTTAAAAAAATGTCAAGCATTTTTATATAAACTTATTCAAAAACTCTTCAGGTTTTTCATTTTCTCCTGACTCAAATAAGCCTATTATGTACTTATTCACAAATATTTTCTCTTTTTTCACCTTAGTTTCAGAAAATAAGCCCTCTTCTCTTAATTTTGATAATAATCTTGCTGCTTTATCTCTTTTCCAATCAAATATTTCCATTAAATCAACTATTCTTATATAAGGAGTAATAAATATAATAGAAAATACATTAGAATCAGTCAATTTCTTAAAATTTTTATTAAGAAGTAATTTATTTTTAAGTACTAATAAATTCTTATGAACAAAGCTAATAGTATCTACAGCGTATAAACATATTCCTCTTAAAAATTTTAAATACCTTATTATAGACTCTTTATCTGAAGCACCATTCATACTCGCTTCAAAAAATTGATAAGGATATAATATCGGTGTATCTAATAATTTTAATTTATATGAATATATATTAAATATAACACGGCATATTATAAAACTGCTTTGATACTTCTTAACATATTCATAAGATATTTTCTGATAAACTAATAATTTTAAAATAGGATCTAAATCCAAATTATCTATATAATTAATATCTTCATCGTATTTTTTATCAATGACAATATCATTCCCCTCTAATAAAGTTACTATCTCTGATAAAATTTCTGAATTATATTCTCTATCTAAAAACTCTTTTAATATGCCAAACTCTTTATGTTTAGAATGATATTCTTCTAAAATACCATACGATATCATACCAATATCTTTATATTCATAATGATTGGCTGGATTTAGTATTAAAGATAATATACTTAATAAATACTCTGAATTTTTTAATGATATACAAGACATTCTAAAATTATAATAAGCATGCCAAGTTTTTGCTAATTCTTTTAAAATATCAATATCATCAAATATATTTATATCAAACCTATTACACATAGTAATATATTAACATAAAAACATTTATACATCAATATAAATTTATAAATTAAAAATTATCATATTATTAATAACAAATATTTTTATATATACATATATTAACATTCTTTATTTTTAATAAACTTTGACAAATAAAAAATAGAGTATATAATATAATTAAATATGGGTTAAAGGCTAGTAAAATGACTCCTCGTGAACAGATAGTAAATGCTGGAAAAAGATTATTCAAAAAATACGGATTCAAAAAAGCATCTATGAGCGATATAGCATTGATGGTGCATAAATCTAAAAGCAGTATTTATCATTATTTTAAAAGTAAAGAAGAAATATTTTTTGCAATAGCCGAAAATGAAGCTAATGATTTAAAAAAAGAGTTATACGAGGCAATAAAAAAAGAAGATACCGCAGAAGCAAAATTAAGAGCATATATTCTAACAAGACAAAAAGGTTATATAAAACTTGCCAATCTTTACGAAGCACTTCATAGTGAAATATTCGAGGACTTTACCCTTATAGAGCATATGAGAGCACAATATCATAAAGAAGAATACAATACTATAAAAATGATATTGAGAAGCGGAGTAAAAAAGGGTTTATTCAATATAGATTTAAGACTTGCCACTGAAGCTATTCTTGCAATAATAAAAGGTTTTGAATTGGAATGGGCTAAAAATAAAAATTCAGAGCTTTATGAAAAAGATTTAGACACCATTATAAATATTATTTTCTATGGAATCGTTAAAAGAGATTAAAAATTATAATAAATTCTTTTTTCTATATCCTCTCACATATATAATATACATTACATTATCATTTGCAATTGGTATAGCAGTCGCATTTAAAAATAACAGCTTTCTTAATATTTCAATTATAATTTCTTTTATACTTATAGTTTTATCAATAATATTGGCATTAAAAAATAAATTAAATATTTCTATAATGATACTTATATTTTCATGCTTATTCATTGGATATAGTTATACAGTTATTAGATATTATGACATATTAAAAAATCCGCTTAGTAATTTTGACAGACCAATAGAAGCATACAATGCAAAAATATTATCCTATGACGGAGTTGTCGGTTTTAGAGAAAGATACATTGCTTATGTAGATAAAGTTTATGACGGCACTAATTGGTATAATTATGCTGGAAATATAAGAATTTACAATGATTCATTAAAAACATTATTCATTAATGATGAAATAACAGTATCTTCAAAAATAAATTTATACAAAAACATATTAACTAATAATGATATTTATAATTCTAAAATAATAATAGAAGTTCTAGCAGACAGAATGCTTTATGGTGTTGCTAGCATATACAGATATAATAATTTTGTAATTCAAAAAAACGGATTTTCTATTGTTAATTATATAAATGCTCATTCCATAAAAATAAGAAACATGATAAAAAAATCATTAGGCTCAAATATGGAAGCTATACCCTACTCTATAGCACAGGGAATAATGATTGGAGATAAAAACATAATACCATATCATATAAGACAATACTTTATAGATTCTGGAATATCTCATATACTTTCTATATCAGGTCTTCATATTTCGATGATACTTTCAATTTTATTTTTAATATTATCTTTCTTTCCTATAAACTTTTATAAAAGAATATTAATATCAACGATCATAACCATAATAATATATCCGCCTATAACATTGTTTTCAGTTTCTATAATAAGAGCAAGTATAATGGCATTTTGTCTGCTTATATCATATTATTTTGATAGAAATAGAAATTCTATTAATGCATTATTTTTATCAGGATTAATTATACTGCTTTTAAATCCAAACTCTATTAAAGATATAAGTTTTCAATTTTCATTTTTAGCAACTTTAGGAATAATTATTTATTATCCTATATTCAATTTTTATATAATTAAAAAGATAAATAATATAAATACGAATAATAAAATTACAAACTTGATAAAAAATATTTCTATAAAACTATTAGCATTTTTATCTATAAGCATATTTGCACTTATTGCTGTTCTTCCATTAAGCATACATCATTTTTCAATATTAAATATTACTTCTTTGATATCCAATATATTTGCTGTGCCTATATCATTTATAATACTTTCATCATCAATATTAACGATAATCACATATCAAATATATGCTCCATTATCAATTTTCCCTTCAAAAACAGCAAAATTTTTTTCTAGTGTTTTAATAGAATTGGCAAATAAATTCAGTAATTTAAATTTTCTTAAATATGAATTAAGCCTAAATTTATATTCTGCAGTATTTATAACGTTTATAATAGTATTTATAGGTATTATAATAAGAGTAAAAATTAATAAATCAAATTCCTCTTCATAATAAAAAAATTTCATATTATAACAAGCATTGAAAAATTAAAATAAAACTAAAATTTACTTTGACAATTATATATATTTTAGTATAATTTAAGCTATGAATAAATATATTTTAATACATAGAATAGTTAACGCATCTATATTTATGCTTTTCCCTATAGCAGCTTTTTACATTGTAGAGCATAATAATATAAAAACAGGAATATATGAAGCTATTTTTATTATAGTAAATGCTGTTGAAATATTATTATTTATTGCGTTTATAATATTATATTTTAAATGTGAATGGGGTACAAGAAAACATCATGCATTAGTAAAGGCAGGTATTTCTTTTATTGTGTACTTACTTATTATTATAATGACTATGGCGGCTATTTTATAATTTAAAGGAAATAATAATCTATGCAGAAATTTTTGATGTCTGTATATACAATATTCGGATATATTTTTTATCCTATAATATTTATAGCTTTTTCCATTATGATGATATTTAATAAACCTATAAGAAAAGGCGCTTTATCAAGATTAGGTTTCATATATCCTAAAGAAAACAATAAAAATGCTGTATGGATACATGCTGTAAGTGTAGGAGAAATAGTAGCGGTTAAAGAAATAATATTTACTTTGATAGATAAAGGATATACAATTTACTTGTCTACTACTACAGTTGGCGGTTATGACATAGCTAAAAAGAATTATGGCGATAAAGTAGAACTATTTTATCTTACTTTAGATTATCCGCATATGATTAATAAACTGATAAATTTAATTTCTCCTGAATATGTAATGATAGCAGAAATAGAAATATGGCCTACTCTTATATATTCGCTTCATAAAAAATTGATACCTTTATATATGATTAATGGCAGAATAGGTAAAAAAGAAATAAAAGGATATAAAAATTTTAAATTCTTTTTTAAGCCTTATTTCAATATGTATACAAAAATATTAGCTCAGAGTAATATAGATAAAGAAAATATGATATATATAGGAATGCCTGAATCTCTTATCACTGTTACAGGAAATTTAAAATACGATATAACTTATCATGTAGATGAAAAAAAGATAGATGACTTAGAAAATATGATTCCTGTAAATAAATTTGTTATAACAGCAGGAAGTACGCATGCAGGGGAAGAAGAACTCATATTAAAAGCTATAAATGATCTTGGAATTAAAGATAAAGTATATATAGTTATAGTACCAAGGGACATAAACAGAGGTGAAGATATACAAAAACTAGCTAATAAATTAGATTATGAAATGCCTCTTTATACAGATTATGATAAAACATCTGAAGACGGAATAATAATAAATACAATAGGTGAATTATTGAATTGGTATAAGCTTTCTGACTTAGTTATAATGGGTGGTACTTTTATGGGAACTATGGGCGGACATAATATATTAGAAGCTATTTATTTTAAAAAGCCTGTTATAGTTGGAAAGTATATGTATAATTTTATTGAAATATATGAATATATGAAAGAAGCTGTACTCACTTGTGATGATAAAGTAAAATTAGCCGATACAATAAAAGAAGCATATCAAAATGAAGAGCTTAGAAATAATTTGGCAGATAAAGCATATAATTTATTAATACAAAACAATGGTGCTTCCAAAAGAACTATAGATATCATAAATAAATACCAAGGTATAGTATAACAAAAACATATAATTCGTATTTACTTTTATATAATTAATTTATGCAATATTTGAATTTCTATATATCAAATTTCAAAATAAAGTAAAACTTATCTTCATTAGAAGAATAATATACATATTATTAATAAATCATCATAATAGAAAAAGTTTTATAACATATGGTGATATATTTTTATATATACCCATTTTTATAATTATACAAAATTAACATTATATATTATAAAAACTCTATACTAAGATATAGTATAGCAAAAATATATATTTTCATATTGACTTTTATATAAAAAACATTTACATTAATATTAGGTTTATGAAAAGTTTTATGGAATTAATTTATGCAATATTTAAATTTCTATCTTAAAAATTCTACGTTTGTGTTCTCAAATTTTAAACGTTCGTTTATTCTTTCATTATTTTTTTTATCAAAAAGGAATATTCTAAATTATTTCATGTTTCTATCATATCCCTAAACATAATAGTTTTAAGGAGAAAAATATGAAAAAAAGCATTATACTAATCAGTACATTCCTGATTACATCGGCATTAGCCTACTCTCACTCTTTAGGTGTAGGACTTTATATCCCATTGGGGGAAGTATTCCTAGCATATATCAAAATGACAATTTAAATCCGACCGCATCATTGAGTCCTAAAACAGCATTTGAAGTAGGTGTTATATTTAATCCTAGAGTTACTCTTAATATAGATAAATATAACAATATACATATAGGTATAGATGTAGGTTGGTATAGAGACACATTTAAATTCCAAACTGCTTCTCAAAACTTTACACATGAATTTGATACTGTTATGACAGGGATTAATTTTAGATGGAGTCCTTCTCTATTTCTATTAGGTATAGGAGCAGGTGTTAAATTTCCTTTCTTAGGTAAATATTGGACAGGAGACAGTAATGTAGCATTAAACGTAGGACATTTCTCAACAAGATTTAATAATACTGTTATACCTTATATAAGCTTTTATACAGGTATAGATTTATATCTTGTAAGTTTAGCATTATATGTTAATTTCGACATACCAAATATGCAAATAAAAGATAACTTATCTTCATTAGGTGAAGGATATAGCTATCCTGGAAAATTAGCTTCTGTTGATATAGGTGTTCAGATTGGTTTACATTTAGATATATTCGAATTCGGAGAGAATCAATAACCTATTAAGAAACTATCAAATAATTCAGTATAGAAAAAGTTTTATAACAATGGGGATATATTTTTATATATCCCTATTTTATATAAACTAATATAGTTTAATTATACAGAATATAATTTAAAAAAATACAAATACCAATATAAGGTATAACAAAATTATATATTTTTATATTGACTTTTATATAAAAACATTTACATTAGTAATAGGTTTATGAAAAGTTTTATGGAATTAATTTATGCAATATTCAAATTTCTATTTTAAAAATTCTAAGTTTGTATTCTCAAATTTTAAACATTCGTTTATTCTTTCATTATTTTTTTATCAAAAAGGAATATTCTAAATTATTTCATGTTTCTATCATATCCCTAAACATAATGGTTTTAAGGAGAAAAATATGAAAAAAAGTATTATAATGATCACTATATTTATAATGACATCAGCACTAGCCTACTCTAACTCTTTAGGATTAGGACTTTATATCCCATTAGGAGGAAGCATTCCTAGTATCTATCAAAATAATAATGCAGATCCAAATTTAACATTATCTCCTCAAAGTGCATTTGAAGTAGGAGTTATATTTCAACCTAGAATCAATTTTAATATAGGTAGAAAAGGTATTCATAATATTTCTATAGGCTTAGATATAGGCTGGTATAGAGATACATTCAAATTTCAATATGATTATCAGGATTTTACACATGAATTTGACAGCCTTATGACAGGGATTAATTTTGAATGGCGGCCTGCAATATTTCAATTAGGCATAGGAGGAGGCATTAAATTTCCTTTCACAGGTAAATATTGGATTGGAGGTAATGATACAGGATTAAATGGCGGAACTTTATCATCAAGATTTAATAACCCTTTAATACCTTATATAAGACTTTATACAGGTATAAATTTAATTGTTCTAAGTTTATCATTATACGTTAATTTTGATATTCCAAACATGGCAATAAAAGATAATTTAGGTTCATTAGGCGAAGGATACAAATATCCTGGTAAATTATTTTCTGTTGATGTAGGTGTTCAGTTTGGCATACATTTAGATATATTCAAATTTAGTGAAAAAGAAAGAGAAGAACTATTATTTATATAATTAGAAAAAGTTTTATAACATATTGAAATATATTTTTATATATCCTTATTTTTATATAAACTTATAAATTCACTGGCTGCATATAATGAACCTATTACAAGTACAGGCTTATTAATTTTATTAATTGATTTTAAATTTTCAACTGCTTCATGAAAATTCGGTATGTGCTTAACATTACTATTATCTTTAAAATATTTATAAGTTTTATAGCTGTCTGCTTCTTTATGGGCTATATTGTCCGGTGAACTTAGTACTATTAATGAATCATGTTGTTTTAATACTTCAGACATATTTTTTATATCTTTCTGACTCAAAGGTGCAAATAATATTATAACATCATCATACCATTTATATATAGTGTTCAGTATTCTTTCTAATGATTTTGAATTATGAGCACCATCTACTATTATATCAGGATTTTTATGCATAAATGTGAGTCTTGCATTTATACTAAAATCTTTTAAAGACTTTACTGCCTTATTAATATTTTTTTCTGTATGATTATTATCCGCTTTAAGAAGTATATTTAATGCTTTAAAAGAAAGAGATATATTTTCTGCCTGATGTTCCCCAAGCAAAACAGTTGAAAAACTATATTTTTTATTATTCTCCAAATAATTAAATTCTAATTTTTCATTGCTATTTAGTATTATTTCTGAATTAAAATCTCTTTTAAAAACATATAATTTACAGTTATTTTCTTTTGATATGTTTTCTATTATTTTTATAGAATTCTCTTCCTGATAAGCTGATATTACAACAGAATTAGGTTTTATTATTCCTGCTTTCTGAGTAGTTATTTCTTCTATAGTATAGCCTAACACTTCCATATGATCATAAGATATTGATGTGAGTATGCTTATATCAGATTCCACTATATTAGTACAATCCAATTTACCTCCTATACCAACTTCAATACATGCATAATCAACGCCTTTTATAAAGAAGTAATAAAGCCCCATTATTGTAAATATTTCAAATACGGTTACATTACTATATATTTCATTATTATCTATAATATTCTTTAATTTATTTGTTATATTAATAAAATCTTCTTCGCTTATCCATTCTTCATTTATAGATATTCTCTCTCTTTCATTAACTATATGAGGAGAAATGAAAGCTCCAGACTTATAGCCTATAGATGAAAGCATTTTTGACAATACCAATGTAGTAGAGCCTTTTCCTTTTGTTCCTGTTATATGTATAACTTTAAAAATCTGCTTGTATCCTAAAATTTTTAAAATACCTTTAACATTGTTCATATGATTAAAACTATTTTTATGCAATGTCTTTTTACCCATAAATGAGTATATATAGTCTAAGGCTTCATTCATATTGTTCATATTTGTTTCCATTCATTTATCATATTATTTATCATAGTCTCAAAAAAATAAGAATATCATATTTTAAAAAAGACTGCAATATAAAACCATAAAATCTACAAAATAAAAAATCAATAAATTTACAGTTTTAATATTTAATATTATATTAATAAATTGATACAAATAAAAATTAATAATTGAAAAATATTCTATATAGTATAAAATATATTATCAATTTTTAATATTATTATTGACTGATTGGAGGAAAAGAATATGAAACATACTTTAGAAGGGTCATATACCCCTAAAAATATCGAGGACAAATTATATAATTTCTGGAAAGAGAATGGATTTTTTCATGCTGTTATGGATAAAAATAAAGAGCCATATTCTATAGTCATACCTCCTCCAAATGTTACAGGCGTACTTCATATGGGACATGGTCTTAATAATACGCTTCAGGATATACTTATAAGATTTCATAGAATGCTTGGAAAATGTACTTTATGGATGCCTGGAACTGACCATGCTGGTATTGCCACTCAAAATGTTGTTGAAAGGAGATTAAAGGCTGAAGGCAAAAATAAGCATGATTTAGGAAGAGAGGCATTCGTTAAAAAAACTTGGGAAGTTGCTAATGAACATCACTCTATCATAGTAAAACAGTTAGAAAAAATAGGCTGTTCATGCGATTGGGACAGAGAAAGATTTACTCTTGATGAAGGACTTAGCAATGCTGTAAGAGAGGTATTCGTTGAGCTTTATAATCAGGGTTTAATATATAGAGGAAAATATCTTATTAACTATTGTCCTAGCTGCGGTACTGCTTTAGCTAATGATGAGGTAGAGCATGAAGAAGTAGCTGGTGCTTTATATCATGTTAAATACCAAATAGAAGGAAAAGATGAATATATTGAAATAGCTACTACAAGACCTGAAACTATTTTAGCTGACGTTGCTATTGCTGTTCACCCTGATGATGAAAGATATGCCAATCTTACAGAACAAGATGTTTTAATACTTCCTATTGTAGGCAGAAAATTAAGACTAGTAAAAGATACTTATGTTGATAAAGAGTTCGGTACAGGGGCTTTAAAAATCACTCCAGCACATGACCCTAATGACTTTGCTATAGCTCAAAGACATAATTTAGAAATAATAAATATACTTAATGTCGACGGTACATTCAATGAAAATACACCTGCTAATTATCAAGGTAAAACAGTTAAAGAAGCAAGAGCTTTGATAATACATGAACTTGAAAAATTAGGTGCATTCGTTGGAAAGGATAATATTAAACACCAAGTAGGACATTGTTACAGATGTCATAATGTTGTAGAGCCTTATTACAGCGATCAATGGTTTGTAAAAATGAAGCCTTTAGCAGAAAAAGCATACAAGGCGGTTAATGACGGCAATACAAAAATTTATCCTGAAAGATGGATTAACACTTACAATCACTGGATGACTGATATCAGAGATTGGTGTATAAGCAGACAATTATGGTGGGGACATAGAATTCCTGTTTGGTACTGCGATGACTGCGGCGAGATGATGGTTTCAAAAACAGATATTACAGAATGTACTAAGTGTAAATCTAAAAATATTCATCAAGATGAAGATGTACTTGATACTTGGTTCTCTTCTTGGTTATGGCCTTTCTCTACTTTCGGATGGCCTGAAGTTAATGAGGAATTAAAATACTTCTACCCTACTACAGCACTTGTTACAGGTTATGATATATTATTCTTCTGGGTTGCTAGAATGATTATGGCAGGAACTCATTTTATGAATGATGTGCCTTTCAAAGATGTTTATCTTAACGGACTTATAAGAGATAAAATCGGAAGAAAAATGTCTAAGAGTTTAGGAAACGGCATTGACCCTATAGAAATTATTGATGAGCATGGTGCTGATGCATTCAGATTTACTTTATCATTCATAACTTCATTAGGCGGACAGGATATTTGGCTTGACAGAGAACTTTTCAAGATGGGCGGAAAGTTTGCTAATAAAATCTATAACAGTGCTAAATATATTTTTGGAAATATCGATGATAATGCTAATATAAAAGATTTAGACAGCTACACTCTCGAAAACAAAGATAAATGGATATTATCAAGACTTCAGAAAGCTATTGAATCAACTACTCAGAAATTAAAAGAGTATAGATTTGATGAGGCTTCTCAGACAATTTATAAATTCTATTGGAATGAGTTCTGTGATTGGTACATAGAAATAAGTAAATTCGATTTGAAAGATGAAAGCAAGAAAGAAAAAACTATTGCTGTATTATTATATGTACTTGAAGAATCAATGGCTATGATTCACCCATTTATGCCATTTATAACAGAAGAAATTTACTCTAATTTACCAAAGCATAATATTGATTCAAAAGCATTGATGATTAGAGAGTATCCTAAATCTAATGCTAAATATATATTTGAAGATATAGAAAAAGATTTCAACTTGATTCAAGATATAGTGTCAGGAATAAGAAACTCACGTTCATCATTTAATTTGCCTCCAAACAAAAAACTTGATGTAATAATTCGCTATACTTCAGATTATTTCAAAAATACTGCAGAAAGCTATAAGGATATTATATCAGCACTTTCACTTACAGAATCATTGAATATAGTT